>NZ_JBFTPD010000001.1:0-566887 GCF_056398305.1 Rhizobium sp. 01T444
AGGTTTCGTTGCCGGCAAGAGCTGCCTCGGTGATCGAAGCGAGGACCGCCTCGACGATCGCCTTACCCTGTACCTTCGTCAGACCGTGTTCGCCAGCAATCTTGTCTGCGATTTCGTTGGTCGTCGTCATGTCGTTCTCCGCATCGTCGTTGATGCGCAATCCCTGACACCGACCGCGTCCATTGTCATGGAGGCGACACCGGCGATGGCGCTCGTTCAGCGAGATTTCCACAGCTTCCAATCGATCTGTCGCCTCTGGCGCGCTTGTTCGTGCCAATTTCAGGAAACGAGGCGAATAAGCCAGCCTCTCCCATCATGCTTCCCAGCAGCGCTGAAAGTGACGGCTGGGTTCGTCATGACCTGTCGTCGGGAAACGACATGAGAACGTTGAGCCCAATGTTCGACCCCGATCAACGCAATTCATTCTCGTTATGACGGGCCACCCTCGATGGCATGGATGTATCTCTGGATCGACCGCTCGATAACGCGCGATCCTTCCTGTTTGATCGTCCTGCCCGAAAATCCACCATAGATAGCTTCGAAGCGGAAGGGGCGCAGCGCTTCGCCTATGCCCTTCACCGCTCGCCCGCTCAACGGCAGAAGGTTCGGAAAGCTGCGCATGAAGCTCACATATCTCCGGTCGAGCGTTACCTGCATTGTATCGCCCACGAACAACGCGCCCTTCCCATCTTCCAGCCAAGGGCAATGCAGCACTGAACTGCCTGCGAAATGGCCGCCGCAGCGCACAAGGGTCGCCTGGTTCAATTCAAAAACCTCACCCACCCAGTGGCTGAGCGCCGGGCCTGATCTCTGTACCCATTCTCGATCATCGTTGTGAATATAGACAGGTACGTCGCCGAAGGCTGAACTCCAATCCATCATGGAGGAATAGAAATGTGGGTGTGAAATGGCGATCGCCGCAAGCCCGCCCATTACAGCAATTCGGCTTATGCTGGACTCGTCCAGGAGGCTGAGGCAGTCCCACAATATATTGCCGTCAGGCCCTTCGATCAGGAAGGCTCGCTGACCGATCGCAAAGTCTGGTGAGATCTGCAGGCAATGTATGCCTTTTGCTTCTTTGGTCCAGATCAAGTCGTGGGTCGACCGGAGGGCCGTCATATGTGTCCAAACCTGACCTGATGGTGGCACGAATTGACGATCGTCTTCGCAAATGGGACAGGCAGAGGGTGGTTCTGAGCTTTCGTCGAACTGCATTCCGCAAGCAGTGCAGATATGGAAGGTCATTTTTCATCTCCTTGCCAGGCCTGTTTCGCTTTCCAACAATCGCCCACCCCGCACTTTGACACAATCGATCAGACAGTGAACCGTCCGCTCTCGGGTCGCCACGGTCGCACACTATCATGCGCGGACAATCTCTCGACCACGGGCCGGTGACGGCCCTCTCTCCGAATGTGACGACACTCATCACCGCCACCCCGCTTTGCCGGAGCACATGGAACCAACAGATGTTCGACGGGTTTGGTGGTCAATCTTCAAGGAGTCTGAGCCGCCGAGAGGTATGCGTGCAACCAACGAACCATAGACATGTGACCGTCAACGGCATCGATATCTTTTACCGCGAAGCAGGGCCTGAAAACGCACCCTTGGTGTTGTTGCCGCATGGCTATCCATGCTCGTCGTACGAATTCCGCAATTTCATGCCAGGGCTGGCGGATCGTTGGCGGCTGCTTGCGCCGGACTTTCCCGGCGCCGGCTACAGCGCGACCCCGGACGACTTTGACTACAGCTTCGACGGCTATGCCAGCTTTCTGGACGGCTTCGTGAAGACGCTCGGCCTGCAGCGCTTCGCGCTTTATCTCCATGACTTCGGATCCCCCATCGGCGCGCGGCTGGCTATCAAGGCACCAGAGCGCATCGCAGCGCTCATCATCCAAAATGGCGATATCCCGTACGAGGATGCGCTGGGGCCGAAATATGCCGAGATCGAGAGTACCTGGCGGCTGCCCCGTTCCGACATGAGGCTGAAAGTGTCGGAGGCGATCAAAGAAGAGACATTCAGAGAGGAATTCCTGAACGATCTGAGGCCTGAGCTCGCCCGACAGATTCCGCCCGACCTCTGGAAGTTGCATTGGTCATTGATGACGCCGAAGCGCAAGGAAGTTGCGATTGATCTGATCGCAGGCCTGAAAGAGAACCGTGCCTGGTTTCCTCAATACCGGAACTACCTCGCCAAGCATCGTCCGCCGACGCTGATCGTATGGGGACCGCAGGACGGGTACATGCCGGCGAAGTCGGCGCGTGCGTATCTCCGCGATCTCCCAGACGCCGAACTGCATCTACTGGATGGTGGTCATTGGCTTCTTGAGACCAACCTCGATGAGGTGCTCTCACTCGTCGGTGATTTTCTTGGCCGAGTCCATCCGCCCGGAAAACCAGCGACCAAGCAGGAATAACGGTTCCAAAATCGTAGGCGCCATCAGCCATAGCGCAACCACGATCGCCTGGGAGGAATGACACTGGCCGATCGCTTTCCCCTCGCGCGGGAACGATTGGAATGGCAATGCGTTCGATAGACTGATGGTCGCCAGGCGTGGTCCGTCGTGCGATTCATGTCTGAACAATGCGTCACCAGCCGGGCTCCGTTTTCGTCCCGATGTGGATGAAGGCCGGTCGCCACCTCAGGCCGCAGGCGCTCTCGATAGGTGAGAAGGAGGAAGTAGCTCTCGCATGACATCTCGCCATTCTGTCGCAAGCATCGGAGGCGATCTAAAGTTGCACTATCTGACGGAGGAGGCGGCCCACGCACGGCCATACTGTTCCCTGGTTTCCCGCAGACAAGCCATGAGTGGCGCAAGGTCACTCCGCTCCTGGTCAAAAAGGACCTTGAGGTGGTTGCCCTGGATTATCGGGGCGCGGGCGGCTCATCGAAACCGGCCGGCGGGTGTTGGCGTTGCCAAGCAGGGTGGGCTACTGAGCGCCGACGACGTCGGCAATACGGTGCGGCGCGTGACGGCTCAATGACAGTGCGTTCCGCAAACGAGGTTATCGGTGATGGGGGAAGACATGGAAACGCAGAGGATCTTTTTTGAGAAAAGCGACTGGGTGCCCAACAACCAGATGCTTCCTGTTATCGTCTATCGCGAGATCTTCATCTGCGATGACGGGTGCGAGGAGTTCGCGCGTCTCTTCACCTCGCACGGCTGGGAAGGCATCTGGCGCGATGGTGTTTTTGGCTATCAGCACTATCACGCGGGCGCTCACGAAGTGCTTGGTGTCGGAAAAGGAACGGGAAAGCTCCTGATCGGCGGCCCGACCGGTAAGGTGTTCGAGTTGCACCCGGGAGATTGTCTCGTCCTTCCCGCGGGGACCGGTCATCAGAACCTCGAAGCGAGCAGCGACTTTCGAGTGGTTGGTGCCTACCCGCCAGGCCAACTCGCCGA
This sequence comes from Rhizobium sp. 01T444, assembly GCF_056398305.1. Classification (NCBI taxonomy): domain Bacteria; kingdom Pseudomonadati; phylum Pseudomonadota; class Alphaproteobacteria; order Hyphomicrobiales; family Rhizobiaceae; genus Rhizobium; species Rhizobium sp. 01T444. Next base: position 3,402 of record NZ_JBFTPD010000001.1, read on the forward strand.
TATTCAGACAAGCGCTCCAACTGCAGAACTCCTCAGAACAATCGCCGACGTCGCCTTGCCCGAATCCGATCCGGTGCAAGGCGCCTCAGGCCCGGTGTTCGACGCTTGGCATCTCGGCGATAACTGAGGCAATCGGGTCAAGGCACCGATCCGGCACATCCTGCAATCGCAAACCTCTGAAAAATCAGGTTCATTGCCGTGGAAGAGGGCCTCAATGGCCTGGATCATCGCCTGTTGGCGAGCACGAAGTGCTTCCTCCTCGACATCCAAAACGCGGACGACCCATCACGACCCAAACCAGTGTCACATCCTTTCAAGAACGTCTATCTAGCCGCTCAATTTCTAAGCAGTCCGCCGAAGTCTCTCCCCGCTGGGTTTTCAGACTATCCGAGAACCGATGACAGAAATTCGCGCGTCCGCTCCACTTGCGGCGCGCCGAATATCTCTTCAGGCGCGCCCTGCTCGCAGATGCGCCCCTTATCGAAAAAGCAGACGCGATCCGAGACCTCTCGGGCAAAGCGCATCTCATGGGTGACGAGTAGCATCGTGAGATCATGTTCATGCGCCAGTGCGCGGATGACGGAAAGCACTTCGCCCACCAGTTGCGGATCAAGCGCTGATGTCGGTTCATCGAAAAGCAGAACTCGTGGGCGCATCGCAAGCGCGCGGGCGATTGCCACGCGCTGCTGCTGCCCGCCGGAAAGCTGGACCGGATAGTGGTCCTTCTTATCCGCGAGCCCCACCATCTGCAGCAGTTCAAGCGCACGCGCATCGGCTTCAGCCCGCGCCATTCCCAGTACCCGCACCGGCGCCTCGACAACGTTGCGAAGGACCGTCATATGAGGAAAGAGATTGAAGCTCTGGAAGACCATGCCGACATGATTGCGGATTTGGCGCAGGTGTTTTTCAGAGGCCTGGAACCGGCCCTTGCCGCCCTGCTCGTGGTAGGAGGTACCAGCAAGCGTCAGCTTGCCTTCCTGGAACGGTTCGAGTGTCATGAGAATGCGCAGGACCGTCGATTTGCCGGAGCCTGACGGTCCTATAAGCGTGACTTTCTCGCCCTTCGCGACGCTGAAATTGAAGTGGTCAAGCACTGTCAGAATCCCGAAGCGCTTGGTGACGTCGGAAAACTCGATGATGGGCGGATCGATATTGTCGGTCATCGCAAGGGTATTCCTGCCTTTGGAAGAGCTTTCTGCAAGCGGTGGAGACCTGCTGAGCAAATCAGCGTCAGCAGAAGGAAGATCAGCCCGACAAGCGTCAGCGGCACCAGATATTCGAAGGTGCGTTCGCCGATCATGTTGGCAAGGCCCATCATCTCAAGAACGGTAACTACCGATAAAACTGGGGTCTCCTTGATCATGGCCACGAGATAATTGCCCATGGCAGGCACGATACGCGGAATGGCCTGAGGCAGGATGATGTCGTAATAGGTCTGCATGCGGGTCATGTTGAGCGCGGTTGCCGCTTCCCATTGGCCGTGATGAACGGCTTCGATGCCGCCGCGATAGACCTCCGACGTATAGGCCGCATATTGCAGACCGAGTGCCAGTGCACCGGTGAGAAAGGCCGGCAGCACGATACCGAAATCGGGCAGCACGTAGTAAAGGAAGAACAGCTGCACCAGAAGCGGCGTATCGCGCAGGAATTCCACGACAAAGGCTGTCGCCCAGGAGATCACCTTGACGCGGCTTCGGCGCAAGAGGGCGAACGCCAGGCCGAGCATCAGTGCAATCGCAAATCCAGCCGCTGCAGCCTTCAACGTGACGGTCAAACCAATCAGAATGATTGGCAGGATCGAGGTCGTGTAGGTAATCCAGGTTGTTGTGTCCCATTCGTAACCATACATCATAGCCGCAAGGTCCTCACGAATGAGCCGAGCGAGGGAAGACATCGCCGCGCCGCACGAAATGCTCGATCACGCGCACGGCGGCCATCAAGACGAGCGACATGGCGAAGTAGCATACAAGGGTGATCGAATAGATGCTTGCGCTGTCCAGCGTGATGTTGCGGATGGACTGGGCCGCGAAGGTGAGATCGGCTATCGAGATCAACGACACCAGCGAGGACAGCTTCAGCGTTTCGATGGCGAGGTTTCCGAAGGCCGGCATCATTTCGACGATGGCTTGTGGCAGCGAAATGCGAAAGAGGGTCTGGGCACGGTTGAAATTCAATGCCCGGGCGGCTTCCAGCTGCTGGACGGAGACCGACATGAGGGCCCCTCGAACGATTTCGGCCCCATAGCCGCCGACATGGGCGGCCAATACCAGGATGCCGGTGGTGATCGGATCGAAACTCAGACCGACGAGCGGCAGCGCATAATAGAACCAGAAGAGCTGAACGAACAGCGAGGTCCCGCGAAACACCTCCGTGTAACAGAGCGCGACGGCTGACAGGATCGGTCCTCCCTCGACGCGCAGGATGCCGAAAACGAAGGCAAGCACCGCGCCGCAGACGATCGCTGCCAAAGTGATCGTCATCGTCACGGTAGCGCCTTGCCAAAGCATCGGCAGATAGGCTGTCCAGCTCATCTGGCAATCTCTCCGAATGAAAGCAGGTCACGCCCAGTCCGGGACCGGGCGCCTTTCTTGTTACTTCCCGGCGCAGAGATCGGCGACGTTCTTCTCTGCCGCTGCCGCGATGCTCTGTTCCGACAGACCATACTTCATGAGGATCTTCTTGTAGTCGTCCGTCTTTCGGAACGCGACGAGCGCAGTGTTGAACCCGTCGCGCAATTCCTTGTCTTCCGGACGGAAGGCAAAGCCGCCATAGTTGCGGACCGGTGCGCCCTTGACGATCGGATCCTTGAATGGCGCGACCTGCTCGACATTGGCCTGTCCCTTGGCAAGTTCGGAAACGGTCAACTCGGTCGCCGCATAGGCATCGACCCGGCTTTGCACGGTGGGGATCGCATCGGCATTCGCCGGAATGAAGACGATCTGCTCGTCCTTGACGCCGACGGCGCGCAGGAAGTCGACATTGTTTGCGCCGGAAACAACGGCGACTTTCAAGGATGGGTCTTTTGCGATGTCGCCATAGGTCGTCAGGCCCTTCGGATTGCCCTTCTTGACCAGCAGTCCCTCACCGTAGGACGAGTTGGGTTCGGTAAAGGCGACCTGCTTGCAGCGCTCGGGCGATATGTTCTGCTCGGCGGCGGCAAAATCGAAGCGACGAGCCTTGAGACCCGGAATGAGCGTGCCGAAGGGCGTTACGGTCCAATTGACCTCCTCGATGCCCATGGATTTTAGGACGGCATTGGCGACGTCGGGTCCGATACCGGCAGAGGTGCCGTCCGGCTGCATATACGAGTAGGGTACCTCGTTGGCTGTTGCTGCGCGGATAAATCCCTGTTTCTTGGCTTCTTCGACGGTCAGTGCGCTGGCTGACGTGACGCCGATGCCGAGCGCAAGGGCAGAAAGGCAAATGGATTTTGAGATGCGCATTCGAATTCTCCTCTGGTTAAGCTTCTTGTGGTCCGTTTTCGGATCTCACATGGTTGCGTTTATTTGGTCTTCTCCGTGATCGTCGCGATGACGGAAAGGCAGTCGCCGGCCTTGATGAGGCCGGGCACGTGGCGAGCCGCCAGAACGCCATCCATGGCTGCGCGGCAGCGGATTGGCGCGACACCGGTCTTTCCGACCGGGTAGATGCTGGCGATGATATCGCCGGTATGGATCGGATCTCCGAGATCCTGCGCAAAGGCGACCAGGCCGTCATCCTCTGCGAATGTGAAACAGTCGCTCGACGGCATATCGAGCCAGCACGTCGGCTGAGTAGCCGGCGCCCCCTCCAGAATTCCGGCGTGGCGCAGGAGGTTGAGACTGCCCTTTCGCGCGATCTCGATCGATCTTGCGCTGGCGGTGCCAGCACCGCCGAGCTCCGTGGTGACGAAAACCTTGCCCATCTCCTCGACCGTCGTATCCAGCATGCCGACCGCATCGATCTCCAGCATCTTCATCGAGTAGGGCGCAGCAAAAGCTGCAACGGCATCAAAACAGCGCGCCTCCTGACCCTTGTCAGGCAGCTCGTGCGCTGCGGCATAGGGAAGAAAGTCGAGGGTCTTGCCGCCCGAATGGAAGTCGAGCACGATGTCGGCGAGCGGTATAAGATGGCGGGTGACATAGTCCGCGATCTTTTCCGTCACCGTTCCATCCGGGCGACCTGGAAAGCTACGGTTCAGATTTCCGCGATCGATCGGCGACGTGCGGGTCCCTGCGCGAAACGCGGGATAATTGAGCGCCGGGACGATGATGATGCGCCCACTCACCTGCGCCGGATCCAGTGTCTGTGCCAGCTCGTAGAGAGCCGCCGGACCTTCATACTCGTCGCCGTGATTGGCACCGGTGAGGAGGGCGGTCGGGCCTTGCCCGTTGGAGATGACGCAGATCGGGATCATGACCGAACCCCAGGCGCTGTCGTCACGGCTATAAGGCAATCGCAGGTGCCCGTGCTGCACACCCTTCCCGTCGAAATCGACGGATGAGGCGATCGGCGAGGGGCGGGGCGCACTCGTCAGCATGGTCTCAGCCTTTCACGAACAGCCGGCGCGGAACATTGGACAGGCATTCAACACCCGTTTCGGTAATCGCGATGCTCTCCGTGATTTCCAACCCCATGTCTTCGAGCCAGAGACCGGTCATGAAATGGAATGTCATGCCGGGTTTCAGCTCCGTACGGTCGCCTGGGCGCAGGCTCATCGTGCGTTCGCCCCAGTCAGGCGGATAGGAAAGACCGATCGGATAGCCGGTGCGGTTGTCCTTGATGATCCCGTATTTTTTCAAGACGGCGAAGAAGGCGTTGGCGATGTCCTCGCACATATTGCCGGGCCTTGCTGCGGCAAGGCCCGCCTCCATGCCTTCGAGCGTCGCCTTTTCCGCGTCGAGAAAGGCCTGCGTCGGCCTGCCCAGGAATACGGTACGCGACAGTGGGCAATGATAACGCTTATAGGCGCCGGCGATTTCGAAGAACGTCCCTTCGCCCGAACGCATCGGCTTGTCGTCCCAGGTCAGGTGCGGCGCGGAAGCGTCTGCGCCCGACGGAAGAAGCGGCACGATCGCCGGATAATCGCCGCCGAATTCGGACGTACCCCGTATGCCGGCATCGTAGATCTCGGCGACGAGATCGCATTTGCGCATGCCGGGTTCGACGACGTCGACAATGCGCTTGTGCATCAGTTCGACGATCTTGCCTGCCTTTCGCATATAGTCGAGTTCAGTCGGGCTCTTGATCGCGCGCTGCCAGTTGACGAGGCCCGCCGCATCCTTGAAGCGGGCATTTGGCAGATGCTTTTGCAGAGAGGCGAAGGCGGCGGCCGAGAAATAATAATTGTCCATCTCGACGCCAACAGTGAGGCTGGACCACCTGCGCTTATCGATGATCTGCGCCAGGAGATCCATCGGGTGGCGTTCGCTCGACTGGACGTAGTGATCGGGGTAGCCGATGATATTGTCATGGTCCAGATAGGCGGTGCGCTTGGCGCCGTTGGAATCCTGCTTGCGACCGTACCAGATCGGCTCGCCGCTTGGCGGCACCAGGACGCATTGATGCACGTAGAAGGACCAGCCGTCATAGCCGGTCAGCCAGTGCATGTTGGATGGATCGGTGACGATCAGGAGATCGATCCCCGCCTGTTCCATCGCGTGACGGGTTTTGGAAAGGCGCGCGGCATATTCCTCGCGCGTAAAGTTCAGCGTCACACTCACGCTGCATCTCCCATTTTGATGTCATTTTCGATCGTCTGGCCCCGTCCGGCGTCTGTCGCGCGGGCGAGCGCCAGGTTGGCGATGGCTGTGTCCTGCACGCCGGTGCCCGTGAGGTCGGCAAAGGTGATTTCGTGCGCATTCGACCGGCCAATCGCCTTGCCGGCAATGACAGCTCCGAGTTCGGCAAACTGTTGGTCCGGCAAGACTGCGCCGGCCTTGATGGCATGGTGCAACTCGCCGAGAATGCGGGTCTGCGATATTCGATCCGGGACGTAAGTAGCGCGAGCAAAGACGGCCGGATCGACCTCGTTCTTGTGCTCTGCATCCGATCCCATTGCGGTCAGATGCTGACCGGGTTCGAGCCATTCGGCCATCAGGATCGGCCTTTCTGCCGGCGTCGTTGTGACGACGATATCTGCCCCGCGTACGGCCTCGCGCGGATCGGCAACGGCGGCGACGTCGATTCCGTGGTCGCAAGCGAAATCAATCGCAAGCTTCTGCGCCTTTGCATGATCGCGTGCCCAGATTCGCGCCGATTTGATCCGGTGCACAAGCATGAGAGCCTCAAGCTGCAGCTGCGCCTGCATGCCTGCACCAAAGATCGTGGCGACGGAGGTGTCTTCGCGCGACAGATGTCGTGCGGCGACGGCACCGGCCGCCGCCGTGCGCACATCCGTGAGATAGCCGTTGTCAAGAAGAAGGGCTTCGACCAATCCGGTCTTGGCGCTGAGCAAGATCATCAGCCCGTTCAGGCTTGGCAGACCGATCTTGGGGTTGTCGAAGAAGCCGGGGCTGACCTTGATGGCGAAGCCGTCAAGGCCTGGCACATAGGCTGTCTTGACGTCCACCTCACCCCGAAATTCCGGAATGTCGAGGCGCATGATCGGCGGCATAGCAACGGCTTTGGTGGCAAGCGCCGCAAAGGCCTGTTCGACGCAATCGACGGCAGCGACGTCGAGCTTGACGATGGTGCGAAGGTCTTTTTCCGTCAGAATGCTGATGCGGCTCATAGGGTGGTCCCCGCGACGATTTTCTGGTGCATCTTCGGGGCAATGTTGCCGCCTGATATGATGATGGCGGTTGGACCTGATAGGCCGACCTTGTCTGCGAGGATGGCGGCAATACCGACTGCGCCAGCGCCCTCGACGGTTACGCTCTCGTTGCGCGCGGCATGGCGGATGCCTTCGGCAATCTCGTCCTCGCTGAGGAGGATGACGTCGTCGAGAAGATCGCGGCAAAGGGTAAAGGTGACATGGTTTTGGAGGCCGATGCCACCCCCTAGCGAATCCGCCAGCGTTTCCTCCTCGCGGATTGCGACAGGCTTGCCGGCGGCAATCGCCGCATGCATGGCTGCCCCGCGCTCCATCGATATGCCGATGACGCGGCTCTGTGGCTTCAAGGCCTTGACGGCAACCGCAATGCCACCGGCCAGTCCCCCACCGGAAAGAGGAACAAGCACGGCCGCAAGTTCAGGCAGATTTTCCACAATTTCGAGGCCGATCGTGCCTTGACCGGCAACGACGTCCGCATGGTCGAACGGCGGGATCGGCGTGAGGCCGCGGCTCTCGGTCAGGCGTTCGACCTCCTCTTGTGCATCGTCCTGCGATAGGCCGACAATGCGGATTTCGGCGCCCAGCGAGCGGATCGCTTCGACCTTGTTGGCCGGAACGAGCGATGACATGCAGATGATGGCGCGAACGCCAAGCTCGCGTGCGGCGTAAGCGACGGCGCGACCATGATTGCCTGTCGAGGCGGTAACGAGACCGCGCTTGCGCGCCGCATCATCGAGCAACAGGATGGCGTTCATCGCGCCGCGCAGCTTGAAGGCGCCGGTCGGCTGATGTGTTTCAAGCTTGAGATAGACAGGCTGACCGGTGCGTTCACAGAGCGTGCGAGAGCGAATAAGCGGCGTGCGCGCCACCCGCCCAACGATGCGGGCCGCAGCCTGCTCGATATCCGCCAGCGTAACTGGCAGCGCCTTTTCTTCGGTCAATCTGGACAGGACGTCGCTCTTCATGATTGTCATGTTGTGGGCGAACTAAAATCATGTCAATTATTATATTGTAATGATTCAATGATTGCCGTAGGGTCGCTCTAGCCGATCGAACCGACATCAAAGACCGGCGGCAGTTGCTCAAAGGCCTGCCGCACGGTCGTCAGCGCCTTGGCCAGGCTTGCATGGTTCAGGCGTCCGCCCAAACAGATACGAATGCCGCCACCATGACCCGGTCCGGCAATGAAGGGTTCGGACGGCGTGACGGCGACTTTCTGGTTGGTGAGCGAACGAACCAGACCTTCCTCGGACCAATGCGGCGGGACCTTGAGCCAGGCGCAAAGCGAGAGCGGATGAGTGGAGGCGATATGGTCGCCGAGGATTTCTGTGGCGATGTTCTGGCGCACCTGTGCTTCGTCACGCTGGATTTCAAGCAGACGCTGCGCCGTGCCATTCTCGACCCAGCGTGTTGCGATTTCGCCGGTCAGGTAGGTGCCGCTCCAGCTCGACACGCGCAGGATTGAGGCGGCGCGGATGGAATAGGCTGGTGGAACAACAAGATAGCCAACGCGCAACCCTGTCAGCACCACTTTGGTGAAGCTCGTGACGAAGAAACCGAGATCAGGCAGCATTTCCGTGATGGAAGGCAGGGGCTCTTCGATCATCGGTCGATAGACCTCATCTTCGATGACGAACACGCCGTGACGAGCCGCAATCGCGGCTATCTCACACCTGCGTCCCGCACCCGCAACATGACCTGTCGGATTGTTGAGGGTCGGAATGAGCACCAACGCCCGGACACCGCCTGCTGCACACACGGCCTCCAGCGCATCGGGCAAAATGCCCTCATTGTCGGTAGGCAAGCCCTTCAGGCTGAAGCCAAGGATATTGGAAAGCCCGATGATACCGTGATCGGTCAGATTTTCGGTTAAGACGACATCGCCGGAGCGGACAATGCAGCTCAGAGCAAGAAAAATGGCGTGGGCGGCGCCGTTGGTGAGGAGAATGCGCTCTACCCCGGCCGCGACGCCGAGCGTGCGTAACCAGATGCGCGCCGTCTCTCGATGACGATCAAGGCCGGCGATCGGGCGGCAGGGACGCATGAAGCTTGCATTGTCGCCTTCGGAAAGCTCACGAAGGATCTCGCGCGATGCGGCCTCATGCGCATCGAGATAGACGCCGCGAATGATGGAAAGGTCGAGCACTTCGTTGGCGCTATGGTCAAGCATCATGCGGCCGGCGCGGTCGGTGACGCGTGTCTTGACGAAGGTGCCGCGACCGATCTCACCGCTCAGATAGCCAAGCCGCTCAGCCTCCTTGTAGGAGAGGCTGACGGTCTGGACGGAAAGGCCGAGTTCGCGCGCCAGATCGCGATGCGTCGGCATGCGATCCATTGGCTTGAGAACGCCGGCATCGATATCGGCAATGATGCGCTCGGTGAGTGCTGCATGCTTCGTCTCACCCTTTTGCTTGGAAAGGTGCGGTTGCCATGCCACCGGCTTGGTGGCCGTGATCGGAACAAGGTTCAGGGGATTGGCTTGACGTCGCATGAAATTGTCTCGTTTTGATGACGACTATTTCATGACATTATGCACGCTTCGTCTCAAAGATGAAGCGTTACGCAGCCAGAGCCGTGATTGCATCAGGAATAATCACGATCGCCGTGATTTTGCTCGGCAGGAGGCAGTGCCGAGCAAGCCTTGTCCCGTCTGGCGGCCATGCTTGCATCAGATCCTCTCGCCAGCCTGGACCAATTCGTCCATGACTGAGCGCACAGCGGATTCGGCAATGACAATGATCTCGTCGACCTCTTCCTTCGTCGTGACGAGGGGCGGCGCAAAACCCAGAATATCGCCATGCGGCATGGCACGGGCAATCAGTCCACGACTGCGTGCGGCCTTCGAGATACGTGCACCGACAGCAAGGCTTGGCGCAAAGCGCGTCTTCTTTTCGCGATCCGCCACAAATTCGATGGCGCCCATCAGGCCGACGCCTCGCACTTCACCGACGATCGGAAGCTGAGCGAACTTTTCCTTCAGCTGCGCTTGGAAATAGGTGCCGACCGTGCGTGCATTGCCCGGCAGATCCTCCTTCTCGACGATGTCGAGAACGGCGTTGGCTGCTGCAGCGCCAATCGGGTGGCCGGAATAGGTGTAGCCATGCGAGAAGGCCCCAACGCGCTCGGCCCCTTCTTCCATCACCTTGTAGACCTTTTCGCCGACGATTGCGCCCGATAGCGGGAAGTAGGCCGAGGTGAGGCCCTTGGCGACCGTAATTAGGTCAGGTTCGATGCCGTAGTGCTGCGATCCGAACATCGAGCCGGTGCGACCGAAACCGGTGATGACTTCGTCGGCGATGAGCAGGATGTCGTATTTCTTGAGGACCTTTTGCACTTCGTCCCAATAGCCTTGCGGCGGTGGGGTGATGCCGCCGGTGCCAAGTACGGGCTCGGCGATGAAGGCCCCAATGGTGTCGGGGTCTTCGCGCAGGATCAGGGCTTCAAGCTCGTCGGCGCGGCGCTTGGAAAATTCGAGTTCCGTTTCGCCTGCTTCCGCGCCCCAATAATGATGCGGCGCGCCGGTGTGAAGAATACCCGCACGCGGCAGGTCCATATGGTCATGGTAAAAACTCATGCCGGTCATGGAACCGGAGACGACGCTGCAACCATGATAACCCCGTTCACGGGAGATGATCTTCTTCTTGTTCGGCGTGCCCCGCAGGTTGCTGTAGTACCAGACGAGCTTGGCCTGGGTTTCGTTGGCGTCGGAACCCGACATGCCGTAGAAAACCTTGCTCATCCTGCCAGGTGCCATTTTCACCAGACGATCGGAGAGGATCGCGAGCTCGTCCGTCGTGTGGGCGGCATAGCTATGGTAGTAAGCGAGGCGATAGGCCTGGCGCGAGATGGCCTCGGCGACCTCGGTGCGCCCGTAGCCGACATTGACGCAGTAAAGACCGGCGAAGCCGTCGATCAGCTGCTTTCCCTGTGCATCCTGGATGCGGATGCCCTTGCCGGTTTCGACGATCGTCGGGTCGCCCAATTTGCCGCTGGCGAAATCTTTGATCTGCGTAAAGGGATGCAGGACCGAATTGCGGTCCATTTCGGCGATCTGATCGAGGTTGGCGGTCATGGCAGCACAGATCCTTTCATGCAGCGAGGTTGCCGAAGCAGACATATTTTATTTCGAGATATTCCAGGAGGCCGTGGCGCGAGCCTTCGCGACCAAGGCCGGATTGCTTCCATCCACCGAAGGGGATGGGCGCGCCGGTGAATTTCGATGTGTTGACGGCGATCATGCCGTATTCGAGCCGGTCGGTCAGGCGCATCGCGCGACCAAGATCATTGGTGTAGACGTAGGCTGCCAGCCCCATTTCGGTGGCGTTGGCTCGGGTGAGTACCTCCTGCTCGTCGTCGAACGGCAGGATTGCGGCAACTGGGCCGAAGGTCTCTTCGCGTGCGATCAGCATGTCATCGGTGACATCGGCAAGCACGGTCGGCGTGACGAAATTGCCGCCAAGCGGGCTATCCTGTCCGCCGCAGACGAGACGCGCGCCGGCGGAAAGTGCCTGCGCAATCTGCTGGCGGCATTTTTCAGCGACCGAAGGGCGTGTCATCGGCCCGATATCGGTGCGGGGGTCGAGGCCGTGACCGACCTTGAGCTGCCGGGTCGCCGTGGCGAAGGCATCGACGAACCGATCATAGTGCCCGCGCTGGACGTAAATCCTGTTGGCGGCGAGACAGTCCTGCCCTGACGTGGCAAATTTTGCGCCGATGCAGCCCTTTACGGCTTTGGAAAGCTCGGCGTCGCCAAACAGGATGAATGGTGCATGGCCGCCAAGTTCCAACGAGGCCTTCTTCACCGTGGCGGCCGATTGTGTGAGCAGGATGCGTCCGACTTCAGTCGAGCCGGTAAAGGAAAAAGCGCGCACATCCGTGTGTTCCAGCAGACGGCGCGCAAGCGGCGCGGCTTCGCCGGTGAGAACCTGGAATACGCCGGCGGGCATTCCGGCCTCCTGCGCAAGCTTTGCCAGGGCAAGCGCCGACAGCGGTGTTTCCGGGGCAGGCTTGACGATCATGGTGCAGCCGGCCGCGAGTGCAGCGCCTGCCTTGCGGGTGATCATGGCCGAGGGAAAGTTCCACGGCGTGATCGCCACCGTGACGCCAAGCGGCTGCATCTGGACTGAAAGACGGCTGCCTGGCAGGTGGCTCGGTATCGTTTCGCCATAAGTACGCTCGCCTTCGGCGGCAAACCACTCGAGGAAATTCGCGGCATAGGAAATCTCGCCTAGCGACTCTGCCAGCGGCTTGCCCTGTTCGGCCGTCATGATGACGGCGAGGTCCTGCGCGTTGTCGCGCATCAGCTTTCCCCAGACACGAAGGATCTGACCACGTTCGACGGGAAGCTTGTCACGCCAATCGAGAAAGGCATTTTTCGCCGCTTCGACGGCAGCGTCGGCATCTTCAAGCGAGCAGGCTGCCACGTCGACGAGGTGTTCGCCGGTTGCCGGATCGGTGACGCTCAGCGTCTCTTCGTGCGAAGCCCATGTGCCACTCAGAAAGGCACGGCGCTCGATCAGATCGGGTCGTTGCAGGTTGTTCAGCGCAGCACTGGCGATACCTTTCATGCGAAGCTCCAAATTGGGTTTACAAAGAGACTAATGGTAGGCCATGATCGTTTGACTGCATTGATCTGATCCTCCATGCAGGAATTGTGCTTAATTTTGGCTGTGCCCGCAGGATTTCTGCATGAGTACCCTCGATAGAGCCGACAGAGCGCTGCTTCAGGCTGTTCAAAAGAACAATCGCCTGACCTCGGAAGAGCTGGCGCAGATCGTCAATCTCTCACCGACGGCCTGTCAGCGACGGCTGAAGCGCTTGCGTGAGGAAGGGGTGATCGAGGCTGATGTGTCGATCGTCTCGCCCAAGGCTGCCGGGCGCGGCATCACCATGATCGTGCTTGTCTCTCTGGAGCGCGAACGGGCTGACATCGTTGATCGATTCAAGGCGGCGATCCGCGCCACAAAGGAAGTGATGATCGGCTATTACGTGACGGGCGATGCCGATTTCATTCTGGTTATCACGGCAAAGGACATGGAGGATTACGAAGCCTTCACGCGTCGGTTCTTCTATGAAAACCACGACATCAAAGGTTTCAAAACCATGGTGGTAATGGATCGAGTGAAAGCTGGCTTTGCTTTCCCGATCGAGGACTGATCGCTTTCAACGCACAGGAATTGCTCCGCGATACGATAATTCCGATGTGAGAAACCCATCCTTGCTGAGTCCGACCGTCGCCCAACATTCCAGCGGCACCTATCGACGCCCTTGGATGAAGTCGGACTGGGGCGGCGTCCGTACGCAACCTCTTCGGCCGCCTCACGGAAAACGCAAGGCTCACGCTGCGGGGGCGTAACGGCTGCGACCGGTCTTTTTCGCCTCATAAAGAGCAAGATCGGCCCGGCGCATCAAAGCGTCTGTCGACTCCGCATCTTGGGGATACCTTGCCAAACCGATAGACACCCCGACTTCCAGCATCTGGCCTTCAACGACGACCGGATTGACCATTGCCTTCAACAGGCTTTCAGCTGCGCTGGCGAGATCGCTTTGCCTCGATGAGTGCCTGAACAGAACGACGAACTCATCTCCACCCACGCGAGCAAGCAAATGCCGCTCGTCCAGAACCGAACGGAAGCGTTGCGCCACCGCCTGGAGAAGAGCATCTCCGATCGCATGCCCATGCGTGTCATTAACCTCCTTGAAGCGATCGAGATCCATCCACATTAGCCCGAATTCCTGACTGGACAGTGCCTCCTGTCGCAACTCGGCATTTAACAGTCTGCGGTTGGGAAGTCCGGTCAACTCGTCATGGTTCGCAAGGTGATCCAAGCGGTCACGAGCACGTTTGTGATCGCCAATATCGCGCACTTCGACGAGATGTCGCAACGTGTCTCCGGACACGATCGGAGTTGTGTTGAGCGCAACGTCCATCCGCATCCCGTTGGCCGTCTTTAGTTGTCCTTCGGTCTCGTGGGGGCGCGGTTCGCGGCGATTGGCGCGTGCCGGCGGTTCGAAAAAGTCGGCGACGGCACGCCCTTCGATACTCGATCCTTCACAGCCCACTAACCGCTCGAATGCCTTGTTCGCAGAGACGATCTCATCATCCTGGCAAACCAGGATGCCGATCTGTGCGGCCTCAAGAATGCATCGCATCTGCTGGGCATCAGTGGTCGCATCGTGAGCACGTCGATCAAACATAACCGTCACCAGACTGAAGATCACGATCAATGCTGTGACGACGGCAACTGATATCCCGAGGAGAAATTCTGACAGGTTCCCATCTTGAACCAGAAGAGACGGATCTGTCTTAAGAATGGCGGCGCTCATCGCGGTGAAATGCAGTGTGCAGATAGCTGCACCGAATAGGGATCCCGCCGCAAGACGAAATCCGACCGAAGCACGTCGACGTTCGGCGAACGTCGCCGCGATAACAAGCAAGCAGCCCGCACAGAGCGAGAGCGCAACGAGAGGCAGATGCCATTCGACAGTGCCGGCAAAGAGCAGAGCCCTCATGCCGATGAAGTGCATCACACCGATTGCAGCGCTGAGAAGAAGGCTGCCCGCCAGAGCGTCGACAGGGTTGGGCGATAGTAACAAAGGCATTGCAGTTCCCGCAAGGGCAACTGCAAAAAAGGCCGACACTACCGTGAGACCAACATCGTAGCTCACAACCGCAGCAGGCTGAAAACCCAGCATGGCGATGAAGTGCGTCGACCAAATTCCGCCCCCCGCCGTGAAGGCAGCCACAAATATCCAAACGATCTTCGTGCGGCCATGTCGCGCTCTGGCGTGGTCGAGGATGGTGAACAGTGCAAAGCCCGAGAAGAGCGCGACAACAATCGCAACGACGACAAGCGTCGGATTGTGATCAGTGCTGATGCAATCGAGCACACGAATGAACATGTGTAGCTCCGCTATTGGCTAATCGGCTTGCTGAGCGGGAGCCAATCAAACGCGCGATAAATGCAAACTCATATTGGGCTATTATGGCAATGCCACGCAAACACTGTCGACCCGGCGATCGGCACGGCGCTTAATATTGCTTTAAATTTATAGTCGGGTTTTTATCCATCTGGACGTAAGAGGCTGATAGAATGGAAACGCTATTGCTGCAAACGGATAAGTTTATTCTGCGGAGAAAGCCGGTCGCCTTCTGGTCTTGAGTTCCGGCGCTGCGTGGCCCCTTTTTCCGTTTCGCAACAATCTAATTCCAGTTTGTGTCCAGGGCGTTCCCATAGCGTCGTGTATTTCCATGGCCACTAGACCGGCACCGGAGAGTTCGCGCTGTCAGCGTTTCTGTCGCGCATTGCCGCACCACCGATGAGATCATCCCCATATCGAGGCCGTCTTGGGACTGTGTGTGGACTGAATGCAGCGCGGGTGAGGGTGATGTGTGGCTAGACTCTTACTCCACCCACGAGAGTAATAGTCAGAAATGGCTACATAGACAGGAAATTAAATTACGAATACAAATTATACAATTACTTGGTACAGGGCGCATAACATGAGTCCAATCTCAGTAGCATTGGTTGACGACCATCCGTTAATGCTGGCCGGATTGACTGAAATCCTTAGGAAGCAGCCGGCATTTGCTGTCGCGGCGACCGGGTCGAGCGCTGAGGAGGCATTGGAGATCGGCCTGCGCTTGGCGCCCGACGTCTTTATCGTCGATCTGATGATGCCCGGAAACATGTTCGACACGATCTCGAAACTTGTCGAAAAAAAACGAACGAAAATCCTGGTCTTCACAGCCATGACTGGCAGCGATCACGCTGTGCGAGCACTCAACGCAGGCGCCAGCGGCTATGTGCTCAAAGGCAGTAGTGCCAAGGAGCTCATCCAGGCCATCGCAACTGTCCACCGAGGCGATATGTTCATCACGCCCGCCTTTGCCTGCAAGGTCATAGAAGAGCTCAAGATAGCCTCGCTGCGAAAAGTGACAGGTACGGAAGTGAAGCTCAGCATCCGCGAGGGCCAGATCATCCGGATGTTGTTGCGGGGGTTCACGAACCGTCAGATCGCAGCCGACCTGCAGATCGGCGAGAAGACCGTGAAAAACTACATGACGATCCTGATGCAGAAGCTGAACGCGCGAAATCGGCTGGAAGTTCTACTCGCCGCTCAAAAGCTTGAGAGTGGAACAGACACGATTCAGCGCCACTAGATACTGTTACCTTCCATCGGTACGACGACCTCAAGCTCGGTTCCCGAGCGGGGACGCTGGCGAATGTGAACACGACCGCCGAAGGCTTCAACGCGATTGCGAATACCCTGCAGACCGAGCGGTCTGTGGTCCCCCCTCGAGTTGCTCTTTCCAAAGCCCGGGCCGCTGTCTGCAATAACGACAGTGATGGCCGACAGGTCTGCCCAGGCAGAGACCCGCTGGTCATGGCCGCCGCCATGCCGAAACGCGTTGCTAAGTCCCTCCTGGACAACCCGATAAAGACAGATTTTCAAAGGATGCGCGACACGCTCAGGCAGCCCCTCACACTCCGATGTAACTTTCGAACCGGTGGCATATTCGTGCTGGTCGATCGCCATGCGAAGGGCCGCCTTCAGCGGCAAATGTTCGATCTCCGGCAGAACCAACCCTGTCGAGAGTTCACGTAACTCTGTAAGCACCTGGCTTGCGATACGTGCGGGAGCAAGATCGGCCTCCTGCACTCCGGACGCGCTCTCGAAGGTTGTGCTTGATGGGACCGGTGCCTCTGTACTTTCCCCCAGCTTGAGGATCAGCAGGCTGAGGAGTTGAACGGGACCATCGTGGAGATCCGCACCAATGCGATTGAGAAGCTGCTCGTTGGACTTCGATGCATCCATGCGCGCCCGATCAGCGGCCTTGCGCAGCTCAGTATTCTGCTTGGCTAGCGTCTGAGCCTCAGTTAGTTGCGATTTCAGGGTCATCCTTTGATTGGCAATGATATTGCTCGCCCGTCGAACGATGAGGAACAGCAAGGCCATAATGGCCAGTGTCGTTGCACCAACGATCGCCCATGTCTGACGCTGCACCCGTGCTCGCTGGACGACGAATTCGGCGGCATCCTCGTAGAGCTCTCCCACGGCAATGATGTCGCGCGTGCCTGAGCGATAGATCGGCGCATAGATTTCGATCAACGGTCGACCCCTGGTCGCTTCTCCCCCCTCGCCGTCGTTGTGGCCGTTTTCAAGTTGGGCGACGACCTGGCCCGAAAAAGCCAGGTCGATATCCGACGACGGGAAGATTTTTCCAATCAGAGACTTGTCGGTGCTGTAGATGACTGCCCCATCACTGCGCCAGATCCTGAAGCCTTCGACCCGACGCGCGAGATCGGTGCCGATCAACAGATCGTCGAGTTCTTTGCGGCGGGCTTCGGCCACCTGGGGGTCGCTTGACGATCCCTCGATGTGACGAGCAAGAAAACCCTCCATGTAAAGGGCACCGGATTCGGCGCGACTTCTCAGCTGATTTGCCGCAATCTGGCCGTTCAACCACTCACCTAGGATCGCCATCGAACTGCAGATGACGAGTCCTGCCACAATCAGAAATTGCTTCGTTAAATCAAGGCCGTGCCAAGTTGCCAAGATCTTGGAACTCAAGCCGCCGGAGATCTTCGTGAGCGGGACCAAAGTCACATTTTCTTCCGGGCCTAACGTCCCGGCCTCCTGAAGACCAAAGTCCGTAAATATCGGCGGACCTTTGGAACTATCTCTTCGCCTTGCCACAAGACACTATCCGATCGTCGCAGACAATCCTGAAGATTTTCTATCGGCTTTCGCAACCTCATCTCCGAAACCCCAGTAGAAGATCGCAGCGGAGCAGCCGGTGTCTGCCATCGCAGACCGGAAAAGAAGCATTGCCGGAACGATACCGTTTCCTGAGCAATCCAAAGGGGGGAGTAAAATGGTCACCTATATTCGATCGGATCTCGATTTCATCTTGAAGCAGATCAAAATTGCGGAAGCCGATGCCGCTTTCCGGCAAGGCATATCGACTGGCGATCCGAACAATGTGGCAAAGCCGCTTTTCGGCGCTGGCGGCTCGATCCCGACCTATAATCTTGCTTGGGGGCTGCGCACCGTCGACGGCACGTACAACAACCCGCTGCATCCGGAATGGGGTGCGGCCGACAATGAGTTTCCAGAAAACCTCGGCACCCAGTTCAAGACGATCATGGTCCCGGGTGGACCGGGAGGTGCCCTGGTTCCCGTGACCTATCAGCCTGGTGTCGATAATGATGGACCCGGCACGGCGGCCCCAAGCGACGTCTTCGACCCGACAGTCCGCACGATCTCCAATCTGATCGTCGATCAGACGCTCGGCAATCCGTCGGCGATCCTTACGGCCCTGCAGCGCGCCGGCATTGTCCCAGCGGCGCAGCAGATGACGGTCACCGCCCAGATCACGGCGGCCTACGAGCCGCTGCGTCCATTGTTCAACGCCGTGGGCACGGCTGAGCGGCTGAACGCCGAGGCGCAGGCGGCCGCGTCCGCAAGCCCCAATAATCAGGCCTTGCAGGACGCCGCCGCCGCGACCGCGGCCAATCTGGCCGCCGCGCAAGCAGCGCTTGATGCGCAAGATGACGCTTTGGTCGCGCTGCTCGAAGCAAGCGGCGTCGAACTCGAAGGCGTCAATGTGGTGATCACCAATGCCGCGCCTGACGAGGGCCTGTCGGCGCCATTCAATTCCTGGTTCACCCTCTTCGGCCAATTCTTCGATCACGGTCTCGACCTCGTCGCCAAGGGCGGCAACGGCACGGTCTTCATTCCGCTGATGCCGGACGACCCGCTCTATGTCGAGGGAAGCGATACCAACTTTATGGTGCTCACACGCGCCACCCTTGCCGGCCCCGGCGCCGACGGTATTATGAATGACGACCCGGCAACGACCGTCAACGAAGCTGCTGATAATACAGATCGTCCGGTCAACACGACGACCTCATTTGTCGATCAGAACCAGACCTATACGTCCCATCCGTCTCATCAAGTCTTCCTCAGGGCCTATGTGTTTAACGCTGCCGGCGACCCGGTCTCGACCGGCAAGCTCATCGAGGGCGGCAATGGCGGCATGGCGACATGGGCGGATCTGAAGGCACAGGCCGCCTCTATGCTGGGCATCCAGCTTGTCGACGCCAATGTCGGCAACGTTCCGCTGCTCGCCACCGACCCCTATGGCGAATTCATCCGCGGACCGAATGGTTTCCCGCAGATGGTGACCGCTACAGGCCTTGTCGAAGGAAATCCTTTGGCCAATGGAGGATTAGGCGTTGCCGTTCCGGCGAATGCGATCCTGACCGGCCACGCCTTCCTCGCCGATATCGCTCATAATGCCGTGCCGGGTGGACTGGCCGACGGCGACATCGAGATCGGGCTTGAAAACCCGGGCAACGAGCCTGGAGTCTACGACAACGAATTGCTCGATGCGCATTACGTCGCCGGCGATGGCCGAGCCAACGAGAATATCGGCCTGACTGCCGTGCATCACGTGTTCCACTCGGAGCATAACCGGCTGGTGGAACACACCAAGGATGTGGTCTTCACGGATGCCGTTGCGATGCTGGACGACGGCGCTTCCCAGGCAGAGGCAGTGGCCTTCCTGAACGAATGGCTCATTGACGACGTTGCGGAGGTTCCTGCCTCGGCGGCTGGCCTCGTGTGGGACGGCGAGCGCCTCTTTCAGGCTGCCAAGTTCGGCACCGAAATGCAGTATCAGCACCTCGTATTCGAAGAATTCGCCCGCAAGATCCAGCCGAACATCAACGTTTTCCTGGTTCCCGATGGCTACGACGTCACCATCGACCCCTCCATCGTCGCCGAATTCGCGCATGTGGTCTATCGTTTCGGCCACTCGATGCTGACGGAATCGATCGATCGCTTCGACCCGAACTTCAACCCAGATCATATCGGCCTGATCGAAGGCTTCCTGAATCCCCTGCAGTTCGAGAACAATGGCGGAACAGCGACCGTCGATGCAAATATTTCGGCAGGCGCCATCGTTCGCGGCATGACGCGGCAGGCGGGCAACGAGATCGACGAGTTCGTTACCAGCGCGCTGCGCAACAATCTGCTCGGCCTGCCACTGGATTTGGCGACCATCAACCTCGCCCGCGGCCGCGATACCGGCGTACCAACATTGAATGAAGCCCGCACGCAATTCTACAATGCGACCAATCAGGACGTGCTCCTCAAGCCCTATGAAAGCTGGGTTGATTTCGCCGGGCATCTCAAGCACGAGGCCTCGATCATCAACTTCGTCGCGGCCTACGGTACGCATTCGCTGATTGCAGGCCAGACGACAATCGAGGGCAAGCGCGACGCAGCGCTCACCATCATCTCCGGCGTGTCAGTCGGCGGACTAGAGGTCCCAGCGGACCGGCTCGACTTCCTCAACGCAAGCGGAACCTATGCAGGCGGCACGCTCGGCGGCCTCAACGATGTCGATCTATGGATCGGCGGACTGGCCGAAGCGATCATGCCCTTTGGCGGCATGCTCGGTTCGACCTTCAATTTCGTCTTCGAGACGCAGATGGAGAAGCTACAGAACGGCGACCGCTTCTACTATCTGCAGCGCCTCGACGGCCTGCATCTCTTCGGCGAGATGGAGAATAATTCCTTCGCCGCAATGATCATGCGCAATACCGACGCGACCCATCTGCCGTCGGACGTCTTCTCGACCCCCGGCCTCATCCTGGAGGTCAACCAAGCCAGGCAGTTCAACGATCTTGACGGCGATGGCGTGCTTGAGAGCACCGATCCGGTTGGCGATGGTATTCTCACGCAACTCGTCATCCGCAACAACCCGGCTACCGTCGGTCCGGACACCAACTACCTGCGCTACACAGGTGGCGACCATGTGGTCATGGGCGGTACCGAAGCTAATGACACCATCATCGCGGGCATCGGCGACGACACGCTGTTCGGTGATGGCGGCAATGACCGGCTCGAAGGTGGCTTCGGCAACGACATCATAAATGGCGGCGACGGCGACGACATCATCGTCGACAGCGGCGGCGACGACAATATCAAGGCCGGCAAGGGCAATGACGTCGTCCATGCCGGGCCTGGTCTCGACCTGGTGATGGGCAATGACGGCCAGGACTTCATCTTCCTCGGCACGGACATGGGCTCGGAAGTCTTCGCCGGCACCGGTAACGACTTTATCTACGGCAATAAGAATGCCGAACGCATCCTCGGCAACGAGGGCAATGACTGGATCGAAACCGGCACATTCGACGGCGCACCCGGGGATAACTTCGACGAAATCTTCTCGCATGACGAGATCGATGGCCACGACGTGTTCCTGGGCGATGGCGGCTTTGACGAGTTCATCGGCGAGGGCGGCGACGATATCTTCGTCGGCAGCGCCGGTCGCGGCAAGATGGTGGGCATGTCCGGCTTTGACTGGGCAACCTACAAGGACAACCCGAACTTCGTGAACGCCGATCTGTCGATCCCGATCGTCTTCGACGAGGCACCGACGCTGCCCCAGAATGCAGCGCTCGACGAATACGAGTCGGTCGAAGGTCTGTCGGGTACGAAATTCGGCGATGTCCTGACCGGCACGAACACACTCGCAGCAGAGCGGCTCCCCGCAGCTCAGGGCGGCACCGAGGGCTATCAGGGCAGTGCGCTGACGGCCGAGGGCATCGCTCTCATCCAGGGCCTCCAGGAAATCCTTGGCGCGGGTGTCACGGAATTCAGCGCCGGCGACATCATTCTGGGTGGCGACGGCGGCGACATCATGAAAGGCCTTGCCGGTGACGACATCATCGACGGCGACAAATGGCTCGACGTCCAGATCGGTGTGTTTGCACCAGGCGACACGCAACATACCGGTCAGCCGATCGCGCTGCACAACAGCATGACGACGCTGGCCGCCGCGATGTTCAACGGCTCGATAAACCCTGGCCAGCTGGCGATCGTGCGGACCATCCGGACCGATACGACGGCTGGTGATGTCGATACGGCAGTGTTCCAGGGTGCGAGGGGCGATTATACGTTCGGCGCGACTGCCGATGGGCAGGTCACCGTCACCGACGTTACCGAGCTCAACCTCGATGGCTCCGACCGGCTGCGGAATGTAGAGCGTCTGCAATTTACCGATGGCACCGTCGGCATAATCGTCGGTACCGAAGGCAACGACGTTCTCAATGGCACAACCGGCGACGACCTGATGCTAGGCCTCGGCGGCAACGACGTCCTCAACGGCGGCGACGGCAACGACATCCTCGTCGGTGGGCCGAGCACGGCGGGCGCCTCAGGCACTTATGCCGATAATTTCGACAACACCGTACTGAATGGATCGAGTGGGACGGCGGCATGGGCCACGCCTTGGGTTGAAACAGGAGACAACGGCAATACGAATAGTGCAGCCGCAGGCCAGATCCGCATTGACGACGGTACCAACGAGTTGCGCCTGCGCGATGATGACAACGATCCGGGCAACGGCACGGCGACGATTACCCGATCCTTCAATCTGTCGGGCGCATCGAGCGCCACCATCAGCTACACCTACAATGAGAGCGGCTTCGACGCGGGAGAAACGGTCACGGTTCTGTTCGCCGCCGATGGCGTCAACTTCAATCAGACGATCCAGACCATAACCGGCGCATCCAACACAGGATCGATAAACAACTTGCCATTGAACGGACCGTTCGGTGCCAATTCGGCAATCAGGTTCGTAGTGGCCGGCACGAATAACAGCGGCGACTTTGTCGGGATCAATAACCTGTCGATCGCCTTCTCCAGCGCCACCGAGACATTGAACGGCGGCGCCGGTAACGACACCTATGTCATCAATCTCGGCGACGGGATCGACGTCATCAACGAGACAGCCGGCACCGACCGCATCACGGTCGGAGGCACCGTGCCGCCGGCGCTACCGGCCGCTCTTGCCGGGCTGAACATGTTTGAAGTGACCGCCGGCGGCGGTAACGACGACCTGGTCATCCAGTTCAACGGCCAGCAGGCAAGCGTCACCGATCACTTCGACACCGCCGGTGAAGCGGTGGAGTTCATCAACTTCAACGGCAGTACCTTCGAAGGCTATGTTCTGACCGGCGACTATGCGCTTAGCACGGATGACAACGGCGAGCGGACGGCGGCTGTCGGCATCAACACGGCACTCGCAGGCACGACGGCTAACGATACCCTGACCGGCAATACCGGCTTCGACCTGCTGTTCGGCCATGAGGGCAATGATACGCTCAATGGCGGGCTTGGTGAGGATCTGCTCGTCGGCGGCGCCGGGAACGACACGCTTGACGGCGGCGACGATATCGACACGCTGGTCGGCGGTGCCGGCAACGACACCTATATCGACGATACCGGCGAGGATCTGATCGTCGAGGTCGCGGCTGGCGGTACCGACACGGTCGAGACGACGGCAGCACTCTACACACTGGCCGCCTTCGCCAATGTCGAGAACCTGACCTATACGGGTGTCGACGCCGACCAGTTTGCCGGCACCGGCAACGACGGCAATAACGTCATCACCGGTGGCGATCTTGCCGATACGCTGACGGGGCTTGGCGGCAATGACACGCTGAACGGCGGCCTTGGTGCCGACGCCATGCTGGGCGGTGTCGGGGACGACATCTATTCTGTTGACGATGCCGGCGACGTGGTGACGGAACTGGCGGCAGGCGGCACGGACCGGGTCGACTCCAGTGTAGACTACACGCTCGGGGCTGAGGTGGAGAACCTCAATCTCATCGGCGCGGCGGTCACCGGACGCGGCAACACGCTCGCCAACACGATCAACGGTAATGGCGCCGCAAACCAGCTCTTCGGCGGCGGCAACAACGATACGCTCAATGGTGCTGCCGGAGCTGACCTGCTCGACGGCGGCGATGGCAACGACACGCTGAATGGCGGTGACGACAATGACACCATCATCGGCGGTGCCGGCAACGACACGATCGATGTAGGCGGCGGCGTCAACACTATCATCTACAATTCGACCGGCTTCGGAGCCGATGTCATCAACAGCTTCGATGCCACCGGCGGCACGCCGGCGAACCAGGATCGCATCGACCTCAGCGGGCTGGGGATAACGGCGGCGAACTTCGCCAATCGGGTGTTCGAATCCGCCAGCGGCGGCAACACGATCATTACCATCCGCGAGAACGGGCCGGCCTCGACCATCCAGGGCACGATCCAGATCAACGGGGTCAACAATGCCGGTATCGACATCTCCGACTTCACGCTCGCAACTGCCGGAAACGTGATCAACGGCGCGGCAGCCGGCCAGACGCATAATGGCACAGCTGGTGCGGACACGATCAATGCGCTTGGCGGTAACGACACCGTCAATGCGGGAGCCGGCAACGACATCGTCAACGGCGGCACAGGCAACGACACGCTCAACGGTGATGCCGGCGACGATACGTTCAACTGGAACGCCAACAACGCGACAGCGACTTCGCTGGCCAATTCCGACGGGCGCGACATCGTCAATGGCGGCACGGAAGGGCAGGCCGGGGACACTTTTGTGATCACAGGCAACAGCGCGGTCGCAGAAACCTACCGCATCTATACCCGCGCTGCATGGGACGCACTGGCAGGCAACAATGGCGCAAGCCTGAACGCCACTACAGAGATCGTCATCACGCGGGGCGCCAATACCGATTTTGCCACCTCTGTGATCGCCGAGCTGCGCGAGATCGAAGAGATCCGGATCAACGGTATCGATCCGTCCGGACCCGGCTCTGCCGGCGGCGATACGTTCCAGGTGATCGGCGACTTCTCGGCAACAAGCCTGCGACTGAACACGATCACAATTGATGGTGGCGCCGGTGACGACACGATCGACATCTCGGCACTCACCTCTGCGCACCGCATCGTGTTCCGCTCGAACGGTGGCAATGACACGATCGTCGGCACCTTGCGACCGCAGGACGTCATCGACCTGCCCGCGGGCACGACTGCCGATGATTACGAAATCACGACGGATGAAAACGGCGTGACCACGATGACAAGCAGCCAGCACAGCATTCGCTTCACAAGCGAAGGTGGCCTGCCGCAATTCAACGGCGAGGTCGATGCAGAAGAAGAGGTGCCGACGCCCGAAACGCCGACACCACCCGTTCCCGGAGCAGCAACGGGAACCACGGTCGTCGGCACTGTCGCCGCCGATGTGCTTGTCGGCACGGCAAGTGGGGAAATGATCGTCGCATTCGCCGGCAATGATGTGGCGACCGGCGGTGCCGGCGGCGACATCATGCGTGGCGACGACGGTGACGACCTCCTCAGTGGAGAGGCAGGCAACGACATGGTCTTCGGCGGCGCCGGAAACGACGACCTTATGGGCGGCAGTGGAAACGACATGCTCTATGGTGATGCGGGATCCGACCGCATCTTCAGCGACGAGGGCGCCGACATGGTCTTCGGCGGCGCCGGCAACGACACGGCCCATGGCGGCGACGGCGACGATACGTTTATTGCCGAGGCAAGCGACGGCGACGACATTTATTATGGCGATGCCGGCAGCGACACCCTGGACATGGCAGCGATAACCGCCAACCTGACGGTCGATCTCGGAAGCGGCTTCAAGGGCAGAGGAAATGCATCGAGCAGCCAATCCGGCAACGACACGCTCTGGAGCGTAGAGAACGTCGTCACGGGCTCAGGTAACGACACGATCACCGCCAATGCTTCCGCCAACATCATCGATGGCGGGGCCGGAAACGACAGGTTCGTATTCCTGTCCGAAAAGGATGCGGATGGCGATACAATCATCGGCTTCCAACCCGGAGACAAGATCGACCTCAGCAGCACGGACGCCAACAATGGTGTCTCCGGAAATCAGGCGTTCACGCTCGTCGCCGCATCCACGCTCAGCGGTGCTGCGCAACTGATCGTCACCCACGAGACGCGTGACGATGGCGATTACACCGTCGTCCAGGCGAGCGTCGACGGCGACAGCAGTGCCGAGCTCCGCCTCAGCGTAAAGGGGAACCACAACCTCACCACTTCCGACTTCAATCTGTAATGCGTCAAATGCGGCGCGCCGGTCCGACCGGCGCGCCGCATAGCCCAATACAAGCAGGAAGTGGTGAACGATATGCGCCCCAAAACTCCGTTGACCGGCAGCAAGCGCAAACAGATCGAGAAACTGACCCATGGACTAAGGGGAATATTGATATTCCTGGTCATTACGTCAGGGGTTATCAACGTTCTCGCGCTGACCGGTTCCTTCTACATGTTGCAGATCTATGACCGTGCGCTGACCAGCGGCAGTGTCCCGACGCTCCTTGGACTTTCGGCACTGGCAATCGGCCTCTATCTGTTCCAGGGATTCTTCGACATCATCCGGTCACAAATTCTCGTGCGCATGGGTGCCCGGCTCGACAGCCGGATCGCTCCCATGGCGCATCAGGTCGCGATCGACATGCCGCGCTTCGGCTTTTCGACAGCGGAGTCGCTTGAGCGCGGACGCGATGTCGATACGGTTCGCACCTTCCTCGGCGGTCAAGGCCCGGTTGCCCTGTTCGACCTGCCATGGGTGCCGCTCTATCTGATCTTTGTCTACATGCTCCATCCCTATCTCGGAGCGCTCACATTCGCCGGCGCCTTCATCCTCTCGATGCTGACGATCGTGACGGAACTCATGACCCGCCGCTTGGCAAGCGCCACGCATAAATCGGGAATAGAGCGCAACGCGATTGCCGATTCCAATGCTCGCAATGCCGATATCTTGAAGGCGATGGGCTTTGCGGGGCGCGCGGTCGATCGTTTCAACCGCGCCAATCAGGACCATCTCGAGCTACAGACGCGCACCAACGACATTAGCGGCACCTTCGGGGCGATATCCCGTGTGCTTCGCATGATCCTGCAGTCTGCCGTGCTTGGCCTCGGCGCATGGTTGACGATCCAAGGGGAGCTGTCGGCGGGCGCAATCATCGCCGCTTCGGTTGCCTCCGCACGCGCGCTTGCGCCCGTGGATCTCGCAATTGGCAACTGGAAGGGTTTTGTCGCCGCCCGCACGGCCTTCAACCGGCTGAAGGAGACGGTCATCGCGCTTTCGGGCACTGTTCCGCCGATGGCGCTGCCAGCACCCGCCCATTCGCTGAAGGTCGAGAAGATAACAGTTGCTGCGCCTGGCTCGGGAAGGGTTCTTCTCAGTGAAGTCAGCTTCGAGATCGCCGCAGGGCAGGCGCTCGGCATTATCGGTCCAAGCGGTGGCGGCAAGACGACGCTCGCGCGCGCCTTGACCGGCGTCTGGCCGACCCTTCGCGGCAGCGTCAGACTCGACGATGCTGAGCTCACGCAATGGTCGGATACGGATCTCGGCCAGCACGTCGGATACCTGCCGCAGGATGTAGCGCTCCTGGACGCGACGATCGAGGAAAACATCTCGCGCCTCGAGCCACAGGTCGATCCGCGCGCGATCGTCGAAGCCGCTCAAACGACGGGTATTCATGAAATGGTCGTGCGTATGCCCGATGGCTACCGCACAGCCCTCGGTCCCCAGGGCATCTCGCTTTCTGCCGGGCAGCGCCAGCGCATCGGTCTTGCAAGGGCGCTCTACCGCAATCCCTTCATCGTCATCATGGATGAGCCCAATTCGAACCTGGATGGCGAAGGCGAGGTAGCACTTACCCAGACGATCAAGGCAGTCCGCGCCCGCGGTGGCATCGCGATCGTCATCGCTCACCGGCCGAGCGCGCTCGCCGCCGTTGATATGGTTGCCGTTATCCAGAATGGAAAGATGATAGCGTTCGGACCGAAGGACGACATCCTCAAGCCATCGGTGGCGGACACTGGCAGCAAACCTGCGGCCGCAACACAGGTCGGCTCGCGTATTACAGCGAGGATGTCAGAATGATCGAGGTAAAGGCAACCAAAACCGCCAAGGAGGATCACGACCCGCACGATCGCTATGTTCTCAAGAATGAGGACAAAAACACCAAAGTGCCGATGTTGCTGACGCTCTTTCTCACGGGATTCGCGCTCTATCTGAAGAGCGCGCTGTCAGGGCAGCACGAAGGCCTGCCGGTCGAAGAGACGGCCCCGCGGCCATCCCCGGATGCCGACGAGGGCCTGCCGGCGACTGATCCCGTCACCACGGGCTCTTTAGCCAGAACAACGATCGAAGAAGAGGAGGCTGCACCGGCTCCAAAGAAGGCGGGAGTGCATCTGTCCAACCATAAGAACGCCGTGAGCTACCTCCAATCGGACTCTCCGCCGATAGAATTCGGCAGGCTGAACCTGCCAAGCCTTACTCTCCTGAAAACGTCAGGCGGGATCTCCGTTTCCTTCCACGCATCCAACGACAATGCCTGGACGGTCACCAAACCAGCATCAATCGTTCCCTTGCGCATGTCCAAGGACCAGGCCTGGACAGGTGCTGACAGAGCAACCTCAGCCACCCCGCAAGCGAAAGAGGATAAGCCGGTTCAGCAGGAGAAGGCACACAACCGCGCGCCGCGTGTTAGCAACCCGGTGACGCTAGCTGATGTTTCCGGTTGCGCGATTGCCTTGATCGGCTTGGCCGATTTTTTGCGCGGCACATCGGACCCCGATGGAGACGCGCTCTCGGTCAAGGACGTCAAAGTCTCATCCGGCAAGCTGGTGCAGGCAGACGGTGGATGGTCTTATGAGGCCGAAGGGCTCGGCCCCGTGACCATCCACTACCAGATTACCGACGGCATGGCCTCGGTGCAGCAGACCGCCCATTTCTCCGTCGTCAAGGCTGCACCAATAACCGGCACTGAAGGAGACGACCTGCTCGTCGGTACCAGTTGCGTTGATGATATCGACGGACTGGCCGGCGATGACAATATCGACGCCAGAGACGGAAGCGATACCGTGGATGCCGGCGATGGAAACGACAATATCGTTGGCGGCAGCGGAGACGATACGATCTTTGCGGGCAGAGGCAATGACGTCGTTCTCGCTGGTCTCGGCGACGACACCATCTTTGGAGGCGCCGGCAATGACCGGCTGTATGGCGAAGAGGGCCGCGACAGTATCTTCGGAGACGCCGGCGACGATCTGCTGAGCGGCGGTGCCGACGGCGACATCCTGCACGGAGGCTACGGCGATGACGCTTTGAAAGGCGATGACGGCAACGACGTTCTTGAGGGGGGAGGCGGCAACGACAACCTTGCCGGCGGTACCGGCAACGATGTACTGCGCGGCGGCAGTGGCCAGGACACGGTCAACGGGGAGGGTGGCAACGACACGGTTGCCGGTGATGGTGACCGGGTCAACGATACTTACGACGGCGGAACCGGGATCGACAGTCTCGATTATTCTGCGCTTGTGGAGGTGGCGGAGATCAATCTGGCAGATGGCAGCGCTTCCGGAGCTGAGATCGGCACCGACTCGATTTCGAACTTCGAAATCGTGCATGCTGGCGCAAACGACGACGCCGTCACCGGCAGTGCCGGGGCTGAAGAGATACATGGCAACGGTGGCGATGACCATCTGAGCGGCGGAGGCGCTTCGGATGTCGTCCACGGCGGTGATGGTAACGATGTCATCAAAGGCGACCTCGATTGCGTGGCAGACAACTATGATGGCGGAAACGGAATGGACACGCTCGACTATTCGGCCGCGCTCATGTCTGTCGTCGTTGACCTCGCTGCTGCGAACGCGTCCGGTCAGGAGATCGGCACCGACGGGATAAGCAACTTCGAGATCATCAGGACCGGCGAAGGTGACGACCTTCTGCGGGACGGGGACGATGCCGATTGTATTCTCGCCGGCAAAGGCGATGACACGATTACCGCGGCTGCCGACGCCTCGGATGACGAATTCCGGGGTGAGGACGGTTTCGACACGATCGACTATTCGCAGGCCGCCCACGGGCTGCTTATCGACCTGACGACCGGCAAGGCCACCGGTTTCGATGTCGGCCATGATGGCATCGACGGATTCGAGAAAATTATCGGCGGTTCGGGCGATGACGTCGTCCGGGCCGGACCGGTGGCTGTTGTCGTCGAAGGCGGCGCGGGCAACGACACTTTCGAGTTCAGCGTTCATGCGAGCGAGAGTGCCGAGGTCGTCCATCAGATTCTGGACTTCATGGTCGGGGACCGTATCGACGTGTCCAGGTACAAGATCTTCGAGGAGGTCATGGACGGTCTGGAGGATCGCTTCGAGGATATTTACGGCGAGAAGGCCGACTCCCAGCCCCTGCCGATACGCGTACGTCATGAGGGAACGGATGACATGAGCCGTACCTTCATCGAAGTCGATATGGACAAGGATCAGCACTATGAAATGACGATCAATCTGACGGGGCACCATCTCCTCGTGATCGTCGAAAATACCTGAAGGGGAGACAAGACGTGTCTTTGAAGCAATCGCAAACCCAATCTGCTCCCTCACCTGAGGCAAACAACACGTTCCCTGTCACATCGCGAATTCTGGCCGGTATTGCGCTTGGCCTCCTGCTCTTTGCAGGGGCCGGCGGATGGGCGGCGACGACCCAGCTGCAAGGCGCGATCATCGCATCAGGCGTCATCAAGGTCGATCGGAACCTGAAGTCGATCCAGCATCGGGATGGCGGGATCGTCAGTGAAATCGCGGTCAAGGAAGGGGATGTCGTGAGCAAGGGGCAGGTCATGCTGCGCCTCGACGATGCCCAGACACGCGCCGAATTGTCCATCGTCAAGACGCAGCTCATCGAGCTGGCGGCACGCCAGGCGCGCCTGATCGCCGAGCGGGACAATCAGGATGAACTCATTTTTGAGCCGGCGTTCAGCGCCGAATTCCCGCTTATCTCATCCGGTGAGCGGCGATTGTTCGATGGAAATCGTCGCAACAGGCAAAACCAGAAACAGCAGCTTCAGTACGGAATATCCCAACTTGAGGAGGAACTGAAAGGCCTCGTCGCGCAGCATGCAGCAAAGGCCGACGAACTCGATCTCGTGAGGACCGAACATATCAAGATCAAAGGTCTGGCGGAAAAGAAGCTCGTCGACACTTCCCGCAAATACGTGATCGATCGCGAACTCGCGAAGCTGACGGGAGAGAGCGGGGAGATCCAGGCCAATATTGCACGATCGAGAGCACGGATGAGTGAGATTCAGATCCAGATCATTGCCATCGATGAAGCTGCGCGCACCGAGGCGCAACGAGAGCTAAGCGTCGTCGAACCGAAGCTATCCGAATTGCGGGAACGACGTGTCGCTGTCGAAGACCGGCTATCACGGACCGATATTCGGGCGCCACTGGCCGGGACAGTGAACGAGCTTTTCGTCCATACGATCGGCGGCGTCATTACGCCGGCTGAAAAACTGGTGACGTTGGTGCCGGTCGACGCTTCACTAAAGATAGAGGCGAGGCTTTCGCCTACCGATATCGACCAGGTTTTCATTGGCCAGGACGCCAGGATGCGCTTCTCCGCCTTCAACCAGCGTGCAACGCCGGAGCTTGACGGCAGCATCGCTTATGTCTCCGCAGCCACCAGCACAGATGCAGCAACAGGCCAGATATTTTACCTTGTCGACGTAGCCGTGACCGCAACCGAGCTCGCAAAACTTGGAAACAGGAGGCTTCTTCCCGGCATGCCTGTCGAAGTCTTCGTCTCGACTAAAGAGCGAACAGCTATGTCGTTCCTCGCGAAGCCGCTCAGTGATCAGTTCAACCGGGCGTTCCGCGAGGAATAGTTCTTTATTCGATCGCCGAGCCGCCTGGAGCGACGGGACGCATCTCGCCTTCGTTCGCCCCGGCGTCCTGAATTTCCAACTTCATGTCACAGCAGGAAATGGGCAGGTGGCGACCGGATGATCAGTGCCCCGGGACCTTGGTCGGTGAAGCCGCCAGACTGAGGTCCTGTACGGGGAGCAGCTTTAAGAACCGAGCTGTTTAGCGGTTGGTGGCGCCGAGAGACGACGACCGGGCTTGGCAAGAGAATGATCTACCAGGATCCAAAAACTGCGAGCTTTGCCGTACCGATCATCGCGATCCCGCGGGCGATGGCGCGTGCTGCTCTTGATCTTGCAAACCGACGCCGGGTTCCGCCAGCAAGGACGGATCTTCGTTGAGGTCCAGCAGCCTGCGATCGCCCGCATTGCCGAGGAAGTGCCAGCCGGGACGCGCCTGCAGGCAATTATCGAGGTCGATGACGAAATGGTGGAGCAGCCACTCTTTTCGGCGGGTCACTCGACGTGCGTTGGCGGCATCGCGCCGCTAGTAGTTTGCGAGCACAAGGTGGATGTAAGCCCACTAAGTCTTGCGCTGCCGCGCCAAGAGCTCAATCCTGTTGTTGCTCATCAGTTGGCTCGGATAGATGACAGTAGGCCCATTCGAACGCTTCGTCGATTGCGGCAAACTTCACAGCCTGCCAATGTCGATAGTCGCGGATCAGCTCTGCTCCAAGCCAGAAATCACCGCTGTTGGAGAGGTCCCATCCACAAGTCTCAAGCAAGTGAGCGCGATCGAAAAGGCGCCGCGCATGGGTCCGGGAGATGGCGTAGCGCTTGAAGAACTCTGCGATGCGCAAAGGACCAATAGACATGCGCGGCTCCAGTTCCTTTGCCGGGGGTAAGCGAGACATCAGGTCATGCAGGATGTTGCTGCCGGAAGCGGTTCGGACGAAAGCGTCCACCGTCTGCGGAGGGCTGGTCCAGTTTGGATCGTGAAAGAGGCTCTGGGACATTCTTGGCTGCGCGTACCAAAGCAAGCGCCGATCGGCTGATGATCGCGCGAATCGCGTGCCCCGATCGAGCATGTCGAGTGATTTCAAATGTTCGTTGAACCATTCGCGGATCAAGGTTTCGGCAGTTTCAGAAATTCTGAGCTGGCGAACGCGCCTGTCCCCGCTCTCATGAGTATCAACCAAGAGACCGTAATTGCGCATCTCTGCGAGATGTGCGAACGCCGTGTTCTTGGAGGCAACTTTACTCTCAGCGATGAGGGCATTCAGTTTGGCGGCCGTAAGGCCCGGATGAGACGGCGACGTGACACGCTGAAAATGAAAAGCTAGAATTGACTGTGTCAGCAACCATCGTTTCATATCTGCGGTGTAGCGGACGATACGAGGTGCGGCATCGTGCATGGCAATAAGCTTCAGCGCGGCATCCTTTAGGGCGTGCGCGTAAAAGCGATTTTCCAAAATAGCTTCGACTGTCAAAACCGTCGGCGCATTCGTGGCGGAGCGCATTGCAGTCGATATGAAACTCAACGGATATCTCCAAGCGAGGATGAATTGGGCAAGCTACGGCCTGAGCGACTGTTTGCGCCCATGGCGTAGTTTATGCCACTGACGCGTTCGCAGGGTTTCGTGTTCACGTGCACTTTCCTTGGACTGGGCCAGATCGATTTCGCCAACTTTCAGCCGCCAGCACTCGGCCATCTCCTGCTGCACTATGTCCCTTAAAAAAGAATTGTAAAATATCGCTAATCTGTTGATTTCCACTAGGAACTGACCCGGTATTTCCATCGGAGATCTGGCTCTTACTCATATTTGCTGTTGTTGGGTGTGACGCTTTTGCTGATCCAATGGCGGATCAGATGAGTTGGCATCGATTCGAGTGAAACGAGGCCTTGGAGGCTTGGAGCACCACCACGCTTTGGTGGATTGTAACTCCGCTCCTCGGGGGCGACTATTCGGGCGCGCGTGAAACATGCGGCGAAATCATGTACGGTTTGTAGCGCGGAGTTCATGTTGGGAGCCAAGACATGGAGCGCAAATTCTCTGCAATCCTGGCCGCCGTTGTGGTCAGATACTCAGCACTTATGGACAAAGAGGAAGCGGGAATCTTTGAGCGCGATGCACTGAGCTTTTTTTGAACCCGAGATTGCTGGTCATCATGGGCGGATTTTCAAGCTCATGGGCGACGGTTCTTCTGGCAGACAAATCTCGTCATGAACTTCGAAAGGGAAGGTTATGGTTCATTTGCTTTCGGTCAACGTCGGCCTGCCACGCGATGTCGAGTGGCAGGGGAGGCTGGTGAACACGGCGATTTGGAAGACGCCGGTCAAAGGACCTTGCATGGTGCGCAGCCTCAATATCGACGGCGACGGCCAGGCGGATCGCGCTGGCCACGGTGGCGAGAACCGCGCAGTTTATGTCTATCAGATGGATTCCTACCGGTATTGGGAGGAACATCTGGGCCGACGTGATTTCGTCTACGGTCAGTTCGGCGAGAACTTCACGGTCGACGGTCTTGCGGACGCTGAAGTCTGCATCGGCGACCGCTACCGCATCGGCGACGCTGTCTTCGAGGTGAGCCAGCCTCGCGTCACGTGCTATCGGCTCGGTATTCGGATGGAGCTGCCGGAAATGGCTGCCCTGCTGGTTTCGCACGGGAGACCGGGATTCTACCTCCGTGTCCTGAAGGAAGGAAAAGTTCAGGAGGGTGACGAAGTCGAACACGTGGCATCGGCAGAGGACAGTATGACGGTCGCCGCCATCAACGATCTTCTCTACAAGCCTGGTCATCCGCGCGATCGATTGG
The DNA here is from genome assembly GCF_056398305.1 of Rhizobium sp. 01T444. Lineage (NCBI taxonomy): Bacteria > Pseudomonadati > Pseudomonadota > Alphaproteobacteria > Hyphomicrobiales > Rhizobiaceae > Rhizobium > Rhizobium sp. 01T444. The sequence continues at coordinate 37,545 of NZ_JBFTPD010000001.1, forward strand.
AACGTGCATTGCGGATCAGCGCATTAAGTCCCGGTTGGCGTCGCTCGTTTCAGTCCTTGCTGGAGCAATCTCCAAAAAACGGGGCTTCGCCTGGAAACGCTGGCCTTACGGGGGTGAACGATCCCGGGCCGGCGTGGGAGGGATTTCGCTCGTTCAAAGTGTCGCGCATGTCGCTCGAGAGTGAAAGCGTCAAGTCTCTTGAGCTCGAGCCGACGGATGGAAAGCGGCTGCCCGACTTCCTTCCAGGACAGTTCATCGTGCTCGGTTTCCAGCCCAGAGGGGCTCCTCTCTTGCTGCGGAGCTATTCCCTGTCGGGCCAGTCAAATCACGCCTATTACAGAGTGAGCATCAAGCGGGAAGCTCACGGCGCAGCCAGCGCCTATGTCAATGACGAGCTAGGCCTCGGCGAGGTGGTGCAGGTAAGCGCTCCGCGCGGCAGCTTTACGCTGGCCGAGGGCGAAACGCCGATCGTCCTCCTCAGCGCGGGTATTGGCGCGACGCCCGTCCTTGCCATGCTCCACGCCCTGGCAGTCGATCGCTCGGGCAGAAAAATCTTGTGGCTCCATGGCGCACGGAATGGACGAGAACATCCGTTTGCGGTCGAAGTGAGAGGGCTACTACAAATCCTTCCGGATGCCCAAAGCCTTGTCTGCTACAGCGCACCCGATCCGGCCGATAAGCCAGGTATTAACTACGACAGACGATCTCGTCTCGATCTGGCGGTCATCCAGTCGCTGCGCCTGCCGCTGGGCGGCGACTTCTATCTCTGCGGACCGGCAAGCTTCATGGACGATCTTGCAGCAGGGATTGAGAAGCTCGGAGTGGAGCGAGGCAGAATTCATACCGAAATGTTCGGATCGGCCTCGTCCATCACTCCAGGGATCGCGGCCTCGCCGAGCCGGCAACCGCATCAGCCGGACGGACCTCCCGGTGAAGGCGCCTTGATCTCGTTTGCCCGCAGTGGTCTTAGCGTCGCCTGGAACCCCAAATTCAACAATCTGCTGGAGTTCGCGGAGGCATGTGACGTGCCCGTGCGCTGGTCGTGCAGGACAGGCGTCTGCCACACCTGCGAGACCGGATTGATTTCCGGTGCAGTGTGCTACCGTCCCGATCCGATCGATGCCCCGGCGGACGGTAATTTGCTCCTGTGCTGCTCGCAGCCGAAAGGCGAGCTCGTCATCGATATGTGACAGAGCCGGGATGCGATAAGATATTGTGACCGAGCAGTTTTCGCCGATTGCGGGCGATCACTCAGGAAAGCGCCGGATACTTTCCAAGCGTCGAGGCCGCTGTCCGGTGGTGCTTGTCTTCAGTCGCGGCAGCTTCTGCCTACGGATCGTCGCCAAGCGGAAGGACGAGGTCAGCCTCACCTGCGAGATGGAGGTGGCTATAAAAGGATGGTGACGGTCAGCACCGACGCCGGCTGGTTCGCTGCACCCGAAACAGCGCCAATGTGGCTGCCTTGGCGAAAGAAAGTGCGGAAGGCTTACTCCTCGATCACCTCGATCTCCGGCCGGCCAGCGAGCGTCAATCGCAGGCGGCCGCGGTCGGCACGTTCCAGTTTGATCGGCCCGGCCTTTTCCTCCAGCCGCCGGCGCAGCAGGATCAGCCGGGTCTCCAGGTTGTCCTTGAAATCCGGCAGCTGCAAGCGCCGGTCGCGGCGGATCTCGCGGTTCAGGAACTCCTGTTTGCCGCTACGGGTGTAGTCTTCGAGAAAGTGCAGCAGCAGCCGCCCCGGCACGCCGCGGATTAGGTAGTCGTCGTCGACGAACAGCGAGCCATCGCGCTGGTAGAAGCGCACCGCAATCCGCCGACCGGCCGGCACCTGCTCCACCTGTGGGCCGGCCCCGTCGCGCCGGCCCGTCTCGGCCCGCTCGCGCTCATCGGACAAGAAGGAGAGGGCGGTGGCGAGGTGCGCCGCCACTACTGTCAGCGCCTCCTCGTCGCGGTGCCGGAAGGTGAAGCGTTCCGTCGACTCCAGGAAAAGCACGCCGACGAGCCTCGAGTGCGCCACCAGCGGCAGAGCGATCTGGCTCAGCGGCTTTTCGAGAGCCGGCAGCGGGATGGAGGCGGTCTCCTCGATACCGGCCATAACCCGCACCGCCTGGACGTAACGCTGGCCGCGGCTGAGATCGGTGATCCGGACGGCGCTCCTGCGCTCGGCGGCGACCCCGATGATGCCGCTCCCGGCCGCAACCTCGGCGCCGAAGCCGAACTGCTCGTAGCCACGACTGGCAATCGTCGTCAGGTCCCCGCGTTCACCGTCCGGCACCAGGACTATGGAATGGCCATAGCCGAAGTGCTCGGCCAGCCCCTCAAGCGTCATGTCGAGCAGCGTTTCGGGGTCGACGCAGCCCGACATCCACGCCGCAAGCCTCGCCACCTTGCCCATCAGGTCGGGCAGCACCAGCGGCTCGGGCGCGACGAGCGGATTGGCGGCCGGGACCGGCTGGCAGTCCTCCACCCGGTAAATGTCGAGGGCGCGCAGCTTCATGATCCCGCTCATCCGGCTTTCGAGGATCGCGAGATGGACTGCCACGCGTTCGAAGGCCTCGCCCTCCGTCTCCGAGCGCTCGAAAACAAGGTCGAGCACGTGTTGCTGGCCGCTATAGCCGTCGACCACCATGACGGTCGCGAACCCGTTGCGCGCCACGTTGGCGGCAGTCTTGGAAAAGAACTGGTTGGAAAGCGCCACATGTGTCTCGTCGACATAGTGCACGTGCGAGAGATAGGAGACGTTGGGCATGCCATTGGCATCGGTGGTGGCGATAACGGAGGGGATGACGCCTTCGAAACTGTCGCGCAGCCGCTCGAGAGGGATCATGCCATGGTTTCCGGCGTCAGCCTGCGTCCGGCGCCCGGCCCCGGCGTCTGCTCGAAGACTTCCTGCGGCTCAATCGTGAGGCAGACAAGATCCTGGTCGGACAGCGTGCTGGAAAGCTGCATGCGGGTGACCCCGAGCGCTAGCATGCGCGCCAGCTGCTCGGCGACATAGGCCTCGCCCAGCGTCTGGCAGGCGGCGTCTGCGGGTCCGACATCCAGGATCTGGCCCTTGATTTGACAGGCCTTGTAATCGGCCGCCCGAACAAAGGTCGTGGCAATCGGGCGCCCGACCAACGCCTCGCCCACGGCCCTCGGCCACTGGCAGCGCGAGGCAAGAAATTGCAGATATCCGCTCGACCGGTCTAAGCGCACGCCTGACCCGCGGCCGATCATTGGTCGGCCGCTCCCGTCGCGCGTCGCAAACAGCATCATGACGGGGCTTTCGATGAATTCCGCAAGTTTCGAGCCCAGCAATGCTTTTCTCCCTACTGTGAAGTCACATTAAGTAGATAGTATATTCTTAGCAATCGCGACTATCGCTTAGGATGGTTTTAGGAAGCTCTTCGCAGGCACTTCGACTATCCCCTCCCCATCGCCGGCGCACAGAGACGCGGCGTCGGCCAAAGAGAGGAAAACCAGTCATGAGCCGCGAATTTTCGCTTACCAGCATTCCCGATCTCAATAGCCGTTACGATATCTACGGCGCCGTCCACAAGGGCCTGCGCAAGGCCGGCTGTGACCTGCTTGGACGCCTCGGCACGGCCGATTTCCACAATGCCGAGGAGACCGGCTTCCTGATCGAGGACCTGCGCCACTACCTGATGCTCGCCGCCTCCCACGTCGGTCATGAAGATGACCACATCCACGAAGCGCTCGCCGCCAAGGGCCTTTCCACCACCACGCTCGACGAACAGCACGACGACCACCGCACTGGCTTCCGTGAACTGGAAGAACTGATCGTCGCCTGGGAAAATGCCTGGCCGCTACACAAGCCGGCCTGTGGGCGTAAGCTTTACCTCGCCTTCGCCGCTTACATCGCTGAAGACTTCGCGCATATGCACGAGGAGGAAACGGTGACTGGCCCACTTCTGTGGCGCAACTTCACCGACGATGAAATGCTGGGTATCGAGATGCGGATCATCGCTTCCCTGCCGCCGGAAAAGAGCATGGCCTTTATGCGCATCATGATCCCGGCGATCAATCCGGCCGAACGTGCTGCGCTGCTCGGAGCCATGAAGAAGGATGCGCCACCGGAAGTCTTCCAAGCTGTCATCGATTTCGCCGTCCGCCCCGCCCTTTCGGTCGGCGACTTCGCGCAGCTCGCCGGCGCATTGCAACTGGCAGCCTGAAAGGCGGGCAGCGGGCGGGAGAAGGCTCGCCCGCTGCCGGTCCAGAATTTCCGGAGAAGACCTATGTGCAAACCAAATGGCGAAGTCGCCATCCCGGCCGTATGTCCGCATCGCGGCGATTGCCGTCACTGTCCCATGCTGTACGCGGTCGCGGCCGAGGAGGTAGCCGAGCGGGTTGATGCGCTCGTCCGGCTAAAACCTCCGACGCCTCACCACCGCCTCGTCTGGAACAGGGAAGACCCGACCGTCGCCCGTGACGACACCATCGATATCGCAATGTCACTGGCGCGGCTTGGGAGGTGAGAGAAGCGCTGGCGATCAATCGATCCAAGTCGCGTCGAACCGGAACGGTCGCTGTTTGGGCCGTCGATTAGAATCCCTTCAAGATGGGCAATGGCCATACGCGACCCCGAACGATTTATGCGATACCGATGCTGGCCATCACCTAAATCGTCTGCGATGGAATACGGCCACTTGCCGCCATCGGGCACTTTCTCAGCGGTGACGAACAATGTGCTGCCCTTGACGTGGGCCGAGCAACTCGAGGATCCATGTTCCGGATGCACCGCGCTCGCGCGCCGCTGCGCCGAGCCTATTCGGCGGCCACATTTTCGTGCGAAGCGTTGCCAGGTTCGAGGAAAAAACGCACCATCTCATTTGTTGCGTCCGGCCCGCGCTGGTCTGTGTACGATCCGCGAGCGTCGCCGCCGAACCAGGCATGCCCGGCGCCTTCGACAAGCCAGTATTCTAGCGCCGGCAACCCTTGCGCATTTGTAACAATTTTTCTGGTGTAGGCACGCTTACCGGGGGAGCGGCCGGTATGAGTTTGAATTGTCCTGGTGGGTTCTGGCGGAATGGCCGCCGCGACTATCCGCTCAGCATTTAAGGGATGGACCGTGCGGTCTGCACCACCCTGAAACACGATCGTGCGAACCTCCGGTGTCGAGCGGTTGCGGGGTTTTGGATCAGATTTGAGAGGCGCATCCCCTCTCATGACGGAGAAGGCCGACATGACGTCGTTTGCCGAACCGCAGGCCAGTCCGGAATGAATGCCCACGGCGCTGTAAAGATCGGGATATGTCTCGCTCATAACCGCGGCCATGGCGCCGCCGGCTGACAGTCCCGCAACAAAAACCCGACTGCGATCGAGGTGGAATTCCGCCATGATCTCCGCGGTAATCCCCGCAATGATCGAGGGCTCCCCTGCATCGCGCTTTTGATCAGAGGGCCTGAACCAGTTCCAGCAGGACGAGGCATTGTCCTTTCCGGTCTGCTGGGGATAGGCAACGAGGAGGCCATGCGCCTCTGCAACGGCGTTCATGCCAGTGCCTGTGGCGAAGTCGTCCGGGCCCTGTTTGCAGCCGTGGAGCATGACGACCAATCCACGTGGCTCGCCCTGTTTGGGTGCCGGTATGTAGAGTTTGTAGCTTCGGATGCCGGCCGCGCAGGCATAGGATCGTGCCAGAAATCGTGCCCCCGACGGCACAGCAGCAGAGAGTTCAGGTATCGATTTGTGCGGGCCCAGGCCCGGCACAGAAGCGAATGCGCCTGCCCGTCCCTCGCGCAGGATGCTAAGTGTCTCGCCAAGGGGCTTTCGCAGCCGATTAAATCCAACACCCTCAAGCGGGTTCGTGGCTCCGGCTGCTTGCGGTGTTTCAGGCTCGATGATCTCGGCGTTCGGATCTATCTGAAAAGGTTTCGAATGATGCGCTCGTGCAGCGTCCGAGATGTCGGGTTCCGTTAAGGCATGAGCGCCGGAGATCGGTCGGCTAGCGAGTGCATCCTGGATCACGCGGGTTGCCTCGGCGAGATTGAAGGATCGCGTCAACGACGTCGCACGCCTCATGGCAATGAGGAAATTGTTCATCGGATGTCCTTGTGGTCGGGCCTTAGCCTAGCGAATACGTTCGGCCAATGCCGATTTCAGTTCCGCACTCGCCTGAAGCGCGCCAAGTACGGTGATCGATTCAATTGTCGCAAGAGCGAGTTCGGGTGTGACGTCCGGGGCGATCCGGGCCAGTCCAAGCACCCTGATCTCAAGCTTTTCTCCAGCGGTCTTCATCGCTTCCAGATCAGCCTTGCTGTAGTCCCTTAGGCCAAGTTCCAGCGTTTGCCTGATGGTGGATTGTTTGACAGCCTCACTCTCGCTGGCAAGCTGGTTTCGAATCGCTGTTCGTATGAAATCGCTGCGATTGGAATAAAAACCCTCCTGCACGAGAAGGTCGATACGACCAAGATCGACGTAGCCGAGATTGATCGTGATTTTTTCCGACTCGCTATTTTTGTCGCGAAGCTTGTAAACGCCGTCAGCCATCATCATCCACCATCCATATAGATGCCATATGGATGTCCTATGGATGGTTTGCAAGGCTTTCAAGTTATAAACTTCGAAAATAAGACGCCAACCGTGAATGTTTGGTAGAGATCGCTCGGATCTTCATTCTGACCCTCAAGGGCTGATCGCTCCTGCCTCCCGTGTCGCGATAGTCCTGTTGTCGAGGCGGCGGTCGGCTCGTTCGACCCCGGAAGGGGGATTTCGCCGTCATCTCGATTTTTGCAATCGCGCCCGCCCTGATTGCTTTGGGAATTATATCAAAAGCTTGGAATAAGGCTTTACGGATGGTGTTACCGCGCATGGACAAAGAGAAACTCGACAAGATTCCGGGCCCTATCGCACTCGTCGTGGATGACGAACCGTTGATACGGATGGATATCGCCGACATCATTTCCGATGCCGGATATTATGTCGTAGAGGCGGCCACGGCTGACGAAGCTCTGGCGTTTCTCGAGAAATATAGCTCGCTCCAGCTGCTCTTTAAGGACGTGCAGACGGGTGGTGATCTCGACGGCTTTGAATTGGCGAGGAAGATCGCCGAGCGGTGGCCGAACATAGAGGTCGTCGTCGCGTCCGGAGCGAGAGCGCCGAAGGAGGGCAAGCTCCCGGGCAATGAGAGCTTCATACGGAAGCCGTTTTCCGCCGAGACCCTTCTTGAAACATTGCAGGAGCACTCCCCGGACGGACCAAGCAAATCCTGGGCATCGCCCTGCTCAGACTACGGGGCAGGGCGCTCACGCTGTTTGTTGGACCTGCGCTGACGCGCCTATAGGGGCATCATCAATGTGAATCGTGTCTCGGACTCGTCCGAATTTACGGAGAGCTTTCCCCCGTGCACTCTGGCGATCTCGCTCGCTATGTAGAGACCATGCTGGCTGCTTCGGACTTCGCCCCGGAAAAAGGGCCGAAACGGTGTCGTCTTCACCTTGTCTGATATCGGCTGGCCACTGTTGGCGACCCAGAGTTCCAGACGGCCTCCGGTCGTCGTCGCGCCGATTTCGATTGGCTTTTTGCGGTCGCCACGAGATCGGCATTATTACCCAAGGTACTCACAATCAGTTTGGCGAATAGCCGGAACATCCCTATCGTCACGGAATTGTCGACCTTGTGAGGTGCCGCGTCGATGGCCCAGCGCGTTCCAAAGAAGCTGCCGTCGCCTCTGATGATCGGCACGGAGATATAGCTTTTCAGGCCGTAGATCGCAGGCGTGTGATGGCCGCGATATGGTAGGTAAGGTAGGCTCTCGTCGACGTCGTCGACGACAATGAAATCGTGACTTTGCCTAATCTCGTGCCTGATCGTCGACTCAACCTTGAGCTCCCCGCCAGCCTTCAGCCCGAAATCGCCATTGTCGAGAATGGCGCATGCAATCCAGCGAATGTCCGTCACCCGAGCGACCGCAGAAAACCCCATCCCGGTTGTCTTGCAGATGACTTCGAGGATCGTCGGCACCTCCGCCATCCGGCCGATAGCCTGGACGTCTACCTGGATGTCATCCATGGTATCGCTTCTTCTGTAGCGTTGTTTTTACAATCTTGGAGTGAGGAAGTCGTTTCATTGAGACATAGGCGGGATGACGATGAGGTGACGACGACGAACGTATTCTCAGCCGACCGACCACGTCATCATCCTAGTCCAAGTTCAGAGTGGCCTTCAAATGCCTGAGTTCGGCGTCCTGTCGAGCCGTCGCCTGTTTGATCACGTCTCGATGGGCAGCATGGTCGCGGCGACAACTGTGTTTAATTCCGTTATCTGGCCCTGCAGCTCATGGATTTCGGTCATCGGAGAGTTCCCTTTCATTGGGTGCCTCGACTGCCTTGGCCGTCACCGCCGACGATGCGGCGGTGACCGTGGGGTGATGGCTGACGGGTTTCGTCAGGGCGTCAGGCGGCCTTTTCGGCATTCTGATTGACGACTTTTGTCGCAATGGACGTGAGAGCAATATCAGTCGCCTGTTCCTCGTCGAGCGTCGTCTGCAGCAGCTTGGCGGCATCCTTCATTCCCAACTCGAGTGCCCATGTGCGCAGGGTGCCATAGCGCGACATCTCGTAATGTTCGACTGCTTGGGCGGCGGCAAGAAGGCCGGCGTCGAGTGCCGGCGTGCCCTGATACTCGTCCATGATCTCTGCGCCTTCCTTGATGATGCCCATCATCGCATCGCAGGTTTTCTGCTCCGGCTTTTTGCCGATGATCTTGAAGACATCTTCGAGACGGGTGACCTGCACCTTGGTCTCGGCAAGGTGCTTCGTAAAGGCGTCCTTAAGCTGTTTGCTGCTGGCTGCGGCATGCATTTTCGGCAGCGTCGCAACGATCTTGTTTTCGGCAAAATAGACGTCCTTCAAGGTGTCGTGAAACAGGACGTCGAGTGTTTTGGTTTGCTTGGCCATCATTGGCTCCTCGGGGTTTGCAATAATTTCTGTGGGACCGGGGCTCCGGTCACGTTCACGGCTGCCGTGAGGCAGCCGTGCATTGGATCAAGCCGTCGGAGGGCGACGGTAGCGGTCGCGTTCCTGTTCGATCTGCTCCGGTCCGTAAGGGTCGAGCGTGTCGTCGAAGCGTGTCCAGCCCTGCTCATTGTAAGCGGCCTTGCGTTCTGCAGGATCGACCCAGTTCGAACGCTTCAGGATCGCTGAGGCTTCCGGAGCAAGGGCATCATCGACCCTGGCTGTGACCAGAGTGCCGCCGCGACGGACCCCTTCGGCGTAGAAGTTGGCGTCGTCCTCAGACACCCCAGAGCCGGTCAATGCTCCGATCAGTCCGCCGGCCGCGCCGCCGGCTACTGCGCCCGCCACGGCACCGACTGCGGTTGCGGCAAGCCAGCCGGCAGCAACCACAGGACCGACGCCTGGAATGGCCATAATGCCGAGCCCGGTCAAAAGACCGCCGGCGCCGCCGACGACGGCACCGAGGCCCGCGCCGGATTCCGCTCCGGTCGCAGCACCGTTAGTGGAGTGGCGATCGTCCGCGTTGTTGGAAACGATGCTGATGTCGTTCGAGGGAACGCCGGTTGCTTCAAGCGCGCTGACGGCAGAACTCGCATCGGTGTAGTCGTCAAAAAGTCCAGTAATGGTTTTCATGAGAGATATCCTTGGGAATTTGAGGCGTGGCGCTACTTCGCGACGACGTTGCCCTGATAGTCGAGGGCGACTATGACGGCCTTGCCGTCCTTCGTGCCTGCTGCCATCCAGATGCCGTTGTCGTCTTTCTTGAGGTTTTTGACTTCGGAAAAGCCGGCCTTCTCGATGCGTTCCTTGGCCTGAGCCTCGGTGAAGCTGTTTGCGCCTGCGACTGGGGCATCCGGGTTTTTCGCATCGGTCGTTGCGACGGGGGGCGTTGTGGTATCGGTGGAGGAAGCAGGGGCCGTCTGTGCGACAGCAGTCAGTGCCGACGCCCCGACGAGCGCCGCCGCTAGGATCATATTTTTCATTGAGGTTTTTCTCTTTCTCTGACCGGGTTCACACGGCCGTGAAGAGACAACCTATCCAGCCAGTATAAGTTCCGTGCACGTTCCCGGAATATGCGGCGTGCCGACCTTCGCACGTCAGAAAAGATGAGGCCTTAGATGAACCTGATGGGGATCGGTTCAAGCGGACAAGATCAGGGCCAACTGCCATACCGAATACGTAAACGGGCCGGAGACATGAATGCATCCGACCAGCAAAAATCAAGCACCGGTCAACATCACATTGCCAATCGGGCGCCATGCAGACATGGCGCGCACCGCGTCTAGAACTCTTCCCAGTTGCCCTCGGTCGTCACCTGTGCTGGCGACGTGCCAAACGCGACTGCGAGCTTCCCACCGAGTGTGCGGGCTGGCGAGGCAGCGGGCTTATTGTTGGTGGTCGAGGCGGGAACCGCTCTATGCGCAATAAGCGTCGCGACCGGGCGCGCCGACGGCCTGGTAGCCGCACGAGCGGCGGAGGCTGCCTTTGTCGCCTGGCCGAGGTTGAACTGGGCCAGACGCCCTGAGAGAGCAGATACCTCCGTCGCCAGCGTATGAGAGGCGGCGTTCGATTCCTCGACCATTGCGGCATTCTTCTGGGTCGACTGGTCCATCTGGTTGACGGCCATGTTGATCTCCATGAGAGCCGTCGACTGCTCGCGGGCGGCCTGGACAACCGCCTGGACATTGATGTCAATCTGCTGCACTTCGGCGACGATCGCCTGCAGTGCTTTGCCCGTCTGGCCGACCAGGCTGACGCCACGCTTGACCTGGTCGCCGGACGAGGTGATCAGCGCCTCAATCTCCTTGGCTGCCGCCGCCGAGCGCTGTGCGAGTTCACGCACTTCCTGTGCGACGACGGCGAAACCCTTGCCGGCTTCCCCAGCGCGCGCCGCTTCAACGCCGGCATTGAGGGCCAGAAGGTTCGTCTGGAAGGCGATGTCGTCGATCACGCCGATGATGTTGGAGATCGACTGAGAGGATTGCTCGATGCCTCTCATGGCCTCAACGGCACTGCGCACCACCTCCCCGGACTTTTCCGCGCCTTCCTTGGTCCGACCAACGAGAGCCCCCGCCTCCTCGGCGCGAAGGGTGGAGTCCTTGACGGACGTCGTGATCTGCTCGAGCGCGGCGGCCGTCTCCTCGACGGAAGCCGCCTGCTGCTCTGTGCGGCGCGCGAGATCATCGGCGCCCGAGCGGATTTCCTCGGAACCGGCTTGGATGATGGCGGCGTTTTCGGAGAAGGAAATCAGGGCTGCCTGGAGCTTTTCCACAGATGCGTTGAAATCGACGCGGATCTCGTCAAGGGAGTCAGTGAATGGCTTTTCCAGCCGCACGGTCATGTCTCCATTCGAAAGGCCGGCGAGTCCGTTCCCGAGTTCGCTCACCGCGAACTTGATCGAATCCTCACGGGCGGCATGGAGGACGGAACGTTCCTGCCGTTCGACCTCCTCGCGAGCCCGTGACGTTTCCGCATCGACTTCGAGCTTGATCTTCTGACGATTGCTTTCCAGCAGGATGCCGAGGGAGCGTGACAGGTCGCCGATTTCGTCCTTGGCATTCTTGTCGCTCAGCTGCACGTCGAGTTGGCCATGGGCGATACGATCGGTCTCGGCGATCACGCCTTCTATGCGGCGGATGAATCTGCGGGCAATGAGCCAGCCTGCGAGACCGAGCAGGAAAGCGGCGACAGCCGTGATCGCAACTGCGCTCCAGACCATGTTATTCAGTTGGGCGAAGACCGTGGATTTGGGCACCGAGACGACCGCATACCAGTTCAGGTCATTCGTGAGCTTTACCGGATAGGCAACCGAAAAATAGGCCTGGCCGTCGGGGCCTGCGATCTCCTGCTCGACACCGGGTCTTGCGATCAACCGATCCCAACCGGCTGTCAGGTCGCCGCCATCGTTGATATTCGTGCCTGCGAGTTTGGCGGAGGGATGGCTGATGATGCTGCCGGCGCCTGTCACGAGACTGAGATAGCCGGTCTCCATCGGGTGGACCGCAGAGATCGCCTTGTTCGCATCGTCGAGCGAAATGTCCATGCCGGCCACACCGAGCGCCTTGCCTTCGACCATGATCGGCTTGGCAACCGAGGTCATCAGCACGTCCTTACCGTCGACGGCGTAAACATAGGGTTCGATGACGACGGTCTTTTTCTGAACAAAGGGAAGCTGGTAGTAGTCGCCGGCGCCCGACACGGTATAATCGACCAGCGGCGTGTGCTGAATCTTGTCGCCACTGCGTACCCAGTAGGGGACATAGCGTCCCGTAGCGTCGTGGCCTTCCTTGTCGACGAAATCGTTGTCTTTGCCGTCGAAGGCATTCGGTTCCCAGCCGCTCCAAACGCCAAGCGCCATCGGATTGTCCTGCAGCGTGTTCCTAAGCAGGGCGTCGGCGGCCGCGCGGTCCGAGTTTCCACTTTCCTTCATCGTCGATAGCGACGTTTCCAGCCCGTTGACGATATTGAGCGCCACGCTCATGGATTTCTCAACGTTGAGCGCGTTGGTGGCAGCGATCTGGAGCATCTGGTCGAGGTTCGATTTGCGCATATCGTTGTAGGCGATATAAGAAAGGACGCCCGATGCAGCGATCGTGGCGACGACACCGCAGGCCGCCACGGAGAAAATATTGCGTCCGGTAGCCGATTTGAACTGCATGCGCTTGCCTCCTCGAGCGGGCATGTGATCGATCGCACCCCGATCTATTCCGTCCCGGCTCCTCTAACCGAGAACTGATTTCGGGACGTGGCTCAACGTTACGAAAATCGTTTGCGAATTAAGGAATATTCGAAGGGGCGTAATTTAGCGTGTATCGTCCGGTATTCGCTGATGAAACGGGCAACCATTCACTGGTTGATTTGCAACAATCTGACGATAAGGTAGCATCGCCTCCACTTGCGCAGAGCATAGAACGGGACCGATTTGAGCGGCTTTCGAAAACGCAGTTTCGCGCCAAGTGAGCATGGCGACGCGTGGCGAGCCCGACGCGGAAGCCGAATTCTCGGATCCCGCGCGTGCCAGCGCGTCGCGAAGCTGAAACTCCGATGCGCTTCTTTGTCTCCTTGGGCGAACCCGCGGGACTGATGGGCTGGCGTACGTCCAGGAGATCCGCAACCACGTCGGGCAATGTTGCCCCTTTTGCTTAAGCCTCTCACGCCCTTCTCACAAAGCTGTGCTCCAGCGACCGATATGATTTCAGCGTCCCTCACGGGCTCCAATCCCGCATATCGATTGGCCTCTGTCAGCCAAGGGCCGCATCTGCTGCCCCGCCGGGTTGCCATGCTCGATCTGCAGCCGGCAGGCGAGGACGAGCAACTCGAATAACGGCGGCGGCCGGCACGACAACTCGGCCATTGAGGCCTGTTCACCTGATAGGGTTAGCGCGGTATGTATTGTAGAATATGCGGATATACGCATAATTTCTGTGGCTGACGCTGCCAGCAAGATCGGTCGAGGCTCTGGAGGATACCATGGAAGCAAGTGTTGAGGACGCCCATTCTGGCGTAGTGTCGCCCGAACTCGTGGTCGATGCGCTGTTTGCATGCCGAAAGACAGCAGCGATCAGGGCGGCCATCGAGCTCGATCTCTTTACTCATATCGGCGAGGGCAAAACGGCAGCATTGCTGGCGTCGGCGACAAGCGCCTCGGAGCGTGGAGTGCGCATCCTGTGCAACTACCTCGTGGTACATGGTTTCCTGACGAAGGAGAGCGGACAGTACCGAATGACACCCTCGACCAGAATGTTCCTCGATCGCAATTCGCCAGCCTATATGGGCTCTGCCGTCGAATTCACCGCCGCACCTGAAATACTGGATAATTTTCTGCGCGATCCGGCCGCCGTCGTGCGAAACGGCGGTTCGGCCGGGCTTGCGAACATGTCGGCAGACAACCCCGTTTGGGTGAAATTTGCGCGCGGCATGGGCTCCTTTACCGGACTGAGCGCCAAGGCACTGGCTGGCGAGATCTCCGGCTGGCCGAGGCCTCCCAAAAAGGTTTTGGACATCGCTGCAGGTCCAGGCGTTTTCGGGATCGAAATTGCGAAGGCCCTTCCATCGGCGGAGATCGTCGCCGTCGACTGGGCCTCCGTATTGGAGCTGTCGAGGCAGAATGCGGAAAAAGCCGGAGTGGCCGATCGGTACCGGACGATCGCCGGCAGTGCCTTCGATGTGGAATGGGGCACGGGTTATGATCTCGTGCTACTTCCGAATTTTCTGCACCACTTCGATTTGCCGACATGTGCCCAACTGTTGCGAAGGATCATCGCGAGCCTTGCTGAGGATGGTCGGATCGTCGCGGTTGATTTCGTGCCTAACGAAGATGGCGTGTCGCCGCCTTTCCCCGCGGCCTTCTCCTGGGAGATGCTTGCCGGCACGCCGGCCGGTCAGGCTTATACGCAAAATGAGCTGACTGAGATGGCAAGACTGGCCGGCTTTGCTGGCGTCATGGTCAAACCGCTACCGCCAACTCCGGCAAGCCTCATTCTTTTTGAATAGCCGGCGACAGTCGCCTGCGCCACCTGGCCGACACGTGCCGGGTCGCCCAGATCATGCTTTTCCAGGACGTGAGGACCAGACGCGAGGTCTAATACAACCGCGCTTTCAGCCTATTGTCAGGATTCGATGTTAAAGTTTTGTGACGCATTATGGGCGGGGGAATGACGCGTCCAATTTCCATTCATCGACCTGGGAGCGGATATGACCGAACAGTCTAACCGTCTAATATTGCATACCAATTCGCGAGACGAAGTTTTTGCTGAAGAACACGATTCCGTTGCCGACTTTTCGTTCAACTCGACCGTCGCGAATGTCTTTGACGATATGGTCAGCAGATCGGTTCCTTTTTATGGCGAGATGCAACGGATGGTTTGCGAGCTCGCCAGGGATTTCGCACAGCCTCAGTCGAAACTCTATGACATCGGCTGCTCCACGGCCACGACCCTTCTGGCGCTGGACCGTGAAGTCGACAATCACATCGATTTCGTCGGGATCGACAATGCTCCGGAGATGCTGAAGAAAGCTGCCGAAAAGATCGCGGAGTCAGGAACCAACCGCTCAATCGATCTTCACACGGTCGACCTTCATCGCGGCTTCTCGATTGAGAAGGCAAGCGTCGTAACGATGGTGCTGACGCTGCAGTTTGTTCGTCCACTCTACCGCGAGCGGGTCATGCGGACGATTTACGACGGGCTCAACGACCAGGGGTGCCTGCTCCTGGTTGAAAAGCTGACCAGTGAAGACACGACATTCAACCGCCTGTTTATTGATCACTACTACGATTTCAAGCGACGGAACGGTTACTCCACCATCGAGATCTCGAAGAAGCGGGAGGCGCTGGAAAACGTCCTTATTCCTTACCGCTTGGAGGAAAACATCCAGCTCCTTCGTGAGGTCGGCTTCAAGAGCACAGAGGTCTTCTTCCGCTGGTACAATTTCTGCGGGATCGTCGCAATCAAGTGAGCATCATGAAAGACATCATGCTGAGGATCGGCACGTTCCTCTTCAAGTATCGCAATCAGGCTTTCCCGCTGATCATCATAGCGCTCTTTATCGCCGCGCCGCCGTCGACCGCGCCATGGGGAAATCCTGCGCTTGAACAGGCGAAGGACGCGCTGGCCCTGCTCATCGTGGTCAGTGGGCTGATCTTGCGGGCAAGCGTCATTGGCTATGCCTACATCAGGCGGGGCGGCTTGAACAAACGTGTTTACGCCGATGAGCTTGTCACCGAGGGCATGTTCGGCGTCTGCAGAAATCCGCTCTACGTAGGCAACATGCTGATCTACGTCGGACTGTTCGTCTTCCACGGCAATCCGGTCGTGATCGTGGTCGGATGCACTCTCTTCGCCTTTTTCTACCAGTGCATTGTCTACGCCGAAGAGGCTTTCCTCCATGATAAGTTCGGCGCAGCCTACAAAGCCTACTGCCGAGATGTCCCGCGATGGACATTTAAGCGCGGCGCCTTTGACGAATCGACGAGGGGGATGGCGTTCAACCTGAAACGGGTCGTGGCGAAGGACTATTCCACGGTGTCGTCAACCTTTATCGCACTGTTGGCAACCGAGTTTTACAGGGTCGCAGTCGGCTCGATTACGGAGCAGGAACAAGCCCGTGCAATCGTGCTGGTATTGCTGCTTGCGGCCGTTCTCGCCCTCACAGGCTTAGTCAGCGCTTTCAAAAAGCGTGGCGTATTTAAAGAAATCTAATCCGAAAGTATCCAATGAGACTTGCATTGCGTCTTTCCGCCGTGCTTCTGGCGGGCATTGCGTTTTCCGCGCTTGCATCGGTGGCCGGCACAGCTTCGGCCGAGGATCTGGAATTTTCCATCTATGGCGGTTACCAGACGGCGCCGCATAGCCACGTCGATGTTTCCGACGGCACCTCCTTCAGCGCCGGCTGGGAGGGCAAGTCGTTCGGCAGCCCACCCTATTACGGCGGCCGCGTCACCTGGTGGCTGGGCGACTTCAACCTGCCGAACTGGGGCGTGTCGCTCGACTATACCCATGACAAGGTCTATGCCGATGACGAGACCATGGCACGTTCGCCGGGCTGGACGCATTTCGAATTCACCGACGGCCTGAACCTCCTGACCGTCAACGGCCTCTATCGCTTCAAGGACCCGGCCCGCCGCTGGACCCCCTATCTCGGCGCCGGTGTCGGGGTAAACATTCCGCACGTCGAAGTCACCCGTCCGCAGGGCACGACCTTCGACTATGAGTTCGGCGGCGTGACCTTCCAGGCGCAGGCTGGCGTCGACTTCCGCGTCACCGACAACTGGTCAACCTTCGTGGAATACAAGGGCACCTATTCGCGCGTCGACGTTCCGATCGACAGTGGCGACCGCCTGAAGACGAACATCGTCACCAACGCCGTCAACGTCGGTATTTCCTACCACTGGTAATCTGGAGCAATTCCAGCAAAAGCGTACAGCGGTCTTGCGTCCGGAATTATGTAAAAACAAAGAGATAGAGCTGCGGGACTATTTGGTGCCGCAGCTCACCTTGCCTTCGACGACGAAGAAGCTTGTGCTGCCTTCGATGCGCAAAGCATAAGTGCCGCTGAAATTCGGCGAAGCCTTGCCGTGCTCGCCGGCGAGAACCGCGAGATCCAGAGACTCGCTTTCAGCGTCAGTACCTTCCGTCGTGAAGACTTCCAGGCGCAGATCGCCATCGCGCGACCAGCGGTTTGTCAAATCCTTCGATTCGAGGATCCGCTTGCCGAAGTTTTTGGATTTATTGGCGTCCTTGAGCATCAGCGCGCCACGGAAATGGATCAGCTTGTGACCGCCTCCATCTTCAAAAGCGCTTTCGAGCGTGAAGCGCACGTCCTTGTCGTCTGCAGAACAGAAATAGCGACTGTCGGCGTGCGCCGCACCAGCCGCGCCGAGCAATACGGCAAGCATCGTCAATCCACGCCACATAGCCAGAACTCCTGAGATCGGCCCTTGAGATCGGCCAATGAATCGATGCTCTCAGGCTAGCGGCAAATCCCTTAATTTTTCAGGCACAGCACCGCCATAAGCCCAGTCCAGAAGCTCGACGGTGTGTAGGATTGGCGTTGATGTGCCTGACCCGATCTGGGTGATGCAGCCGATATTGCCTGTCGCGATGATATCGGCCTTGGTCGCCTCGATATTCTTGACCTTGCGGGCCTTGAGGGTAGCGGAAATATCCGGCTGCAGGATGTTGTAGGTGCCGGCCGAGCCGCAGCAGAGATGGCCCTCGGCCGGATCGCGAACGGTAAAACCTGCCGCCTTGAGCAGATGCTTTGGCGCCATGGTGATCTTCTGCCCATGCTGCATGGAACAGGCTGAGTGATAGGCAACGGTGATGCCTTTCGGCATGTGGGCGGGCAGATCGAGGCCGGCCAGATATTCTGTGACGTCCTTGGCAAGGGCAGAAACCTGCGCCGCCTTGCCGGCATAGGCCGGGTCAAGGCGCAGCATGTGGCCATAGTCCTTGATCGTCGTGCCGCAGCCGGAGGCGGTGATGATGATCGCGTCGAGGCCGCCAGCCTCGATCTCGCGGGTCCAGACATCGACATTGAGACGGGCCGAGGCGAGAGCCTGCTCTTCGCGCCCCATATGATGGACGAGAGCGCCGCAGCAGGCCTCGCCCTCGGGGACGACCACCTCCACGCCCAATCGTGTCAGCAGCCGGATGGTCGCCTCGTTGATGGCGGGATCGAGAACGGGCTGCGCGCAGCCGGTGAGGATCGCGACGCGGCCGCGGCGCTCGGCCTGTGGCTCATGCCGGCCAGGCCGAGCAAAAGGCGACGGCGCCGGAATGCTTGTTGGCGCAAGCGCCAGCATGGCTGCAAACGGCTGCAGTGCCGCCCCGCGCATCAGGCCGGCAAAGGGACGACCGATGCGGGCAACCGCAAGTGCTGCACGAAAACGGCCGGGATAGGGCAGCACTGCCGCCAGAATGGCGCGCGTCAGCCGGTTCATGAACGGCCGCTTATAGGTCTTCTCTATGTGAACCCGTGCATGGTCGACGAGATGCATGTAGTCGACACCGGAAGGACAGGTCGTGATGCAGGCAAGGCAGGAGAGACAGCGGTCGATATGGGTGACGACTTGCGTATCCGCCGCGCGGCCGTTTTCCAGCATGTCCTTTATGAGATAGATGCGCCCGCGCGGGCTGTCGAGTTCGTTGCCGAGCGTGACATAGGTCGGACAGGTGGCGGTGCAGAAACCGCAATGCACACATTTGCGCAGGATCTGCTCGGATTCGGCCACATGCGGATCGGCAAGCTGGGCAAGGGTGAAGTTGGTCTGCATTTCAGTGTCCCGCCATCTTCCCCGGGTTGAAGATCCCCGACGGATCGAACTTTTCTTTCACGCGGCGCGAAAGCAGTGCCACTGCCTCTTCCTCCGGATGGAAGGCTGACGTCGCCGCTCTTGCCTGAGCCGAGGCGCGGATGAGCGTCGCATGGCCGCCACCGAGCGCCTTGATGAAGCGGCGGACCAGATCAGCTTCCGGATCGGCTTCCATGCGCATCCAGACTAGACCACCCTGCCAATCGTAGAAAGCATCGACACCGGCTTCCAGCCGCAGGGCCGCAACAAGCTGATGGCCAATGCCCGGTGCGACGGAAGCACGCCAAACAGGTCGGGCGGTGCCATCGGCATAGGGCGCCACATCGCGGACTTCCTGCCAGAGCTGGCGGCTGGCGGCTCGATCCAGGCTCGCGACCTGCCCGAAGGGCGCCATCGCCGACAGAAGCTTTGCCACGCGCGATTCCACCGAGCCGGGTAGGCCTTCGATGCGCAGCACCGTCGCCTCGCCCTCGGGCAGGTTGCCGCCGAGAAATTTCCAGGTCACCGTCAAAGGCAGGTGAGCAGCACCCGAGGCCTCCACCGGCAAAGCCATGGCCGCTGCCATAGCATTTGCGGCCTCGGCATCGTTGAGACCGGAGATGACGACAGTCTCCTCCGTCTTCGCACGCGGCGGCACACGGAAAGTCACCTCGGTCAGGAAGCCGAGCGTGCCATGCGAGCCGGCGAGCAGCTTGACCAGATCGAGGCCCGTGACATTTTTCATCACGCGGCCGCCTGCCTTAATGATCTCACCTTTGCCGTTGACGAAGCGGATGCCGAGCAGGCTGTCACGAGCAGCCCCCGCCACGAAGCGGCGCGGGCCGGAGACATTGGCGGCAAAGACGCCGCCGATCGTCGGTTCGCCCGAGGTGCCCATCACGGCGCGATGATCCATGGGTTCGAAAGCCAGCATCTGGTTGTTTTCGGCAAGGGCCGCCTCGACTTCGGCGATTGGTGTACCCGCCTTTGCTGTCATCACCATCTCACCGGGATTGTAGGAGACGATGCCGGACAGGCCAGTCGAGCGCAGGCGATCCTCCGCGTCGACCGCGTTACCGAAACCAGAACGCGTATCGCCGCCGCTGATGGCGAGCGCACGACCCTCTTGCGCATGCGCGCGGATGATTGCTGCGGCTTCTTCTTCGCTTGCAGGCACCAGATCGATCATGCGGCAGGACGCCCCTCGAGCGGGAAGACCTTGGAAGGGTTCAGCAGCCATTGCGGATCGAAGGCGGCGCGCGCCGCCATCTGCTGGGCAAGATCGGCCTCGGAATATTGATGACGCATCAGATCGCGTTTCTCGATGCCGACGCCATGCTCGCCGGTCAGGCAGCCGCCAGCATCGACGCAGAGCTTCAGGATATCGTTGCCGGCCGCCTCGGCCTTGGCGGCATCCTCGGGGTCATTGGCATTGAAGAGAATCAACGGGTGCATGTTGCCGTCGCCGGCATGGAAGACATTGGCGACGCGCAGGCCGTAACCGGCGACGATCTCGGACGTCCGCTGCAGCACGTGCGAAAGCTGGCTCAGCGGCACGGTACCATCCATGCAGATGTAATCGGCAATGCGGCCGGTGGCGCCGAAGGCGGACTTGCGCCCTTTCCAGATCAGCGCCGCCTCGGTTGCCGACTGGCATTCGCGTACCGTCCTGACGCCGTGTTTGCGGGCGATGTCGACGATGCTTTTCAGCATATCGTCCATTTCCGCTTCCGATCCCTCGACCTCGACGATCAAGAGCGCGCCGACATCGAGCGGGTATCCGGCATGGGCGAAGGCCTCGCAGATTTCGATGGCCGGCTTGTCCATGAATTCGATCGCGACGGGAATGATGCCAGCGGCGATGACGTCGGCAACACAGCGGCCTGCCTCTTCGGAGCTTTCGAAACCGAAAAGCACCGGCCGGGCCCCCTCCGGCTTGGCGATCAGGCGTACCGTCGCTTCGGTGACGATACCGAGCTGGCCCTCATGACCGCAAACGAGGCCGAGCAGATCGTAGCCCGCCGCATCCAGAGCCTTGCCGCCGAGTTCGATCACCGTGCCGTCGGTCAGCACCATCTTGACGCCGAGCAGGTTGTTGGTCGTGACACCATATTTCAGACAGTGGGCACCACCGGAATTCATGCCGATATTGCCGCCGATCGTGCAGGCCAGCTGCGAGCTCGGGTCGGGCGCATAGAAGAAACCGTCCGCCGAGACGGCTTCGGAAATGTTGAGATTGGTGACCCCGGCCTGAACCACGGCGCAGCGATTGGCGAAGTCGATCTCCAGGATGCGGTTCATCTTCGACAGGCCGAGCACGACGGCATCTTCCTGCGGGATGGCGCCGCCCGAAAGCGAGGTGCCGGCTCCACGAGGGACGACCGGAATGCCGTAGCGATGACAGTATTTCATGATGGCTGCCACCTCCGCGGTCGAGCGCGGCAAGGCAACGGCGAGCGGCAGGCGGCGGTAGGAGACGAATGCATCGGTCTCGAAGGGCACGAGTTCGCGCGCTTCGTGGATCAGGCATTCCGGCGGCAGGAGATCGACGAGATCGGCAACAATTTCCTTACGGCGCGCAAGAACGTCGGGGCGTGGAGCGAGGAACGAAATGGCGTCGGACATGGCGTTCTCCCTCGGCCAACATGACGGAAACCGGTGACAAATCCTCCTTGTAACCGGTTCTTTCGGCTTAGCACTTTCCCGAAACCGGCGCAAATGTTAAGCACTTATGCCAAAAGGGAAAAAGTTATAAAAGCTTATGACCAATCTGGGTGATCTCGAAATCTTTGCCAAGGTCGTTTCAACCGGCAGCATGTCGCTCGCCGGCCGCGCGCTCGGCTTTTCCCCTGCCGTCGTCTCCAAGCGCATCAAGCGGCTGGAGGACCGGCTCGGCACGCGGCTCCTCCAGCGCACGACACGGCAGATTTCGCTCACCGAATCCGGCCAGGGTTTTTACGATCGCGTTCTTGGCATCCTGGCAGGGCTCGAGGAGGCGGAATTCTATATTTCCGGGCGTTCGGCGCAGATGCACGGCACGCTGAAGATCTCGGCGCCCACCTCCTTCGGCCGCATGCATATCGCCCCTCATCTCAAGGCTTTCATGGAAGCCCATCCGGAGCTGGCGATCAATCTGGTGCTGACCGACGAGTTCAGCGATATCGTCGGCGGCGGCTTCGATCTCGCCATTCGGATCGCGGAGCTGACCGATTCCAGCCTTGTCGCCCGCCGGCTGGCGCCTGTGCGCCGAGTGCTCTGCGCCTCACCCGATTATCTCGCTGCCCATGGCATGCCCAAACATATCGAAGAATTGAAGCAGCACCGCTGTCTGCCAGCCCATAACAATGATGTCTGGCGGCTGGACGGGCCGGATGGGGCTTTCAGCCTGCGGCCCGAAGGCATGCTGATCACCAATTCCAGTGAGGTGATCCGCGAAACAGTCATTGCCGGCCTCGGCATTGCGCTGCGTTCCACCTGGGACATCGGCGAAGAGCTGAAGAACGGCAAGCTCGTGCAGGTGCTGCCGGCCTACGAGGGTTCGCACAACGTCACGCTCTCGGCGGTTTACCCAAGCCGGCAGTTTCTGCCGGCCAAGGTTCGGTTGTTCATCGATTTTCTGGCCGAGCTCTACGGCCCGGTTCCCTACTGGGAGCGCTGAGTTCGGGCGAGCAGGCGACTAATCCGCCAGCTGCTCGATGACGAGATCGAGCAGCGCCCGAAGCCGCGCCAGCCGTTTCATATCGCGGTGATAGCCGACCCAGGTATCGCGGCCGGGCGGCGCTTCGCCGAGATCGACGGGCTCGATGGCTGGGATGGCATCGCCGAGCGGGCACGGCAGGACGGCAAGGCCGGCGCCGTTGGCGCAGAGGGTCGCCTGCACATCTCTGTTATTGCTGCGCATGGCGATATCAGCCTTCGGCAGCAGACGCTTCAGCCAGCTGACATCGGGCATGCCGCCGAAGGCCTCATCCATGGTGACGAGCCGGGCGCCGGCCCCATCACCGGCCTCGGGATGTGGCAGGCCGCGGCGGATATAGAGGCGGTAATCGATATGCAGCAGCTTGCGGGATATGACCTCCGTCTCGGTGAATGGGGCGATGCGGAAGACGATATCGGCCTCGCGGCGCGCGAGGCTCATGAGGCGGCTATCGGTCAGGAGTTCGATGACGACTTTCGGATAGGCGGCCGAGAACTCCGCCAAGACAGGTGAAAGCACATGCGCGCCGAACCAGTCGGACGAGGACAGGCGCAGCAGGCCGTCGAGCTGCTTGTTCTGGCCGGCAAGCTCGCGCTCCAGTCCGAGCGCTTCCTCTTCCATACGTTCTGCATGGGCAAAGACGGTCGTACCCTCATCCGTCAGGATGAAACCATCGGCGGTACGCTGAAAGAGCGTCTGGCCGAGCGAGATTTCGAGTGCACGCAGCCGCCGGCCCATGGTCGGCTGCGTCAGGCCGAGGCTGCGGGCGGCAGCACCCAGCGTTCCGAGCCGCGCGATGGCGAGAAAGAGTTTGAGATCGCTCCATTCCAAGGGCTTAGCCTCAAACAAAAATGCATGATCTATATGCGTTATCTTTGATTTCCATTCAGAATTCAATGCGGCATTCTGCGTCCAACAGATCAAGGAGAAGTTCCATGAGCAGCATGAAAGCAGCGCTCGTCGAAGCGCAGAATGCCGAATTCACCATTGCCGATATTGCAAAGCCCGTCGCGGAAGCCGGTCAGATTCTCGTGCGCATCAAGGCCGCTGCGCTCAATCCGCTGGATATGAAGATCCGAGCCGGCGAGGCCGCCCATGCACGCCATCCCCTGCCCGCCATTCTCGGCATCGACATGGCAGGGATCGTCGAGGCGGTTGGCCCTGGCGTGACCAGTTTTCGCGTCGGTGACGAAATCTATGGCATGACGGGTGGCGTCGGCGGGTTGCAGGGATCGCTGGCGGAATTTGCCGCCGTCGATGCCGATCTCGTCGCGCATAAACCGCGCAATATATCAATGCGCCAAGCCGCAGCCCTGCCGTTGATCGCCATCACCGCCTGGGAAGGTCTGGAAGAACGCACTCAGGTGAAGGCCGGGCAGAAGGTCCTGGTTATCGGTGGTGGTGGCGGCGTCGGCCATATCGCTGTGCAGATGGCAGTCGCCGCCGGTGCCGAGGTCTATGCCGTCGATAGCAGTTCGAAGGCCGAATACATCCTCAGTATTGGTGCAACGCCGATCGACTATGCGAAGGAGTCGACTGAAGATTTTGTCGCCCGATATACCGACGGGAAAGGATTCGACATCGTCTACGATACGATCGGCGGAAGGGGCCTCGATGCTGCCTTCCAGGCCGTCGCCAAGTTCGGCCATGTTGTCAGCAGCCTCGGCTGGGGCACGCATTCGCTGGCGCCGCTTTCCTTCAAGGGCGCCAGCTATTCCGGCGTCTTCACGCTGGCACCGCTGCTGACCGGCGAAGACCGCGCCCACCATGGCGAAATCCTCAAGCAGGTCGCACAGCGTGTCGAAGCCGGAATGCTGATGCCAAATCTCGATCCGCGGCAGTTTTCGCTCGCAGACGTGGGAGAAGCCTATCGGCTGCTCGAAAGCCGTCAGGCCGAAGGCAAGGTCGTCGTGGAAATCTGACGCTCTGTCTGTTCGTTTCCCGCAATTGCGGACGCAAAACCGCTACGCACTTTTGCTGAATTGCTTTCTTGCTTACGCAATTCCACACGCAAAACCGCTATACACTTTTGCTGAATTGCTTTAGCGCGCCAGATCGAGATAGGCGCTCGCGACCATTGCGTCGATATCCGCGGGCACCGGCACGATGCAGGATTCGGCGCCGACACTGCGCTTTGCCACCCGCTCCAGGCAGCGGGCCTGCAGGGTGAAGCCGAGGTCCATGGATTCGACAGAGTTGCCGAGCGGACGTGGGCCGGCGAGATTGGCCATATGACCGCCGCCGAGCACGTGGAAGGACCGACCGTCCTTCAGGTGGAAGGTCTCGATAAAATCGGCCTCGTACCGATCGATATCAACGACATCGGGATGGCTGCGGAAGGCTGGGACATCGATCTCATGCGGGAAATGACCCCCGTTCATGAGGATCGCCCCGTCCTTGATCAGCGGCAGATCGGCGGCAGTGACGATGCCGGGGAAGCCTGTGACGGTGGCGATCACGTCCGCCGAGCGGATCGCCTGTTCGCGGAGCGGCGTGATGAAGCCGTCGAGATGCGCCTCCAGGCTGGTAACAGGATCGATATCGACGACGCTTACCGTCGAGAAGGCGTTGCGGAAGGCGGCGGCCGTGCCCTTGCCACAGGCGCCGTAACTGAAGACGGTCACACGCTTGCCATTGGTGGAGCGGTTGGTGAAGCGCATGTAGCTTTCGAACAGGCTCTGGCCGACGGCATGCTTGTTTTCGGCGAATTGCTTGATCGGGCTGTCGTTGATGACGAGGATCGGCATGGCGAGCCGGTCGCGCATCGGCAGCAGGCGGGTTCGGCCGGAGGTCGTTTCTTCTGTGCCGCCGAGCAGATTGGCGTAGGGCCTCTC
Organism: Rhizobium sp. 01T444; assembly: GCF_056398305.1. Taxonomy (NCBI): domain Bacteria; kingdom Pseudomonadati; phylum Pseudomonadota; class Alphaproteobacteria; order Hyphomicrobiales; family Rhizobiaceae; genus Rhizobium; species Rhizobium sp. 01T444. The sequence continues at coordinate 62,820 of NZ_JBFTPD010000001.1, forward strand.
GGCTGCGATCGCGAAGAGATCACCACCATTGTCCAGCAAGAGATCGGGCTTTTCGGCAACGACGGCTTCAAGGTTCCGGTGATGGGCGACGGGATCGGTCGTCTGGGTTGCGAAGACAGTGATGCCCTGCGCGCGCAGGAATTCCACGGTTGCTGGCTGTGTACTGTTCAGGTTGCCGGTGCAGATCAGGCGCGCCCCACCGGCCCGCAGGGTCATCAGCAGAGCGACCGTCTTCGGTTCCAGATGGATGCCGGTGCCGATCGAAAGACCGGCAAACGGGCGCGTCTTTTCGAATTCCGCAGCCGTTGCCTTCAGCAGGCGGCAGCTATTGCCGATCCAGTCTATGCGTGTCGCAGGTTTTTCCATCTCATGCCCTTTCGTTCCCCTCTGTTCTAGCGAGGCAAAGATAGGGCGGGCATGGAGATATTTCTGATGAAAGGGCAGAAAAACTGCCCTTTCAGGACGCGCCGCCCGAGCGCAGCAGCCAGTTGCAGAGCGCCGCGAAGGCTGGCCGTTTCGCATCTGATGTCCGGCAGCAGAGGCTGTAGCCAGCCGGCCGACGGATGAAGCCGTAAGGGGCGACCAGAATGCCGCGGGCGAGATCGTCCTCGATCGAAGCTTTCGGCGCCAGCGCAACGCCGAGGCCCGCACGGGCAGCGCCCACTGCCAGAAGAAGATCCTCAAATTCTCGAAGACGGGAAAAGGCAACATGGGGCGTACCGCTTTCTGCAAACCATTCGGTCCAGAGTTTCGGCGCGCTGCGGCTGACAAGGATGTTTGCTTCCGCCAAGGCCGCGGCGTCGCCTGCAAGTCCGGCGGCCATTGAGGGCGTTGCAACCGGGCCGAATTCATCCTCCATGAAGCGTGTTTCGGTGATACCGGCAGAAGATCTGATCTCGCCGCCCATGATCACGGCGTCGAAATCCGGATGTTGCGACAAGGGTTCGACTACCGTCATCGGCACGATATCGATCTCGATATTGCCAAGGCTTGCCTGCATGTCGGCCGCTCGCGGCATCAGCCACCAGATGGCGAAAGCCGACGGCACGCCAAGGCGGATGCGCTGCCTGCCCGCCTCTTCGAATTCATCGGCGGCGCGTTTCAATATGGTCAGGGCAGCACCGGCGGCCTCGGCAAAGGCGCTTGCCTTCTCGGTCGGAACCAGCCTGCGGCCGTCACGCACGAAGAGCTTGCTGGCGAGGTGATCTTCGAGCGTCGATATCTGCTGGCGCACGGCGCCGCGCACCACGCCCAGCTCTTCGGCCGCCTTCAAAATGCTACCGTGACGACAGACAGCTTCAAAGGCGCGGATCGCGTTGAGGGGTGGGAGTCGCATGGTTACCACATTGTAGAAAATCACGGTGGATCAGAAGATCTCGCCATTGAATGAAAAGCAAGGTCGGGCCATATTGTACAGCTGTGCAAAACGACGCATTCAGGACAGGAAATGGCGAGATTTCCGAACCTGCCTGGTCTCGATTTTTCCTATGTACAGTGGATAAAATAGTTTTTCGGTCCGTTTTGCACGTATGGATCGCGCAAGCTTTTCATATCATACTAATATAATAACGACTCAGCTTAACGATCGTAAAGGTGACCCGACAATTGACCCTTCTTGCCCGCCTGGCTTCTGATGTGCAACTCATGTTTCGGCGTCCGCCGCGACAGCAATATGCTGCGCTCTGTTACCGGGTCAAAAAGAAGACGGGTGAGCTCGAAGTTCTGCTGATGACCAGCCGCGATACCGGGCGCTGGGTGATCCCCAAGGGCTGGCCGATGAACCGCAAATGTGCCTATGAAGTTGCGGCACAGGAAGCCCTGGAAGAGGCTGGCGTACGCGGCACGGTGGAGACAGAAACGCTCGGCGACTATACCTACCCCAAGGTTTTGCGCGACGGCATGAAGGTGACCTGCAAGGTTCAGGTCTATGCCCTCGAAGTGACTGGTGTGGCGAAGAATTTCAAAGAAAAGGGCGAGCGGACCGTCGAGTGGGTTTCCTGCGACGAGGCGGTCAAGCGCGTCCAGGAACCCGAACTGCGTAACCTGTTCCTCGCCTTTAAACGGCGCATGGCTGAAAAACTTTCTGGCGGCATTCCGAAACAAATTCCGGCGGAATAAGTCTTGCCATCTTGTGCCGCTAGAAAAGGCGGCGCAAAAGCAGGACTTAGCCAGGAAACAGAATGCCGCAACGCAACGCCGTCCTTACGAAACGCACGCTTGATAAGGATCTCGACAAGGTCACCCATGTCGAGGATGCGGTCAAATATGTCTCGCGACGGCTGGTGGCGCCCGGGCTTGGCTTGATCTTTCTCGGCCTGGCGATGCTTTTTGCCGGCGTCTATGTGTTCGACAGGCCCGGTGCGGTGCTGGCAATTGCGGCTGCAGCACTTGCCGCCTACATGGCGATGAATATCGGCGCCAACGACGTGACCAACAATGTGGGCGCAGCGGTTGGTGCACGCGCCATCACCATGAAACAGGCGCTCATCATCGCCGCGATCTTCGAGGTGCTGGGCGCGACGATTGCCGGTGGTGAGGTCGTCAAGACGATTTCCTCCAGTATCGTCGATACGGTTCAGGTCCCGCCGGCAACACTCGGCTGGATCATGATGGCGGCGCTCACGGCTGCCGCACTCTGGATCAACCTCGCTACCTGGATGAATGCGCCGGTTTCGACGACGCATGCGATCGTCGGTGCTGTGATCGGTGCCGGCGTGGGAGCGGTCGGATTCGAGCCGGTCAATTGGCGGGTCATGCTGGAAATCACCGCGAGCTGGATAACCTCGCCGTTGATCGGCGGGCTGGTCGCCGCGGGGCTCCTCTATCTGGTCAAGACCCTCATCGTCTATCGCGAGGACAAGATCGCCGCCGCCAGGCAATGGGTTCCCATCATGATCGCCGTGATGGCCGGCGGTTTCATGGCCTATATGGTGCTGCAGCTCGCGCCGCGGGGCCGATACTCGTCGCTGACGATCCTCCTGATCGGCATCGGGATCGGTCTCGTCAGCTGGCTCGTGGTGCGGCCGGTCGTCTTGCGGCAGGCAGAGAATCTCGAAAACCGCAACAGCTCGCTTCGCACACTGTTCCACTTTCCGCTGATCGGTTCGGCCGCCCTGCTCTCTTTCGCGCATGGCGCAAACGATGTCTCCAATGCGGTCGGTCCGCTTTCGGCGATCGTTCACTCTGCCGGTATTGCCGACAACAGCATGATCGGCCACCCGCCGCTCTGGGTGATGCTGATCGGCGCCTTTGGAATCTCGGTCGGCCTTTTGCTTTCCGGGCCGCGCCTTATCCGGCTCGTCGGTGAGGAGATCACCAAGCTCAATCCGACGCGCGCCTATTGTGTAGCGCTCTCGACCGCCTTCACGGTCATCGTCGCCTCCTGGCTCGGCCTGCCGGTGAGCACCACCCATATCGCCGTCGGCTCGGTGTTCGGCGTCGGCTTTTTCCGCGAGTGGTACACGCGCAATTCGAAGCGCCGTATCGAATTCATACGCCGCAAGACTGAAAGCTTCGAGATCGACGAGCCGGAGCCGAACGTTCATGAAGCCCGACGGCGTTATCTGGTTCGCCGGTCGCATTTCATGACGATCGTCGGGGCGTGGGTCATTACAGTGCCGGTCTCGGCCGCGCTTGCGGCGGTGATTTATTGGGCTATGTTCGCGCTCTTCATGTGAGTCAGGGTCTTAAGATGCGCGCCAATTTCCGCATGCAGCGGCTTTTCATCAATGCTCCCTTGTCAACAGGTGCCGCCGTCGAGGCCAATTCGGAGCAGTTCAACTATCTCGCCAATGTCCTGCGCATGGAAGAGGGTGCGGAAATTCTGCTCTTCAACGGCCGCGACGGCGAATGGAAGGCGAGCCTCACCTTCCCCACCCGCAAGCGCATCCTGCTCACGGCGACGGAAGAGACCCGGCCGCAGCCTGCCCCATCCGACCTGCACTATCTCTTTGCGCCGCTGAAGGTCGGCCGCATGGATTATCTGGTGCAGAAGGCGGTGGAAATGGGCGCCGGCTTTTTGCAGCCGGTCATGACTCAGCATGTGCAAGGCAAGATCACCAATCTCGACAAGATCCGCGCCAATGTCATCGAAGCGGCGGAACAGTGCGGCATCCTCGGCATTCCCGATGTGGCCGAGCCCGTGCGGCTTGCCGATCTGCTCGACCGCTGGCCTGCGGACCGGCGCATCATCTATTGCGATGAGGGCGACGCGGGGCAGAACCCGCTGCCGCTGCTTTCCAAAGTGACCGAACGGAAGATTGCGCTGCTGGTCGGCCCTGAAGGCGGCTTTTCGGAGGAGGAACGAACGCGCCTGCACAGCCTCGATTTCGTGACCGCTATCCCCCTCGGGCCGCGCATCCTGCGCGCCGACACGGCAGCGGTCGCAGCTATGGCCGTGATACAGGCTGCCATCGGCGACTGGAATTAACTGCCGAAGGCCGATTGAAAGGAAAGTGCTGCTATTTTTTTGATGACCTGTTGAAACAATTTCACTTGCAACTTAGCTGGCTTGGGCACTAATCACCCTTCCAATTGCCCCGGCCCCGGCGCCTTCCCGAATACAGGTACTTTCATGGCTCGCGACACCACCGACCAGACGCCGATCTCTTCGGTTCAGGAGCTGACCGACTATCTTGCCGCCGGCAATAAGCCGAAGGACCGGTTCCGCATCGGCACGGAACATGAGAAGTTCGTGTTCTTCCGCAAAGACAACAGCCCGGTTCCCTATTTCGGCGAAGCCAGCATTTCGGCGCTGCTGAAGGGCCTGCAGGCCAAGAGCGGCTGGGAGCCGATCACGGACGGCGACAATATCATCGGTCTTGGCGAGCAGAGCGGCATGGGTGCCATCTCGATCGAGCCCGGCGGCCAGTTCGAGCTCTCGGGCGCACCGCTTGAAAACATTCACCAGACCTGCAAGGAATCCAACCAGCATCTGGCGCAAGTGCGCGAGATCGCAGAGCCCATGGGCATCGGTTTCCTCGGCATCGGCGGCAGCCCGAAATGGACCTATGCGGAAACCCCGCATATGCCGAAGTCGCGCTACGAAATCATGACCAGCTACATGCCTGAGGTCGGCACCCGTGGTCTCGACATGATGTATCGCACCTGTACGATCCAGGTGAACCTCGATTTCTCCTCGGAAGACGATATGCGCCGCAAGATGCGCGTCTCGATGAAGCTGCAGTCGCTGGCGACCGCGCTCTTCGCCTCCTCTCCTTTCACCGAAGGCAAGCCGAACGGCATGCTCTCCTGGCGCGGCGATGTCTGGCGCGACGTCGACAACAGGCGCAGCGGGCTCCTGGACTTCACCTTCCGCGACGATTTCGGCTTCAAGGACTATGCCGAATGGGCGCTCGACGTACCCATGTATTTCGTCATGCGCGACGGGCACTATCACAGGGCGACCCACGTCACATTCCGCCAGTTCATGAACGGCGCGCTGAAAGGCGAGATCGCTGCCTATGAGCCGACGATGGGCGACTGGACGAACCATCTTTCGACGCTCTTCCCAGATGTGCGCCTGAAGCGCTTCCTGGAAATGCGCGGCGCGGATGGCGGGCCGTGGCGGCGCATCTGTGCCCTGCCGGCCTTCTGGGTCGGCCTGCTCTATGATGACGCCGCTCTCCAGGCCGCCGACGAACTGACCAAGGACTGGGGCTTTGCAGAAGTGAATACGCTGCGCAACGCGGTGCCGGAAGAAGGTCTCAAGGCCGAGTTCCGCGGACATGCGCTGATCGACACGGCGCGCGAGGTCGTCAATATTTCCCGCGCCGGCCTGAAAGCACGCAACAGGCTGAATGGCGACGGCGTCGACGAGAGCATCTTCCTGGCACCACTCGACGAGGTTTTGGCCAAGAAGGCGACGCTCGCAGAGGATCTGCTGGCGCTCTATCACGGCCGCTGGAACGGCTCGGTCGAGCCGGTCTTCCAGGAATATCAATACTAAGAGGCAAGCCGCCCCTTCCAAAAAGCCGTTTGCGCAATCCCATTTCGAGCTATAGTGGCGCGAATATGCGCCGCTATTCCGGGAAAGGGACTTTCATGCTGCCACTCTTCGACATGATGATGCAGGCGCAGAACGGGGCGGCGATGGACGCCGTTGCCAAGCAGTTCAACCTCGCGCAGGAACAGGCAACAAAGGCGATGGCCGCACTGACGCCGGCCTTTTCCGCCGGCCTCAAGCGCAGCACCAGCAACCCTTATGATTTCGTCGGCCTTATGCAGGCCGTGGCGTCGGGCAATTATGCCAAATATTTCGAGGACATGAACAGGGCCTTTACCCCTGAAGGCATTTCCGACGGCAACAATATCCTCGCCCAGCTTTTCGGCTCCAAAGAGGTCTCGCGCGCCATTGCCGCGCAGGCGGCGCAGATGACCGGCATTGGCCAGGAAATCTACAAGCAGATGCTGCCGGTCATGGCGGGCACGCTGATGGGCGGGTTGTTTAAGCAATCGATGGGGCAGATGGCGACACCGGTCAATCCCTTCGTCAATACCGCCATGGGCGAGACGATCCAGCAATGGCTTGAGAGCACCGGTTTTGCGCCGAAGCCGAAGGCAGCACCCGAGCCCAGCATTTTCGATAATCCGTTCACACAGGCCATGCAGCTGATGTTCAGCGTGCCGAAACCGGAAGCGGCGCCGCAGCCTGCTAATCCTTTCCTCGACAACCCCTTTGCCAAGGCCTTCCAGGAAATGATGGCCGGTTTCCAGCAACCGACAGCGAAGGCTCCGGAGCCGCCGAAGGAAGAACCGAAAGCCGGCGACAGCTATACTGAGATGCTGAACGCCATGTTCGACAGCGGTCTCGAAGTGCAGAAAAGCTATCAGAAGAACCTTGAAGCCATCTTCGAGGCCTATCGGCCCAAATCCGCGCCCTCCCCCGAAGAGCCCGCTCCCACCGCCAAGAAATAAAAAAACCCGGAGATGGCTTGGGAAAGCCGATCACCGGGTTAAGCAGCAGGGCTATTGGCTATCACCCTGCGGGGAAACGCGTGCGTTCAGTCCCTGTAGGGGCGCATGACCGCAATACGCCAGCGGCGCTTGGCCGCCTGCGTCAGATGCTCCGACGGATCTTCAAAGAAGGTCGAAGCGAGAAATGCAGAGGTCACATCGGCCCGCGTCAGGCCGATATCCTGCAGTTGATAATCATCGAGATCGTGCAGCCCATTCACCTGCGAGCGATTGCGCACAATGCGAAGGGCGATTGCCAGCGGCGCAAGGCCAGCCATAAGACGCTGCATGAACGTCGGGGCGAGCTTGCCGCAGTCGAGTTCTAGTGTCTGTTCATGAGTGCGCATCGAACTCTCCTTTCTTCGGGGCGCAGAACAGCCCGCCCCGCCTGCGAGGTCGTGCAGGAAGGGTCAGCTGGTCACAGGCTGGACAGGCAGGGTGTCTGTCCTTCACTTTGCTTGATTTGCATCCCGAAGATGCCAAAGACCTATTGATCAGTCCAACGAATGTTTCTAATGATTAACATCAGAGATCTTTATGGATGGACAAGATCATGTCGGCGCCGCTTGATATCGACCAATTGCAGACTTTCATCGCAATCGTGGACTCCGGCAGCTTCACCAAGGCGGCCGACAAGGTCTACAAGACACAGTCCGCCGTCTCCATGCAGATGCGGCGCCTGGAAGAACGCATCGGCAAGCAGCTCTTCATCAAGGACGGCCGTGGCAACCGGCTGACGGTCGAAGGCGAAAAGCTGCTCAATTACGCGCGCCGCATCATCCGCCTGAACAATGAGGCGATCGCCGCCTTCGACGACAACAGGCTGGAAGGCACGTTGCGCATCGGCACGCCCGATGATTATGCCGATCGCTATATGCCCGAGATCATCGGCCGCTTTGCCAAGACGCATCCGAATGTCGAACTCTATATCGTCTGCGAACCTTCGGTCGACCTTGCCGAACGCATGCACAAGGGCGAGCTCGATATCGCACTTGTCACCCACAATCCGCGCGAGCGCATTTCGGATGTGGTGCGGACAGAGCCGCTCTGCTGGGTGAGTTCGGCCAACCATCCGATCCGCGACGATGCGCCGGTCCCGCTTGCCGTCGGCCGGCGCGATTGCCAGTGGCGCCAGCTCGCCTGCTCCGCACTCGATGCCGTCGGGCGCGAATATCAGGTTCTGTTCACCAGCTGGTCCTGCACCGTGGTCGCCTCCGCAGTGCTCGCCGGCATGGCAGTCTCGGTCATGCCGGAATCAGCACTCCGGACAGGCATGAAGGTCTTGAGCCAGGCAGACGGCTTCCCGGCACTGCCGCCGGTGCAGATCGGCATCATGAAGCGGCCCGGCGTTTCGCTGTCGCTGATGAACGCGATTACGGCACATATTACCGCCTGCCTCGACAACATCACGCCGACCGTCATCGAAGATGGGCTGGAGCAGGATGGCAAGACAGGCTACGCCCGCCACTATCCGCGGCTCAAGGCTGCGACGAGCATGATGCCGAGCTGGTAGGTAGTCTCAAGCTGCCGAAGCGGACGTCGGAGCAAATAGGGAAGCGCGGATCACGCGCTTCCATTCGTCGAGGATGCGCTCGCCATCTTCGCTCAGCACCGCAAGGCGGATCGCCGCGCCGATCAGGTGGCTGAAAAGGTAAGTGCGCGCTTTCATCTGCTCATCGCAGAATTCCGGCGCCAGACGACGCACAGCCTCCTGGAAGATCTCGGCGACCTGGCCGCTATGCTCGATGTTCAGGCGCAAGAGATCCTGATCCGTCTCCGTACCCATCCAGACGCCGAGATAGGCGGCATCGTTGCGGTATTCGGCATAATACCAGTCGATCATCGCCGAGATCAGGTCGAGCGCTTCATCGAGGGATCGAACATCCGCGAACATCTCGGCCGTCTTCTGCTGGATCGCCTGCGTATGGCGGTCGAACAGCGCTTTGACGATCGCCGCCTTTTCCGGGAAATACTGATAGACCGAACCGATCGGAACTTTTGCGGCGACGGCAAGTTCGGTCATCCGCATGGCGCTGACGCCCTTTTCGGCGATGATGCTGGCTGCGGCGTTGAGGATGAGATCCAGCCGCTGGATGCTTCGCTCCTGTTTCGGCTTCCTGCGAAGAGCAATACGATCCGAAATGTCCGCGCCCATGTGGTTCCCATCTGTCTCGTTATTGAGCGGCGGAAATGATGTGTCATACCGGCGCGTCGGGCGGATATGACATGCAGGTATTCATCCGTCGTAAAGGGAAATGGTCGGATTTTAAGCAATGACAAGAGCGCAGGGGCAAAGGGGCGTTACGCCCCGTTTTGGCCTGTGCAAAAGTCAGTCTTAACACTTCATTCAGCAAGGCAGGCTGAGCACTTGTCACCCTGCCTTTTTCGCCTTGCGGCACACTCTCCAGGCCTGGTCAGGCGAGGTTCTGCTTCAGAAATTCGACCGTGCGGCTCCAGGCGAGATCGGCTGCCGCCTTGTCATAGCGGGCGGCGGATGTGTCGTTGTTGAAGGCGTGGTTGACCCCCTCATAGACGTAGATCTCAAATTTTTTACCATTCTCCTCTAGCGCCTTCTTGTAAGCGTCGATGCCAGCATTGATGCGATCGTCGAGGCCGGCATAGTGGAGCAGCAGCGCCGCCTTGATTTTGGGAACGTCAGAGGCCGGCGGCTGCGCACCGTAATAGGCCACGCCTGCCTTCAGCTCGGGTGACTTGACCGCGAGGTTGTTGACCGCGCCGCCGCCCCAGCAAAAGCCCATCGCGCCGACATTGCCGTTCGCAGCCTCGAGCTTGGAGAGGTAGACGACAGTCGCCTCGCCGTTCGCGACGGTCGTGGCCGCATCGAGTTTGCTAAACACGTCACGCGCCTGATCCTCATTCTCAGGCGTGCCACCCTGCGGCGAAAGGAAATCGGGCGCGAGCGCTACGAAACCTTCGAGCGCCATGCGGCGGGCGACATCGCGAATATGCGGGTTGAGGCCGCGGTTCTCATGGATGACGATGACGGCGCCGAGCTGGCCGGACGCATTCTTCGGCTGCACCAGATAACCCTTCATGTCACCGCCGCTGCCGGGATAGGTAATATCCTGGGCGGTCAGGCGATCGTCGTTTTCGGCGACGACCTCGGCGGCTGCCTGGTTGGCCGCCAACAGCGGCGCGATTGCCGCGGCCGCAGTTGCCGAGCCGGCAAGCTTCGTGAGCTTGTCCATGAAGCTGCGGCGATCCAGCGTCAGGTGCGTATATTCATCATAGGCATTGATCATTGCCTGCGTAATGACGGGCTTTTCCATAACAGTCCTCCTCAGTTCCCACCCCATGCCCAATGAGCAAGGGGGAACTTAGGTCAGCAGCCGGTAACGCAGGAACAAAACTGTGTTACCGGCTTATCTGGAGGAAATCGCCCGGATCAGGAGAACAGCATCCAGCCGGCAAGCCAGGCCCACATGGCTCCCAGCACGACAAAACCAGCAGCAAAAAGCGGGCTGCGATAGCGCAGATCGTTGCTGGTGACATGCACATAGGCATGGGCATATCGCAGGACGACGAAAAGCCAGGCAAGCACGACGGCCACCAGATTATCCGCCTCGGTGATATAAAGAAGAATGCTGCAGGCATAGAAGAGCACCGGCAGCTCGAACTGGTTGGCGAGGTTGTTCTTGACGAAAAGGCATTCGGGCGGTTCGTCACGGTTCTCGCGATAGCCCGATTTCTTCATCCGCCCCTCACGAACCGCCTTGCCACGGCGCAGACCAAGCACTCCGTAAAGGATGTAGACCAACAGGACGTGGGCAAGCAGAGGCCAGAACATCTCAAAGCCGGTCATCATCATTCCTCTCACTTCGGCGACGGCGGGAGCAGTAGCGGAAAGACCGGACAGATACCAGAGCCATGACGGCCCGCCGAGGAGCGGGCCGTCTTCGGGGTCAGACCTGGGCGATACCGCCGTCGACGAAGATCTCCGCACCGGTGATGAAGCTCGAATCTTCTGTCGCGAGGAAGAGGGCCGTTGCGGCGATTTCTTCCGGGCGGCCGACGCGACCCATCGGAACCTGTGATGCCATATAGTCCAGCAGGCCCTGCTGCTGTGCCTTGTCCTGGCCCGCAAGTTCAGCGAGACCTGTCGTTTCGGTCGGACCAGGGCTCAGCGTGTTGATGCGGATGCCGCGGTCCTTCAGGTCGAGGATCCAGTTACGGGAGAAGTTGCGGATCGCTGCCTTGGAGGCGGCATAGACGCTGAAGGCCGGCGTGCCCGATACCCCCGCCGTGGAGCCTGTCAGGATGACAGAGGAACCCTGCCCGAGCAGCGGCAGCGCCTTCTGCACCGTAAAGAGCACGCCCTTCACATTGCGCCCAAAGGTATCGTCATACTGTTCTTCGGTGATTGCGCCGAGCGGCGCAAACGAGCCGCCACCGGCATTGACGAAGAGCACGTCAATGCGGCCGGCCTCTGCCTTCACCTGCTCATAGAGGCGGTCGAGATCGGCAAGCTTTGCCGAGTCGGCCTGGATGCCGGTGACATTGCCGCCGATCTCGGCGACAGCCGCATCAAGAACCTCCTTGCGGCGGCCGGTGATGAAGAGGCGTGCGCCTTCGGCTGCGAAGCGCTTTGCGGTGGCAAGGCCGATGCCCGACGTGGCGCCGGTGATGACCGCGATCTTTCCGTTCAGTCTCCGTGTCCCATTCAGTGTCTGGTTCATTGTCGTCGTCTCCTGTTCTGTTCGACTGAACTGAAGATGTGGACGGGTCTTTCATTTCTGAATAGAAAGAAATGAAAGATATCATTGCAGGAATGAAATGATGAGTTTTCCGGATTTCGAGGGCCTCGCCATGTTCGCCAAAGTGGCGGAGGAGCGCTCCTTCGCCCGCGCGGCCAAGACGCTCGGCGTTTCCGTACCGACGGTGTCGCGGGCGGTCAGCCGGCTGGAGGACCGGCTCGGTGCGCGGCTCTTCAACCGCACTTCCCGGCAGCTGGCACTCACCGATTTCGGGCTGCGGCTCGTCGACCGCGCCCAACGCATCTATGCGGAGGCGGAGGCGGCCGAGAATGCGGCGCGCGAACTTTCCAGCCAGCCACGCGGGCTGATCCGTCTCGCCGTACCGATGGTCTTCGGGCGGCAATGGCTGGCGCCGATCCTGCCTGACTTCTTCGAACTCTATCCCGATATCTCCATCGACATGCATATGAGTGATGCCGTGGTCGATCTCGTGGGTGAAGGCTTCGATGCGGCACTGCGTATCGCGGTGCTGCCCGATTCCTCCCTCGTGGCGAAGAGGCTGACACCTGTCACGCCGTTCATTCTCGCAGCCCCCTCCTATCTCGAAAGATACGGCTGTCCACGGCACCCGCGAGACCTCGCGGCCCATCATTGCCTCGGTTACGCCTACCGGCCGCGGCAGGATGTCTGGCGCTTCAGCAACAAGGCGGGGGAAGAGGAGATCGTGGTGCCGACAGGACCGCTGAGGGCAACCAATTCGGAAGCACTGATCCCGATGGCGTTGCGCGGCCTCGGCATCGTCGAACTGCCGGAATTCATGGCTTACGAATACCTGAGCGACGGACGCCTGAAGGCGATCCTGACGGACTGGACCTTGCCAAAGGGCGCCCTTTATTTCGTTACGCCGTCAGCGCGTGCCCGGCCGGCGAAAGTGGAAGCACTCGGAGATTTCCTCGCGGCAAAGCTCTCACAGCCGGTGTGGCGCTGGCCGCGATAAGCAATTCCAGCAAAATGTGCAGCAGTTTTGCGTCCGGAATTGCAAAAGGAAGTGCTGCAAGCACTCAGTTTTCGCGCGTTTGGTGGAGAATTGCGGCTCTCACGATCAGAATGGCGCAGATTGCAAGGCTTGCGAATTTCAGCTTCGTCATCCACGGCAGGATCTGCGCGGCAAAGCCTGCCGCACCACTGTCGCTGAAGGCAACGAGGCTTGAGATGTTTTCTGCGTAATCGGCGAAGCCGTAAATGAATGGGAGGATGTAAGTGATCCGGCCGAGCAGGCGGGGCGCCTGCCGGCCGCGCCATGTCTCGATCGGGCCAAGCCGCAGAAAAATCACGAACAGAAGGGCTGTCAGCAGAGCCGGAAAGATGAGCTCCGGGCCGAAATACATGGCCCGGAGAATGTGGCTTGCCGTCACGTTCTGATCGAGCAACGTCTCCATATGGAAGACAGCGGACTCGTCATAGCCTACAAAATACGTGTCTAGCACCGCCTGCCCCGTCTCATGCTCGAAGGGCACGGTGTAGCCGAAGGTGGTCCAGCCGAGGACGATGAGGCAGAGGGCTGCGAGCAGCGCGATGATCCAGAGCGGAACCCGGCTGCCCGTTTCCATGATTAGACGCCGACGCCCGGATAGTTCGGGCTTTCGCGGGTGATCGTCACATCATGCGGATGACTTTCACGCAGGCCGGCGCTGGAGATGCGCACGAAGGTGGCGCGCTCCTGGAACTCCTTGATGTCCTTGCCGCCGACATAGCCCATGGCAGCCTTGAGGCCGCCCGCGAGCTGATGCAGGACGCCGGAGACCGGGCCCTTGTACGGCACCTGACCTTCGATGCCCTCAGGCACGAGCTTCAGCGTGTCGCGCACTTCCGCCTGGAAGTAGCGGTCTGCCGAACCACGCGCCATGGCACCGACGGAGCCCATGCCGCGATAGGCTTTGAAGGAGCGGCCCTGGTAGAGATAGACTTCGCCGGGGCTTTCATCGGTACCGGCAAGCAGCGAGCCGATCATGACGGCAGATGCACCGGACGCGATGGCCTTGGCCACGTCGCCCGAGAACTTGATGCCGCCATCGGCGATGACCGGAATGCCCTGCGCATTCGCCGCCTCGACCGCCGACATGATCGCAGCAAGCTGCGGAACACCGACGCCGGCGACGACACGCGTCGTGCAGATCGAGCCCGGGCCAATACCGACCTTGACGGCGTCAGCGCCGGAATCGATCAGCGCCTTGGTGCCGTCATAGGTCGCGACATTGCCGGCCATGATGCGAACGGAGTTGGAGAGCTTCTTGACGCGGGCAACGGCTTCCAGAACGCGAGCAGAATGACCATGGGCCGTATCGACGACGAGCAGGTCGACGCCGGCATCGATCAGCCGTTCGGCACGCTCGAAACCATCGTCACCGACGCCGACGGCAGCGGCAGCACGCAGGCGGCCCTGCGCATCCTTGGAGGCGTTCGGGTTCAGCTGTGCCTTTTCGATATCCTTGACGGTGATCAGGCCGACGCAACGGCCCTCACCATCGACGACCAGCAGCTTCTCGATGCGGTGAGAGTGCAGCAGGCGCTTGGCCTCCTGCTGATCGACGTTTTCCTTGACCGTCACCAGATTCTGATGGGTCATGAGTTCGTAGATCTTCTGGGTCGGGTCGGATGCAAAGCGGACGTCGCGGTTGGTGACGATGCCAACGAGGCGGCCGGATTTCTCGACAACCGGGATGCCGGAGATGCCGTGCATCTTCATCAGCGCCAGGGCATCGGCGAGCGTAGCATCCGGGCCGATGGTCACGGGATTGACCACCATGCCGCTTTCGAACTTCTTGACCTGACGAACCTGCTCGGCCTGCTCGACGGGAGTGAGGTTCTTGTGAATGACGCCAAGGCCGCCGGCCTGCGCCATAGCAATCGCCAGACGGCCCTCGGTGACGGTGTCCATCGCTGCTGATATGATCGGGATATTCAGCTCGAAGTCGGGTGCGAGGCGCGTTGCGACACTCGTCTGACCCGGCAGGACTTCGGAATGACCGGGTTGCAGCAGCACGTCATCGAAGGTGAGTGCGTCGAGTCCGGTTGGCGTTTCAATGATGCGAGCCATGGCCAAATTCCTTCAAGAAAGAAAAATGCGTTCCACCCGGTACGAATCGTCCGCACCGGCGGTGTGCATGAGTTTATGGAAGTTGGCGAGGGCTGGTAACACGTCTATGACAGGAAGGAAATAGCAAAAAAGCCCGGCACGTGGCCGGGCTTGGTATGGCAGCCATGCGTCTCGTTCAAATGTCGAACTGATAGGTCTTCGGCACGAAGCGGTAACCGGTCTCCTGCTTTTCGACAAAACCGACTGACGGGAACGGCATGTGGTAGCCAAGGAAGGCGATCTTCTCGGTGGCGATCATGTCGAACACCTTCTTGCGGGTTGCGGCCGCCTGCGCCTTGTCCATGTCGAAACGCACCTCCCAGTCCGGACGCTGCAGCGACAGGATGTAATGGTTTGCCGTATCACCCGTCATGACCAGCCGCTTGCCCTCGGATTCGACATGAAAGACCATGTGGCCGGGCGTGTGGCCGGTTGCGAGCATCGCGGTCAGACCGGGCGCGATCGTATCACCTTCCTTGACGAAGGTCGCCTTTTCGGCGAGCGGCACGACATTGGCGAGCACCGCCTTGTGGCCGCCTTCGGCAGGCGTGCCTTCCCGCGCCTTATCCGACCAGAAATCGTATTCGGCCTGGCCGATGACATAGCGGGCATTCTTGAAGGCCGGAGCACCACCTTCCATCAGACCGCCAATATGGTCCCCGTGCAGGTGCGTCAGGGCCACGACGGTGACGTCGTCAGGTGAATAACCTGCCGCCTTCAGCCCGGCGGTGAAATGGCCCAAGCCGCGTTCGCGGCCGGCCGCACCGAAGCCGGTATCGACGACGATGACGTCGGAACCCGTATCGACTACCGCGGGTGCATAGCTGTTTGCGAACTTGTCGGTCGGCAGGAAATTGGCGGCGAGAAGCGCCTGGACGGTTTGCGGGTCCTGGTTGGAACCGAAGGTCTCATAGGGCTTTTCGAGCACGTTGAAACCGTCGCGGACGGCAGTGAACTTGAAGGAGCCGAGCTTGAACTGATTGATCTGCGGCTGCGGGGTAACTTCCATATTGCCTGTTTCTCCAGTTGCGGCCGCATAGGCCGTTCCTCTCAGGATGACCGGCGCGGCGAGCAGACCGAGGCCTGCGGCAAAAAGCGCGCGTCGCTTTATTCCATGAAAAATCGTCATATATCCATCCTCGACACTGTGCGGTGCGTCGCCGCACGACCCCCGATATTCCAGCCGGATTGATAGAGGATTTCTGGCCCCGGCCGGGTAAGCATATGTCAATCTTGAGAGGCGAAAGTGTCGGGCAAGTCGTCTCACGCAGTCGTGATCCAAACGTGTAATGGAAACCGATTGAGGGATTGGCACAGCCCGTAACTGGGACTACACAGCACGGGCTTCCCAAGCCCCATCCGCATCCATCAAGGCATTCGCCTATGAACCGCATTGTCCCGCTGATCCTTGCCGTTGCTCTCTTCATGGAACAGATGGACTCGACTGTAATCGCGACGGCCCTGCCGGCGATTGCGGCCGATCTGCATGTCGGACCGATCACGCTGAAACTGGCGCTGACCTCTTATATGGTGGCGCTTGCGGTGTTCATTCCGATCAGCGGCTGGATGGCGGACCGGTTCGGTGCGAAGAATATCTTCCGGCTGGCGATCTGTGTTTTCGTCGTCGGCTCCATCTTCTGCGCCTTCTCCTCCAATCTCATCGAATTCGTCTTTGCACGCTTCCTGCAGGGCATGGGCGGCGCGATGATGACGCCTGTCGGGCGTCTGGTGCTGGTGCGGACGACGCAGAAGAGCGAACTGGTCTCCGCCATGGCGCTGCTGACGATCCCGGCTCTTGTCGGCCCGCTTGCTGGCCCGCCACTCGGCGGCTTCATCACCACCTATTTCAGCTGGCACTGGATCTTCCTGATCAACGTGCCTGTCGGCATCATCGGCGTGTGGCTTGCGACAATCTACCTGCCGGAGATAGAGGCGACGGCTCCGCCGAAGCTCGATTTCAGCGGTTTTATCCTGACCAGCCTTGCGGCTGCAGGCGTCGTCTTCGGCCTCTCGGTCGTCAGTCTTCCGGCCCTGCCGCCGATCATCGGTATTACGGCCACCGCCATCGGCATCATCTGCGGCGTGCTCTATGTGCGCCACGCCAGGCGCTACCCGACGCCGATCCTCGATCTCAACCTGTTCAAGAATTCGACCTTCCGCGCTTCGACGAGCGGCGGCACGCTGTTCCGCATCTGTGTCGGCGCCATGCCGTTTCTGACGCCGCTGATGCTGCAGCTCGGATTTGGCCTTACGCCCTTTCAGTCAGGCCTCATTACGTTTGCCGGCGCGATCGGGGCAATCACCACGAAGTTCATCGCACGGCGCGTCTATAAGGCGATCGGCTTCCGCACCACGCTTCTTTGCGCCGGTGCGGTGACGACGGTCGTGACGGCTGTGACCGGCCTCTTCACGCCGGAGACGCCGCACCTTGTCATCATCGGTGTGCTGCTGCTTGGCGGCTTCTCCCGGTCCTTCATGTTCACTGGCGTCAATGCGCTGGCCTTTGCAGATATCGACGATGCGCAGGCAAGCCAGGCGACATCCATGGCCTCGGTGATGCAGCAGATCAGCCTGGCGCTCGGTGTTGCCCTTGCCGCCTCGATCCTGGAAACCTCCATCTATTTCCGGGGAGCCGAGCTGCAGGTGATCGATTTCCACATCGCTTTCTTCGTGATTGCCGGCCTGACGGTGCTTGCCACCATCCCCTTTGCCCGCATGGCCAAGGATGCCGGCGCCTCCGTCTCCGGCCACCGCGCCAAGCGCCTGGCACCCGCGACGATCGCAGCCGAGCAGCAGCCGGTCAAATAAGCAGGCGGCTATTCAGCCTTCTCGCAGACCGCGCATAGCTTGTTGCCGTCGAGATCCCTGACATAGGCTGCGTAGAAATGCGCGTGATAGGAGCGCAGTCCCGGTTCGCCTTCATCGATAGCGCCGGCAGCAATTGCTGCCGCATGGAAGGCATCAACCGCCGCCCGCGTTTCCGCCTCGAAGGCGACCATGGAGCCGTTGCCATTCGTGGCCCGGCGCCTGTTAAAGGGGGTTACGACCCAGAAGCGGCAGCGAGTGTCGCCATCGGCGGCATAGCCGATCTCCTCCTCCGAATAGCGCTGGCGCCGGTAGCCGAGCACCGGCAGAACGGCATCATAGAAATGCCGGGCGCGATAGAGATCGTTGGTTCCGAGTGTAACGTAAAGAAGCATGGGATCGGTGGGTATCCAGTCCTGGGAAATCATCATCCGCAGGACTGGCGCAAAGATCAAGCGTCCTCTGGCTCCGCCTCGACCTTGCGGCCTTTGAAACCCTTCGCCAGCAGGAACATCTCCACCGATTCGGCGCGCGATGAGGCGGGTTTGACGTGCACAACCTGACGGAAATGCTGCTTCAGCATGGCAAGCAGATCCCGCTCGGTGCCGCCCTGGAAGGTCTTGGCGAGGAAGTGCCCACCCTCGCCCAGCACTTCGATCGCGAAGTGAGCTGCGACCTCACAAAGGTGCATGGTGCGCAGGTGATCGGTGCGGTGATGACCGGTCGTCGGTGCCGCCATGTCCGAGAGCACCAGGTCCGGCGTGCCGCCGACGGCCTCCATCAGCTTTTCCGGGGCTGTGGGATCAAGAAAATCGAGCTGCAGTACCGTGACGCCGGGTAGCTGCGTCATTTCCAGAAAGTCGATTGCTGCAACGCGGACATCCTCGTCCGTCGACCCCGTCACCTTCGCGGCGATCTGTGACCAGCTTCCGGGAGCGGCCCCGAGGTCAATGATGCGCCTAGCGCCCTTCAGGATGTGGTGCTTCTCATCGATCTCCAGCAGCTTGAAAGCCGCGCGGGCTCGATAGCCCTCGAGCTGGGCACGCTGCACATAGGGATCGTTGATATGGCGCTCCAGCCACTGGCGCGAAGAGGCCTTCATCTTCTTTTTCTTGACGCGCTGGCCGAGCTTGCGGCCGGTGCGGTTTCCCGCGATCGTTGGCTTGGTCATGCCTACCCCTTGTTTCCCCGCTGGCCGCGGCGGTTGCGATGACGCCGCCAGACGCCGTCATCGGCCATCATGTCGGTGAGCAGGCCTTCCCTCAAGCCACGATCGGCAACACGCATGCGCGGGCTCGGCCAGCGGCGGCGGATCGCCTCCAGAATGGCGCAGCCGGCCAACACCAGATCGGCGCGATCCGGCCCAATGCAGGGATTGGCAGCGCGGCTTTCGAAATTCCAGGAAAGTAGCTTTGCCTGCATGGCGGAGACTTCGTCATCGGACAGCCATATGCCATCGACCTTGCGGCGGTCATAACGCGGCAAGTCGAGATGCACGCCGGCAAGCGTCGTCACCGTGCCCGAGGTGCCGATCAGATGGAAATCGCCATCCTCGGCAATCTCGATCTCCGGGCAATCGAAACTCGACAGCATGCCCGCAACCTCGCTCACCATGCCCTCGAAAACATCAGGCGTCACATCGCGGCCGCCATGGCGCTCCGAGAGGGTGACGACGCCGACGGGCAGCGAGGTCCAGTGGGTGATGTGATTGGCAAGGCGGGCGAAGCGGTTATCACCGATGCGGATGACGGCAATTTCCGAGGACCCGCCGCCGATATCGAAAAGCACGACTGAGCGCGCCTCGCGCCCGACCAGCGAGGAGCAACCGGAAACGGCAAGCCGCGCTTCGGTTTCCCGATCGATGATTTCAAGCTCCAGTCCAGTCTCGACCACGACGCGCTGCAGGAATTCCTCGCCATTGGCCGCCTGACGGCAGGCCTCGGTCGCAATCAGCCGCATGCGGCGGATCTCGCGGCTCCGGAGCTTGGAGGCGCAGATTCTGAGCGCATCGACAGCCCTCTCCATCGCCTCGTCGGACAGCCTGCCGCTGGCGGCAAGCCCTTCGCCAAGGCGTACGATGCGGGAAAAGGCATCGACGACGCGGAACTGGCCGGGACGCGTCGGCTGAGCGATCAGCAGGCGGCAATTGTTGGTGCCGAGATCGAGCGCGGCATAGAGCTCGTCCGGCCAGGGATGTTCGCCCCCTGCCCGTTCGTCTTCATGACCTGGCTGACGGCTCCTGCGATTTGCCGCTTCGGCATCCTGCACCTCGCGCAGCACAGGGCGCGACTGCGCTTCAGCGCGATGTTCGGGCCTTGCGGACGGCGGCGCTTGCACAGGAGCCAGCGGCCTGCCTTGCAGGCCCCGCTTGCTGCGATGCTTGCGTCGGTTACGTCGGCTGGAGGGCGAATCACCATTGGGGCGCGGGCCATGGCTTTGAGCGACGGCCTGAACCACAGGCAATGACTGGACGACCGTATCGGGCTGAGATGCGCCACGCCCACCACGACGGCGGCGTTTCCGCTTGCGGGCCGGGCTTTCCGTGTCTTCCTTCGGGCGCGCTGCCTCCCCGGCATGGCCGGAGAGATCATGCGAAGCGGGATGAGCGGCGCCGCGGGATTGCCCGCCACGCTTGCCCTTGCGACGCCTGGACTTCTTGCCGTCCTTGCGCCCTACCGCCGACGCCCCGTCAAATTGCGGCCTTGCGCCGCCTTCGGGGTCTTCCACGTTCGTTTTCCATCGCGCCGCGCAAGTCCAGAAAGGTATGCAGCAGGCGCTCATTCGATTTTTGCGTTGGCGCGAAGATATCAGCGACCGACGAAATCACCAAATTCTTTTTGATTCCAGATTTTAGCCACCCGATTTTCACGCCGCGTGGAGGGATCGAATTTTTTCAAAACGGGTATTTGCAATCCGCCCGGTTTTGGTTATAAGCGCCGCACGGCAGCCAAGCCACGCTTCGGCAGCGCCTGCTGGGGAATAGTTCAATGGTAGAACGACGGACTCTGACTCCGTTAATCTTGGTTCGAGTCCAGGTTCCCCAGCCAAATTTTCTGCTAAGATCCGCTTAGATTTCGCTGCATTTGTAGATTTGTGCAATCGGCGGAACGCTTATGGTTTTCCGGCGACGACGCAATCTTACAGTCACATAAAAGATGACTGAGGATCCTCCTCCCTTGCTCATCGCCCAAGTCCAGTCATTCACCGATCACCTCCGCAACCGCTGACATCATCCAGCCTTTTACGGCGTCACAGGCAGCAGACTTCCGATGCCGCGGCCAAACGAGATGGAAGTTGGATCCCGGCCGTATTTCCCCATGTCCCGGCAATACGCCCTCGCAGTCTTGACACTATCGAAGTTCATTATTTATAACCATCTGGCTGGAAATAAAAATGGATGGTTTCATGGGCAGGAAGCGGGTTATTGATCAACAGGCTGTTCTCGATGCCGCCGAACGCGTCGTCGGGCGCGACGGCGCCGCAAATCTGACGATCGACGCCGTCGCGAAGGAAGCGGGCGTCAACAAGGCAAGCGTACTCTACGACCACAGGTCTAAGCAGGCGCTGATCGAAGCCGTCGTCGACCGTGCCTTCGAGCGCGACAACGCCCATCATGCCGGGATGGAGGAACGGATCGACGACCCCAAGAATCGAGCCATCCGCGGCCGAATCCTCGCGGCCGCCGGACCGCCACCGGAGGAATTCCGGGCAGTTGCCCTCAACCTCAGCGCCGCTCTGGCACTGGATGCGGGACTGCGAGGGAAGATGCAGGACAACCAGGCGCGGACGATCGCCCGCATTCACGAGACATCGCAATGGCCGCGCGGGGCGTTGCTGGCCTATCTGGCGCTCGAAGGGCTGAAATTCCTCGAGCATCTCGATTTCCACCATTTCACGCGCGAAGAGCGCGACAGGGTTCTTCGCGAAATCAACTGGCTCGTCACAACCGATCCAGGAGAGGTCGATCTCACCGTCAATCCGGCGAACTGACCCTCCCAAACACATCAGGTAAATGGCATGACCGACAGCAGTATTGCCGCACAAGCCGCGGCCACGGGCAAACTCGTCCCGTTCCAACGCATATTCCTGACAGGAGGAAGCGGCTATGTCGGCCGCAACCTGATCCGCCATTTCATTGCCCGCGGGGTCGCGGTCACAGCACTGGTGCGCAGCGACGTGTCGGCTGAATGCGTCCAGGCGCTGGGCGCAACCTTGTTCCGAGGCGACATCTTTGATGGTGGTCTCGCGGCCGGAATGGCCGGTTGCGATGCCCTGATCCATGCCGCTGCCGATACCGACCATGGCCCTGCCAAGGAGAGGCAGCGGCGCGTAAACGAGGATGGCACGCGCGCCGTTCTCGATGCCACCCGCGCCGCCGGCATCCGCAAAGTGATCCATCTCAGCACGGAATCCGTTCTCGCCACTGGCAAGCCGCTGGTCAACGTGAACGAAACCATGCCTCTACCCGTGAAGCCGGCGGGCGGGTATTCCCGCACAAAAGCGGCGGCGGAGCGCATTGCGCTTGCCGCCACCGGGTCTGACCTTGCCGTCGTGGTCCTGCGCCCGCGTTTCGTCTGGGGCCGCGACGATACGACAGCACTTCCCGCACTCACGGAAGCGGTTCGCTCCGGCAAGTTTGCCTGGATCAGCGGCGGCAGATATCTGACCTCGACCACCCACATCGCCAATCTTTGTGCAGCCGTCGAGTTGGCGCTCCTCCATGGACGCAGCGGCGAGGTCTACTTCATCTCGGATGGGGAGCCCATGCAATTCCGGACCATCGTATCGGCACTGCTGGAAACACAGGGACTGGCTGTCCCCGATAAGACTGTTCCGCGCACAGTCGTCCGGAGCGTGGCCGCGATCGGCGACCTGCTAGCCACGATCTCTGGCGGCAGAATCGTTCCGCCGCTGACGCTGCAGTCCTATGCGACCTCAGCCGTTGAGGTTTCGCTCGATATCAGCAAAGCCCGGCATGAACTTAGGTATTCTCCGGTGATCTCGCGGGAACAGGGATTGGAAGAGCTACGATCAGCTCAGCACTGATAGGCCTCGAGGCGGGGGGCGCCGTCCGGCTTGCCAGCCTTGATCCAGTCCACCTTGCCACGAAGAAATGACAAGGCCGCATCCAGGGCGACCTTTCGCTCCTCCAGCCTTTCGATCTGGGACTGCAGGACCTCGGTCGTCCGTTCCGGCGAATGCTCCCCCGCGCGATATTCCTCGTTGAGCGCCAGTATCTCGCCGAGAGAATATCCCAGTGTCTGCTGCAGGCGGATCATCCTGGCAGCCGTAACGTCTTCCGACCGGAACATCTGGTACGGGTTCGATCCGCCCTTGGAACTACGATCGGGCTTCAACAGCCCCTTGGCGATGTAGAAGCGGATCGTATCGACCGGAAGATTAGTGGCTCTGGCAAATTCCGAGATCAGCATGATTCAACCCTTGACCATGGACTATACTCAATACTTATAAGAGGTGCTTGTCGAAATGTGGAGATCCAATATGACAAGCGAAATCACAATCATCCCTCAGGTCCAGCTTGGCCAAGATGGCCCCTTGATCGGCGCCCAGGGGCTGGGTTGCATGGGCATGAGCGAATTCTACGGCGCGACGGACGAGATCGAGTCCCGTGCCACGCTCGAGTGCGCGCTGGAACTTGGTGTGACCATGTTCGATAGCGCCGACATGTATGGTGTCGGTGCGAACGAGGAATTCCTGGCACCCTTCATTGCCGCCAACCGCGACAAGGTCGTCATCGCGACCAAGTTCGGCTACACGCGCACGCCCGAGAACCCGAATGACTGGAGCATCGACAACCGCCCCGAGTTCATCCGGGCCGCCGTAGACCGCTCGCTTAAGCGGCTCGGTGTGGATGTCATCGATCTCTACTACATGCATCGCCGGATCGATGCCGTTCCGCTGGAGGATTCCATCGGCGCGATGGCCGATCTTGTTGAGACAGGAAAAGTGAAACGGCTCGGCCTGTCCGCGGTCAGTGCCGCCGAGCTGCGCGCCGCTCATGTCATTCATCCGATCGCGGCGCTGCAATCGGAATGGTCGATCTTCACTCGCGATATCGAAACGGATGTAGTGCCGACTGCCGCCGAACTTGGCGTTACTATCGTGCCCTATTCGCCTTTGGGCCGCGGAATGCTGACCGGACAGGCGTTCGCGGGCGCACTGGCGGGTGACGACGCCCGCCAGAACTTCCCGCGCTTTTCTGCTGAAAACCGTGAGGCCAACATGCGGCTAGTTGCCAAGATCGAGGAGATCGCGGCTGGCAAGGATACCACGCCCGCCCAGCTCGCACTGGCGTGGCTTTATGCCCAGTCCGGCACACTGAACGCAAAGACGGTTCCGATCCCCGGAACACGCAAGCGCAACCGGTTGGTAGAAAACGTTGCCGCGGCCTCGATCAGCCTCTCGACGGAGGAAATGGCTATGCTGGAGCCGCTTGCTGCAGCGGTGCAGGGTGTTGCTGTATGAGGCATTTCGATATGTGGCCAAGGGGTCGCGCACTCGACCCGAAGCGGAAATTGTTGCCGCTTAATCCTCCAGTTGACTGGAGCCCCGGTAGCAAAACCTCAACCTTCCCCCCGTAGAATCACCCCAACTCTTTGGAGGCAATTCGAGCCATGAAGACCTTTTCTGCGATATTGCTGGCGGCACTTCTCATTCCGGCGACGGCCCAGAGCGAGACGGCCCGGGGGAGCGAGACGGAATGGATGGGCGATGCGCGGCAGTGGTCGGTCGGGTTCGTCGGTGAGAAGCCGTCCTATTGCCGGCTGGTCTGGAACAATGAGCTCGGGAAGACGGTCGAATTCCGCCAGAGCCTCGACAGCGTCATGTGGCTCGTTTCGAAGGATGGCTGGGATATTCCCGAGGGCACCACGACCAAGGTGACACTTGTCGGGTATTCCGGCACCAAGGCTGTTCCGGCCGAGGCCTTCGACAGCAAGACGCTTCGCATCCTGCCGGCCTCTGAGAAGACAGGCGTCGCGCAGATCAAGAAGATGCTCAAGAATTCCTTTATCGGCACGCCGGATATGGAACTGGATTTTGCAGGAAATGAAGAGCCTTGGGTGGTGCCGCTGTCGCGGCTGCAGCAGATGTATACGACCTACGTCAATTGCTTGAACCGGCTCGTCCCCGCCAATCAGGCCAGCCAGGTTTCGGACAAGACTCAGCCGTTCTAGCGCGTGTTGCGATCCTTCCGATTCGCTCGCAGCGCTTAACCTCCTCATTTTACGCATGTCGTGATCGCAAAACCGCTGAACACTTTTGCGCGACATGCTTTCGGCTCCCGCTTTCTGCGTCGCCACGCCGCAGCGCTGCGCCACAAATTTGGCCTGCGCCACAATGATCATCTTAGCCGTGCCCGCCGCACTTCATTCGCGCGGGCAATTGGATTGGTGTTCTTCCCATTTCAGGAGGCCATTGTGCAAAGGCTTCGTATCGCATTTCTCATGAGCGCCGTGGCAATCGCCGCCGTCGAGCTTGTCGGCCCGGCGGAGGCTCAGACCGTCGCCCACAAATCAACTGATACCCATGTGCTCGTCGTGCGACTGCCGGATGGTTCGCTCGAGCGCATTCGTTACGCCGGCGACCAACCGCCGCAAATCCGGTTCGACAGTCAGCCGGATTCCGGCCTTTTCGATCCGTTCTGGCCTTCCGCTCCCTTTGCCGATCTGGACCTGATATCCGCGGCGATGGACCGCGAGGCTGCTGCGATGATGCAACAGGCCGACAGCATGATGCAGGCATCTCCGGGAAATCCAACTGATGTCGGCCTCAACAGGCTGCCGTCCGGCATGCAGGGCTATTCGATGGTTTCGACCATGTCCGGCAACAGCGTCTGCACCCGCCGCGTCCGTTATTTCAGCAGCGCTGACGGCAAGCCGCACTTCGCGAGCAGCACATCAGGGAATTGCTCACCCGGCAAGGCGGCGGGCGCGCCGTTGCCCAGCAAGGCGCCACGGCCGGCCCTGAAGTCGAAAACCTCTGGTGTCATCGAGGTCAACGCCCGGCCGCCGGCAACAGATGGCGGCGTATCACAGGCAAATCTTCGGCTTGCGAGCGCGGTGAACTGATGGATTACGGCCCAGTATCGTTAGTTACAGTCAGACGGAAATCTTGCTCCGTACCGCATCGGCGATCTCAGTCATGCGGTCGACCGGGGCGTGGCCGATGAGCATGAAGGCGTGGGTGGCGTTCGCCCAGTAGACCACATTCATGCCCTTGCGGCCTTCGATATCGGGGGCCTTGGGGCCGCCACCGGAGGCGACGATGCAGAGCGCCATGGGGCCGGTTTCGGGATCCAGATAGGCGATCTGGGCGAGCGGCTTGCCATCATATTGCAGGATCTGGGCGCGCTTGAAATCGATATCCGGCAGGGCGACTTGCTCTGGCGAGAGCTGGAGGCGGAGGTCGCCGTCCAGACTGGCGAGCTGCGCTGCCTGCACATCTCTGGGCGGGACCGGACCGGCGAGCGTCTCCGGCGTATAGAGCGAGATATATTCGGCAACGACGGCGCGCCATTCGCTGTTTTCGTCCTTGCCCGAGAGCCCCGTGCCGAGACCGATCACGGCGCGGTCGACGGCAATGCCGGCAACCACCGAAGCAGCAAGTGCACCGAGAAAGCCTCGACGGCTCATGAAGGCAGCCGGTCTTGCAGGCCGGGCGGCGGGAATGGCCGACAGCATGGCTTCGAGCTTTGCCCGCGGAGCGGCATCGAGCAACGGCGCAAAGGCTTGCTGATAAGGCAGGCTTGCACGCGCCAGGAATTCCAGCCGTTCGGCGACAGCCTCGTCGACCTCGACCATAGCCTCGATGCGGGCAGCCTCTTCGGGCCCAAGTTCACCATCGATGAAGGCGGTCAATTCATCGTTGGAGGGCATTATGTGCTTCGTGCTCATTCAACTCCCCCTGCCGATACGGTTTCGGAGAGCTTAGCGCGGGCGGCTGCCAGCCGGCTCATCACGGTGCCGATCGGAACATCAAGTATGGCGGCGACCTCGCGATAGGAAAGCCCTTCCACATAGGCGAGGAAAACCGCCGATCGCTGCGCGTCGGGCAGCGCATTCACCTGTTTCAAAACCTGGTTCGCCATGACATGCGTTTCTGTGTCATGGGCGCCATCGAAACTCAGCGTCTCGTCGGCATCGACGAAGCCCTGCCCCTGGCGGACGCGGCGGGCACGGATCTCATTCAGCCAGATCGAATGCAGGATCGAAAACAGCCAGCGGTCGAGCCGAGTGCCTGCGACAAACTGATCGGCCCGTTCCAGCGCGCGAACGCAGGTCGCCTGCACGAGATCATCGGCCACATCACGCTGATGCGAAAGAACGAGGCCATAGCGCCACAGACGGGCGAGATGTTCCGTCAGGCCGCTCCTGATATCCGCTTCGCTCGCGATGGCCGCCTCCGCGCGTATTGGCTGTTTCGGAATCGCCGGCCGGGCCGGCGATTCCGTTCTGGCGCGACTATAGGCAGGAAATGTGGTGTGCGCGACCGACATCCGGAAATACCCTTCAATCAACCTTATCTCTCTTCTGCCTCACGCAAGTGTACAGCTTTGTTTCACGCAATTCCGGACGCAAAACCGCTGCACACTTTTGCTGGAATTGCTTTAGATCTTCGACGGATCGAGGATGGCGGCGTTGAGATCCTGATATTCCTCGCAGCCGGTGCCGCAGATCGCCTTGATGGTGGTCAGCTGCTCCTTGGCGAGATTGAGCTCACCCTTGATGACATAGGCTTCGCCGAGATATTCGCGGACCTTGGCATATTGTGGATCGAGCTTCACCGACTGCAGATAGTAGGAGATACCCTCATCCGTGCGGCCGAGCTTGCGCGTGGCGTAACCGCGATAGTTCAGCCATTCGGCATTGTTCTGATCCTTGACGGTGTCGAGCATGGCGAGCGCTTCTTCATAGCGGCCGGCCTTGGCGAGCGAGTAGGCGTAATCGGTACGGTTTTCGTCCGTCACGTTGGCGCTCTGCTGTTTGACGCACTTCTTTGCCTTCTTGTCATAGATCTCGCCCTTCTTGCAGACCGGCATGGTGCTGCTATCGTCGCCGATGGCGAAGACGGGACCGGAAAGGACAGATGCGGCAATGCAGCTGCCGAGCACGAGAGAAGCGATGCGAACAGTCTTGGTCGTCATGGGATAACTCCTCGAAAAATGACGTTGCGAGGAGTGAACACCGCTGTTGGCAGGTTTATTCGGCCGGCTTTCGCGTTTTTCGATCACTGCTTCGTGAATAGTAGCGTACTGAATAAACCTTCGCGCCCACGTGTTTTCCGCTCGTTCCGCCGGGAACGACAAGGAGCATACCGTGACTCAATCCGTCAGACTTTTAAGCCTCGCCACTGCAGTGCCTGACCATATCATCACCCAGAGCCAAGCCGCCGAGGCCTCCGCGCGCCTCTTTGCGGATCGCTTCAAGGAATTCCGCCACCTCGCGCGCGTGTTCGATAATGCCGGTATCGGAAAGCGGCATGCCGCCCGTCCCCTCTCCTGGTTTGAAGAGACGCATGGCTGGCAAGACAGGATGGAG
Organism: Rhizobium sp. 01T444; assembly: GCF_056398305.1. NCBI lineage: Bacteria > Pseudomonadati > Pseudomonadota > Alphaproteobacteria > Hyphomicrobiales > Rhizobiaceae > Rhizobium > Rhizobium sp. 01T444. The sequence goes on from NZ_JBFTPD010000001.1 coordinate 90,989, forward strand.
GCCTATGAGGAGGTCGCCGGTTCGCTGTTCGTCGCGACGGCAACGCGCGCGCTCGATCAGGCCAGGCTGACGGCCGATCAGGTCGATTGCGTGGTAACGGTTTCCTCCACCGGCATCACCACGCCGAGCCTCGATGCGCGGCTCGCCGGCCAACTTGGCTTTCGCGCGGATATCGAGCGTGTACCCGTCTTCGGGCTTGGCTGCGCTGCCGGCGTTTCCGGCTTTGGCATCGCTTCGCGGCTGGCGCGCAGCCGCCCGGGTGCCGTGGTGCTCTTCGTCGCCATAGAGCTCTGCACGCTGGCCTTCCGTCTGGATGAGCTGACGAAACCGAACATCATCGCCACCGCCCTCTTCGGTGACGGGGCTGCAGCCTGCGTGCTGCGATCAGGCGAAGGCGGTATGGCGGAAGTGGAATCGGCGGGCGATCACCTGTTTCCCGATACGCTCGACATCATGGGCTGGAAGATCGACGATACCGGGCTCGGCATCCTGCTGGCGCAATCGCTGCCGCCCTTTGCGGAAAAGGAGCTCGGCCCGGCGATCGATGGCATCCTGGCGCGCAGCGGGCTCAAGCGCGATGATATCGACCGTTTCATCTGTCATCCCGGCGGTACGAAGGTGCTGGCGGCAATCGAGAGCACGCTTTCCATGGTGCCGGATACGCTCGACATCGAGCGGTCGGTGCTTGCAGATTACGGCAATATGTCCTCGCCGACAGTGCTCTTCGTTCTGGAGCGCGCTATCAGCAGAGGTCTGCCGGACCGGGCCGCGATGATCGCCATGGGGCCGGGCTTTACGGCAAGCTGCGTGACCTTGCGGAGGGTTGCATGATGTGGCCTTCCATCGCATTGCTGACCTTCGTGACCGCCCAGCGGCTTTCGGAACTGGTTATCGCGCGCCGCAATACGACGGCGCTCTTCGCAAGGGGGGCGCGCGAGATCGCGCCCGATCATTACCCCTACATGGTGGCGCTCCATACGGGCTGGCTCGCCGGGCTATGGATGCTGGCGACGGGACAGCCGGTCCAACTCTTCTGGTTTGGTCTTTTCATGCTGCTGCAGGTGCTGCGGCTGTGGGTGCTGACCACCCTTGGGGAGCGCTGGACGACGCGTATCATCATCCTGCCCGGTGCGCCGCTCGTCGAAGGCGGCCCTTACCGCTTCTTCAAACATCCGAACTACATGATCGTCATCGGCGAGATCGCCGCCCTGCCGCTTGCCTTCGGCATGCCACTTTATGCGCTCGTCTTTTCGCTCCTCAATGCCGCCGTCCTGACGATCCGCATCAGGGCCGAAAATGCCGCACTCAAAAGCGCAATGATTTTGAAATGAAATGCGATTTTTCGTTTGCGCCGCAGCATTGAGATGGGCATTTTAGGCTCTAAAACACAGCGGAATGCAGGGGAAAATGACGAAAAACGCAATCGTGCTCGGCGCCGGCATCGTCGGGGTTTCGACGGCCATTCATCTTCAACGCCGCGGCTGGCAGGTGACACTCATCGACCGCAAGGAGCCGGGTAACGAAACCTCCTTCGGCAATGCCGGCCTAATCCAGCGCGAAGGCGTCATGCCCTACGGTTTTCCCCAGCAGCTCGGCCTGCTGCTGCGCTACGCGCTGAACAACCGCATCGATGCGCACTATCACCTGAAGGCGCTGCCGAGCCAGCTCGCCTTCCTCGCCCGCTACTGGTGGAACTCCAATCCGAAGCGGCACGAGATGATCACCAAGGCCTATGCGCCGCTGATCGAGAATTCGATCACCGAGCACAAGGACCTGATCGAGGCATCACATGCCGAAGCGCTGATCCGCAGGGATGGCTGGATGAAGATCTTCCGCACCGAGGCCAAGCGTGACGAAGCCTTTGTGGAAGCTGCCCTCTGGAAGGATCAGTTCGGTGTCAGCTACGAGAGCCTGAATTCGGCCAATATCGCTCGATTGGAGCCTAATATTACCGGGGATTTCGTCGGTGGCCTGCGCTGGGTCGACCCCTGGTCGGTTCTCGATCCGCATGCATTGACGCGTGCCTATCGCAGCTATTTCGAAAGCCTCGGCGGCCGGTTCGTGACCGGCGATGCGGCATCGCTCGGGCCGGCCGGATCGGGCTGGAAGATCATGACATCGGAGGGGTCGCTGGAGGCCGACGATGTCGTGCTGGCACTCGGCCCCTGGGCAGCGGTCGCGACGCGCCGCCTCGGCTATTCCTTCCCGCTCGGCGTCAAGCGCGGCTACCACATGCATTATGGCGTGCAGGGCAATGCTGTGCTCAACAACTGGACGCTCGATTCCGAGCGCGGCTATTTCCTGGCGCCGATGAACAAGGGCGTGCGCCTGACAACGGGGGCGGAATTCGCAACGCTCGATGCGCCGAAGACGCCGGTGCAGCTCGACCGGGCCGAAGCGGTGGCGCGCACGATATTCCCGCTGGGTGAGAGATTGGATCCGGAACCGTGGATGGGCGCGCGACCCTGCACGCCCGACATGATGCCGATCATAGGAAAGGCGCCGCGCCATCAGGGCCTGTGGTTTGCCTTCGGCCATGCCCATCACGGGCTGACGCTCGGGCCGGTGACGGGACGTGTGCTGGCGGAACTGATGAGCGGCGAGACGCCGTTCATCGATATTTCGGCTTATTCGCCCGCTCGTTTCAACCCTTAGAGCCTTTCCTGGCTAGATTGCAGCATTCTGCCGGAGCAGGTTTTCGTAAGGGCAACGGCGATTGGCGAAGGGCATACCTCCAGGTACGTCCGAGCCGATCGCCTTTGATCCTGGCGGAAAGATGCCGGCCCCTTCGGGTTGGCTGAAACGGGCCGGCTGATCGACCGGCCGGCTTGGCCGTAGATCTGGGCTACGACGCGCGCCGGCCGGTCGACCATCCGACTCCGTTTGAGCCAACAAAATGCTGCAATCTAGCCAGGAAAGGCTCTAACACCGAGAGCGGCGAGAGCTTTCAGGGCTTCTGCCGCGATATCGTCGATTGTGTCCTCGATATCGACGGTGACGACACCGGGCTCGCCGGTCGGCACTTCCAGCGTCTGCAGCTGGCTTTCCAGGAGCGAGGTCGGCATGAAATGGCCCTTGCGGTGACCCATGCGCTCGGTCAGCAGTTCTTTCGAACCTTCGAGATAGACGAAATAGAGGTTGCCGCCAGCAGCGGCTCGCAGGCGGTCGCGGTAGCTGCGCTTCAGCGCCGAGCAGGAGACGATGATGCCCTTGCCCTTGGTAAGCGACGCCTTCATCTCTTTGCCGATCCGGTCGAGCCAGGGCATCCGGTCCTTGTCGGAGAGCGGAATGCCCTTCGACATTTTCTCGACATTAGCAGCGGGATGCAGCGCATCGCCTTCGACAAACGGCAGGCCAAGGCCTGCCGCTATCTTTTCGCCGATCGAAGATTTACCGGAACCGCTGACGCCCATGACGATGATTGCATGGAGAGTTCCGTTATTCTCGGTCATCGCTCATCTCGGTCATCGTTGCAGTGTGAGATATCTGCGGCCTTACTAGGCCGCAGAGACGGCAGCGGCCTTGCGTGCAAGACGTGCCTTGATCGTATCGACATCCGCCCGCGGGGTCGCCGCAAACAGGGTCTTGGTATAGTTGTGCTGCGGATCGCTGAAAACCTGCTCCCGCGTGCCGTATTCGACTGCCTCCCCGAAATACATCACCATAACCTCGTCTGCCATATAGCGAACAACCGAGAGGTCGTGGCTGATGAAGACATAGGTCAGGTTCAACTCGTCCTGCAGGTCGGCGAGAAGGTTGAGCACCTGCGCCTGCACCGACAGATCGAGTGCGGAGACCGGTTCATCGAGAACCAGGAGCCGCGGGTTCAGCATCAGCGCGCGGGCAATGGCGATACGCTGGCGCTGGCCGCCCGAGAACATGTGCGGATAGCGGTTGAAGTGGACGTCCTGCAGTCCGACCTTCTTCAGCATCGCCATCGCCAGGTCGCGCCGCTCGGAAGCCGGCGTATTGGTGTTAATGATCAGCGGCTCCATCAGGATGTCGCCGATCTTCTTGCGCGGGTTCAGCGATCCGTAAGGATTCTGGAAGACGATCTGGACCTTCCGGCGGATTTCCGGCGTCAGATCGCCCTGGAAGATATCGACCTTCTTGCCGTCGATGAAGAGTTCGCCCGACGTGGCCGGGTCGATCATCGTCACGATGCGGGCGAGCGTCGACTTGCCGCAGCCGCTTTCGCCGACGATCGCCAGCGTCTTGCCTTGCTCCACGCTGAAGCTCACGCCCTTGACAGCATGGACCGTTCGCGCCTTCTTGAACATGCCGCCCGGTAGGTAATAGTCGCGGACGATGTTCTTTCCTTCGAGAACTGGCGTCATCAGGCCGCTCCCTCCACAGTCTTGTTCGGATTGAAAAGTTCGCCGATGGTCGGCAGCCGGTCGCCGGTCGCATTATCAGGAAGGGCGGCGAGCAGTGCGCGCGTGTAATCGCTCTTCGGCGCTTCGAAGAGCGAGAGCACGTCGGCCTCTTCCATCTTGCGGCCCTTGTACTGGACGATCACCCGGTCTGCCGTCTCGGCAACCACGCCCATATTGTGGGTGATCATGATCAGACCCATACGATGCTCCGTCTGCAGGCGCATCAGAAGATCGAGGATCTGCTTCTGGATGGTCACGTCGAGTGCCGTGGTCGGCTCATCGGCGATCAGGAGCTTCGGATTGCAGGCAATCGCGATGGCAATCATGACGCGCTGGCACTGGCCGCCCGACATCTGATGCGGGAAATGGCCAAGCCGCTCGGCGGGATCTGGAATGCCGACCGCCTGGAAAAGCTCGATTGCGCGCTTGCGCCGCGCCGCCTTGTCGAGACCGAGGTGAATTCTCAGCACCTCTTCGATCTGGAAGCCCACGGTGAAGCAGGGATTGAGGCTCGCGATCGGCTCCTGGAAGATCATCGACATATCCTTGCCGATGATTTCGCGCCGCTTGGCGCCGGACATGCCGAGCAGGTTCTGGCCGTCAAAAACCATCTTGTCGGCCGTCACCTTTGCCGTCCAAGGCAGAAGGCCCATGGCAGCGAGCATCGATACCGACTTGCCGGAGCCGGATTCGCCGACGATCGCCAGAATCTCACCCGCGTCGACCTTCAGCGAAACGCCGTCGACGGCGCGGAAAGGACCGGTCGACGTCTGGAATTCGACGACGAGATTTTCAATTTCGAGAAGCGCCATCTCAGGACCTCTTCATCTTGGGGTCGAGCGCATCACGCAGGCCGTCGCCCATCAGGTTGATGGCGAGAACGGTGATGAGAATCGCAAGACCCGGAAAAGTAACAACCCACCAGGCGCGCGATATGAACTCGCGGGATTCGGCAAGCATCGTGCCCCATTCAGGTGTCGGCGGCTGAGCGCCCATTCCGAGGAAGCCGAGGGCGGCTGCATCAAGGATCGCGGCGGAGAAGGCAAGCGTTGCCTGGACGATCAGCGGTCCGAGGCAATTCGGCAGGATCGTCTTGAACATCAGCCGGAAGGTGCCGGCACCGGCGACGCGGGAGGCCACCACATATTCCTTTTCACGCTCGCCCATCACGGCGGCGCGTGTCAGGCGCACGAAATGCGGCTGGTTGACGATCGAGATCGCGATCATGGCATTGAGCAGGCCGGGACCCAGCACCGCGACGAGCACGAGGGCCAGAAGCAGTGACGGGAAAGCCAGGATGATATCCATGAGGCGCATGATGACGATATCGACGCGGCCGCGGAAATAACCGGCAACGAGGCCGATCAAGACGCCCGCAAGCACCGACAGCGTGACGACCACGACACCGATGAACAGCGAGAACCGTGCGCCGAAAATCAGGCGTGAAAGGATATCGCGACCGACGGCATCGGTTCCGAGCGGATAGGAGAAGCTGCCGCCATCCATCCAGAAGGGGACAGACAGGAGAAGCTGGCGGTTCTGCTCGGTCGGCGCATGCGGCGAGACGAGCGGTGCGAAGATCGCCATCAGAAGGATGACGAGGAAAACGAAGAGACCGATGACGGCGCCCTTGTTTCGCGAGAAATAGTACCAGAATTCCGTAAGGGCGGAGGGCTGGTCGGATTTTGCAGTAACCGTGCTCATGGACCGCTCCTAGTGCCTGATACGCGGATTGATGAAGCCGTAGGTCAGGTCGACGATCAGGTTCACCAGCATGATGATGCCGGCGATCAAGAGAAGACCGCCCTGGACGACTGCATAGTCGCGCTTGAAGACAGCATCGACCATCCACTTGCCGATGCCCGGCCAGGAGAAGATCGTTTCGGTAAGAATGGCGCCTGCGAGCAGTACGCCGACCTGCAGGCCGATCGTGGTGATGACCGGGATCATAGCGTTTCTGAGCGCATGAATACCGACGACACGCAGCGGCGCCAGACCCTTGGAGCGGGCCGTGCGCACGTAATCCTCGCCCAGCACTTCGAGCATCGCCGAGCGGGTCTGGCGGGCGATAACCGCAAGCGGAATGGTGGCAAGCACCACGGTCGGCAGAATGAGATAGCTGACGGCCGAGGCGAAGGCGCCCTTCTGGCCGGAGAGCAAACTGTCGATCAGCATGAAGCCGGTGACAGGTTTGAAGAAATACATCAGCGAGATGCGGCCAGAGACAGGCGTCCAGCCGAGATAGCCGGAGAAGAAGATGATGAGCAGCAGGCCCCACCAGAAGATCGGCATCGAATAGCCGATAAGGGCAACGCCCATCACGCTCTGATCGAACCATGTTCCGCGCTTGACGGCCGCGAAGACGCCGGCCGGCACGCCGAGAAGGATTGCCACCAGGATGGCGCAGAGCGAAAGCTCAAGCGTTGCCGGGAAGAGCGTAAAGAATTCGCCGAGAACCGCACGTTTGGTAACGATCGAGGTACCGAGATCGCCGTGCAGCACTTTTCCGAGATAATCGAAGTATTGCACGTACATGGGCCGGTCGAAACCGAGATCGTGCATGATCTGGGCGTGACGTTCGGGTGCCATGGTTCGTTCGCCCGACAACAGCATGACGGGATCGCCAGGAAGCAGGCGGATGAACGAGAAGGCAATGAGCGAAACGCCGAGGAAGGTCGGTATCAGGACTGCGAGGCGCCCGATGAGAAATCGCAACATAGCAGGTTGTCCAATAGTTTCCGGCGGTCAGGTGGAGACCTGACCGCCGGTCGAGCCCGGTTTCAGCCGGGCAGTTTATCATTTTTCTTATTCGGCGATATCAACGCCGTCGAAGCGGTGGATGCCGAGCGGATCCATATGGAAGCCCGATACCTTCTTGCTGACCGGGACGAAGACCAGCGAGTGGTCGAGCGGAGCCCAGGGAGCTTCCTTCTTGAAGATTTCCTGTGCTTCTTCGTAGAACTTCGTGCGGGCAGCAACGTCAGCCGTTTCCTTGGCCTTCGTCATCAGAGCGTCATAGTCCTTGTTGCACCACTGAGCGCGGTTGTTACCGCCCACAGCGTCGCAGCCGAGCAGCGTGTCCATGAAGTTATCCGGGTCGCCGTTGTCGCCGGTCCAGCCGATGATGACAGCGCCATCGCGCTTCACGTCGGAGGAGAGCTTCAGGTATTCGGCCCATTCATGGGTGACGATCTCGACCTTGACGCCGACCTTGGCAAAGTCTGCCTGCATCAGTTCGGCGGCGCGGCGAGCGTTCAACATGTACGGACGCGAAACCGGCATTGCCCAGATCTTCATCGACAGATCCTTGACGCCAGCGGCTGCGAGAGCCTTCTTGGCGCCTTCCGGATCGTACTTGTCGTCCTGGATCTTGTCGTTATAGGACCACATTGTCGGCGGGATCGGGTTCTTGGCAACCTGGGCAGCGCCCTGGAAGACGGCGTCGATGATTGCCTGCTTGTTGATCGCCATGTTCAGCGCGCGGCGGACTTCCGGCTTGTCGAACGGAGCCTGCTGGGTGTTGTAGGCGAGGAAGCCGACGTTCAGGCCAGCCTGTTCCATAACCGTGAGGTTCGGATCCTTCTTGAGCTCGGCAACGTCAGCAGCATTCGGATACGGGACGAGGTGGCACTCGCCGGCCTTCAGCTTCTGGGCGCGGACAGCGGCGTCCGGGGTGATCGCGAAGACGAGATCGTCGATCTTTTCCTTGCCCTTGAAGTAGGTTTCGTTGGCCTTGTAGCGGATGACGGCATCCGTCTGATAGGCAACGAAGGTGTACGGACCGGTGCCGAGCGGCTGCTGGTTCAGCTGGGCCATCTTGCCGTCAGCGGCGAGCTTGTCGGCATATTCCTTGGAAACGACGGATGCGAAGTCCATCGCGAGGTCGGCCAGGAACGGAGCTTCCGGATGGTTCAGCGTGAACTTGACGGTCAGATCGTCAACCTTCTCGACCGACTTGATGAGGTCAGGGAAGCCCATGCCGGCGGCATATTCGTAAGAACCGCCTTCGACATACTTGTTCCACGGATTGTCCGACTTGATCTGGCGCTCGAACGAGAAAACCACGTCGTCGGCGGTGAGATCACGCGAGGGGGTGAAGAAATCGGTGGTCTGGAACTTCACGCCGGGATGCAGCTTGAAGGTATATTCCTTGCCATCGGGGGAAACCGTCCAGCTGTCGGCAACACCCGGCTCGATCTCCGTACCGCCATGCTTGAATTCAACGAGGCGGCTGTAGACCGTACGTGAAGACGCGTCGAAGGTCGTGCCTGACGTGTAGAGGCTCGGATCGAAGCCTTCCGGCGATCCTTCGGCGCAATAGACAAGCGTCTTGGAATACGCGGCGGTGGCCATGACCGAAGCCAGGGCTGTCGCTGCGAGCAGGACAGAGAACTTTTTCATGATATCGTTTCCCAGGTTTGTTCTTTTTTGATCTTTAGAGATCGGGCGCTCATTACCCCGATCAGCGGGCCGATGGAACGATATTTATTTGCTGAACGCAACGGCATCCGCAGAAAATTTTTCCAGAAAAGCAATTTTAGAAATTTTCGGTCAAAAATAGGCCAAAATTTGCAAGATTGAGACACGTTCAACCGCATTTTTGTCGCTTTTGGTACAATTTGGCGTCGCGGAAGGCGTTGAGAACGGTTTCAACGGGCTCTGATATATCAACAATCCGTGAGTGCAAATGAAAAACCACGGCTATCGAAAACAGCCGTGGTTCATGACGATATCAGAATATTCAAGTATCAAGCGGCCGGTGCCGGAACGACGGGCTTGCGATAGTGCTGTTCGCCGGTGAGGCCCAGCAGAAAGTTGATCTGCGGCCGCGCCTTTACCAGGTCATCGATCGAATATTCGGTCAGCACGTCGAAGAAGGCGTTCAGCGCCTTACGCAGCGCCGAATTCAGGCCGCAACTATCGACCAGCGGGCACTCGACCACACCATCTTCAAAGCATTCCGCCATGGCGAAGCTGTCTTCGGTGACCCTTACCACATCAAAAAGGCTGATATCAGTCGCCGGCTTGCCAAGGCGCACACCGCCGTTGCGGCCGCGCACCGTCTCCACAAGGCCCGCCTTGTTGAGAGGCTGCAGAATCTTGAAAAGGAAGAGCTCGGAAACACCGTATGCTCTGGCAATCTCCGGAATCCGGCTCAAATGTCCTTCATTGGCTGCACAATACATCAACATGCGAACCGCATAGTTGGTCTGCTTCGTCAACCGCATGCCGATCTCCTAAATCATTCGTGAACCGTATATAGTGGCTTTCACAGTTTTGAACAATTCCAAAATATGAAATTCACATTCACGTTTCCCGCGACTGCTCGCCGCAGCGTTTGAAACGAAAACGGGCCCTTCCCGGGCCCGTTTCCAAATGCGATGGCTTTCGCGTCACTTCATCGTCGGCATGACGAATTCGGCGCCGCCCTTGATGCCGGATGGCCAGCGGGCGGTAACGGTCTTGGTCCGGGTCCAGAACTTGATCGAATCCGTGCCATGCTGGTTGAGGTCGCCGAAGCTTGAAGCCTTCCAGCCGCCGAAGGAGTGGTAGGCGAGCGGCACTGGGATCGGAACATTGATGCCGATCATGCCGATGTTGATGCGGGAGGCGAAGTCGCGGGCAGCGTCGCCGTCGCGGGTGTAGATCGCGACGCCGTTGCCGTATTCATGCTTCATCGGCAGGGAGAGCGCTTCTTCATAGTTGTGGGCGCGAACGACGGACAGAACCGGCCCGAAGATCTCGGTCTTGTAGATTTCCATCTCGGGCGTGACGTTGTCGAACAGGCAGCCGCCGACGAAATAGCCGTCCTCATAACCTTGCAGCTTGAAATCGCGGCCATCGACGACAAGCTTTGCGCCCTCTTCGATACCCTTGTTGATCAGACCCTGGATGCGGTTATAGGCATCCTTGGTGACAACAGGGCCCATGTCTGCCTTATCGTCGGTGTAAGGACCGATGCGCAGGGATTCGATCTTCGGGATCAGCTTCTCGACGAGGCGGTTCGCTGTTTCCTCGCCGACCGGCACGGCAACCGAGACGGCCATGCAGCGCTCGCCAGCCGAACCGTAGCCCGCACCCATCAGCGCGTTGACGGCCTGGTCCATATCGGCATCCGGCATGATGATCATGTGGTTCTTGGCGCCGCCGAAGCACTGGGCGCGCTTGCCGTTCATCGCAGCCGTCCCGTAGACGTAGCGGGCAATCGGCGTGGAGCCGACGAAGGAGACGGCGCCGATATCGGGATCGGTGAGGATCGCATCGACGGCCGTCTTGTCGCCGTTGACGACGTTCAGGATGCCGGCCGGCAGACCGGCCTCGATCATCAGTTCGGCAAGGCGGATCGGAAGGGACGGATCGCGCTCGGAGGGCTTCAGGATGAAGGCGTTGCCGCAGGCGATTGCCGGGGCAAACATCCACATCGGGATCATGCCCGGAAAGTTGAAAGGCGTGATGCCGGCGCCGATGCCGACGGGCTGGCGGATCGAATACATGTCGATCGCCGGGCCGGCGCCTTCCGTGAATTCACCCTTGGCAAGATGCGGGATGCCGCAGACGAATTCGCAGACTTCGAGGCCGCGGATGACATCACCCTTGGAATCCTCGACCGTCTTCCCGTGCTCGCTGGAAAGCAGCGTCGCAAGCTCATCCATGTGCTGGTTCAGGAGATCGACGAACTTGAAGAAGACGCGCGCGCGGCGCTGCGGGTTGGTGGCCGCCCATTTCGGCTGCGCGGCCTTGGCGTTTTCGACGGCGGCGCGCAGTTCCTCGACGCTTGCAAGCGCAACCTTTGCCTGCACTTCGCCGGTCGCCGGGTTGAAGACGTCGCTGGTGCGGCCGCTGGTGCCGGCGACCGTCTTGCCGCCGATGAAATGACCAATCTCACGCATGGGTGTTCCTCCTGATCTTTTGGATAGCGCAACAATCGCACTTCAATTTGCACAAATCAATGCGCTATAATAAGCAACCGTTGTGCGTATATTATAGTTCGACCGCAGTGGCCGGTGTTCCTGATTCAAAACTTGGCACGGCACGCGGACAAGTCAAAGGGAAGGCCTAAGCGATGAGCAGGAAACCTGTCGTCAGAATGGCGGAACTGGAGATCGATCCAGCCACGCTCGAAGCTTATCGCGCGCTGCTGACCGAGGAAATCGAAGCATCCGTCGCGCTGGAAGACGGTGTCCTTTCCCTGAATGCCGTTTCCATCAGGGACCATCCGAACAAGGTCCGTATCCTTGAGGTCTACGCCAACAGGGAAGCATACGACGCTCATCTGCAGACGCCGCATTTCCTTAAGTACAAAACCGAGACATCAGGCATGGTGACAGCGCTGACGCTCATCGACGTCGATCCGATTGCGATGCGTTCAAAGCTATGAACTGGGATGACGTTCGCATTTTCCTGGCCGTCGCCCGCACAGGGCAGATCCTCGCTGCGTCAAAGAGGCTGGGGCTCAATCACGCCACACTTTCGCGCCGGCTGACCTCACTCGAAGAGGCGCTGAAGACGCGGCTTTTCATACGCCGGACGAATGGCTGCGAGCTGACCGCCGAAGGCGCCGTCTTCCTTGTCTCGGCTGAGCGAATGGAAACGGAGATGCTTGCAGCACAGGCCAATCTCGGCCACACCGATACGGCCATTGCCGGAACGGTGCGCGTCGGCGCGCCCGATGGGTTCGGTGTTTCCTTTCTTGCGCCGCGCATGGGCCGGCTGATCGAACGCCATCCGGAACTGAAGATCCAGCTCGTGCCGGTGCCGCGTTCCTTCTCGCTATCGCAGCGCGAGGCGGATATCGCCATCACGCTGGAGCGTCCGGAACAGGGACGGCTCGTCTCGTCCAAGCTGACCGACTATACGCTCGGTCTCTACGCGTCGCGGGATTATCTGGCGCAGCATGGAAAGCCCGAAGATGTCGATGCCTTGAAGGCTCATCCGCGCATCGGCTATGTCGAAGACCTGATCTTCACTGCCTACCTGAATTTCTCTGGCGAGGTGATGCGCAGCTGGGATGCGGGGTTTGAGATCTCGACGGCGATCGGCCAGACCGAGGCCGTGCGTTCCGGCGCCGGCATCGGCATCCTGCACGACTATATCGCCCGGCAATACCAGGAACTGGTGCGCATCCTGCCGGAGGTTTCCATCCGCCGCGCCTACTGGACGACCTACCACGAAAGTGCGCGCGATCTGGTGCGCGTGCGCAGCGTCATCGATTTTCTGCAGGAACTCGTCGATGAGGAAAGGCAGATCTTCTTGTAATACATATGTTTTACGCAATTCCGGACACAAAACCGCTGCACACTTTTGCTGGAATTGCTCTAGAGATGCTTTGCCGGTTCCTCGTTCTCATCAGGGTTGGGAAGCGGCGTTTCATCCGGCAGGCGATCCGGTTCCGGTTCCTTGACCGGCGGCTCCGGCTTCCAGCCCGGTGAAGGCATTGGCGGCTGGTCGGGAATAGGTTCGTTCGGAACGGACATGGCCGGCTCCTTTACGATTGCGATATTGGATTATTTGTCGTGCCTGACGGTTTCGGCAGCGCGCACCGGCATGCTGTCGATGATGGCGAAAAGTTCGTCCGATGTGATCGGCTCACTGGCCTTCAGCTTCACGGTGCCATCCTTGCCAAGCAGGAAGGCGGCAAATTCGCCTGTGTCAGGCATGTCCAGTTCCTGGCGGAGCGCCTCGCCGTCCAGCCCGTCGCCGCTTCCGAAGAGCGGCTTTATGCTTGATCCGACAAGCTTGAGAATGACCATATCCCGCTCCTCAAGAGCGACGCGATCGGCAAGCAACTGGTTTTCCTGGCGGGCTGCGCGGGAATTGTCCTGGTCGGCAATCACAATGAAGACGCGGTTCTTCCACTGGAACTGTTCGAGACTGGCGACAGCCGCGTAAGCCGCATTCGTCTCATCGATCTTCGTTGCGCCGTAAAGAAGGGTCTTGGACATACAAATACTCCCATCGACCGTTGAACGGCGCGGGAGCGCAAGAGTTCCAATCATGTTCCTTAAAAGGGGACGACGGCCGATCAGAAAATGCTGATCGGCCTTGTCGCCTCATCAGATATGCAAAAAGGCAGAAACTGGAACCTGCAGTGCTGCAGCAATACGCCTCAGCTTTGCCGGATCGGCGCTTTCACCATTTTCGATTTCGAGGATTTCCCCATTGGCCAGACCGCAGGTGACTGCGAGGTCTTCAATGCTGTAGCCAACCGCACTGCGTGCGTCCTTAACCGCAGCTGCCACGTCAATCGGGGAAACAGCGGTCGATTCCTCTATATTCTGAACAGAAATGGACATCAAATTCTCCTTAATGCCTCGGTGGACTGTCCCTACCCCCAGGCGGCAAGCCGCCAGCATTTCGCAACGCAACGAAGACATTGGGCAATTGCTGCATCGCACCGCACATAAATAGGTAAACTAATGTTAACGGCAATAGCAAAATGCGAGCAGGCATCATTTTGACATCAAAAAGCGCTGATGCCGTGCATTGCCGAACAGGAAGACCAACTTATGGGAGAGAATGGTACGGTTGGGGGGTCTCGAACCTCCGACCTCAGGTGCCACAAACCTGCGCTCTAACCAACTGAGCTACAACCGCACAATGTCACGCACGGCGCGACGGGGGTCACATACGAGGACTTGAACTTTTATTCAAGCCCCGATTTGCGCTCAATATACAAAAAGGCTGAACATGCGGTCCAGCCTTTATTATCTATCGAGCCTGGTAGATCAGGCAACCTTGAAGGATGCCATGGCCTTTTCAGCGGCTTCCTTGGAAGGCTTTGCAACCTTTTCGGCAACCTGCTTGGTGGTTTCCTGCAGCGACTTCGCCTGCTCGACGGTCAGTTCAGCCTGCTTGCGGAAGAAAGAGGTCTGCAGCTCGAAGAATTCGGCGACGGACTTGACGCCGAGAAGCGCTTCCATGTGCGAGAGCGAGCTTTCAGCATTGACGCGGAGCGCGTCGATCGCCTTAAGGCCGATTTCAACGCTGCCAGCCTGTGCGGTCTGGACCGTTGCTTCCAGCGTCTTGCCGGCTTCTTCGCCTGCGGACTTCAGCTTGGCATAGGCTTCCTTGGACTGCTGAGCACCCTTTTCGGCGAAGTCACGGAAAGACTCGGCCAGCTTGCTCGGGTCGAAAGAGGCAATTGAAAAAACGTCGTCGGTCTTTATGGTAGCCATCGGATCGTGTTCCTCTAAGATGGGCAGATCTTGTGCCCGCGATAAATCGGATAATTCTTATATAGGGCATTTTATTGTGCATTGCAACATCATTGTGCGCCGCACAATGCGTTAACCTTGCCGCCCGAAAGCTCCCGGCTCTTCTGGACCGGCCGCAGACCTGCAGTTATTAATAAGCAGTTAATTTGAAGAGGCCGAAAGCGACAGGTTCGATCATGCCCGCAGTCCAGTATCCGTTCATCGACATTGCCGTTCATGCGCGGGTTCGTGAACGATTTTCGCGTGGCGAGGCCATGGTTCTGTTCTCGGGCGACCTTTCCCACTTGCTGTGGGCAAACGGTGCTGGCGCCGAGCTTTTTGGCCATGCTGCGGTCTATGATCTGCTCGATCAGGGCGTCAGCCGCGCCGACATCACCTTCCGCCAGCTCGAGGCGACTGCCCGCCAGCTTGGTGAAGTCGGTGACCAGAAGACTTTTATCATCCGCATCGCCAAGGGCTTCCAGCGCGTTCAGGCTCCGGCTTCGTCGGAGCTCATCCGTCTCGCTTCTGGTGAGAAGGCCATCCTGTTTTCCGTTCCGGTCTCCACACGTCCGCTGACGGCTGGCGCAAGTGCTGCGCAGATGCTGCAGGGCCTCGATGACCCGGATACGCATATGGCAGTGATCGGGGCCGAGGGCGAAGTCATTGCCGCATCGCCAGGTTTCGCCTTGCTCGGCATCACGCAGCAGGCGGCAAGGACGCTCATCACGCTTGCCGGCGCCCATCCAGACCGGCTGGTGAAGCGCCCGGTTGCGACCGGCCGCGGCCACTTGCCGGCTGCCGTCGGCAAACTCAACGACGAGCCCGCACTCCACCTTCTCTTCGCCGTCGAAACGTCGATCGGTCATCTCGATCCCATCGAGCCCTCCGCCAAGGTGGAAGAGCCTGCGCCGCAGGAAATTGCACCTGCAGAAGCCGCAGCGGATGAAATTGCTGATGTTGCCGCGCCTGTGGCTGGCTTTACAGAAGCCGAAGCGATAGACGCCGTTTCCGGCATCGAAGAAGTTGAGGAGACCCTGGAGGAAATCACCGGCGAGGCCGAGGAGCCGGTTGAAGTCAGCGAACCGACCGAGGCCGAAGCCCGTTTCGAGCCGTCGGCAGATGAGAGCATTTCCGAGCCCGAAGCAGCCGTCGTCGAAGACTCCGGCGAGCAGCAGGTGGATCAGCCGAGCGAAACTTTTGCCTCAACGGAAGAGACCGTTGAGACAAGCGCAGAGGCTCCGGTTGTGGAGCAGGTTGAGCCGGCCACTTCCGTCGCCGAAAACTTCGCGGCGACACCGGTGGTCCCGGAGGAGCCTGAAAGCGCACCGAAGAGCAGCTTCGTCTTCAAGCCGAACAGCCGTGCCACCCGATTCGTTTGGAAGATCGATGCGGAAGGCCGCTTCAGCGAAGTTTCGCATGAATTCGCCGAGGCTGTCGGCCCGCATGCGAGCAACATCATCGGCAGCGCTTTCTCCGATGTTGCCGCCCTCTTCAACCTCGATCCGGAATCAAGGCTCTCCGAGGCCTTAGCGCGGCGCGATACCTGGTCCGGCAAGACGATCTACTGGCCGATCGAGGGCACAAGCCTGGTCGTGCCTGTCGATCTCGCAGCGCTCCCGACCTATACGCGCAACCGCGACTTCGATGGTTTCCGCGGCTTCGGCGTGGTGCGCCTGTCGGATGCGCAGGAAGATCCTCTGGCACTCGGACTGACGCTCGGGCCTGACGGCATCGGCCATGATGCCTCCTATCTTGGCCCGGTCAATGAAACCGCGCCGGAAGAGACGGCACCGGCAGAAGCTGAACTGCCGCAAGAGCAATCTGAAGAAATTGCCGAAGCTGCGCCGCAGGCCGAAGATGCAGTGAATCCAGAGCCCGATGTCGAAGAAGACACCGGACCGGAAGTGGAAACAGCGACAGAGGTAACCACTTCGGAAGAGACGGCAGCAGCGGAACCTGTCGCCGAGGAGCAATCCGTCGCTGAGCCTGATGTTGCCGAGCAGCGGGAAGAGCCGCCGGCGCTACGCCTTTCCGAAACGCCGAGCCGCCGCTTCACAGACAAGATCGTGCAGTTGCACAGTGCCAGCAGCGGTCTGACGGCTGCCGAGCAGGCAAATTTCCGCGAGATCGCCAAGCGCCTCGAAGCCTTCGGCGCGCGCAACGAAGAGCCGGTCGCTGCCCCACAGCCGGAACCTGATGTCGAACAGGCATCGGTAGTCGAAGACGTTGTTGCCGAAACTTCTGTCGTCGAGCAGGCAGCACCGCAGGAAGCGATCTACGAAGCCGCAGCAGAACCGCTGCCGGAAGAGGCTTCCCCGCAAGCCGAAGAAACATCCGCAGCCGAAGCGGAAGACGACGTGACCGAAGGTCTGCAGGAGACGGTCAGCCAGATCGAGGTTCTGACCAGCTTCATTCCGCCGCGCGTGAAGATGACGGACGGGCTCTCGGCGGCGACCGTCGATCTGCTGCCCGTTGCCGTGCTGATCCATGCTGGCGACCAGCTGATCCACGGCAATCCGGAATTCCTGCGGCTGACGGGCTACGGTTCCGTCGAAGCCCTCTCCGAAGTGGGCGGCATCGATGCATTGCTGCAGCGCCATGACCTCGAAAACGGTTCGGGCACGATGATGCTCGTCAAAGCCGACGACAGGCTGGTGCCGGTCACCGCCCGTCTGCAATCGGTTCGCTGGGAAGATTCCAACGCCCTGATGCTGGCGCTGATGCCGGTCGAAAACCGAGAAGAAGGCAGGGGCGAGGTTATCAGGCTCGACCAACGCTCCGACCGGATGGTGGAAAAGGTCGCCAAGCTGCAGGTCGAGGTGGAAGAGCTGCGCTCGATCCTGGAGACGGCAACCGACGGCGTCGTCGTTATCGGCACGGAAGGCGATATCCGCTCGATGAACCGCTCGGCAAGCGCCCTCTTCAACTACGACGAACAGGAAACACGCGGCAAACCCTTCGTCATGCTGTTTGCGCATGAGAGCCAGAGGGCAGTTCTCGACTATCTGCATGGGCTTTCCGGCCATGGTGTGGCAAGCGTGCTGAACGACGGACGCGAGGTGATCGGCCGCGAGGCCGCCGGCGGTTTCGTGCCGCTGTTCATGACCATGGGCCGCCTGACCTCATCCAACGGCTATTGCGCCGTCATCCGCGACATCACCCAGTGGAAGCGCACCGAAGACGAGTTGCGCAATGCTAAGGGTGCGGCCGAAACCGCCAACGCCCACAAGACGGATTTCCTGGCGCGCGTCAGCCATGAGATCCGCACTCCGCTCAACGCCATCATCGGCTTTTCCGACATGATGGCGAGCGAGCGCTTCGGGCCGATCGGCCATCCGCGCTATATCGAATATGCCAACGATATCGGCCGTTCCGGCCGGCACGTCCTCGACATCGTCAACGACCTGCTCGATATTTCCAAGATCGAAGCGGGCGAGATGGATCTCGATTTCGCTTCCGTCGGCCTCAACGAAGCGATCTCGGAAGCGGTGGCACTGGTGCAGCCGCAGGCAAACAGCCAGCGGGTCATCATCCGCACCGCCCTTTCGCAATCGGTGCCCGATGTCGTGGCCGACCTGCGCTCGATCAAGCAGATCGCGCTGAACATCCTGTCGAATGCTATCCGCTTTACGCCATCAGGCGGGCAGATCGTCGTTTCCACTTCCTATGAGGCGAACGGCAGCGTCGCGATGCGGGTGCGCGATACCGGCATCGGCATGACGCGCAGCGAGCTCGACCAGGCGATGAAACCATTCCGCCAGGTGTCGTCCACGCAGTCACGCCATCGCGGCGACGGCACCGGTCTCGGCCTGCCGCTGACCAAGGCAATGGTCGATGCCAACAGGGCGATTTTCTCGATCAATTCTGCGCCGAACGAAGGCACGCTGGTGGAAATCACCTTCCCGTCGCAACGCGTGCTGGCGGGCTAAGCACTTATTTTTGCGCAATTCCGGACGCAAAACCACTGGACACTTTTGCTGGAATTACTCGCCAAAGAAAAGGCAGCCAATGGCTGCCTTCGAGAGTTGGTGCTGGTAAAACAAGAGCTTAGTCGATCAACGTCATGTTTCGGGAACCGCAGTTCCAGACCATCTCTTCATGTATGGTCTCCAAGTTGGTTTCACCTTTGACAAACCTTTCTTAACGAAAGGTTTCCAAAACGCGGAATTGATCAACGGCAAAAGCTTGTAGTTTAGCAGCCGCTATCAGACCTTTAGCTCTTCCAGTCCGGCAAAAAGCTTGAGTGCCTCGGGGTTGGCGAGCGCCTCCTGATTTTTCACCGGCCGGCCGTGGACGACCTCGCGCACGGCAAGTTCGACGATCTTGCCGGACTTGGTGCGCGGGATATCGGCGACCGCGATGATCTTGGCCGGCACGTGGCGGGGAGAAGCGCCGACACGGATGCGGGTCTTGATCGCCTTGATCAGATCCTCGCTCAAGGTGACGCCTGCCGCCAGGCGGACGAAGAGCACGACGCGCACGTCGTCATCCCAGTCCTGGCCGATGCAGAGCGCTTCGGCGACTTCGTCCATCTGCTCGACCTGATTGTAGATTTCCGCCGTGCCGATGCGCACGCCGCCAGGATTGAGCGTCGCATCCGAACGGCCATGAATGATCAGGCCGCCATGTTCGGTCCATTCGGCAAAATCGCCGTGGCACCAGACATTGTCGAAGCGCTCGAAATAGGCGGCGCGGTACTTGGCGCCGTCTGGATCGTTCCAGAACATGACCGGCATTGATGGGAAGGCCTTGGTGCAGACCAGCTCGCCCTTTTCCTGATGAACCGGCTTGCCTTCGTCATTCCAGACGTCGACGGCAAGGCCGAGGCCAGCTCCCTGGATCTCGCCGCGCCAGACGGGCTGCAGCGGATTGCCGAGCACGAAGCAGGACACGATATCCGTGCCACCGGAAATCGAGGCAAGCTGGACGTCTTCCTTGATACCTTCATAGACGAAGGCGAAACCTTCAGGCGACAGCGGCGAACCGGTGGAGGTGATCAGCCGCAAGCTCGACAGATCATGGCTCGTGCGCGGCGTCAGCCCACTCTTGCGCACTGCGTCGATATATTTGGCCGAGGTCCCGAAGATCGCGAATTTCTCCTCGGCCGCATAGTCGAAGAGCACATTGCCATCAGGCGCGAAAGGTGATCCGTCGAAAAGGCAGAGCGTGGCACCGGAGGCAAGGCCGCTCGCCAGCCAGTTCCACATCATCCAGCCGCAGGTGGTGAAGTAGAAAAGCTTGTCCCCAGGCTGCACTCCGCAATGCAGGCGATGCTCTTTCAGATGCTGAAGCAGCGTGCCGCCGGCAGAATGCACGATGCATTTCGGTACGCCTGTTGTGCCCGAGGAAAACAGAATATAGGCCGGATGGGCGAAAGGCAGTTGCACGAACTCGATCGGCTTCGGCGCATAGGGAGCAACGAATTCTGAAAGCGTCTTGCCGCCGGCGGTTTCGCGCGCGACCTCTTCGACGTTGCCGGCATAATGGACCATCAGCGTCGGCACACCGAGGCTCTTGGCGACGTTCGCCACCTTCGACTGCACGTCCTGCAGCTTGCCATTATACCAATAGGCGTCGCATGCGATGAAAAGCTTCGGCGCGATCTGCCCGAAACGATCGAGCACGCCTTGCTCGCCAAAGTCCGGAGAACAGGACGACCAGATGGCGCCGATCGACGTTGCCGCCAGCATGGCAGCTATCGTTTCCGGCATGTTGGGCATCATGGCCGCGACACGGTCGCCCTCGCCGATGCCGAGCGCGCGAAAGCCCTGCTGCAGCTGTGATACAAGCGCGCGCAGGCGATCCCACGACCAGCGGTCTTCGACCTTGTCCTCACCGCGGAAAATGATGGCATCGCCCTGCCCGCTTCCGCTCAGCAGGTTTTCAGCGAAGTTCAGGCGCGCCTCAGGAAAGAAGCGTGCTTCCAGCATGCGGTCGCCGTTAACGAGAATATCCGCGCCGCGCTCTCCCTTCACGCCGCAGAAATCCCACAAGGCCGACCAGAAGCTCTCCCGATCGGCGATCGACCAGGCATGCAGATCCTCAAAACCTTTCAAGGCGAGACCGAAGTCTCCATTGCAGTGCTGCATAAAGGCATGGATCGGGCTATTTTCGATCCCATCTTCCGTGGGCTTCCAAAGCGGCTGATTTTCCTGCATTCAATCCTCCTCCCCAATGCGGAACTTATAGCATGCTGCATTGCATTATAAAGTGTGCAGCGACGCGATCCGCCGCGCGTGGGATTTGCATATGCCCGGTATTTCATATATCCGGCAAAATCAGAAAATAACGGGTAACCGGCTGAAGTTCCGGCGGAGCTCATGGGTACGTCAAGACAAGGCAGATGGCGAAAAAGGATCGGCCCCGTCTCACGCTGGCTGCCGGCATTTGCCCGTGTCTCCACCATCCTATTGTTAATCGGGCTTGCCTTCTTCCTCGCGCTCAGGATCGCCGCTCCCTATCTTATTTCCACCGGCTTCGTGCGCTCCGGCATCGAGGATGCCCTATCGAAATGGACGGGCTATCACGCCGAGATCAAGGGCAACCCCGTCCTCGAATTCTGGCCGACGCCACGCATTACGCTAAACGACGTCACCATCCGCCAACCGCGCGAAAGCGGCGACAAACTGCTCGGCCGCATCGAGAGCCTTTCAGCCGATTTCAGCCTGATCGATGCGCTGCGCGGCCGCACTCGCTTCCACGAATTTCACCTGCTGCGGCCCAGCCTCGCGCTGACGCGCGATGAGAATGGCCTGATCGACTGGAGCTATACCGGCCTTCTGGCACGAGCCATCGTTGGCGTGCGGGATGACAACGGCGCCGAGGTTCTCGATCCGAAGCTCGACGCCGACATCGGTGCCGTGACGGTGGAGGATGGCACGCTGACCCTGACCGATACGCAGACAGGCAATGTCTACCACTTCGACAGCGTCGCAGCCGATATCGCCTGGCCGAAGCTGTCGAGGGCCATTTCAGCCGTCCTCATTGCCCGGTTCAACGGCGAGGACCTGAAGGTCGATTTTGCCTCTGCCGCGCCGCTGCTGGTCTTCGGCGGCAAGAATGCCGAGATGAAGGCCTCGATCGCTTCCAACCTGATGACCGCGCGTTTCCAGGGTGTCGGCAGCATGGTGAGCCTCTCCTCGGTCTCAGGCAACATCAACGCCAGCTTTCCGGATGTGCAGGCCCTCCTGAAATGGTTCGGCAGATCTATCCCGGGGATCGAGTCGCTGAAGAGCGCGTCGATGACCTCGGATGTGACGTCGGTATCCAACGGTTTCCGCTTCAACAATGTCAGTATGGCGCTGAACGATGCGAGCGCCACCGGTGTGATGGATTTCACCGTCGCACCCGGCAAGCGACCGAAGATCGGCGGGACACTTGCCTTCGACCAGATGAACCTCAAGCCGTTCCTCGATGCCTTCGCGCTCAGACTTGCCGCCGGCGGCCTTGGCGACTTGCTGCTATCGAGCCCTCTTGGACCGCTGCAACTTCTTGATCTCGATGTGCGGCTTTCCGCGCGACAGGCGCAGATGGGTATCTTTTCGCTTGCGGATGTCGGCGCCAGCGTGATCGTCGCCGGCGAGGAAGCGAAGTTCGATATTGGCGACAGCCAGTTCGAGGGCGGCGAAATGACTGCCCATCTGGAGGCGACCCGACGCGATTTCGATGGTGGCGGCAAGCTGCAGCTTTCGATCCGCGATGCGGATTTCAATGCACTTGCCGAAAAATTGCAGCTCAAGGGGCCGCTGCCGCATGCGACCGGCTCCCTCGATCTTTCGCTGGAGACGCCGAAGGCGATCTGGACGACGGGACTTGCCGATGTGACCGGCAAGCTCAGATTCTGGACAACGGCGGGTTCCATTCCCGGCGTCGATGTCTATGCACTTCGTACGCAGGCAGCGCAGAAGCCGTTCTTCGCGCTGAGCTCTACTGGAAACGGATCCTTCGCCTTCAGTAAGCTCGATCTTCAGGCCGACTTTGCCAATGGCACAGCGGAAATCCACGATGCGCGATTTGCCGGCTCCGATCAGATGCTGACGCTATCAGGCGTCATTACTTATGAGTCGAACGGGCTTGCGCTCTCCGGCGCGCTGGAAGCGATCGATCCGGCAAAAGCGGCCGATCTGCCGCGCCTGCCCTTCTTCATCGGCGGCTCGTGGCCGAACCCGGTCATTTCGCCGGTGCCGCTGTTCAACGTACCGACGAAAACCCAGCCTTAGCGCCTTTCCTGGTCAGTTCTAAAGCATTTCCGGACGCAAAGGCTTTCGCTGGAATTGCTCTTAAGCTGTCGCCGCCGCGGCCCTCTCATCGCGCTCGCGCTGCACTTCGCGGCGCTTGGTGACGACAGATGCACAGATGACGCCTATCGCCACGATGGCGATCAGAATGGTGCAGACCGCATTGATTTCCGGAGTCACGCCGAGACGCACCTGGCTGTAGATCTTCATCGGCAGCGTGGTTGCGCCCGGTCCTGACGTGAAGCTCGCAATCACGAGGTCGTCGAGCGACAGGGTGAAAGCCAGGACCCAGCCGGAAAAGACGGCTGGCGAGATGATCGGCAGCGTCACCTCGAAGAAGGTCCTGACCGGCGGGGCGCCAAGATCCTGAGCGGCCTCCTCGATCGACTGGTCGAAACTCAGAAGCCGTGACTGCACGACGACGGCGACGAAGCACATGGTCAGCGTCGTATGCGCCAGTGTGATGGTCCAGAAGCCGCGGTCAAGGCCGATTGCCACAAAGAGGAGCAGCAGCGACAGGCCGGTGATGACTTCGGGCATGACAAGCGGCGCGTAGACCAGTCCTGAAAAGAGGATGCGGCCGCGGAAGCGCGTGAAGCGCACCAGGGTGATCGCCGCCATAGTGCCGAGGATCGTCGCGAATGTCGCCGACAGTAGGCCGACGCGGATCGTCACCCAGGCCGCATCGAGCAGGGCCTGGTTGGAGAGCAGCGAGACATACCATTTGGTCGAAAAACCGCCCCAGACGGTGACGAGCTTCGATTCATTGAAAGAGAAGATCACCAGAAGCACGATCGGCAGATAGAGAAAGGCGAAGCCGAGCACGACGGAGGTGATGTTAAAGCGGGTCCATCTGAACATGGCTTATTTCCCCGCCTCGTCGGCTTTTGCCTGAACATTCTGGAAGAAGACGATCGGGATCACGAGGATGAGAAGCAGGATCGTCGCCACCGCCGAAGAAACGGGCCAGTCGCGATTGGAATTGAATTCGTTCCAGATCGTCTTGCCGATCATCAGCGTCTGCGAACCGCCAAGCAGGTCGGGGATAACGAATTCGCCGACGGCCGGGATGAAGACCAGCATGCAGCCGGCGATGACGCCCGGGATCGACAGCGGGAAGGTGACGCGCCAGAAAGCCTGGATCGGCGTGCAGCCGAGATCCTGCGCCGCCTCGATCAGCGTGCCGTCCATCTTCTCCAGCGCCGAGTAGAGCGGCAACACCATGAAGGGCAGATAGGAATAGACGATACCGATATAGACGGCTGTATTGGTATTGAGGATGATCAGCGGATTGTCGATGAGGTGCAGCGACGTCAGGAACTGGTTCAAGAGCCCTTCCGGCTTCAGGATGGCAATCCAGGCATAGACGCGAATCAGAAAGCTTGTCCAGAAGGGCAGGATCACCAGCATCAGGAGCGTCGGGCGGATGCTGCGGGGCGCCTGCGCCATGCCATAGGCAACCGGATAGGCGATCAAAAGCGTCAGGAAAGTGGAGATCCCGGCGATCACCACACTCGAAATATAGGCATTGAAATAGAGCGGGTCGTCGGTCAGGTAGCCGTAATTGTCGAGGGAGAAGCTCGATACCTTGTCCCAGAAACCGCCCCAGCCATCAGCGAGAGCGAAGACCGGCTCATAAGGCGGCATGGCGATCGCCGTTGCCGACAGCGAGATACGGAAGACGATGAAGAACGGCGCCAGGAAGAAGAGCAGCAGCCAAGCATAGGGAATGATAATGACAAGGCGGTTGTAGAAGCGTGAAGTGAAGGTCCGCATTGTCTCAATCCTTCAGCAGCACGCCGCTGTCCTCATCGAAGGAGACCCAAACTTCCTGATCGTAGGTGAAGGGGTCATCGACGGCGCGCTGTGCGTTGAGGGAAGAAGCCTTGACGACATTGCCGTTCGGCAGTCTGACGTGGAAGACCGTCATGTCGCCGAGATAGCCGATGTCCCAGAGCTCGCCCCTGGCGGCATTGGTCGAGGCATTCCCGGGTGCCGCGCGGGTGACGCGGAGCTTTTCCGGGCGGATGGCGAAACCGAGCGTGCTACCAACAGCCGGCGCGTCTGTCGAGGCCGTGCGGACCGTGAAGCCGCTGTCGACGGCGATTTCGACCGCGCCATTTGAGGCCGTTGTCACCTTGCCGTCGAAAATGTTCACGTCGCCGATGAAATCAGCAACGAAGCGGCAATTCGGTGCTTCGTAGATTTCGGCCGGCGTGGCGACCTGCACCACCTTGCCGTGGCTCATGACTGCAATGCGGTCGGCCATTGTCATGGCTTCTTCCTGATCGTGCGTGACGACGACGAAGGTGAGGCCGAGGCTCTGCTGCAGGTCCATCAATTCGAACTGGGTTTCCTCGCGCAGCTTCTTGTCGAGCGCGCCGAGCGGCTCGTCGAGCAGCAACACCTTGGGGCGCTTGGCGAGAGAACGGGCAAGCGCCACGCGCTGGCGCTGCCCGCCGGAAAGCTGGTTGGGCTTGCGGGAAGCGAACTGCTCGAGCTTCACGAGCTTCAGCATCTGCGAGACACGCTCCACCATCTCGTCCTTCGGCATGCCATCCTGCTTGAGGCCGAAGGCAATATTCTTCTCGACCGTCATGTGCGGGAAAAGAGCGTAGGACTGGAACATCATGTTGACCGGCCGCTTGTAGGGCGGCGTGCCCGAAAGATCGGTGCCGTCGAGAATAATTTCGCCCGATGTCGGCTGTTCGAAACCGGCCAGCATGCGCAGCAGCGTGGACTTGCCGCAGCCGGATGCGCCGAGCAGCGCAAAGAATTCGCGGTGATAGATATTCAGCGACAGATCGTTGACGGCGGTAAAATCGCCGAAGCGCTTGGTGACATTCCTGAAGGCAATGAACGGCTTTGCGGATGGATCAGTCCAAGGTGCGAATGCGCGGCGGATATTGCCAAGAGATTTCATATTATTCCCCGAAAATACAAGGTTTCAGCCGGCCTCCACCCGGGCCGGGAATGGAAAGGCCCGGACGTTTCCGTCCGGGCCGAAATCTCGGTTATTGGCCGGTGACGACCTTGGTCCAGATTCGCGTCACGACGCGCTGAGTCTTCGGATCGAGCGGCGGCACGGTGAAGAGCTTGGCCATGATCTCCGGCGTCGGATAGATCGCCGTGTCGTCGATCACCTCCTTGTCGAGAAACTGCTGCGAGGCCTTGTTGCCGTTAGCGTAGAAGACGAAGTTGGATGCCTTGGCGGCGACTTCAGGCTTCATCATGTAGTTGATGAACTCATGCGCCTCTTCGACATGCGGCGCATCCTTCGGAATGCCGAAGACATCGAAGAAGATCTGCGCACCCTGGCTCGGAACAGAATAGTCGACATTTACGCCGGCCTTTGCCTCGGCTGCGCGATCCCGCGCCTGGAAGACGTCGCCCGAAAAGCCGAGCGCGATGCAAATATCGCCGTTGGCGAGCGCGCTGATATATTCAGAGGAGTGGAACTTGCGAACGAAGGGACGAACTGCAAGCAGGACTTCCTGCGCCTTGTTCAGGTCTTCCGGCTTCTTGCTGTTCGGATCGAGGCCGAGATAGGCAAGAACGGACGGAATGACGTCTGTCGGCGAATCCAGCATATAGATGCCGCAATCCTTGAGCTTTGCAGCCTTGGCCGGATCGAAAAGCGCATCCCAGTTCGGCTTTTCATCCGTACCGAGTGCAGCCTTCACCTTGTCGACGTTATAGCCGATGCCGGTCGTGCCCCACATATAGTCGACGGAGTATTCATTGCCCGGATCGAAGGTGGCGACGCCCTTCGTCACGACGTCCCACATGTTCGACAGGTTCGGCAGCTTGGACTTGTCGAGCTTCTGATAGACGCCGGCCGCGATCTGGCGCTGCATGAAGGACACGGTCGGAACGACGACATCGTAACCGGTGCCGCCGGCCAAGAGCTTGGTTTCCAGCGTCTCGTTGGAATCGAAGGTGTCGTAGACGACCTTGATGCCGGTTTCCTTGGTGAAGTCCTCGAGGATCGAGCTGTCGATATAATCGGACCAGTTGTAGACGTTGACCACACGCTCCTGGGCGAAGGCCGGCGCAGCGGCAAAGAGAGCGACAACGGCAACTGCCGTCAGGTAGGCGATTCTTGACCTCATGATATCTCCTGTTTTTTAAAGGTATCGCGCCCCCGGACACCTCTTATTCCCTCTGGTTTTGCTGCAGACTAGAAAGGATTTCCGGAGCCTACAAGCGCAAAATCCTGCAGCGTCAATGATTTCACAATCACTGAAAATCGAAGCTTCCAAGGCCGTCAGAGGTCTCGTCCAGAGCAAGTGGACGTGTCAGCGGCGGCTCCGCCCGGGAAAGGCATCCGCGTCTCTCACAAAGGCGGCAGGCGGGGCCGACCGCAACCGGCAAAGCATCGCTTCGGCCGTAGACCAGACTGTCACGCAGGGCGGCATCGCAGCCGATCAACATAGCCGTGCGCCGCACCCGCTCGCCGAACTCCACCACCGGCCCTTCGAGCGTGCGCGCAATCGTCAGGAAAGCCGACCCATCAGGCATGGCGACCGTCTCTGCCAACACCCTGCCCGGCTCAAGAAAGGCAGCGTGGACGTTGAGCTTCGGACAGTTGCCGCCAAAGCGCGCCTGCGGAAAGCCCTGGGCGCCTGTCCGGCGAATGACATGGCCCGCAGCATCGCTCTCCATCAGGAAGAAGGGAATGCCGGCAGCGCCGGGACGCTGAAGCATGACGAGGCGCAACGCGGCCTGGCCGAAGGAGACAGCGAAACGGGCGCGGATGAGATCGATGTCGTATCGGCTATTCTGTGCGGCAAGAAGAAAGGCCCCATAAGGCATCAGCAAGGCGAGCGCCGCACTGCGCGTCAGCTCGAAGCGGGCGATGCGCCGCGCCTCGTCGGATGACAGCGGCAGTTCCTCAAGCGCGGCCTCGATCTCGGACCGCAGGGCGAGCCTTGCCACTTCGATGGCAATTTCCTGCGCTTGATCGGCCCCTGAAAGGCGCTCGGACAGGAAAAGGCGCATCGAGTGACGGTCGAAGCGGCGACGCAGATCAGGCATGACATGAACGGGCAGGATGCGGGTGGCGATGCCGCGCTCGTTCTTCAGCCAGTCCTTCAGGTCACCGCCGGCAGCAAGTCCGTTGGCGAAACTTTCCGCCGGCGCCTCGATGTTAGCGAAATAGGCGGGACGGCGTTCCAGCACCTCCCTCACCTCGTCCAGAGGCAGGCGGCCGGAAGCGACCGGTGCACGGCCCTCGCCCGCCATCAGGGCTGTCAGGTCGGAAAGGCGGGCGGCCTGCTCGCGATAGGCGCGGTAGAGCTTGATCATACCGCTTGCCGCATTGGGCGCGGCATCGGCCACTTCGACAAGCTCCTGATCCCCCGGCAGCTCACCCGACAGCAACGGATCGGCGAACACCTCCTTCAACTGGCCAAGGCCACCGGCGGTTTCGCCCTGCAGTTCCTCAAGATCTATGCGGTAGACGGAAGAGAGCTTGAGCAACAGTTGCACCGTCAATGGGCGCTGATTGCGTTCGATCAGATTCAGGTAGGAGGGGGAGATTTCCAGCGCCTCGGCCATGGCAGTCTGCGTCAACGCCAACGCATTGCGGATGCGCCTGACTTTCGGCCCCGCAAATATCTTCCGTTCCGCCATGTCACATCCTTTACACTTCAGGATTTACAAGTTTTTACAAAATTACAAAACCACCCTGTAAATCCTCCTCATCCTAACCTCTTTCTCGCCTGAAATCAAAGGTTTTTCTGGATAATTTCCTCGTTCTTGTAAATTCTGTCATCAGCGCTCAAGCGTTGGAAATCAAAGAGGAGATTGGCATGACAGATTTTTACAAACTCATTCGCAATGCGCCTGATGGCCGTTTCGACGGTATCGAGCGGCCCTATTCCGTCGCCGATGTCGAGCGTCTGCGTGGCTCCGTCGCGCTCCGCTACACGCTGGCCGAAATGGGGGCTCAGCGCCTCTGGCAGCTTCTGCACGAGGAGAATTTCGTCAATGCGCTCGGCGCGCTCTCCGGCAACCAGGCCATGCAGATGGTACGCGCCGGGCTGAAGGCGATCTATCTTTCCGGCTGGCAGGTCGCCGCCGACGCCAACACGGCATCGGCCATGTATCCGGATCAATCGCTCTATCCCGCCAATGCCGGACCGGAGCTTGCCAAACGCATCAACCGCACGCTGCAGCGTGCCGATCAGATCGAGACGGCAGAAGGCGGGGAACTTTCGGTCGAGACCTGGTTTGCGCCCATCGTCGCCGACGCCGAGGCCGGTTTCGGTGGGCCGCTCAATGCCTTCGAGATCATGAAAGCCTATATCGAGGCGGGATCGGCCGGCGTTCACTTCGAGGATCAGCTGGCCTCGGAGAAGAAATGCGGCCATCTCGGCGGAAAGGTTCTGATCCCGACGGCGGCCCATATCCGCAATCTCGATGCGGCGCGACTTGCCGCCGATGTCATGGGAGTGCCGACGCTCGTCATCGCCCGCACGGATGCTGAAGCGGCCAAGCTTCTGACCTCCGACATAGACGAACGCGACCAGCCTTTCGTCGATTATGATGCCGGACGCACGGTCGAGGGCTTCTATCAGGTGCGCAACGGGCTGGAACCCTGCATTGCGCGGGCCGTCGCCTATGCATCGCATTGCGACCTCATCTGGTGCGAAACGTCGAAGCCGGATCTCGAGCAGGCGCGCCGCTTTGCCGAAGGCGTCCACAAGGCGCATCCCGGCAAGCTGCTTGCCTATAATTGCTCGCCGTCCTTCAACTGGAAGAAAAACCTCGACGATGCGACGATCGCCAGGTTCCAGCGCGAACTCGGCGCCATGGGCTACAAGTTCCAGTTCATCACACTCGCCGGGTTCCACCAGCTGAACTACGGCATGTATGAGCTCGCCAGCGGCTATCGCGAGCGGCAGATGGAGGCCTATTGCGAGCTTCAGCGGGCGGAATTCGCTGCCGAGGCACGCGGCTATACTGCCACCAAACATCAGCGTGAAGTCGGCACCGGCTATTTCGACGCCGTGTCACTGGCGATATCAGGCGGCCGCGCCTCCACGACGGCCATGGGGGAATCGACCGAACACGCCCAATTCAAACCGGCTGCCGAGTAGAGGAGGAAACGACATGGCATCCATTGCGCGCGTCCGCGAACGGACGGAAGAGCAGGCAAGCAGCATGACTGATGATCAGCAGACGGTGATCCGTATGCTTGCCAATGATCTGCACAGGCTGAACCAGTCGGTGATGAAGGCGGTCGAGGCCGGTGTTTCGGTGGAGCTGGTACGCTCCGCCCGGCATCATGGCGGTGACGGCAACTGGGGAGATCTGCTGATCCCCGTCATCGTCGCAAACAGAAATTAAGGGTAGGGTCCGGTGGTAAAGACCGCCGGACCTACGCTATTTGACGCAATTGTCAGCACGGCGGAGTCGCGGCATAATTGAGCATATCTTCGAACGGAACTGCATATGCCCGGTTCGCCGCACGCAAAACTCGAAGTTCTGACCGATCTGATCTATGGCGCGCTCTTCGGCGAGACGTCGTGGCAAGCCTTTCTCGATGCGCTGACCGCGACGATGCCGGATGCCAAGTCGACGCTGTTTTTCCACGATGCCGTCGCGCGCACCGGTGGCCTCTCCCTCTCTTCTGGTCTCGCGGAAAAGGAAACCGAGGCCTATAACCGCTATTATGCGGCCATCAATCCGTGGATGCCGCGCGCCGCCACCCGGCCGATCGGCCTTGGCGTGATCGCCGATCAGATGCTGCCGCGCGATCAGCTTCTGAAGACGGAATTCTACAGCGATTACCTTCGCTGGATCGGCTGCGAAAGCAGCGTCGGCGTAACGATCATGCGGGAACGCGGACGCTCCTTCAATCTTTCGACGCTGACCTCGTCTTCCGATCCGGATTTCAATCGCACGAATGCCGAGCTGCTCAGCGACCTGGCACCGCATCTGCGCCGCGCCTTCGATTTCATTCGCCGCGAGCACAGCGATCCCCATAACAACGAAAACGGATTGGCGCTCTTCGACGCGATCGGCGTCGGTATCGTCTATATCGGCGAGGATCAGAATATCCGCTCGATCAACAGCGCGGCGGAGCGGATGATTGCCGAGGGCGAAGCGATCGGCGTCACCTCGACCGGGCGGATCATGATCAATGACAGCGAGCTTGCCTCCCGCCTATCGGCTCTGTTGCGCCACCGCTTGCAGGCATTCTCGCCGGCAAGCACGCTAATCAGGATGAAGAACACCGGCTTCAAATGCACGTTGGTGAAGATGCAGTCGGATTTCATCACCGAATTTCTCGAGGGACCGACGGTGGCGATGATCATCGAGCGGACGAGCCTGCCATTGCGCCCCGATCTCAATGACGCGCTGCTCCGTATCGACCAACTGACGGCGGCAGAAATGCGGATTGCGGCCGGCATCACCGCGGGCCTGTCGCTGCGCGAAGTCGCGCGGACGAACGATGTCAGCTACGAGACCGCACGCTCGCATCTGAAGAACATCTATTCGAAGCTCGGGGTGAACAGCCAGGTGGGGCTCGTGCGCCGGCTGATGCCGTAGAGGCAGATTATCCGCGGCTGGCGCGCTTGCCGGCGAAGAGGTCGGTATAGCTTTTCAAAAGCTTCGTCATCCGGTCGGCGACCGTACGAATTTCTGGGCGGTAGCGATCCTCGGCATTCATGACGATCCACTGGCGGTGACGCAGCTCCGGCAGCTCGCCACCGCACCGTTCGAGTTCGGGATCGAGATCGCCGACGAAACAGGGCAGCACCGTCTTTCCCGCGCCCGCACGCACCAGATCCGGCAGGGAGCGCGGGCGGTTGACGGTCGCGACGATGGCGGATGCAGCATTCTGATAGGGCCAGCGCAGATAGGCCGAGATCGCATCCTCTGCGCCGACAGCGATCCATCTAGTGTCGTCCTGGCTGGCATTGCGTCTGATGTAGATGGCATAGGCGACTTCGCCGAGCAGACGGGCCGCGAGATTGCTTTCCTCCGGTTCGAAGGCGCGGATGCCGATATCGCTTTCCCGGTAATTCAGGTTCGCGCGGGCCTCGCCGATCGTCAAGGAAATGCCGAACGTGTCCCCGGGCATACGGATCGCCGAAAAATTCTCCGTCAGCAGCCAGGAGATCCATGTGCCGGCAGCGATCCTGACGGTGGCGCCACCTTCGGACGATTGCCGCCATGCTTCGACCTTGCGGGCGGCCGCCTCCATCTCCTGCAGATGATCGACGAGGGTCTGCCCATCAGCGGTCAGGCGGTAGCCTGTCTGGCTGCGGTGAAAGAGTGTGCGGCCGAGTTCCTGCTCCAGATCGAGCATGCGCCGGCCGATTGTTGCTGGGCTCAAAGCAGTGGCAGTGCTGGCGCCCGTCAGGCCGCCGGTGCGGGCGACCTGCAGGAAAAGCTGATAGGAGTCCCAATTGCTGTTTTTCATGAGTGAAAAACATAATGGGATTTCGCTCGTTCAAAAAGCGAATTTTGATGTGTAGATCAATTGATGTCCAGAAACGAGAGGACATCATGATGATCGATAATTTCATAATCGCAGACATTGCCGGCCGAATGCAGCGAGCAAGCTTGCTGCAGCGAACAAGACGCGACCGGATAAAGGAAGAGGATGCCTTCTATAACAACGCAGGAAGCAGCTTCCTGGTGCGATTTGCAGCCTGGCTGACGCTGCCGGCAGATGAGGCCGCCGGTCGCACGAAGGTGCGGCCCGACGAAGACGAATTCGGATGTCAGGCCGCCTGTCTCACGCGGCCATGACCGGCAGCGCCTTCGGCGAGGCGGAACTGCTCTATGAGCGCCATCAGCATGTCGGCCTCTTCCGCCAGCTGACGGCTTGCCTGCGTGGCTTCGGCAACCATGGAGGCATTCTTCTGCGTCATCTGGTCCATGGCATTGACGGAGCTGTTGACGTCCTGAAGGGCGGCCGACTGGTCACGGCTTGCCGTGGCGATGGTCTCGACGTGGCCGCTGATTGCGATGATCTCGTGGCTGATCGAGGCGAGCACGCTGCCGGTCTTCTGCACGAGTTCGGAACCGGCATTCACCTCGCGGGTCGACTGTTCGATCAGCGCCTTGATCTCCTTGGCGGCATTGGCCGAGCGCTGGGCAAGCTCGCGCACTTCCTGAGCCACGACGGCAAAGCCCTTGCCGGCTTCACCGGCACGTGCCGCCTCGACACCGGCATTCAGCGCCAGCAGGTTGGTCTGGAAGGCGATGTCGTCGATGACGACGATGATCTGTTCGATGCGCTGCGAGGCGTCTTCGATGCGACCCATGGCGGCGACTGCATCACCGACAACGGTGCCGGAACTGTCGGCCGTCCGTTTGGTCGCG
Source organism: Rhizobium sp. 01T444 (assembly GCF_056398305.1). Taxonomy (NCBI): domain Bacteria; kingdom Pseudomonadati; phylum Pseudomonadota; class Alphaproteobacteria; order Hyphomicrobiales; family Rhizobiaceae; genus Rhizobium; species Rhizobium sp. 01T444. The sequence continues at coordinate 124,142 of NZ_JBFTPD010000001.1, forward strand.
GCAACGACATTGTTTGCCTCATGGGCGCGTTCGGCCGACGAGCGGACCGTAACGGTGATTTCTTCGACGGCAGCGGCCGTTTCCTCAAGGCTGGCAGCCTGGGATTCCGTGCGCCTGGAGAGTTCGTCAGCCGAGGCCGAAACCGAACCGCTGTTGCGCTGGATGGAAGCGGCACTCGCCCGAATGCGCGTCAACGTATCCTGAAGGCGTTCGAGCGAAGTGTTGAAATCCATGCGGAGCTGTTCGAGCCGACCGACAAAGGGTGTTTCGATGGTCTGCGAAACATCGCCCTGTGACAGGCGTCCGAGACCAGCGGCAAGCTGATTGACGGCAAAATCGATCTGGCCATCGAGTGTACGCTTCTCCGCATCGTTGCGGCTGCGCTCGGCATCGTTCAGCGCGCGCTGTTCGGCGGCCTGAGTCTCCAACTCCTGGCGCGCGACTGCGCTGTCGCGGAAGAGAGCGAGCGCACGACCGATGTCGCCGAATTCGTTCTTCTTTTCGATGCAGGGGACGGCGCTGACGAGGTCGCCCGACGAAATGGCGCGCACGCTCGATGTCAGTGCCTGCATCGGCTTTACCGAACGGCGGATCGCATAGAAAGCGAGCACGCCGACGAGTAACATCACCACGGCGCCGACGCTAAGAACCAGCGTCTGCAATTCGTTCATCCGCTGGTAATAGACTTCCATGGGTATGCCGATGAAGAGGATGCCGATCGTGGCACCCGAGGGATTCTTGACCGGGAAATAACCCGTCATGAATTTGCGGCTGAAGAGGTCTGCCGGACCGTAATAGGCATTACCCTGTGCGAGCACAGGCTGGGCGGGATGATCCGCGGCAAGCTTGGTGCCGACGGCACGGTCGCCATTTTCTTTCTTCACATTGGTGGAGACGCGGACGTAATCGCCTCCCTGCTTTTCGAAGATGGTGGCAACGCCGGCAATCGACTGCGCCGTGCGGTCGACCAGCGAATAATCTGCAAAAGCAGGGATCTTGTCTTCGGTCACGCCTGACAGCGCGTTGTCCTTCACATCGATGCGGACATCAGCATCGCTTGCGCCGTAGAGAACCGCCATCGAGCGGCTTGCATCCTTCGCGTCGGATACTGCGCTGTCCATGACATAGCTGCCGAGATTGTAATAGGTCACGCCGACAATCGCTGCGGTGCTGCCGGCAAGCAGAAGCAGCGTGATCGCAACGATCTGGCGCACGATGGATGTCGAAAAGAAACGCGGCATCTGGAACCTCTGGCGAACACCTTTATGGTTTTCATAAGAATGCGTTAGGGAAAATTTTCTCTTAACGCAGGGTTCTCGCTGAGCCTTTTACTTGTCTTTTTTCAAATCTAGTATGATTTCATGAATGCATCATCTGCAAGAAGGGCAGGAATTTTTCAATCCATCCGTCTCTTCACAACCTTGGCGTGACTTATTTTCCGCATAAAAATGGCCCCGGAGACGGGGCCATTTGCGTTGCGGATGGGAAGGCTGAAATCAGGCGGCGCGGTACATGTGCATGTCGCTGTCGCCGTCGATCTTGAACTGCTGCACGAGATGCAGCAGCGCATCCGCCTCGTTTGCGAGTTCGCGGCTCGCGGCGGTGGTCTCTTCTACCATTGCCGCGTTCTGCTGGGTCATCTGATCCATCTGGTTGACCGTGGAGTTGACCTCCTGCAGCGCGCTCGACTGGTCGTGGCTTGCGCGGGCGATCATTTCGACATGCTGGCTGATCGTGACGATCTGGGCGCTGATCTTGGCGAGAACCGTGCCGGTTTCCTGGACGAACTGCGAACCGGAATTGACCTCGTTCGTCGACTTGTTGATGAGGCCCTTGATCTCTTGTGCGGCAGCGGCAGAGCGCTGGGCAAGTTCACGGACTTCCATGGCGACGACTGCGAAGCCCTTGCCGGCTTCACCGGCGCGGGCGGCTTCGATACCAGCATTCAGAGCGAGCAGGTTGGTCTGGAAGGCGATTTCGTCGATGACGCCGATGATCTGCTCGATCTGGCGCGAGGCATCCTCGATACGGCCCATGGCGTCGATCGCATTGTTGACGACGACGGCGGAGTCGTCGGCGCTGCGCTTGGCCTGGCGGACGATCTGATCGGCATCCTTGGCGCGCTCGGCGGACGAGCGGACAGTGACGGTGATCTGGTCGACGGCGGCGGCGGTTTCTTCCAGCGATGCAGCCTGCTGCTCGGTACGCTTGGCGAGATCCTCGGAGGACTGGGCCATCTGGTTGCCGTTGCCCTGGATCATCTGAACGTTGTCGCGGATCTGGCTCATCGTGGCCTGCAGGCGCATCATCGAACCGTTGAAATCCTGACGGAGCTGTTCGAGACGGCCGATGAAGGGTGTATCGATCGTCGTCGAGATATCGCCCTGCGACATACGCTCGAGACCGGCAGCGAGCTCATTGACGGCATATTCGATCTGGCGGTCCATCTCGCGCTTTTCGGCATCGTTGCGCTGGCGCTCATGCTCGGCGGCCTGACGCTCTTCGTCGCTTTGCTCCTCGATGCGGATCTTGGAGATGGCATTTTCCTTGAAGATGCCAAGTGCGCGAGCCATGTCGCCGATTTCGTCGGAACGCTTCTCGCCGGAAATGTTCGTGTCGAGCGCACCTTCGGCGATGCGGCGCATGGCGGCAGTGATCTGGGCAATCGGCCGCTGCAGTGTCAGCACCAGCGCGATGCCGCCGACGATGGAGACCAGGATGCCGAGTCCGGTCGTGCCGACGGAGATGCTGTTGGCCTGGTCGCGTTCCGTGCCGGCAGTCTGCTTCTGCTCTTCTGCGAAGCTGGTCAGCTGGCCCCATACGCCGTCGAGCTGCTGTCGCGCTGCGGCATAATCGGTCGTACGCTGGTTGATCACATCGACGAGGCTCTGCGCACCCTTATCCATCGAAGCGAGAGCGGGCGTAATCGCGTCGACAATGTCGCCGGCGAAATTCATGCCTTTGGCGCTTGCCTGAAGGGTGTTCAGCATGGTGTTGAGCGTGGCGATTTCCTGGTTCAGGCGAACGCGATTTTCCTTGCTCGGCTTGGCGTTGAAATCGGCGAGCACGAGCTGCAGCGAATAGATGGAGCTTTCAAGGCGCCGTGTATCCTCCAGCACGGAGTTGGTCTGGGCGATGCGGCTGTCGAGCTCCACGAAAGTCGTCGTTGCCTCGCGCATCATCTGCGTGGCGGTGAGCTGCGTGTATGTCGACATCTGGCGGAAGCGGGAAACGAGACGACCAAGGTTGGCAACGCCATCATCCGTGCCGGCCTCCGGCGCCGTCGCCTGAGCCTTCAGGTCGCTGACGGTCTGCGCCATCGACTGTGTCATGCTCTTCTGGTTCTGCGGCACGGAGATTTCAATCATGCGCTGCGCCTTGGCGATCGCAGGCAGCGCATCGGTCACGACCTTCAGCTTGTCAGTAGACGTCTGCGCCTTGTTGAAATCGTTCATGACGGTTGCCAGCGTATCGCCGCCCTTAAGCAGACGGTCGGCTGCGCGCAGCGTCGACGTTGCATTGCCTTCATCAGTGCGGATGTTTTCTTCCAGCTGCTTGGCGTCGTAGCTGACGTTGAAGCGGTTGGTAATCATCACCTTCTGCGCATCGTCGATCTGCTTGCGAAGGGCAACTTCCTGCTCGTGCAGGGTCCAGAGCTTGCCGACGGTATCCGAAATGCCGTTCGTGCCCTCGATGGCAGCCTGCAGGTTTTCATGACCGGCATTGTCGCCGATCTGCGCCATGGTGGCGTCAAGCGTCTGCCCCTGGGTTTTGATATCTGTATGGAGTTTGTCGCGCGCCTGCTCGTTGGTTGTCTGCAGGAAGTCGTCCATCGAGGCGTAGAGATCCTTGAACCCGCTCAGCGACTGGAGAACGCTGTTGGAAATCTCCATCCGGCCCTGCAGCAGACCGGAGGCATAAAGACCGGTCAGACCGACGGCGGAAATGGTGATGACGAATGGCAGTACAAAAATCAGAACCTTGGTCTGAATCTTGAAACGAGAAAGAATCTTGTCAATGAACATGGCGCGCCGTGCCTTTCATACACCACTCCTCCCGCCGGCAGCCTTCTGGCGCCAGCCGGGTGCATATCGAGCTGATCTACTAACAGTTGGGAAAACCCTGGAACGGGCGGCAATCATTGCCAGTTCATTTCCGGCGAGGCCGGAAACACCCAAATATTCGTCTACAATGTGTCAGATTATATATTAATTTTCGGATAAGCGGTGAGAGGGCGTTAGCCGTGATCGCACAATAGTTGCAAATTGCACGCCGCGGATTCGCGATATATCAAGTCGCGAGACCGAAAACTTCCATTTCAAGCTGCGAAAAGATCAGATGAAGTGGGAAAGAAGAACAGCAATGCTGGCGGCGGTTGCGCCGGCTGCGAGCATCAGATAGCGCAGAGTTACGAGCTTCGTATCAGGCTTTACCTGGGCAATTGCGATGGCGCGGGCGCGTCGAGTGTTTCTGTTCATTGCGAAACCTCACTTCTATCTAAGCATAACAATCCAACAAAACGGCTTGCCGGTAAAGCTTAATTTAGGAACGGCTTTGCCAACCTGCCATTGAGACAGGATGGCGCAGCCCATCTTAAGAAGTCTTGAATCGGCTAGAAGGTTTCACGTCTACAAATATTAGCGTTTACAATGCCTCACCGGCGGCAAAACCGGAGGCCCAGGCCCACTGGAAATTATAGCCGCCGAGCCAGCCGGTCACATCCACACATTCACCGATGAAATAGAGACCGGGAACGGCCTTGGCCTGCAGGCTGCGGGAATCGAGCGCCGTCGTATCGATGCCGCCGAGCGTGACTTCCGCCGTACGATAACCTTCCGAGCCGGAGGGCCTGAGAGACCAGTTCTGCGCCGCCTCGGCAAGCCTGGTCAGCAGCTTGTCGGAGAGGTCGGCCATGTTGCCGCTGATCGCTTCGCGTTCGACGATATATTGCGCCAAGCGCTTCGGCAGGATTTCACCAAGCGCCGTCTGTGCGGACTGGCGCCCGTTTACCTGTTTCGCTTTCTTCAGATGCGCGGCGATATCGACATCCGGCTCGATGTCGATGGTGATGGCATCACCTTCCCACCAGTAGGAGGAAATCTGCAGGATGGCGGGGCCGCTGAGACCACGGTGGGTGAAGAGCAACGCTTCGCGAAAGGCAGTCTTGCCGTGACGGATCTCTGCGGGCGCAGAGATGCCTGACAGAGGCGCGATGCTTTCGAGCAAGATCGGATCGAGCGTCAGAGGCACAAGGCCGGCGCGCGTTTCGGTAACGGCCAAGCCGAACTGCTCGGCAATGCGATAGGCAAAGCCGGTTGCTCCCATCTTCGGAATGGACTTTCCCCCCGTTGCGATGACCAGGGAAGCGGCTTCGAAGACCCCTTCGGAGGTCGAGACACGGAAGCCGCTTTCGGTCTTTTCAACTCCTGATATTTCGACACCGAGATGCCAGGCAGCACCTGCCGCACGCATCTCGTCGAGCAGCATGAAGATAATGTCCTTGGCGCTGTTGTCGCAGAAAAGCTGGCCAAGCGTCTTCTCATGCCAGGCGATCCCGTGACGTTCGACCATGGCGATGAAATCGGCCGGCGTGAAACGGGCAAGCGCCGACTTGCAGAAATGCGGATTGGCGGAGAGGAAGTTCTTCGGGCCGGCATTGATATTGGTGAAGTTGCAGCGGCCGCCGCCGGAGATGCGGATCTTCTCCCCCGGTGCGCGGGCGTGGTCCAGTACAGTGACGGAACGGCCGCGCTGCCCGGCACGGATAGCACACATCATGCCCGCGGCACCCGCCCCGATGACGATCACATCGCTCTTGTGCCGCAAAATCCATTTTCCCTGCTGAAATCGCGTCTTCTTTTTCCATCAGAGGGCGAAAGTCAACGCCTTCCACCCCCTCGCCAATTGCCAAACTCCGGTTATGATGGCGTTACGATCAACGCAAACCGGTGTGTCATGTCCCCAAAAAAGACGACGCTGAAGCCTGCCAGAAACGTACCCGCCTCGAAGAAATCCCCTCCTGATCCCGGATCTCTGCGCGGTGTTGCGAACTGGAAGGAAGCAGCGCAGTGGCTGAGGGCACGCGGTATCGAAGACATCGAATGCATCACGCCGGACCTTGCCGGCGTGCCGCGCGGCAAGATGATGCCGTCCTCCAAATTCACCTCCAACACATCGCTTGCACTGCCTTCGGCGATCTACCGCCACACGATATCAGGCGAATATCCCGAGGAGACCGAAAGCTTCCGCTACGAGCCGCGCGATAGCGACCTGAAGCTCGTGCCCGACCTTTCCACCCTGTCCGTCGTGCCCTGGGAAACCGATCCAACCGCGCAGGTCATCTGCGACATTGTCAATTCCGACGGACAGGAAGTTCCCTACACGCCGCGCAACGTATTGAAGCGCATTCTCAGCCTCTATGCCGAGCGCGGCTGGAAGCCGATCGTGGCGCCGGAAATCGAATTCTATCTCGTCGCCACGAATGACGACCCGGACTATCCGCTGCATCCGCCCAAGGGACGTTCGGGTCGTTCGATTCTCGGCGGCCAGGGCTATTCGATCGCCGGCATCAACGAGTTCGACGAGTTGATCGACGACATCTACCACTTCTCGGAAAAGCAGGGCCTCGAGATTGATACGCTGATCCACGAGGAAGGACCGGCGCAGCTCGAAATCAACCTCCGTCACGGCAATCCGATCGAGCTTGCCGACCAGGTGTTTCTCTTCAAGCGTACGATCCGCGAGGCGGCGCTGAAGCACGATATCTACGCCACCTTCATGGCAAAGCCGATGCAGGGCCAGCCGGGTTCGGCAATGCATATCCACCAGTCCGTGGTGGACATCAACACCGGCAAGAACGTCTTCTCGAACAATGATGGTTCGGCCTCGAAGGAATTCTTCCACTTCATCGGCGGTATGCAGAAATACGTGCCGAGCGCGCTTGCCATGCTGGCGCCCTACGTGAATTCCTACCGCCGCCTGCAGCCGGATATGTCCTGCCCGGTCAACAATGCCTGGGGTTACGACAACCGCACGACGGCCTTCCGCGTGCCGGTCTCCGATCCGCAGGCGCGGCGCGTGGAAAACCGCCTGCCGAGCTCGGATGCCAATCCCTATCTGGCGCTCGCCGCTTCGCTTGCCTCCGGTCTGCTCGGCATCACTAAGGAAATCGAGCCGACGGCGCCGACCGAGGATTCGGCCAATGAGGGCTCGATCGACCTGCCGCGCGGCCTTCTGGAAGCCGTGGCACTGCTTGAAGACGAACCGGCATTCGAGGAAGTCTTCGGCAAGGAGTTCATCGGGCTCTATGCCGGCGTGAAGCGGGGCGAGTTCGAAACTTTCATGCAGGTGATCAGCCCCTGGGAGCGGGAATTCCTCCTTCTGAACGTGTGAGGGTTCGCCATGACGAAAGAGACATGGCAGAGCCCCATCGCGCCTGGCCTGTCCTGGTATCAGGCGACAGTCGGCGACCGGCCGGATTATCCGGCGCTCGACGGCTCGAGGCAGTGTGACGTCGCCATTATCGGCGGCGGCTATACGGGCCTTCAGGCCGCCTATAATCTCGCCAGGGCCGGCGTCTCGGTGACGCTCATCGAGGGCAGCAGGCTCGGCGACGGCGCCTCCGGGCGCAATGGCGGCCAGCTCGGCACTGGCCAGCGCTGGTGGCCGGAAGAGATGGAGGAGAAGATCGGCTATGAGCGCTCCAAGGCGCTCTTCGACCTTGCCGAAGATGCCAAGCGGCACCTCATGGATTTTGCGACCGAGCACCAGATCGATATGGATTATGTGCCCGGTCAGCTCAGCGTCGCCCACAAGGAAAGCTACAAGCGGTACTACTACGAGAATGCGGAAATCGCGGCCTTCCGTTACGACTATCCGCATCTGCGTTTCATGGACCGCGAGGAGACGCAGGAGCGGCTTGGCTCCAAACGCTTCTATTGCGGGGTACGCGACGTCGGCACTGGCCATATCCATCCGCTGAAGCTGCTGATCGGCCTTGGCAGGGTGGCAGCCAATGCCGGGGCCGATATTTTCGAAATGACCAGGGCAAAGTCGATCGAAGAGCGCAGCGGCAAGGTCGTTATCGAAACCGAACGCGGCACGATCACTGCCAACAGGGCGCTGATCGCCTGCAATGGACATATCGGCAATCTGGAGCCAATCACGGCAAGCCATGTGATGCCGATCCGTTCCTTCATCGGCGCTACGGTGCCTCTCGACCAGTTTCCCAATGTCATCCCCGGCGGCGAAGCGGTGGCGGATTCGCGTTTCGTCGTGCGCTATTTCCGCAAAATGAAGGACGGACGGCTGCTCTTCGGCGGACGCGAGGCCTATACGGCGGACAATCCGCATGACATTTCGCAGCATATCCGCCGGCAGATCGCCGAAATCTATCCCGCATTGAAAGATATCGAGATCACTCACGCCTGGGGCGGCTCGGTCGGCATCACCATGCCCCGCCAGCCATTCGTGCGCGAGGTCATGCCCGGCGTGACCTCGATCGGCGGTTATTCCGGCCACGGCGTCATGCTGTCAAATTACTGTGGCAAGCTTTACGCAGAAATGGTGCTGGGAAAATCGGCCGATCTCGATCTCTTCAAGGCGCTCGATATCCCTGCCTTTCCGGGCGGCGCGCGCATGCGGGCGCCGCTGCTTTTCCTTGCCTTGTCGTGGTTCGCCCTCCGCGACAAGTTTTAGTTCGATTGCGGATTTCCTCTGCGGGTAATTCGCTTTAAAACCGATGACGGACAGATTCATTGCACCGCACACTGGCTTTTTTAAATCGATTAGATTAAAACGGCCACCAACCAAGCCTGATTGAGAGACAAGCTCATGAGCAGCCAAATCATTCCCGTTGAGCCTTTTGATTATGTCGTCTTTGGCGGCAGCGGCGACCTTGCCGAACGCAAGCTTCTGCCCGCGCTGTATCATCGCCAGATCGAGGGCCAGTTCTCGGAACCGACCCGTGTCATCGGCGCTTCGCGCAGCCCGCTTTCGCATGAGGAATACCGCAAGTTCGCCAAGGACGCGCTCAAGGAACACCTGAAGAAGGGCGAATATGACGAGGCGGAAGTCGAAAAGTTCTGCTCCCGTCTCTTCTATGTTTCCGTCGATGCCCGCACGGACAGCGGCTGGGATCAGCTCAAGAAGCTGCTCGACGAGGGCAAGGACCGGGTTCGCGCCTTTTACCTCGCCGTCGCTCCAGGCATCTTCGGCGACATCTCGCAGAAGATCCACGACCACAAGCTGATCACCAAATCGACCCGCATCGTCGTCGAAAAGCCGATCGGCCGTGACCTCGCCTCGGCCTTGCAGCTCAACGACAGTATCGGCCGCGCCTTCAAGGAAGAGCAGATCTTCCGCATCGACCACTATCTCGGCAAGGAGACGGTGCAGAACCTGATGGCGCTGCGCTTTGCCAACGCGCTCTATGAGCCGCTGTGGAACGCCAACTATATCGACCACATCCAGATCACCGTTGCCGAAGCCGTCGGCCTCGAAGGCCGCGCCGGTTACTACGACACAGCCGGCGCACTGCGCGACATGGTGCAGAACCACATCCTGCAGCTCCTCTGCCTGACCGCGATGGAAGTTCCTTCCTCGATGGATTCGGAAGCTGTTCGCGACGAAAAGCTTAAAGTTCTGCGCGCGCTGAAGCCAATCAACGCCTCCAACGTCGAGCAGGCCACGGTTCGCGGCCAGTACCGCGCCGGCGCTTCCGGCAGCGGCCCGGTCAAGGGCTATCTCGAAGAGCTGGAAGGCGGGGTTTCCAACACGGAAACCTTCGTCGCCATCAAGGCCGAGATCAACAATTGGCGCTGGGCAGGCGTTCCCTTCTACATCCGTACCGGCAAGCGTCTTGCCGGGCGCATGTCGGAAATCGTCATCACCTTCAAGCCGATCCCGCATGCGATCTTCGATCAGGCCGCCGGCCGTATCAGCCAGAACCAGCTGATCATCCGCCTGCAGCCGGATGAAGGTGTCAAGCAGTCGCTGATGATCAAGGATCCGGGTCCGGGCGGCATGCGCCTGCGCAATGTCTCGCTCGACATGAGCTTCGCCCAAGCCTTCAACGTCCGCAATCCTGACGCCTACGAGCGGCTGCTGATGGACGTCATCCGTTCCAACCAGACGCTGTTCATGCGCCGCGACGAAGTCGAAGCCGCATGGCAGTGGGTCGATCCGATCCTCAAGGGTTGGGAATCGACCGGCCAGCAGGTGCAGGGCTACACGGCCGGCACCTGGGGTCCGAGCCAGGCCATCGCGCTCATCGAACGCGACGGCCGCACCTGGCACGACGACATCTAGTCTGAGGTCTGAAGATATGGCATCGACACTGCATTCCTTCGCAAACGCCGCCGAACTCGCCACCAACCTTGCAGACAAGGTTTCCAGAGCGCTTACGGCAGCCATTGCAGCCCGCGGAGAAGCGAGCATCGCCGTTTCCGGCGGTTCCACGCCGAAAGCCTTCTTCCAGGCGCTTTCGGCGCGCGATATCGACTGGGCCAAGGTGACGATCACACTCGTCGACGAACGCTTCGTGCCCTCCGACAATCCGCGCTCGAACCATCTGTTGGTCGATGCCAATCTTCTGCAGAACAAGGCTAAAGCGGCGCGTTTCGTGCCGCTTTACCAGCCGGCCGCCTCCGTCGAGGAGGCCGCAAAGCTTGCAACGGCAAAGAGCGCCGAGATCGGCATCCCTTTCGATGTCGTCATTCTCGGCATGGGCGGCGACGGCCATACGGCCTCGTTCTTCCCGGGCGGCAACAATCTGAGCCTCGCGCTCGACGCAAAGACGCCACGCGGCATCATCACCATGGATGCAGAAGGGGCAGGCGAACCGCGCCTGACTTTCACCTTCTCCGCTCTTGAGGATGCCAAACTGCTCATTCTCCACATTGAGGGCGAAGGCAAAAAAGACGTTCTCGCCAAGGCGGAAGGCAACGGCGAAGAGGCAGAAATGCCGATCCGCGCCATTCTGCGCCGGGCCACTTCCCCGGTCGAGATCTACTGGGCTCCCTGATACGGCCTGAAGGGCCGCCGGAGCCGGCGAGCAGATAGAAACGAACCAGAACAAGGCAGGGATTTTCCATGTCCGCTCACGCACGCATTGCTGCGATCACGAATCGCATTGTCGAACGCTCGAAACCGACCCGCGAGCGCTATCTGGAACGCCTGCGCGCTGCCGCCTCAAAGGGCGTCAACCGTTCCGTTCTCGGCTGCGCCAACCTCGCCCACGGCTTCGCCGTCTGTTCCCCCGCCGAGAAGGATGCACTTGCGGGTGACCGCGTGCCCAATCTCGGCATCATCACCGCCTATAACGATATGCTCTCGGCCCACCAGCCGTTCGAGACCTATCCGGCGATCATCCGCGAGGCGGCAGCGCAAGCCGGTGGTATCGCACAGGTCGCCGGCGGTGTACCGGCCATGTGCGACGGCGTCACCCAGGGCCAGCCGGGCATGGAGCTTTCGCTCTTTTCGCGCGATCTGATTGCCATGGCGGCCGGTGTCGGCCTGTCGCATAACATGTTCGATGCTGCGCTCTTCCTTGGCGTCTGCGACAAGATCGTACCCGGTCTCATGATCGCTGCCCTCTCCTTCGGCCACCTGCCGTCGATTTTCATTCCAGCCGGACCGATGACGACAGGCTTGGCGAACGACGAGAAGTCGCGCGTGCGCCAGCTCTTTGCCGAGGGCAAGGTCGGCCGCGCCGAGCTGCTGGAAGCCGAATCTAAGTCCTATCACGGCCCAGGCACCTGCACCTTCTACGGTACGGCCAATTCCAACCAGATGCTGATGGAGATCATGGGCTTCCATATGCCCGGCTCCTCCTTCATCAACCCCGGCACGCCATTGCGCGAAGCGCTGACCCGAGAGGCCGCCAAGCGGGCGCTCGCCATTACCGCTCTCGGCAACGAGTTCACGCCAGCCGGCGAGATGATCGACGAACGCTCGATCGTCAACGGCGTCGTCGGCCTGCATGCGACGGGCGGCTCGACGAACCACACAATGCATCTTGTCGCCATGGCGCGCGCCGGCGGTATCGTGCTGACCTGGCAGGATATTGCCGAGCTTTCGGAACTGGTGCCGCTGCTTGCCCGCGTCTATCCGAACGGGCTTGCCGACGTGAACCATTTCCAGGCGGCCGGCGGCATGGGCTTCCTCATCAAGGAGCTCCTGAAGCAGGGCCTCGTGCATGACGATGTGCGCACCGTCTTCGGTCACGGGCTGCAGGCCTATACGGTCGATGCCCAGCTTGGCGACAATGGCGCCGTCGTGCGCCAGCCTTCGCCGGAAAAGAGCCATGATCCGAAGGTGCTTGCCAGCATCGAGACGCCATTCCAGGCGAACGGCGGGCTGAAGATGCTGCGCGGCAATCTCGGCAAGGCTGTCATCAAGATTTCCGCCGTCAAGCCCGAGCGCCACATTATCGAAGCGCCTGCGGTCATCTTCCACAGCCAACAGGAGCTGCAGGACGCTTTCAAGGAAGGCAAGCTCAATCGCGATTTCGTCGCTGTCGTGCGCTTCCAGGGCCCGAAGGCCAATGGCATGCCGGAGTTGCACAAGCTGACGCCACCACTGGGCGTGCTGCAGGATCGCGGCTTCCGCGTGGCGCTCTTGACAGACGGGCGCATGTCCGGCGCATCCGGCAAGGTGCCGGCGGCAATCCACGTCACACCGGAAGCGGTCGACGGCGGCCCGATCGCCCGCATCAAGGACGGCGATATCATCCGCCTAGACGCGATCAGGGGTACGCTCGAAGTTCTCGTCGATGCCGCCGACATGGCCGAGCGCGAGCCTGTGACGATCGATCTCTCGGACAATGAATTCGGCATGGGCCGCGAGCTCTTCGCGCCGTTCCGCCACGCGGTCGGCCCCTCCGACCAGGGTGCCAGCGTGCTCTTCCACGCCCACTGACATCGTCATCGTTATAAGAAAAACCCGCGGCCGGAACCGCGGGTTTTTCATATCCAGCGAGACGCGAAACTGTTACGCGCGGATATCGAGGACGTAATCCTTGTGAGCCGGGTGCGTGCTGTAGACGAAGATCTTGTTCAGCTCCTTCTGCGTCAGCAGGCGCAGGAAGCGAACTTCAATCGTGTTGTTCGGGAAGGTCTTCATCAGCAGGCAGCCCACCTTGGTGATGCGGGCGTCCGGAATATCCAGATAGAACTGCTTCGGCAGGGTATACTGCGTGAGGATCGCGAGTATCGCGCTGCTCATCGAGATACGGACGATATCGCAGCGGCGCGAGGCGGCATGCATGACGCCCTTTTCCGTATATTCGATGCGCGCGGCGTTCATCGTGTCTTCCATCTTGAACCGCGCTTCGCGGTCGTACATGAAAGATTCTTCCTTCGCCAGGAAGTGCGATTTCGGAGGTGTTGGATTCGATGCGGCCATAGCCTTGGTTCCCTCAGTCGTAATGGGAAAAGGCTAGCATCGCATATTTAACAGAAAGTAAGAATCCTTCCCCTGCACAGCCTCAAGAAGAAGGATTCCACCAAAAATGGATGGTCATTTCCTATAGGTGTGGCCCGACGCATCGAAGAGGTGCAGCTTCTGCCAATCGGCGACGAAATGCATCTTCTGACCCCTCTTCACATCATAGATGCCGGGCAGCTTGACGATGATCGGCTCACCCTGAACCAGGCCCTCGATATAGAGCAGCGTCACTTCACCGAGCTGCTCGACAATCGAAACCTCGCCCTCGAAGAGATAGTCCTCATTGGGGCTTGCAATGCGCAGATCTTCGGGGCGAACGCCGAAGCTTGCCTGCTTGCCCTTCTCGGATGCGGCCGTTGCGATATTGAGTGTCACCGATTTGCCGCCCGTCAGCGTCACCGTCGTGTTTTCGCCGGCGTCGGTGATCGTTGCAGGAATGATGTTCATGGCCGGAGAGCCGATGAACTTGGCAACGAAAAGGTTTGCCGGGCGCTCGTAGAGCTCCAGCGGCGCACCGACCTGCTCGATATTGCCGGCAGAGAGGACCACGATGCGGTCTGCCAGCGTCATGGCCTCGACCTGGTCGTGCGTGACATAGATCATCGTCGTATCGGCCATCTGCTCGTTCAGGCGAGCGATCTCGATGCGGGTTGCGACGCGCAGTGCCGCGTCGAGGTTCGACAGCGGCTCGTCGAAGAGGAAGACCTTCGGATTACGGCAGATGGCACGGCCGATCGCCACGCGCTGCCGCTGGCCGCCCGAGAGCGCCTTGGGCAGGCGGTCGAGATATTTTGTGAGCTGCAGACTTTCGGCCGCAGCCCGAACGCGGCGGTCGATCTCCTGCTTGCTCTCGCCGGCGATCTTCATGCCGAAGGCCATATTGTCGAAAACAGTCATGTGCGGATAGAGCGCGTAGGACTGGAACACCATGGCGATGCCGCGCTTGGAGGGCGGCACGTCATTGACGAGCATGCCGTCGATGTACATCTCCCCGCCGGTGATGTTTTCCAGCCCGGCGATCATGCGCAGAAGCGTGGACTTGCCGCAGCCGGAGGGGCCGACGAAAACGATGAATTCGCCCTGGTTGATCTCCAGGTCGATGCCGTGGAGCACGTCCACGGAGCCATAGGATTTGCGGATATCCTTAAGCGTCAGTCCAGTCATTTTCCTCTCCCCTCCTGATCCTTAAGCGAGGCGGGCGAAATACGCCCCCCAGGCCGGAATATCGATCTTGTCGCCGTAATTGTTGCTGGTAAAGCCGTGGCCCGCCAGAGCCTGCCATTCGCCCGCCGGCAGGGTCACATTGGTTTCCGCCGGTCCCATGTTGAAGATGCAGAGCAGCGTCTCGTTGCCGAATTCACGGGTGAAGACCATCGCGTCGCCCTGCGGATCCTCGAACTCGATCTCGCCCTTGGCGAAAGCCGGGTACTGCTTGCGGAAGGCGATGAAGCGGCGGTAGTGCTCCAGCACGGAGTTCTCGTCACCCTGCTGCACGCTGACGGCACGCAGGATGTGCTCGACCGGCACAGGCAGCCAGGGCTTGACCGTCGAGAAACCACCCTGGGCGACTTGGCTGTCCCATACCATCGGCGTGCGGCAGCCGTCACGGCCCTTGAATTCCGGCCAGAACTGGATGCCGTAGGGATCCTGCAGATCCTGATAGGCGAGATCGGCTTCGGTGAGGGCAAGCTCCTCGCCCTGATAGATGCAGACAGAACCGCGCAGCGTCATCAGCAACGAGGCATAGAGCTTGGCAAAGGCATCGTGATCGGCAACCAACGCACCCCAGCGGCTGACATGGCGCATCACGTCATGGTTTGAGAAGGCCCAACAAGCCCAGCCATCGGGAGCCGCGGCACCAAAATCCTTCATGACTTCCTCAACGCGCTCAGGTGTAAGCGGATCGGGCGCCAGGAATTCGAAGGCGTAGCACATGTGCATCTTGTCATTGCCCGACGTATATTCGCCGACGATTTCGAGACCGCGCTGGCTGTCACCCACCTCGCCGACGGCGGCGATTGCCGGGAACTCTTCCAGCACCGCACGGAAGCGCTTCAGGAATTCGAGGTTTTCCGGGCGGTTCTTGTCGTAGAGATGCTCCTGGAAATTATAGGGGTTCACGGCAGGCGCGGTGGAGGCATTGCGGCGTTCGGGAGCAAGCGCCGGGTTGTCGCGCAACAGCTTATCGTGGAAGTAGAAGTTGATGGTGTCGAGGCGGAAGCCGTCGACGCCGCGCTTCAGCCAGAAACGGACGACATCGAGCAGGCGGTCCTGAACCTCGGGGTTATGCAGGTTCATGTCCGGCTGCGAGGTCAGGAAGTTGTGCATGTAATATTGCATGCGCGTCGGATCCCACGCCCATGCGGAGCCGCCGAAGATCGACAGCCAGTTGTTCGGCGGTGTGCCGTCCGGCTTGGCATCAGCCCAGACATACCAATCGGCCTTGGCATTGGTCTTGCTCGAGCGGCTTTCGACGAACCAGGGATGCTGGTCGGAAGAGTGCGAGATGACGAGGTCGATCATCACCTTGATGCCGAGACGGTGGGCTTCCGCAATTAGCGTATCGAAATCGATCAGCGTACCGAAGATCGCATCGACGTTTTCGTAGTCCGAAACGTCGTAGCCAAAATCGCGCATCGGCGAGGTGAAGAAGGGCGAAATCCAGATCGCGTCGGCACCGAGGCTTGCGATATGCGGTAAGCGGGCGGTGATGCCCTTCAGGTCGCCTATGCCGTCGCCGTTCGAATCCTGGTAGGAGCGCGGATAGATCTGATAGATCACCGCGCCGCGCCACCAGTCCTTGTCGGCGGTCAGAATGGATTGGGAGGCCACACTCATGGAATATCCTGTTTGAAATTACGTCTTGGGATGGATCAGCCTCCCTTGACCGACCCCGCCAGCAGGCCGCGCACCAGATAGCGCTGCAGCGAGAAGAAGACGAGCAGCGGTATGATGATGGTGACGAAAGCGGACGCCGTCAGGATTTCCCAGTTGCCGCCGCGCGAGCCGAGCAGCGCGTTCAGCGCTCCTGTCAGCACGAGGTGGTCCTTGTCGGTGCCGAGGAAGACCATGGCAACGAGCAGGTCGTTCCACACCCAAAGGAACTGGAAGATCGCGAAGGAGGCGAGCGCGGGGAAGGACAGAGGCAAAACGATACGAGTGAAGATCTCGAAGTCGCTCGCGCCATCGACGCGGGCGGATTCGATGATCTCCTTGGGCAGGCCGGCAATATAGGCGCGCAAGAGATAGATGGCGAGCGGCATGCCGAAGGCCGTGTGCGCCAGCCAGATGCCGGGATAGGTCTTCGACGGCTGGCCGATCATCGTGCCGATCTCATTGTAGAGACGCAGCAGCGGGATGAGCGACATCTGCAGTGGCACGACGATGAGGCCGACGACGAGCGCAATCAGCAGCGCGCGACCAGGGAATTCCATCCAGCTCAGCGCGTAGGCGGCGAAGGCGGCAATCAGGATCGGGATGATGGTCGCCGGAATGGTCACCGTCAGCGAGTTGATGAAGGACTGGCCGATGCCCTCGCTGGCCAGAACGGTTCTATAGTTCGCCATCGTGAATTCCGGCGGAGCCGATGCTGCGAGATAGATGCGACGCGGACGTTCATCGGGCGCGAATGCCACATTCTTCATGTAGCGGTAGCTACCATCGCTGTTGATGAGCAGGCTTTCGCCATCACCGAGATCGGCGGTCTGACCAGCCTCGAAGGCCGCAGGCTGCTGCACACGTATGCCGAAGGCCTTGACCGAGCGGCCCGGCTGGTCGGCCAGCACATTGCCCGTGATGACGTAGATATCGCCTTCCTGCTTCTGCTGGTCGGGTGTACCGAGGCGTGCGGCCACCGTCTGCGTGGAGCCGGCAAAGGCGGTCCACCAGCCGGAAACGGTGATCTGGTCCCTGTCGCGGAGCGCGCTGACGAAGATGCCGAGTGTGGGCACGAGCCAGACAATGACAATGACGAGAACACAGAAATGGACGAAAAGACGGGCGGGACCGATCTTGAAGTAGCTTGCAGCTGTGGTCATCTCAGCGTCCCTTCAGTTCGGCGTTGGCGCGGCGCACGTTCCACACCATGATCGGCGTGACGGCGAGCATGATGATGATGGCGATGACGGCACTTCGGCCTGAATCGCCGCCGCCGCGGAACAACCAGTTGAACATCAGGTTCGCCAGCACCATGGTCTGCCATTGGCCGTTGGTCATGGTGAGCACGATATCGAAGACCTTGAGGACAAGGATAGTGATTGTCGTCCAGACGACGGCGATCGTACCCCAGATCTGCGGCACCATGATGCGCCAGAAGATCTGCCAGCCATTGGCACCGTCGATGACAGCAGCCTCGATCGTCTCTTCCGGGATGCCGCGCAATGCGGCCGAGAGGATGACCATGGCAAAGCCGGTCTGGATCCAGATCAGGATCACCATCAGGAAGAAGTTGTTCCAGAAGGGAACGGAGATCCAGACCTGCGGCGTGCCGCCGAAAGTCTGCACGATGGCGTTCAGGAGGCCGATCTGCACATCGTTGCCGCCGCGATACTCATAGATGAACTTCCAGATGACGGAAGCGCCGACGAAGGAGATCGCCATCGGCATGAAGACGATGCTCTTGGCGATATTGCCCCACCAGATGCGGTCGGTCATGACGGCGATGACGAGGCCGAAGAAGGTGCAGGCAGCGGGCACGACGGCGAGCCAGAGGATGTTGTTGAAGATCGACTGACGGAATTCGCGGTCGTTCAAGGCCCACAAGTAATTGGTCGCGCCGACGAACTCGTTGCCCGACCGGTCGTAGAAGGACAGGATGAAAGTCGCGACGACAGGATAGACGAGATAGACGATCAGCAGGAAAAGTGCTGGGAAAAGAAACAGCCAGGGGCGGATCATCGCGCGCCGATTCAAATTGCGCGAGGCCTGACGGATATCACCGTCCCGCACCGGCAAGGCGAGATCGAGGATCTTGTTCGAGAAAAAGAAATAGGCCGAGCATGCGAAAACCGCGACGACCACGACGCCCAAAGCGGACACTATCTGCGACAGCATTTCGTCCCTCCCCTGCTTCCCTGTCTTATTCTGAAGGGTTAACGCCGGATATCGTCAATAGAGCTGATGTGTTTGACCACAGGATCCGGCTCGACCGGGCTCCCCCTCTGGAACCCGGCCGCTCATTCCGGTGATGCCGCCGGTTACCCGGCGGCATGAATTGTCAGGAGATTACTTGATGCCGTCCCAGGCGCTCTGGATTTCGGCTGCGGCGTCCTGAGCGGACTTGCCGCCGACGAAGTCGACCATGCCGGTCCAGAAGGCGCCTGCGCCGATCTTGCCGGGCATCAGGTCCGAGCCGTCGAAGCGGAAGGTGGTGGCCGAGGTCAGGATCTCGCCTTCCTTCTTCATCTGCTCGTTGGCGTAAGCATCGACGTTGACACCCTTGTACGGGGTCAGGAAGCTCGACTGCGCCATCCAGAGCTCATGAGCAACCGGCGTCTTGAGGAAGTCGACGAAGGCGCGGGCCGTCGGAGAATCCTTGGCGATGGTAACGAGCGTGCCTGCACCGAGAACCGGCTTGCCGAGATCGGCATGTGCGGCATAGGTCGGCATGTAGAAGAAGTCTGCATCGGTGCCGAGCTTCGTGCCTTCAGGGAAGAAGGACGGGATGAACGAAGCCTGGTGGTGCAGGTAGCACTTCGGCGGAACGGCGAAGAGGCCCTTCGGGCTGTCGCGGAAGTCGGTCGAAGCAACGGCTGCAACACCGCCATCGACATACTTTTCGTTCTTGGCGAACTTGCCGAATTCATCGATGGCGGCAACGACGGCCGGATCGGTGAACTTCACTTCATTGGTGGTCCACTTGTCGTAGACGTCAGGCTTCTGCGTGCGCAGCATGATGTCTTCGACCCAGTCGGTCGCCGGCCAGCCGGTCGCGCCGCCAGAACCCAGACCAATGCACCAGGGAACGCCGCCATCCTTGACGATCTGGTCGGTCAGAGCATGCAGCTCTTCCATCGTTGTCGGGACCTTGTAGCCGGCTTCCTGGAAGTTTTCCGGCACGTACCAGACCAGCGACTTCACGTCGGCCTTGTAGGGGAATGCATAGAAGGCTTCCTTGCCATCCTTGCCCTTGTAGGTGCCGTAGCCGACCCAGCTGTCGCCGGCGCCGTAATTGTCCTTGACCCACTTGGACGTGTCGTCACCGAGCGGCGTCAGATAGCCCTTGCCGGCGAGATCGGCCAGCAGGCCCGGCTGCGGCAGGATGGCGATATTCGGCGGGGAGCCTGCCTGTGTATCGATGACGATCTGCTGTTCGTAGTTTTCAGAGGAGGAATACTTGGCGTCGATGCCGGTGGCCTCGACAAAGTAGGCGAGAATGCTCTGGAAGAAGGCTTCGTCTTCGCCGCGCCAGGGGCCGAAGATCGTCAGCTGCTGACCCTTCAGGTCGGCATGGGCAGCCTTGAAGTCATCGTAGCTCTTCCAGTTGAACTTGGAATCCTGGCCGGGCGGGAATTTCAGATCCGCGGCCGACGCAGCGCCGGCAAAAAGCGCCGCAACTGCAACACCCATCAAGAATGACTTTTTCATGTGATCAACCTCCCATCACAATCCGATAGCGCAGAATTTCATTCAAAGGAAATCTCAAAGCGCTTTGACAACGCAACTCATTCACTTTCAGCAGAATGAAGTCAAGCCATTTCGCGAAACAGCGGGAATAGCGCCGCTTTATCGCGTTGCAGCAAGGCTTAATGGGGAATATGGAGCGATTTTTCTTGAGTCAAGCGCAGCAGATGCTACATATTTGAAAGCGCTTTGGAAGCCATTGGGAGGCGGCGGCCACTATTTGACGGCCACAGGGCAGGCCGGGAGGAAGCATAGCAGGTGAATCTCAAACAGCTATCGGAATTGCTGGGGCTTTCGCAGACAACTGTGAGCCGCGCGCTTAACGGCTATCCCGAGGTCAACGAGGATACCCGGGAACGCGTGCTCCGGGCAGTCAAGGAAACCGGATACCGGCCGAACAAGGCGGCCCAGCGGCTTGCGACCGGCAAGGCCGGTTCGATTGGCCTCGTCATGCCGACGGCACCCGGCCATCAGTCGGATGTGCATTTCGGCGAATTCCTGACCGGCCTCGGCGAGGAAGCGGTGCGCCACGACTTTCACTTCGTCATCATGCCGGCGGACCCGGATGATGAGGTCGCAGCGCTGCGGCGCCTCGCGATCAGCGGCAATGTGGATGCGCTCTTCGTGGCCTATATGCGCGGCCACGACCCGCGGCTCGCCATGCTGAAATCGCTTTCCATGCCCTTTGTGGTGCATGGGCGCTCCTTTGGTTCAGAGCCGGACTATCCCTATCTCGACATCGACAACGAGGCGGCTTTTTACGATGCGGCGAGGCTTCTCCTGCAGCTCGGCCATACGCGCTTTGCGCTGATGAACGGGCCGGCGCATCTCGACTTCGCCATTCGCCGCAGGAACGGCCTCATTGCAGCGCTTGGCGAACGCGGGCTGGAGCTTGCGGAGGACTGCACGAGCCATACGGTCATGACGGATGAGGAAGGACTGATCGCCATGGAGCGCTTCCTGCAGCTTCCGGATCGACCAACCGCTATTTTATGCTCCAGCACGGTGCTTGCACTCGGCGCGATCCGGGCCGTCAATCAAGCTGGGCTGAAACTCGGCGAGGAAATATCGCTGATCGCCCATGACGATGTGCTGCCGCTCTTGAAGCCGGAGAATTTCTCCGTGCCGCTGACGACTACACGCTCGTCGCTGAGGGCCGCCGGCGTGCGCATCGCACAGCGGCTCATCGGTACCGTCAAGCAGGCGGGTCCCTTCCCCGATCAGGAACTCTGGAAGACCGAGCTGATCGTCAGGGCCTCGACAGGCCCTGTCCCGCAAATCTGATCAGCCGCTTATTTTAGCGCAATTCCGGGCGCAAAACCGCTGCACACTTTTCTGGAATTGCTCTCGTTAGAATATCGGCGGCGTCAGCCCTGCCGAACGATGGGCGGCAATCACGGTATTGGCCATCAGCATGGCGATCGTCATCGGGCCGACGCCACCCGGCACCGGGGTGATGACGGCGGCGACCGGAGAAACCTCCGCAAAGGCGACATCGCCGACGAGGCGGGTCTTGCCCTCGCCGCGCTCGGGTGCGGCGATGCGGTTGATGCCGACGTCGATGACGGTGGCACCGGGCTTGACCCAATCGGCCCTGACCATTTCCGGACGGCCGACGGCGGCCACCAGAATATCGGCGTTGCGGCAGACTTCGGCGAGGTTCTTCGTGCGCGAATGGGCAATGGTGACGGTCGCATTGGCATTCAGCAGAAGCTGCGCCATCGGCTTGCCGAACAGGTTGGAGCGGCCGATGACGACGGCATTGAGGCCGGAAAGATCCTCACCATGGGTGCGGCGGACGAAAACCATGGCACCGGCCGGCGTACAGGAAACGAGGCCGGTCTTCAGATCACCGGTCGCGAGCTTACCGGCATTGACGACGCTCAAGCCATCGACATCCTTTTGCGGCAGGATCGACTGGATGATCGGCTCGCTGTCGAGATGTTTCGGCAGCGGCAGCTGTACGAGAATGCCATGGATCGACCGATCGGCATTCAGCGAAGCGACAAGGGCTGCAAGCTCCTCCTGCCTGGTCTCGGCTGGCAGCGTGTGCTGGACGGATTTGAAGCCGCACTCCTTGGCCATGCGGCTCTTGGAACTGACATAGGTGTGGCTCGCCGGATCGTCGCCGACGATGACGACGGCTAGGCCCGTCTGGACGCCCTTGGCGGCTTCAAGCGCAGCATTTGCCGATTTAACGGTTTCGATTACGGAAGCGGCAACCTGCTTGCCGTCGATTACTGTCGTCACGCGTCTTCTCCGCCCAATTTCGCGCCAGTCTATTCGCCCGCGGCGGGAATGATTTCCCGATAACGCCCTATCCCGTTTAAAAACGGCAAATGCAAGAGCAATCTACGGTCGGGCTTTCGCTTACCGTGAGACCTGGTAGGCGTGCAAGCGATCGCGCAGGCTGGCGATTTGCGAGCGCAGCGCATCGACTTCCTCAGCCGCCTGCGGCACCAGCGCCGGCTCTGGTGTCTGCGCCAACGCCGGGACCGGCGCAAGTTCGGGCACAGGGGCGAGGATTGGAGCCTCGACGGAAACTTGGACCCGCACCTGTTCGGGCTGTCGGCGGAAGAAACGCGGCACAAAGGCGAAGCCGAGGCCCACCGCCAAACCGGAAAGGCCGCCAACCAAGGCGCTGAAACCGAAATTACTGTCGCCGGAAACCGGCAGCACAAGAGCGGGCTTGCGAACCGTTACCCGGCCATCACCGATGGCACCTGTCGTGGAGACCTCCTCTTCCAGACGCGAGCGGGCGGCAGACGCCTTTTCCCGCAGTTCGGTCAGCTTGGCGAGATCGACGCCAGTATCGCGGCTCTGGGCAATCAGCGCGTTGCGGCGATCGCTAAGCTGTCTGCGCGCATCGACGGCAGCCTTGGCTGCTGCATTTGCGTTCTGGGCGAGGCGCGCCAATTCCTTGCCGATGTTATCCTTCAGACCATCGACCTCGGACTGCTGTTGGAGCAGGCGCGGATGGCGCGGTCCGAGGTCTGCCGAAAGCTGCGCCAATGCGGTCTTGGCGATCGCGTATCTGTCGCGCAGATCCGACAGGGCGGGCGAGATCATATCCGGAGCGAGCGAGCCTTCCAGCACGTCCGTGAGCTTAGCGGCCTTAAGCTTGTCGGCCTGTTCCTTGGCAGTCAGGATATTGCCGTCGGCATTCTTCAGATCGGCATCCAGCCCGGCGATCTGGCGCTGCAGCTGCGTCGCGACCTTGACATTGCCCTCGCCGTTCTTCTGACCGAAAGCCGTCAGCTCTGCTTGAGCCTGATCATTTTCCTTCTTCAAGGCAGTGGCCGTCTCGGCCGCTTTGCCCATGGCGCTGCCACTGGTCACCGCATCGGACAGTCGCATGGCGATGCGCGTCGATTTGCCGCCATCGCCTGTCGTTACCATCAGACGGATCGTGCCAGTGCGGTCGTCGGGAATAATCGCCACGGCAGATTTCAGCGCGGCCTCGGCGCGCGATGCCGGATCGGCGGCTGCACCGCTGCCGGAGAGAAGATCGAAGGCGACACCAAGTGCATTGGCGCTGTTACCGGCAAATTCCGGATCGCGGTCCAGCTTCAGTGCCGCAACGGCAGAGGTGATGACGGGTACCGAAGACAGTCTTTTGACGGTATCCCCGACGACGGCAGCCCGGTTACCTGCGCCCGCATCCACGGCAAGTATCGTTTCTGCGGTGTAAAGCGCGGGTGAGGATGGCGTCAGGATAGGGGTGGCAGCGCCGCCAAACGAGAGGGCAGCCATGATGAGAGCGTTCCTGATCCGGTTCGGACGCCGTATTTCGCGCGAAACCGTCGAAATGGGCGCTCTCTCAGCGGGAGCAACGCGTTGAACCTGGACGAACTGCGTCGTCGGCTCTGGCGCAGGACGAGAGGGTTCAGCTGCGGAAGCGGAGGCGATATCGTTTGCAGCCTGAAGGCGCGAACCGAGGATCGTTTCGATCCGGTCCACCAGCGGTTCGGTCTGCCGCGCTTTCGCACGCTGTTCGTCGAGCAGCCGGCCTATGGCGCGCAGCAGTTCAGCTTCGGAAGGAAGGATCTCCGGCGGATGGCTGCTCTTTTCGGCATGACTTTGCCGCTGGCCGCGCGAAGAGGTGGTTGCGCGATCATGGAAACTGTTTTTCGCCCTGGAATCGTGCATTGGCGTCACATCTCATGCGCATGATGGCCGAGTTCGCTCAACCGCGCTGACGCGGAGGATTAAGCTACTCTAAATATACATGGCAAAGAAATGGTTAACCGGAACCTGCAGAAATCTGTAATCAGCCGGCTTTCTTCATCTGCTCAATTCTCTTCTGTTCGCCTGCAACGTGCGCCCGTTCATCCGGCTGACTGAGGATGCGCGCACGCCGGCTGAAGCGATACTGGAAGACCCGGAAGAGGAAGACCGGAATACCGAGAATATAGCGGCGCCAGAGGCGCGTCGGCTCCTGTACCAGGCGGTAGGCCCATTCCAGGCGCATCATGCGCACGGTCTTCGGGGCGCGTGGCACAGTGCCCGAAACGAAATCGAAAAGTGCACCGACCGTCAGAACGAGACGTGCGTGATCGGCGCGGATATTCTGGTGGACCCACTTTTCCTGCAGTGGCGTGCCCATGCCAACGATCAGGATATCGAGCTTCTGGCGCTCCACCTCGGCGATAACGGATTCGGGATTGGCCTTGTCGAAAAAGCCGTCGGAGATCACGTAGAACTCGTGCCAGGGCGCGTGCCTGGAAAAGTTCTCGGCCGCCTTCTCAACAACCGCGCGCGCGCCACCGATAAGGCCGATACGACGCGGCGTTTCCATGAAAGTCAGGAAGGCCGGCACGAAATCGGTGCCGTTCAGATTGGCGGGAAAAGGCGAACCATGCGTGACCTGGGATGCGATATTGAGACCGATACCGTCAGGCAGAACGAGGTTGTGCGACATGATCTGATAGTACTCATCGTCGCGCAGGGCCGTCAGCATGTTGTGGGCGTTGACGAAGCAAACTACGGTCTGCCCGACGGGAATGGACGCCAGTTCGTTGATGAAAACCAGCGCGTCATCCCAGCCGAGATCGCAGACCGGCAGATCGAAAATCGTCCGCCGCGATGCAAGCACCGCGAAGTTTGCAATCAGATTCATTCCAACCTCCTGCCGAGGGTGCGTCATGCGCCCGACATCCCGGAAAATAAGCCTACGTTTCCGCAGCGGAGGTCTTGTGAGGACCAGCAGCGTCCTGCCTGAAGCGATCTCCCCCAACCCCGTGGCGGCCATCCTCCCAAGCTTGTGCCGCGTTTATACCAACTCGGTTTCAAACAACCCTTAGGAAAAAGCCTTGGATTTTCCTGCGCGCATAAGTGGTTCATTAACCAAAGCCAGAACGCAGAAACGGCGCCTTTCGGCGCCGTTTTTAACTGGTCGGTCGATGGTGATCAGTGACCGGCGGATGGAGCCGGCGTTTCGGATGCAGGCGCGGTCTCGATGATCTTGACCGGCGCGCCAACCTTCTGCGGCTTGCCGCCGGAATTTTCCTTCACGTCTTCCTTCGAAAGGTAGTCGAGCTGTTCCAGCATGACTTCGGCCACATATTCGCCGCCGAGACGCTCATTCATGCCCTTCTTGATCTCTTCGCGGAAAGCCCCGGGATCGAAGGCTTTGACGTTGGAAACATCGATCATCTTGTTACCGACGAGCAAGCTGAAGAGCTCGTCGGTCGTCATCTCCGTGATCGGCAGGTTCAGGCCCGCAATCATATCCTTGTGCATCATGAAGGAGATGCGGCCGAGAAAATAACCGTTGACCGCACCGTTGGCGATGACGGGCACAGTGATCGTCTCGCCCTTCACAAGTTCGAGCGCGCTTTGCTTGGTATTCGATTCAACCGGCGCCGGCGCAGTCGCCATGTTCACCGAGAAATAGACCGATGCCAAGGTGACGGCGCAGACCCAGACGCCTGTGAGGACGAGCTTGATCATCAGGCATCCCGCGCGACAAACTGTTCCTGGGAATAGGTGCCGTCAGCATCGGCATCCTGCACGGCATTCTTCAGAAGATCGGCAACGGCGCGAACCGCCTCCAGATGCGCTTCGACGCGACGGGCGTTCAGCGTAAGCTTCTTCTTCAGACCGTGAAGCTGGTCCAGATGCGAAGCTGCAAGTTCGGCCGGATCGGTGTCGCGGAAAAGCATCGAGAGCTCGTACAGGCACCGGCTCTTATGCGCGTTGGAGACCTTGAGATCGAACTGCGGATCGCTGCCGATCCGGGTGTTCTCATTGTCGATTATCATTTCGAGGCGTCCGAGAACGGATTTGATCCTGTATTCGTTCGAAACTATTTCCATTTTATCCTCGATTATGCGTCGCTTGTTGCGGACTTATTGTCGGCAGTCGGAGTGCCGAAGGTCTTGCGCTGAAATTCGTCGATCATGCTCATCGCGGTCTTGCGATCGTCTTCATCCGTGGAGGCGTTGACGATCTTGCCTTCCTGGCGATGGAGCTGCTCGGCATACATCTGCTTGGCGATGCCGATGCCGTCGCCCTTGGCCATGACATTGCCGAGCTGCTCGGCCATCATGCCCTTCCAGATGTCGCCCGTTGCGCCCTTGCCGAAGACATTCTCGGCATCGCTCGGCAGCATCGACTTTACGAAGTTCTGCAGAACCATGGCCTCGAACTTCCGGTAGGTTTCCGGCACTTCCTCGGTCTTGGTACGGTTCTGAATATTGTTCAGGCCACTCTTCTGCTTGACGTGGTCGAGAATGTCGACTGCGGAAGAAAAGCCGTTACCACTGTCGGCCAGGCTTGTCGCAGCAAAGGCGGCGCGGTTGGCCTTCAGCTTTTCCTGGGCAGCCTGAACCTCCATGGGGTCGGCCGCCTTGACGACGTCCATCACCAGATCGCTGGGGGGTGAAATAGCCACGTTACAATCCTCTAATGTAAGATCGTGGCGATTATTATTTTTGAAGCTTGCTGGAGGCTGGCGTTGCGAATTGCTGATCGATTACGTCGTAGACAGCGTTGTCATCTGCCTCGCGACGCTCGGCCTGGAGGGCATCGAGCATGTTTTCTTCAAGCCGGTCACCTTTGGCGCGCTCGCGCGTCAGGCGCATTTCGTGCACCTGCTGCATGCCAGTTAACTGCTGGTCCTTGATGCTCAGCCTGCCGAATCGATCGGCGTAACTCTGCGAAAAAGCGCGATGAATGGGGTCCAGCGAACCGAGCGCAAGAATGGCGACATCCATGGCCGCATTGACTTCGGCGCGCTGGCGGCTGGTTTCTGCGAGATCGTATTCCGCCATCCTTTCAAGATGCCGTTGCACCGCGACCAGGCGCTTGAGCTTGTCGGAACGCTTCTTCTCGATCATCGCCCCTCACCTTCCCACGTATAGTGCCGCGAAGGATTGGCCGAATTGGCTGATCATTGCCGCGATCGAGAAATAGAGCAGGAAGAGGCCGCCCATCAGCAGATAAGGCGTGGAGATGAAATAGACCGGAATCTGCGGCGCGAGCTTGTTGATGAAGCCGATCGAGATGTTGAAGATCAGCCCGTAAATCAGATAGGGGCTCGCCAGCCTCAGCATGATGTAGGTGGTCTGCTCCAGCGTATCAGTGAAGGTAATGAGCGTGGAGCGCATCTGCATCAACCCGCCGAAGGGCATGGTCGTGTAGGAATCGATCAGCGCGCGGAAGACGATGTGATGGAAGTCCATGATGAAGAGTACCATCAGACCGGTCATCGTGATGAAGGCCGTCAAGCTGATTTCGGCCGAGTCTTCGACGACATCGCTCGTGCTCGGCTGCGTGTAGCCAACCATCATGGAGACGATCGAGGCGGCGAATTGCAGGCCGAGCGTATAGAGCCGGGCGAGCATGCCGTACATCACACCGATCAGCGATTCGCTGAAAATCAGGCCGATATAGGTGCCGGAACTGGTGTGGACGGACGGATAGACCGTATCCCAGAGCACCGGCAGCACCGCAAGCGAAAGTCCGGCGGCGATGAAGACGCGCAATTGCTCCGGAACACGGGCGGAAGAAAAACCCGGAAGGGTCAGCACACAGCCACCGATCCGGCAGAAAACCAGAAACAGCGCCAGAACTGTCCCTTGCGGGTCTGAAATCATGAAATCGAGCCCAAAATCTTGATTTCGATGCCCTTGGCCAGTTCCACATGCGAGAGGACGGGAAGCGTTGCGAAGAGTCGCTCGATGATCATGCGGACATAGGAGCGCGTTTCCGGCGACGTGACAAGGGCGAATGGCAGGCCTCTATCCATGAATTCACGGATAACCTTCGTGGCCTGCTCGCTGAACTCTTCCAGAGTGCGCGGGTCGATGTCGAATTCGACGACTTCGCCCTTTGCATCGCGCTTGAGAGCTTGATGGAAGGCGAGATCCCACTTGCTGCCGAGTCGCAGCACGCGCAGCACGCCATTATCCGCCAAGTCGCCGCAGAGCTGCTGGGCCATGCGGATGCGGACGTGCTCGACGATCTGCTCCGTCTTTCTGACATGCGGGGCAAGTTCGGCAACCGCTTCCAGAATGAGGTGCAAGTTGCGGATCGAGACACGCTCGGCAAGAAGCAGCTTCAGCACCGCCTGCAGGCCCGAATAGGACATGTGCGACGAGCAGATCTCGTCTGCGAGCTTCTTATATTCGGGGTCGAGACGATCGATCAGGATCTTCACGTCCTTGTAGGAGAGAAGCTGCGGCAGGTTGTTTCTGATAACCTCGCTCATATGCGTCAGCACGACCGAGACGTTGTCGATCGGCTGGAAGCCTTCGCGCTTCAAATCCTCGGCGAAATTTTCGAGGATCGAAACCGCCGGCATGCCGAATGCGGGTTCGCGGATTTCGTCGCCCGGGATGCTCGGCTTCCGGCCGGCGCCGGTGACGACGAGAACTTCGCCGACACGCAGAAGGTTCGAAGCAACGGTCGTGCCGTGGATGCGGATCTGGTACGACTTTTCGGGGATGCCGATATCGTCCGTCACCTTGATTTCCGGCACGACGAAACCGTACTGGGTCGCAAACTTCTTGCGCATCTTGCCGACGCGGAAGGCGAGCTCCTGATGGGCGCCAAGCAGGCGGGTCGAGACCATCTTGCCGAGAGCAAGCTCGATTTCGGAGGTGCGGAGAACCGACTTGACCGAGTCCTTTTCTAGCTCCTTGCTCTGGACAACCTTCTTTTCCTCGGCATCACGGCGGATCTTGTTTTCGGCTTCGACCTGACGCGGAATGAACCAGGCGCCGAAGGCGAGAAGACCGCCGAGGATCACGAAGGGGACAAACGGCAGGCCCGGCATCAGGGCCAGGACGAACATCAGCACGGCCGAGACGGAGAGCGCGCGGGGATAGCCGCTCAGCTGATTGACGACCGCCTGGTCGGTGGAGCCGGTGGTGCCGCCGCGCGAAACGAGAAGGCCGGCGGCGAGCGAGACGATGAGAGCCGGCATCTGCGAGACGAGGCCGTCACCAACCGAGAGCTTGACGAAGACGTCGGCCGCTTCGCCGATCGGCATGCCATGGCGGAAATAACCGATGATGATGCCGCCGAAGACGTTAATGGCGGTAATGAGAAGACCCGCGACCGCGTCACCGCGAACGAATTTCGACGCACCGTCCATGGCACCGAAGAAGGAGCTTTCTTCTTCCAGTTCCTTGCGGCGGCGCTGGGCTTCCTTCTCGTCGATGATACCGGCCGAGAGGTCGGCATCGATCGACATCTGCTTGCCGGGGATGGCATCGAGGGTGAAACGTGCGCCGACTTCCGCGATACGCGTCGCACCTTTGGTGATGACGATGAAGTTGATGGTGATGAGGATCAGGAAGACGATCAGACCGATGACGAAGTCACCGGACATGACCAGGCTTGCAAAGCCGGCGATGACGCCGCCCGCAGCATCGTGCCCTTCGTTGCCGTGCGAAAGGATGACACGCGTCGTCGCAATGTTCAGCGCCAGTCGCGTCATCGTCGCGATCAGAAGGATGGTCGGGAAGGATGAGAAATCGAGAGGTTTCTGGATCCACAGCGCGACCATGAGGATCAGCACCGAGAAGGCGATCGAGAATGCCAGTCCCATGTCGATCAGGAACGGCGGGATCGGCAGGAAGAGGATGCAGATGATGCCGATGATGCCCATGGCAAAGCCGACATCACGCAGGCTCGGAGTGACTTTCGGAAGGGGTAGTGCAGGTGGTTGCGCCATAACGATTCCGTCTCTTCATGAGAGGAGGCGGACATCAAAGTCCGCCCAGTTCGGATCGACAGTTAAATGGCGAAGCTTGCGCGAAGTTGGCTCAGAAGCCGGACTGGATTCGCGAGAACACCAGATTGGTAAAAATGGAAATCTGGGAGCCCACGAAAGGGGCGGAAATACCGACCGTCACCAGAACGGCGACGATCTTCGGGACGAAGGTGAGCGTCGCTTCCTGCACCTGTGTGAGCGCCTGGATCAGCGCGATCACGAGACCGACGACCATTGCCGCAGTAACCGCAGGACCCGCCGCAACGAGAACGGTCCAGATCGCAGCCTGGAACAGGTCGAGTGCATCAGCTTCATTCATCGTCAGGCAACCTCATATCGCCTTGAAAGCAGCCAGCCCGGCCTTAACCGGACTGGTATTTTGGGCATCATCCAAACGAACGTGCGCCAGACCCCACCCGTTTCGTCGGCACTCAGGTATTATCCGAACCGCTATCGTCGCCCGAACCGTTGGTCGGCGCCGAATCAGAAACGGATATGCCAGCCTGGATGAGAATTTTACCGCCATTGTCCAGCGTTGCAACAAGGCCGTCCGAATAAACCTTGACGGATGCGACCTGGCCTACAGTTTTGCCGTCGGCGCTCGTCATGTATTTGCCGATATAGCTGCTCGCCTGGGTCAGGCTGGAGCTGGTCAGCAGCGTGTCGAGCTTCGTGTTCGTCTGGATCGTCTGCTCGACCTGCGAGAAGCTCGCAAGCTGCGACATCTGCTCGCTCGCATCCATCGGATCGGTCGGATCCTGGTTCTTCATCTGCGCGACAAGCAACTGAAGGAAGTTGTCGTAGTTCAGCGTGGCCTTCTGCTGCGCGGCATTGGACGAGCCATACGTGCTGCTGCCTCCACCTACGCCCTGAGTTCCGTCTACCGCCATGGTGCGATCTCCCTGCGAATCTGCTCGACCATTGTCGGGGGCAGTTCGTGATTGTTGAGAATGCCGTCTTCGATCGCGTAGAGACCACGGATCGCCTTCAGCGCGTCGAAGGCGCGGCCAGTCGAAACGAGTGCATCGATGCGCTTCAGCTCGGCGAGGATTTCCTCGTTCTTGAAGCATGTGAGCAGCATCGTGATCGACTTGCGGAACATCGCCGTCGAATGTTCCTTGCCCTCGGGATTGATGAGGATCATCTGGGCAATGAAGTAGAGTTGGCGAAGCGGCGTGGTCGCGCCTTCCGGCTGAAGCACGTGGTTTTCGAGAAGGAACGTCACATCATTCAGGAATTCCAGTGCGACCTTACGGTCGACACGCAGGACAGCGCCGTTGATGAAGATTCTTTCTCCGGCTTTCAGAGAAATGCGAAGTGTACTTTTCATTTAAGTCCATCCCTGATGATGGTGGTAACGTCGATGATGCCCTGGTAGTTATTCGACTGACGTTTTCTAATTCTGTCGCATTCTTTCAATATCCAGATCGCAATCGAGATGAGGTTCGCCCTGAGCTCGACTTCCAACTGGTTGTCGGGATGCTTCAAATCCTCAATGAAGCTGATCCACACCCTTCGCGTATAGAAGAGAGCTTCGATAGACTCCCGGCTGTACTTCTCTTTGTCGCGCGCCACCGAAAGCAGTTCGATCGAACGTTCGAGAACCTGCCATTCCCGCTCTTTCGCGTCGGCAACCGAGTCTTGCATGACCTCGGCATAAGAGAACTGATACATTCATGCATCCTTCTTTATATTGCGCGCCTTTGCTCATCAAAGGTAGTTCACGAGACTCAACTGCTGGATCTTCGATACGATCGTGTAGGCGGTTTCGAGCTGGGTTTCCAAAGTCTTGACAAGGGTCGAAGCCTCATAGGGATCGACGCCCTGGATATCGACGAGCTTGGTCTGCATGATATTTGCCTGGGCATCGAGGGCGTCATTCGCCTTCTCGACACGCTCCTGTGACAGACCAAGCTGACTGCCCTGAGTGACGATCCCCGAGGTGGCTCTGGTCGTATAGGTGATTGCCTTTGAAGAAACCGCGCTCATTGCGTCCGTGCTGAGGCTCTGCCCCATCAGCGCAGAGGTCACCACCGTCGCCAGAGCGAAGTAACGCATGCCTTCGGAATTGGCGTTGGTCGAGGATTCAACGACTTCCGAATTGCTGATACGGCTCGTCATGTTTTGGCTGGACGCCTTCGACCAACCAGTCGTCGGGTCCGTCCAGGCCGCTTCGCTGAACATCGGCTCGACCTTGGTCTCGATGAAGGTCTTCATCTCGTCGCCGGTAAGTTGGTTAACCGGCTTCGGTGTCGGCAGGCTTGCCGCATAGGCATTCAGAGCTGTAACGATCGCGGCCGAAGTCGCAGTGGTTTTATCCGTTAGCGGCTGGATGTCAGTGTTGATGCCGGCAAAAAGATATTCGCCATTTACCATCGAGTTCGACGTGTCCATCATCGTGGAAAGCGCGCTCGTGGCCGACTGGATTGCGACCGTGATGCTGCCCGGATCGTGGCTACTCTGAAGCGCGGTCAGCTTGGAGAGGAAGCTGTCGCCGGCTTTCTTCATTTTATCGAGCCCGGTTTGAGCCGATTCCATACGAGCGTCGACGAGAGCATTGCTCAGCTTGATCGATTTGATGCGGTCGACTTCGCGGGTAAAGTCGATGCTCTTGGCTGCGTACCCCCCAAGCGACACACCGATATCTGCGTAGGTGCCGGTGGTCGCTTCCATCGTCGCCTTCGTCATCTGGTTCTGCGCCTGACGGATCGTCAATCGCATGGCGTTTTGGATGGCCGAACTTGAAATAAATGAGCTCTTCATGGCTTAACTCGCAATATCCAGCAATGCTTTCAACATTTCGTCAACGGCGTTCAAAATCTTGGTCGCCGCCTTGTAGGACTGTTCTATGTCGAGAAGGAGCGTCAGTTCCTCATCAAGGTTGACGCCGGTTTCGTTGGAATAAGCTTCATCGGTTCGTGCTGCGGCAGCCTGGGTATTTTCCGCCGCCGTCGTAGCGTTGCTGCGGTTCTGCTCGAGCCAGCCGATAGAATTGGTGGCAAAGGTCAGGATGCTGATATTCGAGTCGAGACCGGTCTTCGGATCGAATGCAATCCCCGAATCCATCGACGTATAGAGACGGTCGAGTTCCGCGGTATAACCGCTCGAACCCGTCGGGTTCGCAGCCGTGCTTGTCGTATTGATGTTCCCGTCACGCAACCGCATCGGATCACCTCCCTTGGAGGTGACGACACGGTCGTTGATCGCGATCGTTCCGGCGATGCCTTTGATGATGGTACCAGCCGGCGGAACCCCGCCTGCAGTGCCAGTCGTCGGGTTTGTCCAGACGAAGAGGCCAGGATTGCCATCCTCCTGGTAAAGGTTCACAAGGCCGCGAGCGACTTCATCAAGCTGGTTCTGGAAAGTCGGTGCGATATCATCGCGGATCTGCAGAAGCGAAGCCAGACTGCCCTGCGCATTGGTCGTCGAGCCCGAGCCCATATTGACGGCCACACCATCGACATAGACCTTGTTGCCTGCTGTGTCAGCCGCATAGGA
This sequence comes from Rhizobium sp. 01T444, assembly GCF_056398305.1. Classification (NCBI taxonomy): domain Bacteria; kingdom Pseudomonadati; phylum Pseudomonadota; class Alphaproteobacteria; order Hyphomicrobiales; family Rhizobiaceae; genus Rhizobium; species Rhizobium sp. 01T444. Next base: position 157,929 of record NZ_JBFTPD010000001.1, read on the forward strand.
CTGCGTCGGCTCGAAGCTGACCGCGCGCGGGATCGTCTCGAACAGCGTCGTGCCGTCAGCCGTATAGAGCACCATGTCGTTGTTAGCGCGTGTCACTGTCGACACACCAACGATCTGGTTAATCTGCTTGAGGACCTTTTCCCGCTCATCGAGAGCGCTCGAAGGATCCTCGTTGGATGATGTCGCCTTCTTGACTGCATTGTTGGCAGTTTCGAACTGCTTCAGCAGGCTGTTCAGCGAGTCGACCTGATTCTTGATCTGCTTGTCTGCATCGGCACGCTGCTGCTGCACCGCCTTGGAGGCATTGTTCAGGGAGGTCACGACGTCTTGCGCCGCCGTAATCGCACCCTGGGCGGCAATAAGGTCGCCCGGGGTGGCGCGGAAGGTGCCGAGCTTGTCGCGGAAGGTGCGCAGGGCAACTTCAGGCGACGTTTCGTTATCGTTGCCGCCCATGATCGACTTCAGATCTTCGAGGCCGCTCAGCAGGGTCTGTTGAGCGCTGTCCTGTGAGGACGCCTTGAGATACTGTTTCAGCAGCGCATCTTCCTGTGCGCGGCTGATCTTGACCACCTGGGCGCCGTTCAGCGAGGTGGTGAGCATCGCCTGCCGGCGCACATAGTCCTTGTTGCCGGCGTTCGAGATATTGTTCGATACGACGCTGCTCTGCGCGCCCGTATTGTTGAATATGCTCTGCGCGGTGTTAAGTGCTGAAGTGAGCGACATGGCCTACCCGTTACCCTTATTAACGCTTGAGGTTGACGAGAACGTCCATGAGATCGGAACCCGTCTGGAACACCTTGGAGTTGGCGGTGTAGCTGCGCTGGGATTCGATCATCTCGGTCAGTTCGCCGGCGAGATCGACGTTCGAGCCTTCGAGGGCGCCCGACTGGATCTTGCCCAAGCCGCTGGTCTGCGGGAAGCCGGTGACGGTCACGCCCGACTTGCCGTTGGCCGAGTAGACGTTGCCCGACATCAGCGTCAGCAGGTCCGGGCTCGGTACGTTGGCGAGCGGAATCTGGAAAACCGGCTTGGTGCTGCCATCATCATACTTGGAGTAGACGATACCGTCAGCATCGATCGTGATATCGACCGGCGAATTCGCGCCCTGACCGTCGACGTTACCCGTGCCCGAGAAGTTGTCGCCGACCTGAGAGAGATCGAGCTTCATGCTGATGGTAAGGCCCGTCTTCGGATCGACGATGTTCGTCGTCGATGGGGCCGCGGGGACCGTCATCTGGCCTTTGTCATTGAACTGGATCGAGGTGACATTCACGGCCGCCGAGGAATAGGGGAACGAGCTCGTGCCCGTCGTCGCCTTATCGGCATTGCGAAAGACTGCCATTTCCCACTGGGTCGTGCCGGCTGCGGCCGGCGGCGATGCGGGATTGGGAACCTTCGTGTAGTAGATGTCGTACATCACCTTACTGCCGAGCTTGTCGTAGGTGACCATCGAGTACTTCTGCGTGTCGGAAGTCGCCGTAGCGGCGTTTGCGCTTGGCAGGTTGGCCGCAGTCGCCTCAATCTTTGCGCCGGGCTTCAGGTTGCCGGTCCATGTACCGTTCGCGGTCGGAACCGCCGCCAACTTCTGATCGCCGAGAACGTTGATCGGAACGAGGCCATCAAAGCCGTTGACGACGACCGCTGGAGCCGAAGAGCCCCATGGATAGCCCATGAGCGTGAAGCCGGCCGAGTTGACGAGGTTGCCGCTGTCGTCCTTCGTGAAGTCACCGGCGCGGGTCAGGACGGGAACACCGTCGGCGCCTTGGACGATGAAGAAGCCGTCACCGGAAATGGCAAGGTCGTAACCGGAGGTCGTGTAGGAAATATCGCCCTGGTCGGAAACGGCCTGACGAACCGTCGTCGTCACACCGCCCGAGTTGTAGTTACCGGAGCCCGATGGCAGGACCAGCGACGAGAACGCGGTCGAAACTGCCTTGTAGCCGCTGGTGTTCACGTTCGCGATGTTATCCGAGACCGTGCTGAGGCGGTTTGCCTGCGCGTTCATCCCCGATACTGCCGTCTTCATGCTGCCGAAAATGCTCATCTGAAAACCTCGTTTTACCTGCTAATTGCAACAGTATTTGGCGGGCCTTGCGTGAAGCTGTCTGTAATGCCCAGTCGCCGATCGAAATATTTCGGCCTTCCCGCGCGGCATGGCCCGCGCCGAAAAATTAATTCCAATCAATGCAATAGCCAAGGAAGCGCTTGGAATCGACCGGGTCGACACCGAGCTTCTTACGCAGCTTCTTGCGCAGCTTGGAGATGTGGCTTTCGACGACGTTTTCTTCGACTTCCTCGTCGAAAATGCCGTAGATCGCATTGAAGATCTGTGTCTTGGTGACGCGACGGCCGCGATTGGCAATCAAGTATTCGAGGATGCGGCGCTCGCGGCGCGGCAAAGCGAAGGTTTCGCCGTGGATTTCCGGATCCCGCCCATCGGAGAAGACGCGGATGGCCCCGATGTCGGTGTGGTTTGCAATCGCCTTCAGGCGACGGCGGATTGCGGCGGCACGCGCGAGAATCTCACGCGGATGCACCGGTTTGCGTACAACGTCGTCCACGCCGCAATCAAAAAGGGCAAGTGTGTTTTCGAGCGATGGCTGGTCGCTGACCGCGATCACGGGCGCCATCGAGCGATCTCTGATCGCACGCGGCAATTCCATGGCGCGCTGCCCCTGGCCGATCAGGAATGCCTCGACCGCAGCGATATCGGAATCAGCCGCCGTCTGCACCCATTCGCCGAATTCATTGGGATCAAAGCCGGTTGAGGGAATGCCCTCCCGACCAAACAAAGAAGTGTAACCATCCTTCACGAGCTCACGCTCATCAACCACTACGATCATTCGTCCGCCTCCGAATCAGTGTGGCACATCGATGATCTATGGATACGAATCGCGCGAATCAGCGGCTACTCGTGAAAGTTAATGGCGGAAATTAATAATTGATTAAGAATTGAGTACCGATTTGATCTACATATAGTAGGTCAATAACGTTATGCACACAAAAATTTCGTGGAAAAGTTAACGCCCGCTTAATTACGTCTTGCAAGCAGGAATCGTGCCGGATTCTTGCCACACTTTGACACAGTTCGGTCATAATTGGTGAATTCAATTATTAATTGAATTAATTTCCGCAGAAATTACTCGCATTGGGAGTCCACTTACCGTAGCCGGTGGCGACCAGATTTGCGATGACGCGGCAGACATACTGCTTCTGCGCCGGATTGTTGTTCGGTCCTGCATGGTATCTGGCTACCGCCATGGTCCATGTTTCGTGACGGTCGTGCAGGTTGCGCAGGAACTTTGCTGCATATTCCACGTTGCGGTGAGGGTCGAACATTTCCTCCACGGAGCTGAAGTTCTCGCCGTGGAAATAGTGATTGATCTGCATACATCCGATATCGATGAGCTTCGCGCCGCCCCTGCTGGCGGTGTCGAATTGCAGCAACGCGGCCTGCTCGGAGGCTGGAAACAGAGCCTTCCCCTCGACGTTCATCGCATAGGGATAGAGCGATCCCTTGCGCCCGGTTTCCGTCAGCCCGACCGAATAGAGAATTCCCTCAGGGATCCCATATTTGGCCGCAGCAGACTGAATCTCACGCTCGCAGGCGCCGGTGGAAGCGGATGCGCTAGAGGTAAACGCTGCCAGAGCGGCTGCCACCAGCGTCGGCAGCAGAAGCGTTCTCAACACCGTTCCCGCCCGCACCATTGAAGCCTCCATCCGTCTGCCGCGCTGTCTGGTTCTGGCGCTCGCGCGCCTCGCCGCCCTGGCCTTGCTGGGCGAGCGACTGTTGCTGCTGTTGGGAAGTCTGTCCCTGGCTGTTTGCCTGGTTACCGGCATCAGCGCGTTCCACAGGGGCCATGCTGATGGTCACGTTATCGACCGCGTAGCCCTGGCTGCGCAGCGCCTCGAGGATCTTGCCGTGATCTTCCTTGAGCTGGCGATAAGCCGCGCCGGTCTCGACCTTGAGATCGACGTTCAGCGTATCGCCCGACAGACGCATCGTAGCCGTGACGAGGCCAAGATCGATCGGGCTCATCTGGATCTTGAGGGTGTTTACCACCTTGCCGGTGCTTGTCCATTCGGCGGCGTTCGACAAGGCGGAGCTCGGCTGCATGGCTTGCGCCCATTCCTTGTCACCCGAAAGCGCCGCTGTCACGTTTGCGGAATTCGGGTTCTGAACCAGGCCGAGATAGCGGCGTGATTCCAGAACGGAGACATTTTCGACGCTCGACTTTGCCGACTTTTCGGAGCCCGGCTGTTCGGCGCCGATCTGCATGTCCATCGTCTGCCCACGGCCATCGGCGCGGCTGATCCTGAACGTCTTGCCTTCGACACCTTCAGCATTCTCCGTTCCCGGCACATGCGCGTCATTGCCATGCGAGGCAACGGCTGCCAATGCATCCGACACATGCGCATCAGCCTTGGCACCGTTTACACCTTCGGCCTTGGCGTCTTTCTTGCCGGCCGTAGTGTCGTCCGCCTTCGCGACGGCATGATGAGCGGAAGCCTGCAGGACAGCCGCTGTATCACCAGGATCCTTCTTCAGCAGGCCAAGAACGTCAGTGATATCGCCGTCACCGGCTTCCGCGTCCGCGTCGACAGCGGCATCGCCATCGAGAGTGCCGGTCTTGGTCTGCTTCGCAGGCTTGCCCACTGCCTGGGCAGCGGTCTCGGCTGCCTGATCCTTGGCGCCCGGCTTGCCCAGTCCAAAGACAGCCGTGTTCTTGCCCTGGCCCTCTTCGGACTTCACAGGCATCTTGCCGGCATTTGCGATGGTTTCGGACTGCGCGTCCACCTGTCCCTTGAGCGAGGCGTCATTCAGATCGATCAGCGGCTTCGGATTGCGGCCGCGCAGGTTGCGCGCTGCGGCCTCCGCGCTGTCGTTGGCAGCCTGCTGGTCGGATGTATCGACGGCATCGGCATCCTGATCGTTGTTGCCAGCCTTGGAAAGGGCATCCGAGAAGCCACCGTTCGGATCCGCAGCCTCGCCTTTGCCGGCTCCCCGACCGGATCTTACGGACGCAGACGCATCCGTGCCGGGCGCTCCGCCCGAGACGCTGATATCCATCATCATCTTACTTGCCTTCTTGGGCCAGGAGACCGTCGATTTCGTCGAGCTTGGATCGATTGGTCGTCACGAAAGAGGTGAATGAAGGGTCGACATCCTGGCTTCTCGTGCCAGCAGAAGCCGCGCCTTCGACAACAGGTTCCGGAGCAGCGGCTGACGCTCCTTCCGGTTGCGCAGCCGTGGCGGCTGCAGCCTGTTCAGAAGTGATTTCTTGATTAGTATTATTAGGGGTCGAGCCTTGTGTCAGGCTTGCCGGATCCGGAGCCCGCAATATCTGCTCGGCGACGGATCGTGCGGCAGCTTGCAGTGCCTGGTCCTGTGGCGAGAGCGATGCGCCGGAGATATTGGCGATATATTTGGCAGCCTGATCAATATCGTCGGTGGGGACGTTCGCCATGCCGTTATAGAAATCGGCGAGCGGTCCAAAAGGATTGTCCGTCCCCTCGCCCATCGACTGAACGCGCTGGGCAGCCATACGGGCGAGCTCGGGCTTTCCGGCAATCGCAGCGGCGCGCGCGACGCGCAGATAGACCTCGCGCTGGCGCGGCGCATCCATGAAAGACAGGATATCGACGACCGTCTGCGGCTGGACATCGTGATCGTGGCTGACGATCAACTTCACGAAGAGATCGGCGAACTGGCTGGCATAGGGCGAATGGAGGAAGCGGCGGATATAGCGTTGCGAATAGGCGACCCCCTTGTCGACCTGCCCGGTTTCGACGCAGATGGCGACCGAGCGGCGTAGCGCCGCCTCCTCCACGATGGTGCCGGGTGCATTGAGCCGCGCTCTGTCATAAAGAGTGAGAGCGTCCAGCGGCTTCGTGGCGATCAGCACATTGCCGCCGATCAGCGCCAGATAAGGGCCGATCTTCTTGCCTTCATACTCCTTGGCGGTTTCCTCCAGCGTCCTGGAGACAAGCAAGCCCTTGCCGCTCAGATATTTCCGCAGCACGTCGGTGACGCGATTATCGAAGTAGCCGTTGACGTCATGGGTGACGAGATATTCCAGCGTCTGAGGATTGCCGCCGCTCATCACATAGATCAGCGCGGCATCGACGTTGCGATCGTCATCGTAGACGGACGGATCAACGTTGCGCAGGCGCTGATCGATCTTGCCAAGCATGAAGCGCTGCATTTCACCGGCGGAATGATCGCCTGCTACAACCGAGTCCTGAACGAACTGCAGAGAGCGCAGCATCTTGTATGGCGCGAGATCGTCCGCATCCGCGGCATGACCGACGGCGGGCGACATCATCGCCAGGCCGAAGACCGCATATCTGAAATAGCGATGCTGCCTGCGCGTCATACGACTATCCTTGATCTGCCTGCACGAGAATCTCGATCCGGCGGTTTGACGCGTTGTAGGGGTCCTCGGGCAGCTTCAGGCGACGGTCGGCGAAGCCGGAAACCTGGGAAATACGCTTCTCATCGAGGCCACCGCGAACGAGCATGTAATAAGCGCTCTGGGCACGGTCCATCGACAGACGCCAGTTCTCGTTGAGACCGCCCTTGAACTGCCGCCCGTCCGTGTGACCGCGAATGGCAACGGCTCCGCCCCTCTGCTTCAGGATCGCGCCGATCTTCTGCATCGCGAGGACCATTTCCTGGCGCGGCACTGCGGAGCCGATGTTGAACATGGAGTCGTCGTTCTGGTCGGAAATGCTCACCAGCAGGCCACCTTCGGACGCCGTTACCGTCAGGCCCTCGGCGAGCTTGCCGGCGACGCCCGCGATCTGCTGGGCAATCTCTTGCTGCAGTTCCTCGGCCTGCTGCTTGTCTTCAGCTTGCTTGGCCTCTTCCTTTTTGTCGGCGTCCTTGGTCTTGTCCGCCTGCTTGTCTTTGGTTTTATCCGCCTTCTTGTCCGCCTGCTTCTCTGTCGAAGCGGCAACGGCAGCGCTGTTGGCGTCCTTGCTCAGCAGAGCGGAGGGCTGGGTATTTTCGGCCTTGGCGATCTCATTCGGTTCGGCCTGCGAATCGAGCGGCGAAGGCTGCTGCGGCTTACCGGCCGTGGTAACTTCGACCTGCTTGGTCCAGAAATCCGGATCGAAGGGGTCGCGGTAGGCTTCACCGCCATCGGCACCGGTCGCCGGGCCTGAGTCCGCCGCACCGCCGTCACCCTTGGCGCTGACGTTTGCCTGCTGGCCAACTTCCTGGGCAATCTCTGCGAGAACCGAATAGGGATTCTCGAAGAAATCGGCTTCCGAGTAATTGGTCTTGTCGCCGGAGGTCGAGGTCTGGTCCTCACCGTCAGCGGCAGACTTGCCCTGGTTCGGATTCTCTTCCTTATTCTTCGACTTTTCCTGGTTCTGCTCGCCCTCGGCCTGGTCGACGGGCTTTTTCAAGCCTTTTTCGGTCGGCTTTTCGTCGGAAAGCTTGATAGGATTAAAATAGGTCGCGATCGAGGCCTTAGTTTCTTCGTTGGCGGCGTTGACGAGCCACATGACGAGGAAGAAGGCCATCATTGCCGTCATGAAGTCAGCATAGGCAATTTTCCACGCACCGCCATGAGCGCCGTCGTGATCCCCACCGCCATGTTTCTTGACGATGATGATCTCGTTCTTGCCGTGGTGATGGTTTTCGCCGTCGCTCATTCGGAAACTTTCTTCAAGCTAGCCGCCCAGGCGGAAATACGGGTCACGAGCACGGTTTCGCCAATCTCGGCAGCAAGGTCGACGTCATCAGCCTCATGATGGCGGACCAATGCGGCATGCTCTCCAAGTTCATCCTTGAGGATATCGAAAAGCTTGGCCGGACCACGCACGACGATCGGCGCCGCCGCGCCGTCGAGGATCGCCTCCCGCAGCAGGACGGCAAGATTTTCGGTCGCCTTCTTTGCGAGCGCTTCGGTCATGACCGGTGTGATGGCTGCCGCGGTCACTTCGCTGACGAGGGTGGCAATCTCTTCGGCCATGTCGCGGATACGGGAAGCGATCACCGCAGCCGCCTCGATCTCGTAGCGGAGTTTCAGCTCCTCGATCTCACGCACATGCGCTTCGGCCGCGGCCTGGGCTTCGCCTTCGTATTTTTCGGCCAGTTCCACGGTTGCTTCCGCGAAACCTTCGGAATAGGCCTCGCGCCGCTCCGCCTCTACGTCGATTTCGGGCTCCTGCGGCAGATCCGCAAATGCGGAGGCGGTTTCGGCGGCGAAATCATCAACATCGATGATCGGTGCCGAGGGACTCGGCTCACCGAAATCCTTCAAATACCGGGAAAGCATAATGCTCATAAAAAACCGTCCAGTATTCGGGAGGCACGCGGCATGCCCCCGCTTGAAAAATGACCATCGTCCTTGCCGGCATGCCGTTCCGGAGCGGGAGAGGCTCAGGGCCTGTCACCAGCATGGATTCGGACGCTGCCTTCATGCCGGAAACTAGAAACCCAAACTTGCGCGAGGATGAATGGTGCCGCCCTCGCCCTGATCATTATTCGAGCAGGATGAGAATCTTGCTGGCCGACGCATTCAGAATGGAGATCGCTTCAACGGCCATCTGCTTCTGGGTTTCGATGGCCTTCTGGCGGGTCGAGGCCTCGTCCATATCGGTGTCGACGAGGGCGCCGACGCTCTTGTCAACGGCGTCGGACAGGTCTGCGGTATAATCGATCTGATCGTCGATGCGAGCCTTCATGATACCAATCCCTGCTGCCGAATTCGTAAGCTGCTTGAGCATGGCGTCCGTGGCCGTCAGCATATCCGTGAGCTGCGAGTCGGTGGTCGACTTGCTGATGGAGATTTCCGTGCCGGTCGCCGGCGTCGCGGAGTTCACGTTCAGGAGATAGTAATTGCGGACCGGCGTGCCGTCAGCATTGCCGTTGACCGCCTTGGTGAACAGGCCGCCATTGGCATTGTTCCTATCTATCAGGATGGTCTGAGACGACGGAAAATCGATGGTCTGCGCCTGATACTCGCCTGTCGGCGCACGCACGAAGCTGCCGATGATCTTCCACTGCGGGGGTGCTGCAGGCTCGCCGTTCAAAAGCCAGTTCTCGCCGGCGAAGGACGTTCCTTCGACCATTGTCTGGAGCTGGTTCTTGTATTCGGTGATTTCCGCATTGATTTTGTCCTTGTCGGCGCCGGGCTCACGCGCAGCAACCAGCTTGGCTCTGAGATCGCCGAGGAGATCGATGGCGGAGTTCATCGCCGTATAGGTCGAATCAACCTTTGCTGCGCCGAGGCCAAGGGCATCGCCAATGGTGCCCAGATTGGTACTGTCGCCGCGCATGACGCTCGCGATCGACCAATAGGTCGCATCGTCGGCCGCAGTCGCGACCCGCTTCGCCGTAGAAATCTGCTGCTGTACGTCGGTTGATTCTTTAGTGATGCTGCGCAGCACTGCCAGCGCACTCACCGCGGCCGCGTTGGTAATCTTGACGGTCATCGACATGGTCTCGGAAAGGTGAATGGGCAGGCCGGTTTTTGCCGGCAGCGACTGAACTGGCTTCATGCCGCCGGCGGGTCCCCCACACCGGTGCGTCGCAAAACAAATCAACTCCCGGCAACGTTAACCCGATATCAACCACTTTCGCAAGAGCGGAAACGGGGATTGAAACAGCAGCGCCGATGTTCATGCAAATTATTGAAATAAAAGAAAAACCGCGCCGAAACAGCGCGGTTTCCAGGCTGCCGCAAGTTGGCGGCGTAAGGTTTGATCCAGCTTCAACCGGTGGCTTAGCTGCGGAAGAGCGTAAGGACGTTCTGAGCGCTGGAATTTGCAATCGAGAGCGACTGGATCGCCAGCTGCTGCTGCGTCTGCAGTGCCGTGAGCCTGCTCGATTCCTCTTCCATGTCGGCGTCGACGAGACGACCGACACCCGAGTCGATCGAGTCACCAAGGGCCGCGACGAAGTTTTCCTGCAGCTCGATGCGATTGGAGATGGAGCCGAGCTGAGAAGCTGCCTTCGTCATTGCCTCCAGGCCCGATTCGATTGCCGTCAGTGCCATAGCGATTTCCGTCTGGCCAAAAGAGGTGATGTTCATGGTGTAGATCGAGCCGATCGTGCCGTTGGAGCTGCCGATAATGCCGGTGCTCGAATCGATGGTGCCGGTCGTGGTCATGCCGAACAGGACGTTACCATTGGAAGCCGCATCCAGGACATAGTCGGTCGTCTTGACCGAGACATTGCCGTTGCCGTCGCGGACGAAGGTGGAAACAACACTCTTCGTCGTGTTGCCTGCAACCCAGTTTTCGCCGGAGAAAGAAGCCGACTGGGAGATGCTCATGAGCTGCGCCTGGAGCTGGCTGATTTCTTCCTGCACCTTGGTCTTGTCGACACCCTTTTCAGTTGCGGCGACGATCTTGGACTTGATTTCGCTGACGACGTCGATGGCGTTGTCCATGGCAGTGTAGGCCGTATCGACCTTTGCAGCACCGAGGCCGAGAGCGTCGGAAACAGCCGAGAGGGCCTTGTTGTCCGAACGCATGGTCGTTGCGATGGACCAATAAGCCGCGTTGTCTGCTGCCTTTTCAACGCGATAGCCGGAAGATACGCGAGCTTGAGTATCCTGAAGATTGTTGCTGATACCGCGGAGGGTCTGGAGGGCGGCCATAGCCGCGACGTTCGTCAAAATGCTTGTCATGAAATGATTGCCCCTTGCTGGCAGGCGTTAATAAAAGGGACATTCCGGAATAGCGCCCGGGAACGACGATCAGCCTTCATGCCTGTTAACCCGTTCTTAAATTTGGTTAACTCGCCGTCTCGTTGAGACGCAGATGACAGCAATATGGTTAATCAATCGTTAACGGAAATTAAAAAAGCCGCGCTCCATCGAAGCGCGGCTTGATTTCGATAGGACCCGCCGGTCACCCGGCGGGCTATGTTTCGCGATCCTATTAGCCGCGGAAGAGCGACAGGATGTTCTGCGAAGAGGAGTTGGCGATCGAGAGCGACTGGATCGCGAGCTGCTGCTGCGTCTGCAGAGCAGAGAGCTTGGAGGACTCTTCTTCCATGTTGGCGTCGACGAGGCGGCCGATACCGGAGTCGATCGAGTCGCTCAGGGAGTTGACGAAATCGTCCTGCATCGTGATGCGGGTGGAGATCGAACCGAGCTTAGCACCGGCAGAGGTCATCGACTTCAGGGCGTTTTCGACGTTGGTCAGGGCGAGGCCGAGGTCGGCGCTGGTGAGGTTGGTGATGTCGAGCGAGTAGACCGAGCCGATCGTACCGTTGCTGGAGCCGAGGATACCTGTGGAGGTTTCGATTGCACCGGTCGTGGTCATGCCGAACAGAACGTTGCCGGCCGAAGCGTTCGACAGGACGTAGTCGGTCATCTTGACGGAAACGCCGTTCGAACCGTCGCGAACGAAGGAGGAAACAACGCTCTTCGTGCCGTTGACACCGGCAACCCAGTTTTCACCGGAGAAGGAAGCCGACTGAGCGATGCTCACCAGCTGGTCCTGCAGCTGGTCGATTTCTTCCTGGACCTTCTTCTTGTCGACGCCGTTTTCAGTCGCGGCAACGATCTTTGCCTTGATTTCGCCGACGACGTCGATGGCGCTGTCCATGGCGGTGTAGGCGGTGTCAACCTTGGCAGCGCCGAGGCCGAGAGCGTCGGAAACAGCGCCGAGGGCCTTGTTGTCCGAACGCATGGTCGTTGCGATCGACCAGTAAGCAGCGTTGTCGGAAGCCTTGCCAACGCGGAAACCCGTGGAAACGTGGTTCTGCGTGCTGTTGAGGCCCTGGTTGACGTTGCGCAACGTCTGGAGTGCTGCCTGGGCGGAATTGTTCGTGTTAATGCTCGTCATAAGTGTGTCCCCTAGAAAACTAGATACAAAAAAGGAGGACATACCGGACTATAAATACCGGCGATGACGGACCAGCTTCATGCCACTCGGTGCCTTTGTTTCTTGGCCCAAACCCGTCATGTCCAGGGCAATCTCGCAGCGAATACTTGCCAACTTCTTAAAAGCGGAGCTCCCGGCCAAGCCGCTCCAATTGCATGGTTAATGTTGTTTGAATTCGTCTTCGAAACCGCAGCTTTCCCGGAAAGCGAGCATTCAGCCGCACCGGTTTCAAGCAAGCTTCGAATGCCAGTGTGGCAGAAGCCGGGATAGTATCGTCGGGTAACCTGCATTCTGCGGGACGGCCTGATTGCGCGCCCCGTCGATCACCATTTCATGCCGGAACATTTCCTCACGGAGTTAGGTTTTGAACAGCAAAGTTTCGTTCTCGGCGGCATCCCGGGATTATCAGGCAGGCCGCTATACACAATCCCTGGCGACGCTCAACCAGCTCATCGATACCCAGAAGGACGCCAAGACCTACGCTCTCCTGGCCAAGAACCTGCTGCAACTGGGCTTCAAGACCGATGCTGCCAAGGCCTATGGGCTGGCGGCCGATTGCGCCGGGCAAGGCGCGTTCGAATTCCTGAAGACCGCCGCCAAAATCCACCTTGAGGCCGGCAACGAGGACGAAGCTCTTCTGATTGCGATGCGTAATCTCAGCAAGGCGCAGGAAGATCCGGAACTTGCCTTCATTATCGCGTCGATCTATCTGCGCCGGCAGCGGCGCGATCTGTTGCGCCCCTTCAAGAAGGTCCTGTCCGAGAGCCAGAATCCGGAGCATGCACGCCTTGCCGCACTGCTGCTCAACGACGACCTCATGGACGAAACGAACCAGACGCTCGCCCGTAACCTCTTCCGGCGCTACCCGGGCAATCTTGCCTTCCGCTTCCTCTATCTCGTCTGCGTACGCGAATTCAACGAATTCGACGAAGCGAACAAACATCAGATGCCTATCGACGCCGCACTCGCCAAAAACGACATTGATATGCTGAGGAAGGACAACCCCTTCTATCACCTGCATTGGTGCGGCAACGAGGATTATAACCGCTACGCGACCATCGGCACGAAGCCGCTCGACGCGGCCCGCGTGGCCTACCGGCGCGGCCTGCCGCATAGGTGGTCCGACAAAATCCGTATCGGTTACATGTCCTCGGATTTCTGGGACGCCCATGCCACGATGAAGCTGCTGCAGCGCGTCCTCGAGCTTCACGATCGCAATCGTTTCGAAATTACGCTCTTCGATCACACGCAGCCCGAATACCTGGAGAAGAACAAGGCCGATCGCAGCCGCTGGGGCAAGGTCGTCGATGTCTACGGCCAGTCCGACGAAGCGATCCTGAAGGCCGTCCGCGCCGAAAATATCGACATCATGGTCGACCTCAAAGGTCATACGTCCGGAAGCCGCGCCTCCTCCTTCAATTTGCCGCTAGCGCCCATCCATGTCGCCTGGCTGGGTTTCCCCGGCAGCACGCTCAATGTCGATCTCGACTATGTAATCGGCGATCACTCGGTGCTGCCTGACCTGGCCAAGCCTTTCTACCACGAGAAATTCCTGCGCATGCCGGAGAGCTATCAGCCGAACGATCCGGCGAACCGCCCGCAGCCGCAGCCGGTCACGCGCGAACAGCTTGGCCTTCCGGAAAACGCCTTCATCTTCGCATCCTTCAACGGTAACCGTAAGATCACCCCGCAAGTGGTCGACAGCTGGTGCCGGATCCTCAAGCGTGCGCCCGATAGCGTGCTCTGGCTGATGGCGAACACGGCTCGTAACATGGAAAATCTGCTCGAGCGCTTCCAGGCCGGCGGCATATCGCCGAAGCGGATCATCTTCTGCCCGCGTGCGCCTTATGAACAGCACATCAGCCGTCAGCAGGCGGCAGATCTCGGTATCGATACTTTCCCCGTCAACGGTCACACCACGACTTCGGAACAGCTCTGGGGCGGCCTTCCCGTCCTGACGATGAAGGGTACCAATTTCGCCTCGCGTGTCAGCGGGAGCCTGCTCAGGGCTATCGACCTGCCGGAACTCGTCGCCGACGATCTCCAGGCCTACGAGGATCTCGCCGTCGAGCTCGCACTCAACCCGGAACTCGTCGCCGGCTACAAGAAACATCTGCAGGAAAAGCGTTACATCGCGCCGCTCTTCGATGCCGAACGCTTCTGCCACCACCTCGAACATGGCTACGAGATGATCGCCGAGCGCGCCAAGCAGGGCCTCGGCCCTGATCATATTGACGTCCCGGCACTGCCGCCGCGCACCGAGCCCTTCGGTTCGAATAGCTAAGGCGCTCAGACACATTCAGCAACATAAAACCCGCCGGAGCGATCCGGCGGGTTTATGTTTGCGAGAGGAAGAAAGTACGCGACGGCGCTCCGCCTTTGCCCCGTCAGCTGAAGGAGCGCACGAGACTGCCGACCAGAAGGTTCCAGCCGTCGATCAACACGAAGAAAAGGATCTTGAACGGCAACGAGATCGAGGTTGGCGGCAGCATCATCATACCCATCGCCATGGTAATCGTTGCAACGATCAGGTCAATGACGAGGAAGGGCAGGACGATGAGGAAGCCGATTTCGAAACCGCGCCGGATCTCCGAGATCATGAAGGCGGGAAGGAGGATGCGGTAGTCGATCGGCTCGGTCGTCTGGATATTCTGGCCGCGCTCGCGGGCCAGATCGGCAAAGAGCGCCAGATCCTTGTCGCGGGTATTGGCAGACATGAAGGTGCGGAACGGCTCGGCAATGCGCTGAACTGCCGTTGCCTCATCGATCTGGTTGGCAAGCAGCGGCTGAACGCCGTCCTGCCAGGCCTTATCGAAGGTCGGCGACATGACGTAGAAGGTCATGAACAGCGAAAGCGAGAGAAGGATCATGTTCGAGGGCGTCGAAGACAGGCCCATGCCCGAACGCAGGATCGAAAAGGCAATGATGAAGCGCGGGAAGCTCGTCACCATGATGAGGATACCCGGCGCGACCGAAAGCACGGTCAGCAGGCCGAATGTCCTGATGATCCAGGCGGCGACAGAGCCGTCGACCGGGATATTCAACAGATCAGTCGGCAGCTGCTGGGCTACCGCCAGTTCCGGCACCGCCATCATGGCGGCAAGGAAAACTATAAGTCGAATCATTCGATGACAAAGGTCCTGAACATGACCTTCGATACGCGCCCTTGAGAGCGAAGGTCAACACGTTCCTGGATGTCATCCTTGAGATATTGAAAGCCGCGCGGCCCTTCGATCTGCTGAAGGGAAATGGTCCTGACATAAGCGAGGATATCCTGGTGAATATCCTCGGCGACCTTGACATCCGGCGGCCCGTTGAACATCAGCGCCACCTCGAGTCGGATCCAGTTTTCCGAGGGATAAGCGAGGTTCGAGGTGACCGGATCGAGCAGCACAATGTTGTTGGCTTCGTTCGCGATTTTCGGAAGACCGCCCTCGGCCTTCTTCTTGGCCTCGGCCTCTTTCGCCTGTTCAGCCTCTGTAGCACTGCGGATGTTCGGGGCCACCATGTTGCCGACCGCCCAGCCGCCGCCGGCGCCGACGAGCGTCAGCACGGCAAGGCCGATGATCGTCATCACCATGCCGCTCGACTTCTTTTTGCCTTCGCCTGTTTCGTTGTCTGCCATCTTGGTTCAGCCTCAAAGCGGCGAGAAGAGATCGACGGCCTGCTGGCCGCGCGGCGGCTGCTGCACTTCCATCAGGCGGCCACGGCCACCATAGGAAATGCGGGCTTCGGCGATCTTGTCGTAGGAGATCTGGTTGTCGGAATTGACGTCCTGCGGACGCACGATGCCGGCGACGTTAAGGATACGCAGTTCCTGGTTCAGGCGAACTTCCTGCGAACCGCTGATAACCAGGTTGCCGTTTTCGAGAATGCCGGTGACAACGGCGGCAACCAGAAGGTTGAGCTTATCGGTACGCTCGATCTTGCCCTTGCCGTCCGTGCTCGTGTCGGAACCGTAGGTCAGATCCGTCTTGGACTGCGGCGTCCAGCCGAAGACCTGGGCGTTGACATCCCAGTTCATGCCGCTCGAATTCTTGCGGCTGCGATTGGTCTCGTTGTCGAAGGATCCCTTGTCATTGATCTGGATATCGACTGTCAGGATATCGCCCACGTTGAGAGCGCGCGCATCCTTGAAGAGCGCGGCCTGCGAATCGCTCCACAGTGAATAGCCCTGGGCTACCGCACGCGGCTGCTTCGGATAGAGCCCCATCTGCGGCGTCTGGCCATAGGCAAGACCGCTGCCGATCGGGCTCATGGCAGGCGCGCGGCCGATCTCGTTGACTGCCGTGGACTGGCAGCCTGCAAGGAGTGCGACGGCGACAATCACAGCCGGTAAACGCTTATTCATGAAGGATCCTTCGAGGTATTGGGATCAGATGCACTTGCAATGATACCGGCGATTTTGGCGGCCTTGGTGGAATCCATCTCGTTCAGGATCAGGCTCGACTGACGCGGCCCGAGCCGCATGATGACGGCCGCGGCCAGTTCGGGTCTGACATCCTGCAGTTGCAGCGCTGCGGCATCCGGCTTCATCTTCTTGTAGATATCCGTCAGGCCGGCCTCGGCCTGTTTGAGGAAATCATCACGCCGCTTCAGCCAGTCCTGGTATTCCGCCTTGCGCTTGTCCATCTCGGCGACGCGGCTGTCGATATCAGCACGCAGCTTCTCGAGCTCCTGCTTCTGCAGGAGATAGCGCTGATCGCGGGCCGGATCGGCGATATTCGTGCAGAACTGCTTGACCTCGTCCGTCGAGGTGATGTCGCCTGCCGGCGCCACCTCCTGGGCGAAGGCGCCGGGAATGGAAAGCAGCACGAGGCCTGCGGCCGGCAATGCCAGCCGGCGCAACAGTTCGACGATCGAGTTCTGGTTCGTGATCTTGCTCATTGCAGCACAAGCTCCGCCTGCAGGGCGCCTGCAGATTTGATGCCCTGGAGAATGGCGATGATGCCATCCGGCTTGACACCGATATTGTTGAGACCGGCAACGAGAGTGCGCAGGTCAGGACCGTCGATAATAGCGACCCGTCCGCCCGTTTTCTGCGCCTGGATATCCGTCTGCGGCTGGACAGCGGTCTCACCGCGCGAGAAGGGCTCCGGCTGGATGATCTGCGGCGTTTCGGTTACCTGCACTGTCAATGTGCCATAGCTGACGGCGACCGGCGAGACGCGAACATCCGAACCAATGACGATCGTGCCGGTGCGTTCGTTGATGACGACCTTGGCCGGCGTGTCGGTCTCGACCACGAGGTTTTCGATATCGGCCATCAGGCGCGTAAGATCGGCTTCGCGCGGCTTCTCGATGACGACTTCCTGCGAATCCTTAGCTTCCGCGACCGGACCGCCAAAGCGTGCCTTTGCGTAGCCGTTGACGATATCAGCAATGCGGATCGCGGTGGAAAAGTCCGGGTTGCGGAGCTGCAGGACGAGATTGACCGAATCCTTGAAGCGGGACGGCAGCTCGCGCTCGATGATGGCGCCACCCGGTACACGGCCGGCCGTCGTCACACCCTCAGTCACGGTCGCGGCCTGTCCTTGAGCCTGAAAGCCAGTGACGACGGCGGCGCCCTGGGCGACGGCATAGATCTGGCCGTCGGCGCCCGACAGCGAGGTCATGATGAGCGTACCGCCACGCAGCGAGGTCGCATCGCCGAGCGAGCTGACCGTCACATCGATTCGGCTGCCGGGGCTTGCGAAAGGCGGCAGGTTGGCGGTGACCATGACGGCCGCGGTATTCTTGGCGTTCGACTGGCTGCCCTGCGTGGAGATGCCGAGGTTCTGCAGCATCGCGCGCATGGACTGCTCGGTGAAAGGCGAAGCACGGAAACCGTCGCCGGTTCCCTGCAGGCCGACAATAAGACCGTAGCCGATGAGCTGGTTGTCGCGGCCGGCCTGAAGCGAGGCAATGTCCTTGATACGGGACGTCAGCGCCCATGCAGGCGCGACATCGGTCAGGCTCATCGCCAGAACCGCAACCAGGCTCAGGATACGAAAGAAGAACTTCATTTTGCCCTCACATGGACCGTACCGTCGGCGAGCACGGTGCCGCTGACGATGACGCCGGAATCCATATTGCGTGCACGGATCATCTGGCCGGTCGCACCATCTTCAAGAGGCGAGCCGGCAGCGGAAATGGTCATCTGACCAAGCTGGAAGACCAGGCGGATATTGGAGCCGCGCGTGACCGTATAGGGCTCGCGCAGGGCGGAGATCGAAATCGTCCGCCCCGGCAGGAGCGTGCGCTTGGAAACCAGACCCTCGACCTGGGAGACCGACTTTGCATAGTCTCCGGCGAGGTTGGGATTGGTGACCTCGACTTCCTGAAGCTGAGCGCTCGAAATCGTGTCGCCGGGATAGATGATCGTCGTGGGGACAACGGCATAACCCATGCCGGCATCCGCTGCTGCCGGCATGATCATGCCAGCGATTGCGATCGTGGCCGCAGCCACCCATCCTTGGATGTGTCCTGCCCGGCGAAACATCATGTTCGGCCCTTCCCTCTTACTTCAGGTTCTTGCTGACGATGGATGCCATTTCATCAGCTGTCGTGATCACCTTGGAATTCATTTCGTAAGCGCGCTGGGCCGATATCAGCTCGGTGATTTCCTTGACCGGATCGACGTTCGAGGATTCCAGGTAGCCCTGCTTGAGGTAACCCATATTATCCTCGTCAGGATTGCCAATGACCGCTTCGCCGGATGCCGGCGTTTCCTGGAAGAGGTTGTCGCCAATCGGCTGCAGGCCTGCCTCGTTAACGAAGTCGGCGAGCGTAAGCTGGCCGAGAGTGGTCGGAGTGGTCTGGCCGGGCAGCTTGGCGGTGATTTCGCCGGAGCGGCTGATCGTCAGCTCGGTGGAGCCCTGCGGGATAGTGACGCCGGGGATGACTTCATAACCGTCGATGTTGACGAGCTGGCCCTGATCGTTCTTGTTGAGCGCACCGGCACGGCTATAGAGCGTCGTACCGTCCGTCGACTGGATCTGGAAGAAGCCCTTGCCGACGATTGCGACGTCGAGGTCGTTGCCGGTCTGGGTCAATTCGCCCTGGAGATGCAGGTTGCGCACGGCCGAGGTCTGGACGCCGAGACCGATATTGGCGCCTTCGGGAACGACAGCCTGGTTGGCGCGGTTGGCGACACCCTTGGCGCGTTCGGTCTGATAGAGAAGGTCGGTGAACTCGGCGCGGGCGCGCTTGAAACCGGTCGTATTGATGTTCGCGATGTTGTTCGCGATGACTTCCAGGTTAGTCTGCTGGGCATCCATGCCCGTTGCTGCAATGGCGAGCGCTCTCATGTGTTCGTCCTCAAATCAGTTACATCTGCATCTTGGTGACTTCGAGGAAGGCCGAGACGACCTTGTCGCGAATGGCGATTGCAGTCTGGAGCGTCTGCTCCGCCTGCAGCATGGAATCGACGACCTCGCGCGTCGAGGCCGTACCCTTGATGCCGGCAAAGGACATGTTTTCCGCGCCCTTCAGGCTGCTGACGGCTTCGGTCGCCATGTTGCCCATGACGGAGGCGAAGCTCAGGCCGTTGGAAACGCCGGCCGCAGCAGATGAGGTTGCGGTCGAAGAGGAGGCGGAATTTTCGGTGTCGATGGCGCCGAGGGCGCGGGTCATCGAGAGATTGCTTACGTTCTGTACGCTGCTGATCATTATTGTCCGCTCTTCAGGAGATCGATCGTCGAGGAAATGAGGTCGCGAGTCTGCTTGATCGTCTGCAGATTGGCGTCATAGGAACGGTTGGCTTCGCGCATGTCGGCCATCTCGATCAGGATGTTGACGTTCGGCATCTTGACGATGCCCTTCTCGTCCGCAGCCGGATTGCTCGGATCATATTCCTTGGTGAAATCGCCTTCGTCAGTACCGATTTTCTTGACGTTGACGGTCTCGACGCCGCTGGTGCGATCCAGTTGCTGGCCGAAGGTGATGGTCTTGCGGCGATAAGGATCGGCACCGGGTGTGTCGCCTGTCGAGCGGGCGTTGGCGATGTTTTCCGAGACGATGCGCAGACGTGTCGACTGCGATTCGAGCCCGGAACCTGCGATTTTCATTGCTGCTGAAAGCGGATCCATGAGGCTACTTCCTTACGGTCATCAACATCATTCGATGAAAGGAACTGACGAGCGAGGTATTCAGGTCGTACTGACGCTTGATCTCGCCGGACTTGGAGAGTTCTTCGGCCACACCTACGGTGTTGCCGGATTCCTGAACGCCGATTTCCTGGTCGAGCGCGGCATCCTTCACGTCAATGTCACCGCTCGTGCTGAAATCGTTGCCGCTCAGGTGCATCGGATTGGTGCGCGTCATGGTGACGTCCGACTGGTCGAGCACAGCCTGAAAAGGCGTCACATCCTTCGCCCGAAATTTCGGCGTGTTTGCATTCGCGATGTTGCCGGCAACAACCTCCTGACGAATCGTCAGCCATTCCGCCTGCTTTGAAGCCAAGTCGAAAAGTTGAATCGGTTGCATGAGAACTCTCCGTTTTTACTAGGCCGAACCTAGGGCGGTAATCTTGCGTGGGACTTACGGTAAATGCGGGCTTTACAAGCCATTCTTCGAGATTACTTGCAGACAGCGACCATCCGCCGCCCGGTCGTTTCTCCGACAGGGCCTCACAGCGATTCGTCCTCTTGCCTGAACTAGTTGTTCTGGTAGATCTCACCCTTGGAAGTAACGATCACCCACTTGCCGTCGCGCTGTTCCAATGTGGCAAGGCGGCTTTCGTCAGGCAGGATCGAGCCGACGCGCACGACATACATGCCCGAAGGATCTTCAATGAGCGCCCGGCCGTTGGCCACGTGCAGCAAACGGAAAGAGCCTTTGCCGGGGAAAGGCTGATCCTCCATCGAGGCGTCGCCATTGCGCTCCTTGCCGAGCTCGGAAACGGTTGCCGTCGTCATATTGTCGATCGGTGGGACTTTCTTGCCTTCATCGTTCTTGTTGACCATGGCGAGCGGTGAAACGCTGAAGACGTTGCGCGCCGGCCAGTTCGGCAATTCACGAGAGGCATTGCTATCGGCGACGCTGATGCCGAACTTGTCCGCGTTGAAGAAGACGTACCAGGGGAAGAAGGCGGAAGCGCCGGCAAGTGCCAAACCCAAAAAGGTCAGCGCGCGGTCGAGCAGCACTCCCTTGTTACGCTCTTTCAGCGCGGCGATCCGTTCGTCTTCGAAATCGGCCATGATCAGGCCCTCCTTTGAATAGGCGCACTCGGAGTCGGTACGCCGGCGGCGGCCTTGAGAGCACCGGCAAGATCGGCGAAGGCATCAAGCGATTCGCGGTCTCCCGGAGATTGTTTCAGGACGTCATAGATGATCGGTACCTGCTTGACCGCCATGTCGAGATCGGCATCGGCGCCGGGACGGTAGCCGCCGATAAGGCGCAGGTCGCGCGTTTCCTCGAAGCGGTGGATCAGCACCTTGAGGCGGGAAACCAGCTTCTCCTGATCCGGAGTCCAGGCCTTGCGGGCAAGACGCGAGATGGATGCGAGCGGATCGATTGGCGGGTAGCGCCCCTCCTCCGCCAGGCTTCGCTGGAGAACGATGTGACCGTCGAGAATACCGCGAGTGGAGTCGGCGATCGGGTCGTTATGATTGTCGCCATCGACGAGGATGGAAATGATCGCGGTGATGGTGCCTGCACCTTCCGGACCGGGACCGGCGCGCTCCAGAAGACGCGGCAGCTCGGTGAAGACGGACGCCGGATAGCCGCGCGCGATCGGCGGCTCGCCCGAGGCGGTCGCCACCTCGCGGATGGCATGGGCGAAGCGCGTCACGCTGTCGACGATGAAGAGAACATTTTCGCCCTTGTCGCGGAAGTGCTCAGCGATCGTGACCGCCGTCAGCGGCGCCATCTTGCGCAGCATCGGGCTCTCGTCGCTGGTGGCAACGACGGCAATCGCCTTCTTCATATTGGTGCCGAGCGTATCCTCGATGAATTCGCGGACTTCGCGACCGCGTTCGCCGACCAGCGCGATCACCACCTTGTCGAAGGCGTCGGCACGGGCCAACATCGACAGCAGCGTCGACTTGCCGACGCCGGAGCCGGCGAAAATGCCGAGACGCTGACCGAGGCAGAGCGGCGAGAAGATATCGATTGCGCGCACGCCGGTCTTGAAGCCGTTTTCGACGCGCTGCCGCGTCATCGAAGGCGGCGCAGTGTTCGAGATCGAACGGCGGTCCAGGCCTTCGGTGATCGGGCCGAGACCGTCGATCGGCTCGCAGAGGGAATTGATGGTGCGGCCGCACCAGCTGTCTGACGGAGATATACGGAAGGCACCCTTGCGGATGACGATGTCATGGATGCCGATCGGCTCGCCCGGTTCGATCGGGCAGACGTAAACCAGGTCCGGCTCTACCCTGACCACTTCGCCAAGATGGACACCCGTCGCGGATTTATGCGCCACGAACTCGCCAAGCCGCACATGCCGGGAAAGGCCGCGGACGGTATAGTGGCCGGCGGCGATGGTGTGCACGCGACCGCCATGGGTCACGGAGAATTCCGGCGACGTGTAGCGCTTTGCAAGGTCGCCGAGATGCGTGAGCTTCGGCGAGAGCGCGTCCTCGGTCAACAGGGTGGTGTTCATGCTTCACACCCTGCCTTAGCGGCTGCCGCCCAGCGTCTGAACCGCTTCCTTGAAGGAGTCTTCGCTGTCGCGCATCAGCGACGACACGCTATCGAAAGCGCGATTCACCTCGATCAGCTGCGTCATCTCGTGCATCGCATTGACGTTGGAGTTTTCCAGATAGCCCTGCTCGACACCGACATTGAAGCGGTCGACGACGGCGCGCGGCTGCTCGGTCGTCATGATGCCGCTGTTTTCGTAGCGCAGGTAACCCTTGCTGATATCGGCTTCGAAGAGGCCGAGTGAACCGACCTGGCGGTCATTCTGATAGATGATGCCATCAGTGCCGACCTTCGGCTCGCCGCCGGCGGTGTTGAGCACGATCGGCGCACCGCCTGCATCGAGAACCGGATAGCCGCGGATGGAAACCAGCTCGCCGGTATCCCGCATCGTGAAGCGGCCGTCCCTCGTCAGAACGCGGCCGGCGGGCGTATCGAGAGAGAACCAGGCATCGCCCTTGATGGCGAAGTCGAGCATGTTGCCGGTGTGCTGCATTTCGCCGTGAGTGGTGTCCAGGTAGTCGTTGCCCTGGGAGACGAAGGCGACCTTGGTGTTCGTCTTGTTCTCGTTGTTCGCCAACATTTCATCGAACTTTACCTCAGTGCCGCGAAAACCGGTCGTGTTCACGTTGGCCATATTGTCGGCGATCGTCGTCAGGCGTTTCTCGAGAGCCATCTGCGACGACAGGGAAACGTAAAGACCGGATTGCATGTCGGTAAGCTCCACATTGGCGATAAACGGGACGAAACACCGGGCTCCTTTTAGTTCGGCCACGGGTTCCGCTGAGCGGCATCTCAGACATGGGCGCGCATAGGCCCACTCGTCACGTTCAATATGAAGGCAAATCCTTGCGCGAAGCTGGTAGCGCAAATGAATGCGCGAAAGCCGCGTTCATCAGCCTCACGCAAGGCACAAACCCTATCCGTCGCAAAGAAAAGCAACGTTCAGATTGGGCTGACGATGAATATTATTATCGGATTTGTAGTTGTCTGCGGCTGTATCGTCGGTAGCTTCATGGCCATGGGCGGCGAAGTCGATGCTCTTTTTCAGCCCTTCGAATTCCTGATCATCGGCGGCGCGGGTCTCGGCAGCTTCATCATGGCCAACCCCATGAAGGTGGTGAAGGACTCCGGCAAGGCGCTCGGAGAGGCCTTCAAGCACTCCGTTCCCAAGGAGCGCAACTACCTCGATACGCTCGGCGTGCTCTATTCACTGATGCGCGACCTGCGTACGAAATCGCGCAACGAAATCGAAGCGCATATCGACAATCCGGCCGAATCGACGATCTTCCAGCAGGCTCCGACGGTTCTGAAGAACAAGGAACTGACGGCCTTCATCTGCGACTATGTGCGCCTGATCATCATCGGCAACGCCCGCTCCCACGAGATCGAGGCGCTGATGGACGAAGAAATCAACACCATCCTTCATGACAAGATGAAGCCCTACCACGCGATCCAGATCATGGGCGATTCATTCCCCGCTATCGGTATCGTCGCGGCGGTTCTCGGCGTCATCAAGGCCATGGCGCATATCAACGACTCGCCGGAAGTGCTCGGCCACCTCATCGGTTCGGCCCTCGTCGGCACATTCCTCGGCATTCTGCTTTCCTACTGCGTCTGCTCACCGCTGGTCTCGCAGATCAAGGTCGTCCGCTCCAAGCAGCACCGCCTCTACGTCGTCGTCAAGCAGACCCTGCTTGCCTACATGAACGGCTCGGTGCCGCAGGTCGCCCTCGAATATGGCCGTAAGACGATCTCGGCGTATGAACGCCCGTCGATCGACGCAGTGGAACAGGAAATGATGAACCCAGGTGGCGAAAACAAGGCAGCTTAAATGACTATGAGCAATGCTTCGCATGACAACCAGACAATGGATCCAGCTCTCCTTGCCAAACTGACCGGCGGTCTCGGCGACAAGGGCAGGGTTGCCAAGCTCTGCAGTTCCTTCAGCGATATCTACAGCGAATTCCTTCCTGATATCCTGAAGAGCGAAACCGGCCTCGACGTGACAGTCGGCTATCTCGGCTGCGAGATCGGTTACAAGAATCATCTGATCGACGATCTCAGCTCCAACATGACGCTGGTCGATGCGACGCTGCGCAATTGGTCTCAGAACATCACCATCGCCTGTGGCAACAGTTTCATCATTACCCTGATGGAACATCTGCTTGGCGCTGCTGCCGAAACGATCGAGGAGCCGGCCGACCGGCTTCTCTCCGTTATCGAGATCGACCTCGCCGGCATGGTGTTCGACAAGATTTCCAAGGTGCTGCGTTCTGCCGTCAACGCGCCTGGCGGATTCGAGCCCAGCCTGTCGGCTCCCTTCGCTCTTGAAGCACGCATCCGTCCGCCGGAAGACCGTCCGGATGAATTCGCGGCGGCAATCAACATGTCGATCACGCTTGCCGGCATCACTTCCGAATTCAGCCTGATCGTCCCCCAGGCAGCGCTGCTCAAGACCAAGGTCTCTGCCCCGAAGCCGAAGAAGCAGCCGAGCAAGTCGCCGGAGTGGACGGAGCAGATCGGCGACCAGGTTCGCCGGTCGCAGGTGACCCTCGAAGCGAAGATCCGCCTGCAGGATCTGACGCTCAGAACGATTTCCAAACTGATGGCCGGCGACGTCATTCCTTTCCGCGACAGCGGCGACGTACGCGTCGAAGTCAGCGCCAACAGCCGAGAATTGTATGTGTGCGAGTTCGGGCGTTCAGGCGACAACTACATGGTGCGAGTGAAAGACACCATGAATTCGGATGATGAGCTGATCCGGCACTTAATGAATTAATCGGTTCTCTCGCTCTCAGGGCCACAAAGGCAGTTTGAGGCAAGTTTCAACTGGAATAGTGATTTCATGGCTACGAAGAAGACACAGCAGAATAGTGACCTCTCCCTGGACATGCCGGGCAATGAAGCCGATCTGGATCAGGCTATCGACGATCTGCGCGGCGTGCTGAAGAAAGATTCGGACGGCGACCTTCCGCAGTTCGGCGACGACCTGCAGAACGATGCTTTCGCAGCAGGAACGGACCTTTCGCCGTTCGGTGGTGATGCCGGCGAAACCGCCTTCGGCGGTGCCGATTTTGCAGGCGGCGATTTCGGGGGCAGTGATTTCGGTGACAATGCTGCCGGCATGGGCGCAGCAGGCTTTCCCAGCCTTGACGCCGCGCCGAGCTTCGGCGGCAATTCCTTCCAGTCCGCTCCGGCACCGCTCGGGAGCGCACTGAACTCGAACTTCGACCTGATCATGGACATCCCTATCGATGTCCAGATCGTGCTCGGGACGAGCCGCATGCAGGTTTCCGGCCTGATGAACCTCACCGAGGGTGCTACCATCGCGCTCGACAAGAAGATCGGCGAGCCGGTCGAGATAATGGTGAATGGCCGCAGGATTGCACGCGGCGAGATTACGGTTCTTGATAACGACGACACGCGATTCGGTGTAAAACTGATAGAAGTTTTGAGCACGAAAAAAGCCTGATCCCTGTGCGGGACGGAGAGGTTAGACCATGATGGACTTTGACGATTTCGGCGGCGCACTTGCCGGGAAACCGTTGACCCAGGCTGAAAAGGCGGCGGCAGTTCTTCTCGCTATGGGGAAGGGGGTCGCCGGCCGACTGCTGAAATATTTCACGCAGGCCGAGTTGCAGACCATCATCGGATCTGCCCAGGCGCTTCGTGCCATCCCGCCGGACGAGCTTCTTCAGCTCGTCGGCGAATTCGAAGATCTCTTCACCGAAGGCGCCGGTCTGATGGACAACGCCAAGGCGATCGAGGCCATCCTCGAGGAAGGGCTGACGCCTGACGAAGTCGACAGCCTGCTTGGCCGCCGTACCGCCTTCCAGGCCTACGAAACATCCATCTGGGACCGTCTCGCCGAGGCGGAACCTGCCTTCGTCGCCCAGTTCCTGCTGCGCGAGCATCCGCAGACCGTTGCCTATATCCTGTCCATGATGCCGTCGTCCTTCGGCGCGAAGGTGCTGCTGCAGCTTCCCGACAACCGCCGCGCCGACATCATGAACCGTACGGTCAACATGAAGGGCGTCAGCCCGAAGGCCGCGCAGATCATCGAAAACCAGGTGATGACGCTGCTTGCCGAGATCGACGCGGAACGCAACGCGTCAGGCTCCACCAAGGTCGCCGACCTAATGAACGAAATGGACAAACCGCAGGTCGACACGCTGCTCACCTCGCTCGAATCGATCAACCGCGAAGCGGTGAACAAGGTTCGTCCGAAGATCTTCCTTTTCGAAGACCTCATGTTGATGCCGCAGCGCAGCCGCGTGATGCTGCTCAACGATATTTCGTCCGACGTTCTCACCGTCGCACTGCGCGGCGCATCGGCCGAAATCCGCGAATCGGTCCTTTCCTCCATCAGCCCGCGCCAGCGCCGCATGATCGAATCGGATCTGCAGAGCGGCATGGCCGGCGTCAATCCACGCGAGATCGCGATTGCGCGGCGCGCCGTCGCGCAGGAAGCGATTCGCCTGGCCAATGCCGGCCAGATCGAGCTCAAGGAAAAGGAAGGCGGCCCGGCCGCCGCCTAGACGATCGCAGTTGTTGACAAGCCCCCCCGCCCACAAGGCGGCGGTTGATCAGCAGCACGCACAAGACTACCCTTCGGGGAAATGGGCCGCGCTCCAGTCGCGGCCTTTTTCTTTGACGGAGGGCCGCAGACTTGGCCGATGAAGACAAGGACAGCAAAACAGAAGCCCCTACCGCGAAAAAGCGGTCTGATGCTGCCGAAAAAGGTAATACCCCCCACTCGCGCGAAATCTCGATCTTCACGACGATTCTGGCGACCTTCATCTATCTCGTCTTCTTCCTTCCCGACGCGACGTCACACATGGCCGAGACCCTGCGTGACGTCTTCGAGCAGCCAGATCAGTGGAAGATCGAGACCGGACCTGACGTCCTCTCGCTCTTTGCGAAGCTCGGCTGGGCTATGGCTGCGCTTCTGGCCCCTGCCTTCATCATGTTCATGGCGTTCGGCATCGCCTCGTCCGTCTTTCAGAACCTGCCGACTCCGGTTCTCGAACGCATCCGTCCGCAGGCCTCGCGTATTTCACTGATCAAGGGGTGGTCGCGGCTCTTCAGCCTTCAAGGCCTCGTCGAATTCGGTAAGTCGCTGTTCAAGGTGGTTGTCGTCGGAGTGATTCTCTTCTTCGTCCTCAGAAGCGAATATTTCGGCTCGATCGATGCGATGTTCTCCGATCCCCAGACGATCATGGTTCGCATGATGACCGCGATGCGCAAGATCATCATCGTCATGCTGGTCGCCACCGCGATCGTTGCGATCGCCGACGTCTTCTGGACGCGCTATCATTGGTTCACCGAACTGAAGATGACGAAGCACGAGATAAAGGAAGAAAATAAGCAGTCGCAGGGCGACCCCTTCGTCAAGAGCAGGCAGCGCTCTGTCATGCGTGACCGCGCCCGCCGACGCATGATCGCCAGTGTCCAGCGTGCCACCCTCGTCATCGCCAACCCGACGCACTATGCCGTAGCGCTGCGCTACGTACGCGAAGAAAACGATGCACCGGTCGTCCTTGCCAAGGGCCAGGACCTTATTGCGTTAAAAATCAGAGAGATCGCCGAGAAGAACGACATCCCTGTCTTCGAGGATCCACCTCTCGCACGCTCCATGTTTGCGCAAGTCTCGGTGGATAGTGTCATACCGTCAGTCTTCTATAAGGCCGTCGCGGAACTCATTCATCGGGTTTACGCCGCGGAGGCCAAGAACAAACGGGTAAGATAAGTCGAATGAAAAAATGCCCCTACTCTGCCCAGCGTGAAAAAATCCTTGCAGAAGCGATCAGCCCGGTCGCAACCGAGCTCAGGCTTCTGGACGCATCCGATCTCATTTCTCTGCTGCGTTTCGAGTATTACGGCAATCTCGCCGACCTCGTCGCTTCCGCAGCGGAACTGTTTTTCCATCCTGGCACTGTCAACTTCGGCCTGGGGGGAAATTATACGCTGGAATGGGGCGGTAAGCCTGAAGTTGTGCTCGATCTCGAAATCAAGCCGCGCGGCGTGACCGTCTATGCGCAGCTGACACTCGCCGAAGACCATGCCGGCATCGAGATCAATCATATTTCCTTTCAGAACGCCTCCAGCGATCCGGACGCAAACACGGCTTTTCTCCAGAGAAGCCTGCACGAAGCGCGCTATATAGTGGCAAAGCTGCAGGCGCTCGCCGGCTAAAGCACTTCCGTTTGAGAATATCAGGCCCGGCCCGCAAGGCGCCGGGCTTTGCCGTTCTCAGAGCCCTAGCTGATGTAGCCGAGACGTATCGCCTTCGCGATCGCCTGGATGCGGTTGACCGAATCGAGCTTAATGGTCGCCGAGCCGAGATAGGCGTTCACCGTGTGGACGGACAGGCCGAGCTTGTCGGCGATTTCTTCGCTGATACGGCCGTCGCCGGCAAGCTGAAGGCAGGCGATCTCACGCTCGCTCAGCGCTTCGGTCGCCGCCGCACGCCGCTCATCGAGCGACAGAAGGTCCATCATCACATTGCAGCACCGGCCATGCAGCTCGATGATCGTATCGCTCGACGGATCGATATCGTCGCCGGTGAAAAGCACGAAGCCATTGCCGATGGCGCCAAGGCGCACTGGAAATGCGAGACCGGAGAAAGGCACCATGCCGTCTTTCAGCCTCACCATGAAGGGAGAGAAGTCGGCAGGGCCAGGAGCTGCACGATCATGGCTACCGGCCCAGAACAAAGGCAGCAGCGAGCGATCGATATGGTCGAGCAAAGCCTCGCCATGGGCATCGACGAAGCCCTTGCCGAAGCCGGCATTCGAGGGACTCCAGTTTTCCAGCTCGCAGATCAGTCGCTGCTTTGCCGGCACGCCGGAGCCGGTGACACGAAAAACGGCGAAGCCTTGCGCATCCGCGAGCTTCTGCATGGCAATCAGGCGCGGGAAAAGGTCAGACCGGCTGGAAATCCTGTTCACACGTACCATGCGCATCTGGTCCGTATTGCCTAGCGCCCTGCCTGGATGATGGCCCATAATTTCCCTCAGACGAGATTGTTGCGAACGGCGAAGGCTATCGCCTCGGAACGCGTCTTCGTTGCAGTCTTCCGCATCACGCTGGTGATATAGTTATTGATGGTATTCCGGGAGATGCCGAGGATCATGGCGATCTCGTCGCTTGTCTTGCCTTCCGCAATCCAGAAGAGGCATTCCAGCTCCCGGTCGGTCAGTTCGAAATCGCGATCGACCTTCGTGCCCCCGCACCGAAGGAAGCTTGCGAAATAGCCTGCAAGCAGGCCCACGTCCCGGAGACGTTCCGGCGAAAGAACGAAACCTTCCCTGAACAAGAACATCAGCACCAGGCGAGAGCGGCCGACATTCAAGGTCAGCGAGCAATATTGGCGGCTCGCGCCATGCGGCACATCGGCGCTGTCCGGCAGGAGTGCGAAGCCCGGCTGCAGCACCTGCATGCACTTCTCGAATTCGGTCGAGCGCGCATAACCCACGACCAGGTCATTGGCGACCTCCTTCACCAGATCGAAAGGCCAGTCGGACGAAACGATAAAGTCCAGACCGCTTTCCTGGATGAGATCGCAGCGCGCCATCAGATAGTGCATGGCGCCGACATACTCGGTCAGCGCCAGCAAGCCGGCATGCAATTTGCCGGTTTCGGCGATGACGCGAAGGCGATCGATCAGTTCGTCGCGCGGCAAAAGATCCGGCACATTGGCGCCGACGAAGTTCGCCATCTGCTTCTCGCCTTTATTCGCCTGAAATATGTCCATATCCATTGGCAGTGACCTGCGGCTGAGAAACTGTCGGTTCTCGCAAAGAAGTTCGGTTTTTGTGAAAGGGATTCAAACACATGCCCCACGCGAATCCCACTTCGAATCACTTAAGGGTAAGCCAACCATCGTAAATCACCATCTCCGACTTCTGGGGATTTACTTTTGCGACCTTCCATGCAGTGATTCGATCACCACTCCACTCTCGCGAAGATGTATAAAACTAGGATGATTCTGGCATTGGCCGCAATGTTTCTCACCTTATGCGCGAGTGACACTGAGCGGAATTATCGGTCTGAATGACGTAATTATCACAGTTCCGGCCAAGGAAGTGCCGCAACCGAAAGCCCCGGTAGAAGCAGATTTCAAACGCGCGAAAGCAACGATCTATTGTTCTACTGGAGACATACTTGCGCCATCCGCCTTATGCACGGCTTGAGCATCATGCGAAGGGCGTCATCCCGCTGCCTGGCGATCTCTACATCAGAACTCTCTGCAATAGAGTAACCGGCTCCTTACGAGCCGGTCACGAGTGCCGGTAACGTTCTTGTTACCGGCCGATATATCCACAGACGAGAAAGAAAAAGGCCGGTTTCCCGGCCTTTTCATTATGCAGCTTCGTCGATGGCCCATTTCCTGAGGATCTTCGCGGCGCGCTCCTCGTTGATCTCCACCATACGGGCGAGCTTGCGTTCCGGACCTTCCTTGACGCGGCGGTTGAAGTTGCCGTCGTCGTCGCCGAGACTGAGCAGATCCTCGGTGCTGTCGAAGCCGAAGTCGGAGCCGAAGCCATCCATGAGTGCGCCGCCCGCGGAAGCGCCCGACGGTGCGAAGTCGGGCAGTTCCAGGCCAGCCGATTCCGGAGTGGCGTCGCCGAAAACTGCGGTGGATGAACCCGAGCCGTTGACGGTGCGGATGAGAGGACGCACGCCCAGCCAGACCACCACGAAGGCGACCGCGACGAAGGCCAGCGAGTTGATGATGCCTGCGAGGTTGCGGCTCAGCATGTCCATGACATGGACGCCATTGTTGGCATCGTCGAGAAGCTGGTTCTCGAGGAAGTCCATTGCGGTGACGGTGACGACGTCGCCTCGGTTGGTATCGAGGCCGGCGGCCGAGGCGACGATGCTTTTCATCTCTGCGAGATAGGCGTCGATCTTGGCCTGGTCTGCCGGTTCGCCCACCATCTTGGCGATGCGGCCCTTGTTGACGACGACGGCGACCGAGAGCTTTTCGACCCGGTAGCTGTTGCGCGTCGTGGCCGTGGTCTTGCTGTTGATTTCGTAGTTGGTCTGCTCTTCGCGCTTGTCGGACTTGTCCTGCGACTGCGGGCCGGTGGCGCCGCCAGCTTCAGGTGCGGCCTGCGGAATGTTCTGCTCGACCGTCGTCGCGTTGTCGGCCTGGTTCTGCTGCGACTGCTGGGCTTCCTTGGTGGAGCGGACCGAGCGCTCGACCTTGGATTCCGGGTCGTAGGTGGTTTCCTGGATCTGCTGGGCGTCGGTGTTCAGATTGGCCGTTACGCTGGAGCGGAAGTTGTCCATGCCGAGGAACGGGGCGAGCGCCTTGTCGATGTTCGATTCGACTTCCTGCTGGACGTTCTGGACGATATTGAGCGAGCGGTTCAGCGTACCGTTGGCGGCGTCATCGCCGGAGGCGAGAAGCTGGCCGGCGGAATCGAGGATCGTCACGTCAGCGATATCAAGCCCCGGCACGGCCGAGGCGACGAGGTGGCGGATCGAGGTGGCGGCGTTTCGCCCCGTCGCGGCACTGGCGCGAATCATCACGGAGGCCGTCGGCTTCTGTTCGGCCTTCCGGAAATTGCCGACCTCGGGCATGACGATGTGGACGCGCGCGGCGGTGATGCCTGAGATCGATTGAATGGTGCGGGCGATTTCACCTTCGAGGGCGCGGACGCGGGTCACTTCCTGCATGAAGGAGGTGAGGCCGAGCGAACCGACATTATCGAAGAGCTCGTAACCGGCATTGGCGCTATTCGGCAGGCCGCGTTCGGCAAGCAGCAGGCGGGCCTTGCCCGTCATGCCTGCTGGTACGGTGATGCTGGAGCCGTCCGTTCCAACCTGGAAATCGACGTTGCTTTCGGCGAGCGCCATACTGATCTGATTGAGATCGGGCTTCTCCAGGCCGACATAAAGCGTTTCCTGGGCCGGTTTGTTGACGAAAATTGCCGCGGCCAAGATGATTGCGATGGAAGCGGCGCCGACCCCACCAAGGATCATCAAACGCGTCCGCCCAAGCGAACCAAAGTTCTTAATAATCTGAACTAATTGATTTAACAGATTCATTCTGTTCTCGCACGATCCGTCAAAGACAAAGCAGGCTTATTGCCTCATTTGACGAATAGACGCCGAAACTTGTGCGAGCGTTTCGTTCAGCGCATGCGGGAATGAATTGCGGTATCAGAAGAAATCGAAGTCGCCGGCCGCCTTGCTGAGCGGCTGGGAGTGGCCGTGACGGGTACCGCCACCGAGTGCTTTCTGCATTTCGGCAAGCTTCACAAGGCTCAGCGCGGTGGCGACATCGATCGACCAGTTCTGCGGAATTTCACCGGTGATGGTGTCGATGAATTCGGCCAGACCGCGCGATTTCTGCACGGCGAGATCGATGCCCTGCATCACCTTCATGCTATCAGGGGAATTCAGGATTTCCGAGCCGCCCAGTTCGATCAGCTGAGGCTCGATCCGTTCCATCAGGTAGGCAACGTCGTGAAGCTCGGAGACAATGCGCATCAATATGTCGCTCAGCGCCTCGACCGGCGCCGGCGGCTCGATAATCGGTGTAAAAGTCATATAAAAATCCTCGCCATTAAAAGAATTCGATACTGGTCTCGGCGGGCTTCTGCGGAGCGGCGGGACGCTGCTCGAGAGCGACGGTTTTCTGCGTTTCGGCGCCGGTCAGGGGGTATTGCCGGGCACGGCCGGAAACCGGCCAATATTCGATCTTGCGTCCATGCTCACCGCCGGTGCTGGAGCTGACCACCGGAATGCCTTCATCCCTAAGGAACTGCACGGCGAAGGCCGCGTTCTGCTCGCCGACATTCGAGAATGTCGAGATCGTCTTCGCTCCTCCGAAGATCTTGGCCTCCAGCCGGTCGCGTCGCGCGCCCTTTTTCAGGAGGCCGTTGATCAGCAGTTCCATGAGATGTACGCCGTATCGCGTGGCATCGCCGCCGGTCATCGGGGTGTTGCCTGTCCCCGGCAGCAGGAAGTGGTTCATGCCGCCAACACCAGCGACAGGATCTCTGAGGCAGGCTGCCACGCACGACCCAAGGATGGTCGTGAGCACCGCATCCGGGTCGCTCAGGACCTTATATTCACCCTGAATGATGTGCACGCGGCGGGCCGCACCCTCAGTGATCATTTCAGGGCTCCAAACACGGCTTCGATAGCCGCTTTCATCTTTTCGATGGTGAAGGGCTTGGCCAGAACGTTGTTTGCGCCGAGCTGCGCTGCTTTGGTCACCAGCGCACGGTCGCCCTGTGCGGTGAGGATGATGAAGGCCGCCTTCTTGGTGTTCGGATTGCTGCGGACTGCCTGCAGGAAGCCGATGCCATCCATCTTCGGCATGTTGAAGTCCGAGATCACGAGGTGGTGGGGCTGCTCCGCCATGATCTTCATACCCTGCTCGCCATCGCCGGCAGAGGTGATCTGCTTGAAGCCGAGCTGCGTCAGCGCGTCGCTGAGCAGCAGGCGGCTCGTAACCTGATCGTCAACGATCAGAACTTTGATTTTCTCCGCGATCGACATTATTCGGTCCCTTCCTTTCGGGCGGCTGTCATTTTCAATATTTCTTCGCCGATAGCAGCAAGCGGGAGCTGCTGTTCAACTGCGCCAAGTTCGTAGGCAACTCTTGGCATTCCGTAAACGACGCAGGTTTTTTCGTTCTGACCAAGCGTTCTGGCCCCTGCATGTCGCATTTTTAACAACCCGGCGGCGCCATCGCGACCCATGCCGGTGAGGATCACGCCGACGGCATTGCGTCCGGCGAGTTCGGCAACCGAATCGAAGAGCACATCGACCGATGGACGATGGCCATTGACCGGCCCCCGCTCGACCAGCCGGCAGCAAGGCGCCGATGCATTGGAGACCTGCAGATGACGCTCGCCGCCAGGCGCAAGATAGACCTTGCCGATCTCGAGACGGGCGCCATCGGTCGCTTCTTCCACGACCGGCGCGCAGAGGCGGTTCAGCCGTTCGGAAAAGCTCTTGGTGAAGGTCGGCGGCATATGCTGGGTGATGACGGTCGGCGGGCAGTTCGCCGGGAATTTCTGCAGCACGGCGATCAGGGCTTCCACGCCACCGGTCGAAGAACCGATCGCCACGATCTTGCGGCCGACGCGGAAATCGGCCACTGCGAGCGGCGTGACGGCGGCAGACTTGGCCGGCTTGGCGAAATTGCGCTGCGTGCGGGCGGCAGCCTTTACCTTCTCGACGAGGTCGCCGAAGGGGCGCGGCTCGCCCGGCTGCGGCTTGCCGACGCAATCGAAGGCACCGATTTCAAGGGCTGCGAGCGTCGCCTCCGCGCCGCGATGCGTCATGGTCGAGACCATGATGACGGGCATGGGCCGCAGGCGCATGATCTTTTCGAGGAAGTCGAGGCCGTTCATGTTCGGCATCTCGATATCCAGCGTTAAGACATCGGGGTTCAGCCGCTTGATCGCCTCGCGCGCCTCCAGGGCGTCGCCGGCCTGGCCTATGACGTTGACTTCGGGATCCGAACTCAAGACGGCCGAGATCAGGCCGCGCATGGTCGGCGAGTCGTCAACGACGAGAACTCTTGCCGGAGCGCTCATGCCTTCCTCCCGATACCCTTGGACGTATAGCGATAGGTGGTGATGCCGATATTGTCGAAGACGTGCTTGGCCTCGCCCGAGACGCGCTCGGAATGGCCGATATAGAGATGGCCGCCCTCCGGCAGCAGGCCGGCAAAGCGCTGCCAGATCTTCATCTGGGTCGGCTCGTCAAAGTAGATTACGACATTGCGGCAGAAGATGACGTCAAACTTGCCCTTGAACGGCCACTGGGCCATCAGGTTCAGTTCGTTGTAGGTGATGAGGCGCTTCACGCGGTCGTCGACCTGGAACTTGCGGCGTCCCTGCATCTCGACCTCGGTAAACCATTGCTTACGCATGGCAGGCGAGACGGTTTCCAGCGCGTTTTCGTCGTAGGCGCCAGCCCGGGCGATCGCCAGGATCTTCGGGTCGATGTCGGTCGCGAGAATCTTGAAGTCGTAGTCGGCAGCGTTCGGCATCATTGACAGAACGGTCAACGCGATCGAATAGGGCTCCTGCCCATCCGAGGACGCAGCAGACCAGATGCGGACACGGCCACCGGCGCGCGCCCGGTTCAGTAGATCGGGCAGCACATGGTCGCGCAAGTGTTCGAAATGATGGTTTTCTCGGAAGAAACGCGTGAAGTTTGTCGTCAGGTGTGACAGCATCTCGCGCCGGGCGGCAGCACCTGCCGGCGAAGCGACAAGCTCGCAATATTCGCGAAACCCCGAAAGGCCGAGATTGCGGATGTGCTTCGACAGACGAGAGTAGACCAGCGAGGCCTTCGTCTCATTGAGATAGATTCCGGCATCCGCATAGATCATGGCGGCGATTTCCGAGAGATCGCGGCGCGTCAGCGGGTATTCCCCGCTCGCCAGAACCTCGTCAGCACCAGACTGCCTCTGATCTTTTACGCCAAGTGCGTTCATGCGGCTTCGCTTTCGGTGTCGGGGAACAGGGCTTCGAGTTCGATCAGGCAGATCATTCGCTTTTCGATGGAGAGAATGCCGCGGGCGAACTGACGCTGAAGGTCTGAGGAGATCTCGGGCGTGGGCTGGATGTCATCTTCATTGACGGTCAGAATGTCGGAAACAGCGTCGACCAGCAGGCCCACCGTTTTGCGGCGGACCTGGGCGACGATGATGACGTGGCGGGCGGTCGGATCGACCGGCTTCATGCCAAGTCGGCCCGACAGATCGATGATCGGCAGCACCGCGCCACGCAGGTTTATGACGCCAATCATATAAGATGGCGAGTGCGGCATCGCGGTCGCCGGGGTCCAACCCCGGATTTCGCGGACTGCCATGATGTTCACGCAGAATTCCTGATCGCCGATGCGAAACGCGATGAGTTCGCTTCCGCTGAGGGTCAGATTTTTTGCCGTGTACGACATTGCCTCTTATCCTACTGCCGCCAGAGACATTTCAGCCTTCAGGGA
The DNA here is from genome assembly GCF_056398305.1 of Rhizobium sp. 01T444. NCBI lineage: Bacteria > Pseudomonadati > Pseudomonadota > Alphaproteobacteria > Hyphomicrobiales > Rhizobiaceae > Rhizobium > Rhizobium sp. 01T444. Next base: position 194,385 of record NZ_JBFTPD010000001.1, read on the forward strand.
CTGACCGCGCGAGGCGCCGACCACTGCGTCCACGTCCAGGATGAGGGCCACGCGGCCGTCGCCAAGGATGGTTGCTGCGGCAATGCCCGGAACGTGGGTGTAATTCGCCTCGAGGCTCTTGATGACGACCTGGCGCTGGCCCTGGATCGCATCGACCATGAGCGCGCGCTGACCGCCGCCTTCCGATTCGACGAGCAGTGCGACACCTTCGACCGGATTGGCCTGGGTGGCGCGGAAGTTCAGGATGCGACCGACATCGACCAGCGGGCAGAAGGAGTTGCGGATCGAGATCAGACGGTGGCTCGCACCGAAGGAGTGGATCGCAGCAGCTTCCGGTTGCAGGGTCTCGACGATGGCCGTCAGCGGTACGACCAGTGTCTGGCCGGCAACCGTGACCACCATGCCGTCGAGGACGGCGAGCGTCAGCGGCAGGCTCATGGTGAAGACCGAACCGTGGCCCGGCTTCGAGGTGATGTTGATACGACCGCCGAGTGCCTGGATCGAGCGCTTGACGACGTCCATGCCGACGCCGCGGCCGGAGATGTCGGAGATCTTGTCGGCCGTGGAGAAGCCCGGCAGGAAGATCAGGTTGTCGATTTCTTCATCCGACAGGTTGGCGTCCGCCGGGATGAGATCGTTCTGGATCGCCTTCTGGCGAACCTTTTCGCGGTTGATGCCGGCGCCGTCGTCGGCAAGCTCGATCAGGATGCGACCCGAACGATGTTTTGCCGTGAGGCGGACCGTGCCTTCAGTGTTCTTGCCGGCGGCGGCACGCTTTTCGGGCGTTTCGATACCGTGGTCGACGGCGTTGCGGATCATGTGCGTCAGCGGCTCGGCCAGCTTGTCGATGACCGTCTTGTCCACTTCGGTGTTTTCACCTTCGGTGATCAGGCGGATCGACTTGCCGGTCATGTCGGCGATTTCGCGAACGATACGCGACATGCGCTGGAAGACCGGCTTCACAGGCTGGGCGCGGATCGCCATCACCGAGTCCTGGATCTCGCGGGTGAGCTGCTGCAGCTCTTCGAGGCCCATGTTGATCGAGGACGTGCCGGTCGTGTCGTTTTCGATGACGCTCTGGGAGAGCATCGCCTGGTTGATGACAAGCTCGCCGACGAGGTTGATCAGGCGGTCGACGCGATCGAGATCGACGCGGATCGTCTGGCCTGCACCGGCAGCGGCATTGTTCTGCGCCGCTGCACTTGCGGCGGCGGCAGCAGCGGCTGCCGATTCCTTCTTTTCGACGCGGGCAGCGGCAGCAGCCATCTGCGCGACGTTGGTCGCCGTTTCAGCGGCAGCAACGGCAGCAGCGGTGTCGTCGGCCTTGGTGTCGGCAGCGGCCGGCGCTTCGGAGGCCCCGCCATCGTCCAGGATCGAGAGATCGAATGGAACCGGGATCATCGGCAGTTCTTCGTTGGTCTCGCCCGGCTTGCTGTCTTCTGCCGGCTTCACGGTCAGATCGCAATCCCATTCGGCGAATTCGAAGACCGTGCGGATGGCGTCTTCGCCCTTGTCCGTCTTGATCGTGATGTTCCAGAAGAAATAAGCGCCTTCGGGATCGAGCTCCTCAAGGCCCGGCAGAGCATCGGTGTTGCAATAGATGCTCATCTCGCCGAGGCGGGAGAGATCACGCAGCAGAAGGGTGGCGTCGTTACCTTTTGAATAGAGTTCGAAGCGCGGCTTGAAGGTGATTTCATAGGCCGGCAGATCGATCGGCTTCTCTTCGCCACCGAAATCGTCGAAGGAGAAGGGGACTGGCTGGAAGCCGCTATCATCGGTCGGCTTGGGAGCCGGGGCTGCAGCAACCGGAGCAGGAGCGGCCTTTGGGGCCGGCTTCGGCGCGGGCGCCTCGGAAGCTGCCGAGGGAGACGGCAGCTCGCCATGGGCAAGCGCTTCCAGTTCCTTGACGAGGCCGCGGCTTCTGCTTTCATCGACGCTGCCGCCATCGCGGGCGGCATTGGTCAGGTCGGCGAGCACGTCGGCCGACTTCAGCATGACCTTCAGGACGTCCTGGTTGGGCTCAAGCTTGTTGGAACGAACGCAATCAAGTGTGGTCTCAAAGACGTGGGCGAAGGCGACGAGGTCATCCAGGCCAAAGGCGCCGGCGCCGCCCTTGATCGAATGCACCGCGCGGAAGACCGCATTGACGGTTTCCGGGTCGCGATCGCCATCATTCATTTTCAGGAGACCGGATTCCAGTTCGGCGAGCTGTTCCTCGCACTCCTGGAAAAAGATCTCTTTGATTTCGTTCATATCCATAGGAGCAAATCCTGGGCTTTAAGCGGTTACACGCTCGATGGCATCGATCAGCTTGGCGGGGTCGAAGGGCTTGACGATCCAGCCGGTGGCACCAGCCTGGCGGGCGCGGTTCTTCTTTTCCGCATCGCTTTCGGTGGTCAGCACCAGGATCGGGATCGCACGGTACTTCTCGTTGCGACGCACACCTTCGATGAAGCCGAAGCCATCGAGGCGCGGCATGTTGATGTCGGTGACGATGACATCAGGATTGGATTCTTCGAGAACTTCGAGGCCTTCAACGCCGTCTTCAGCCTGGATCGTCTCGAAACCTGCATTGTTCAGCGTTACGAGAAGCATGTTTCGGATGGTGCGAGAATCGTCCACCGTCAGTACTTTCTTCTTCATTGCCGGATCTCCTTGGCAAGCAGATGGTCGATATTGACGCCAACCAGCTGCATGGTTTTTTGAAATGCGTCGGACACCTTCGAGAAGGTGATCGACTGCTTGTCCTGGTCCCAGGTCTTCTCGGCGGCCATCAGAACCTGGGCGCAAAGAGCGCCGATGCGTTCGACTGCCGAAGCATCGATCGCCAGAGGGTTTCCTCGCATGGAGAGAAGCTTGTCGCGCAATGCGGAAGCCTCATTGAGATCAAGAACCGCTGGCAACTCCAGCGTCTTGGCACTCTTCTTTGCTGCCATCAGCTTTTCCTTGTCCCCTTGTCCCCAACCCGCGAAAGCGAGCCGGCGTCATAATCCGATAGGTTAGTAAACATTCCGCCCACCTCCGGCGCTTGCGAGAGGCTGAAGCATGCTGAAATCGTCATTTTCGTAATCGTCTTCGACCACTTCCGGGCGAGCTGCGATCGCAACCGTCCGGGAGGCAGAAACACCCACCTGATGAGGCCGGGTTGCATAGGCATTTTCCCGCGCAATGCGGAATTCGCGGATCGTCTGGCCGAGTTCCAGAATGACCGTATGAAGATGATTGGCGCCTTCGGCTGAACGTTCCGCAAAGCCGGCATTGTCGGCGACTTCGCCGCCGAGGCCCTTAACGTCTGCGGTCACGGCTTCGAGACCGGCGGCGTGTTCACCCGTCTCGCCTGCGATGCCAGCGATTGCGGCATTGATGTCGGTCACCTGACGGACGATGCTGGCAATCGAATCCTGTGTGCGGCCGACCATCTGCACGCCGGCATCCACCTGTGTCTTGGTGGTGGTCACCAGCGTCTTGATTTCACGGGCAGCTTCTGCGGAGCGCTGGGCGAGCGCCCGCACTTCCTGCGCCACGACGGCAAAGCCGCGGCCGGATTCGCCGGCGCGGGCAGCTTCGATGCCGGCGTTCAAAGCGAGCAGGTTCGTCTGGAAGGCAATCTCGTCGATCGCACCGATAATTTGGCCGATCTTCTCCGCAGACTGTTCGATATCAGCCATGGCGCTGATCGCGCGGCCGACGACCTCACCGCTTTCCTCGACGGCCGCACGCGTCGCGGCAGCAGCCTGTTCGGCGGCTCGGCTGCCGGCTGCACCCTCGCGGACCCGCTCGACGATGCCGGCAAGGGCGGCGGCGGAAAGCTGCAGCCGCCCGGCCTGACCGGAAGCATTGCCGGCGAAGCTACGGGATGCGCCGGCGAGCGATTGCGTTGCGGCTTCCGCCTTCGCATTGCGTTCTGCAATTGCGGCAAATTCCGTCTGGAGGTTGTCGAGTGCGGCGTTCAGCGCGGCGGCAATGTCGGTGTGAGCGCCATCGACCGGTGCGCGCTGCGTCAAGTCCCGGGCTGACAGGCCTTCGATGACATCGCTGAAGATGCGGGCGACTTCCGCTTCACCTTCGGCACGCTGATCGGCGAGTGCGCGCTGCTGCGTGGAGCGCAGCGCATTGAAACGCAGCGAGACGGCGATTTCGACATCAACCATGACGATGCGGATGATTGAGGTCATCAGGTCGGTGATCTCGCGAGCACGCCGCTTGGCCGACGGCAGTACCGGGCGACCGGCCAGCTCATCGGCCAGACCGGAAATCACGTGTTCCAGCATGACGCCGTGGCCGGCCACGTGCCAGCGAGGGTCGAGGCCGATCTTGCTTTCGGTATCGGAGAGAACCTTGACGCGTTCTGCATAGAGGCTGTCGAATCGCGCATCCGTGAGCACGTCCCAGTGCGAGGACTGCAGGTCGTGGAGACGCTCGATCTGACGCTCGCTCTCGAAATTGCGCGAGGCATCCGGGAAGGACTGGAAACGATGGAAGAGATCGCGCAGGCCGGCCTTGAGATGGGCTTCGAGGGCGGGACGGTTACGGCGAACCATCTCGCACTGGTCGGTGTCGAGGCCGGCAAAGCGCAGGCGGTCGCGCAGGCTGCCTGCCTGTGCTCCACGAGCCTGATCTGATGGCATATCCTGCCTCAACGCCTATCCCCAACCACTTTCCGGGCGAACCCGGCCAAAAACCTTCGCAGATTCCGATGAATGCGATACGCAGAGGTGCTCTTCGCCACCGGTCGCAACCGAGGGACTGAAGCCTCCTGATCAGCAATTCTGTTTCGGAGCTGCCTGAAGAAGATGGATACCGGATCGACCCGGTACGGCGGTACGGCGTCATGCCTGGTGGGAACGAGTGCATCTTCCCATTCCGACGTGTACCCCAATGTTTATGGTTAATTCCTTGCTTGAAGGTTAATAAGCCATTCCCGCCGGTAGCTTTTGAGACAATTGGGAGAGTTCACCTAGTAAATACTGGCGCAGAGTTGCATCGCTGCTACAAGGCACACGCAAGCTTTATGTTATAGACCCGTTTTATAGAGCCTGACATGACGTCAATAAGGAAAGAGAAATGATAGTTCTCGGAATGGGTTCCTGCCTGATCGCCCTCTCGATCGCCGCAGCCGTTGCCCTCCTCGACCTGATCGCGACACACCGCGACAACCGCACGCTTCGCGTCTTCTAAGAGGTCACTGCGCCTTAAATCTACCTTTACCTTTCCCGTTGGCAGCCCGGCACCGTTGGTGTATCGACACGCGCTCCTGTGTCAGCGGAAGTAAGGGATTATGTCAGCTCGGACCGGCCTCATCATCATATTGGCGTTTACGATCTTCCGCATCGTGACGCTGCATTTCGATACGACGGACCTTTTCGTCGATGAGGCGCAATACTGGTTCTGGTCGCAAAATCTCGACTTCGGTTACTATTCCAAGCCGCCGATGATTGCCTGGGTTCTCAGGATCTTCACCGAGCTTGCCGGCTCCAGCGACATTTACTGGCTGCGGCTTCCCGGCCCCCTCTTCCACATGGCGACCGCGCTGGTGCTGATGAAAATGGCGAAGCGCTTCATCGGGCCTGAGATCGAAGGCTGGGTCGGCGCAACCTATATCACGCTGCCGGCGGTTGCGCTTTCTTCGGTGTTCTTCTCCACCGACGTCATCCTGCTCTTCTTCATAGCCATTGCGCTCATTGCCTATTTCGAACTGACGCAGCGCCGCTCCGTCGGGCTTGCACTTCTCATGGGTGTCGGTGTCGGGCTGGCGTTTCTTACGAAATATGCCGTGCTCTTCCTTGTGCCCGGCGGAGCGATTGCGCTGCTGCTCATTCCGTCGGCGCGGATTTCGGTGCGCGATTTCATCATCGCGGTCGTCACCTCCTCGGTCATCGCGTTCCCGAACCTGTGGTGGAACCTCCAGCACAACAATACGACGGTGCGCCACACGCAGGATATCGCCCACTGGAACGATCTCGGCAGCAATATCCGCGGCGGGCTGGAATTCTTCTCCGCGCAGTTCGGCGTCGTCGGCCCGATCGTCTTCTTCGCTATGCTCTGGGCCGTCTGGAACATGATCCGCGGCCGCAGTGAACCGCGTGAGAAGATGCTCGTCTGGCTCTCGATCCCGGTCGTGCTGCTCATTACCCTGCAGGCAACCGTCGCCAAGGCCTATGCCAATTGGGCCGTAACGGCTTATGTGGCAGGTATCGTGCTGGCGGTCTGGCTGCTTCACCGCCTGTGGCCGAAGGGTCTCAGAACCTCGCTCACCATCAATGGCGTTGCCTGCCTGCTCTTCCCCTTCGCAACGATCTTCGCACATCAACTGGTGCTGCCAAACGGCAAGGAAGTCATGCAGCGCTATCTCGGCCGGGCCGAAGTGAGCCGCGAGGCTGCTGATCTTGCCGCGCAGGCCGGCGCCGGCATCATCGTCACCGACAACAGGGACATGGTCGCCGATCTCTTCCACACGCTGAGAGCCGGACCCTACAAGATATATGCCCGTCCGCCGGCCGATCTGCCGGACAGCTATTACGAACAGGAATTCGCCCTCCCGGCCGATACCAGCGGGCAGGTTCTGTTCCTGACCTCCAAGCCGCTGAGTTGCGCGAACGAAACGCCGGAAATGCTGAAAAGCTGGCAGCCGGAAAAAGGCAACTACAGAGGCGATACGATCTATGTCTATAAGGTCGGTGCGGCCTGCCTGATGCAGCCCTAAGGCAGCTCAGTTCACCGGGCCGGGCAGGCAGAGGCCGGTTCCGCAGCCTTCTATTTCGATAAATTTTACGCCACCCTCCTCGAAGGCAAGGCGCAGCTGCGCCTCCGTCGCACGATGGATTTCGTGGTGACGGCCTTCATAGTCGCGTATCGTGCTACGGGAGACGGCAGCCTTCTCGGCGAGGTCCGCCTGCGTCCAATCAAGCAGACCACGAGCCGCGCGGCACAAAGCGGGCGTCAGAATTGTTTCTTTTGCACCTTGACCCATAATTTCAAACCACCCATATTGGTCAATATAAATCAAATATGTCATGTTTTGAACAGGATTTCCAGATCGGGAGAAAGCGATGCCCCACGATACGCCTTTGATTTCAACAATCGTCGGCGGCCTTGTGCTGGCATTTATCCTGGGCGCGCTCGCCAATCGCCTGCGCCTGCCCCCTCTCGTAGGATATCTTGTCGCAGGCGTTCTCGTCGGTCCGCACACGCCGGGTTTCGTTGCCGATCAGAGCCTTGCGCCTGAGCTTGCGGAAATCGGCGTCATCCTGCTGATGTTCGGCGTCGGCCTGCATTTCTCACTCAAGGACCTGCTTTCCGTGCGCGGCATCGCGGTGCCGGGTGCGGTCGTGCAGATCGGCTTCGCCACGCTGCTCGGCTGGGGTCTTGGTGCTTTCATGGGATGGCCGACGGGCGGCAGCCTCGTATTCGGCCTAGCGCTTTCGGTCGCCTCCACGGTCGTGCTGCTGAAAGCCCTGCAGGAGCGGCGTCTCGTCGAGACGGAGCGTGGGCGCATCGCCGTCGGCTGGCTGATCGTCGAAGACCTTGCCATGGTGCTTGCGCTAGTGCTCATCCCGGCGGCCGCCAGCATCACCGGCGATGGTCATGGCCCGGTCGAGCCTCTCTCGGCGGGCCTCAACCGGATTTTCGGCCTCGATCTCGGCGTCGGCGGCATCATCGCCATGACGCTGGTTAAAGTGGCGCTGTTCGTCGCCCTGATGCTGGTCTTTGGCCGTAAGCTCATTCCCTGGACCATGCACCGCATCGCTCATACCGGTTCGCGTGAACTCTTCCGCCTCGGCGTGTTGGCAATTGCTCTTGGTGTCGCCTTCGGCGCGTCCAAGCTTTTCGGCGTATCGCTGGCGCTCGGCGCCTTCTTTGCCGGCATGGTTCTCGCCGAAAGCGAGCTCAGCCATCGAGCCGCCCAGGAAAGCCTGCCGCTTCGCGATGCCTTCGCGGTGCTCTTCTTTGTCTCCGTCGGCATGCTCTTCGATCCGAACATCCTGATCGAGCGACCGCTGCCGGTGCTTGCGACGGTCTTCATCATCGTGATCGGCAAGTCGATCGCAGCCTTCCTGATCGTCCTGCTTTTCAAGAAGCCGGTCAGTACGGCGCTGACGATCTCGGCGAGCCTCGGGCAGATCGGCGAATTTTCCTTCATTCTCGCCGCCCTCGGCGTCGATCTCGGCTTGCTGCCGGAGGAAGGGCGCGACCTTATCCTTGCCGGCGCGATCATCTCGATCATCATCAACCCGCTGCTCTTCTTCGTCTGCGACCGCATCCGGCCACTGCTGGAAAGCCCGAAGCGCGAGGAACCGGCCACCGAGACTGCTCCGGCCACTGAGGTTTCGCCGGCACCGGAAGAGGCCGTGGCCGACAGCGACGAGGTCCATCCGACAGCGCTGAACCGCCATGCGATCCTTATTGGTTACGGTCGTGTCGGCAGCATCGTCGGCCAGAACCTCAAATCATCAGGCACGCCCTTCGTCGTCATCGAGGATTCAGACAAGCGCATCATTGAATTGCGCGCGCAAGGCGTCGAAGTCATCCCCGGCAACGCCGTTTCTCGCGAAACACTTGATCTCGCCAACATCGCCGGCGCCCGCAGCCTCGTCATCGCCATCCCAAACGCCTTCGAGGCCTGCAGCATCGCCGAGCAGGGCCGCACCATCAATCCATCGATCCTGATCGTTGCACGCGCCCATTCCGACGCCGAAGTGGACGAACTGCGGCAATACGGCGCCGACACGGTGATCATGGGAGAGCGGGAAATTGCGCTTGGCATGGTTGACCGGCTCGCCCAAGTGCATCATGACAGTGCACCCTATGAAGACGGACCTTCGGCTGGTACAATCGTGCCGTCGGTGGAGTATCCGCCGGAAAAAGAATGAGAGATTGCCGCGCCTTTGAGCCGATCTGGGAGTGAAATCGCCGATACAAGGGAGATGGTGCTGGAACAGCGCCGTCTGGCAAGCCGTATTGCCGCCTCCGTCGTCGTTGCGATCTTTGCTTATCTCGGCCTGCTTTTCGGCGGCAATATCGTCATCGGCCCGTCCGCAGCACCGAACAGCCTTTCCTCTTCCAGCCGGGATTCGCAGCAGACGCAGGTTACGGCGCGAGACGCCATCCGCGGCCTGCTGATCAGTGATCGCAAGGCCGCACCGAAACAATCGCTCCAGGATACCGGCCCGGCGGCGCTTACCATTGTTCCTGCATTGCAGTTCGCCGACTGGCGCGCTGCCACGGGGGCAGCTGAATTCGATGTCCCGCTGCCCATTGCGGCAGCCAGGGCCCACCAGCCGCGCGCACCGCCGCAAGCTGCCTGAATCACACGCCTTCGGGCGCTTCTGATCCATAGACATGCCGCAGCGCGGTTGCGCCGGCCCAAGCATTATCCAAGGATTTAAAACATGCGCAATTCACCATGGCTGGTGTTCACCTATACGGTGATCATCGTGCTCGGCCTGTTGATCGCCCTGCCGAATGCGCTGCCGCAGAGCGTGCTGCAGCGCATCCCCTCCTGGCTGCCGCACAGCCAGGTTTCTCTCGGTCTCGACCTTCGCGGTGGTTCACACCTCGTGCTCGAAGTCGATGAAGCCGACCTCACCAAGGAGCGCCTGAATTCGCTCCTGCAGGACGCACGCCGTGTGCTGCGCGAAAAGAACATCCAGCCGAAGTCGGTTGTCCGCAACAATAACAACATCGTTGTTTCGCTCGCCGATCCGTCGCAAAGCGATGCGGCCGTCACCCAGCTTCGCACGCTCGGCAATGTGATCGCCAGCGGCATCAGCGCCGGCCAGTCCGATCTTGCAGTCACAGCCGATGGCGGCAACATCACTATCGGCTTCTCCCCGGCCGGTATTTCGACAAACGTCGACAATGCCGTCACGCAGAGCCTTGAAGTCATCCGCCAGCGCGTCGACCAGGTCGGCGTTGCCGAGCCGACGATCCAGCGTATCGGCGCCAACCGCATTCTCGTGCAGCTTCCGGGCGCGCAGGATCCGTCCCGCCTTCGCGAACTGCTCGGCTCCACCGCCAAGATGTCCTTCCACATGCTCGCCCCGAACGGCCAGGCCGGCCCGGGTGTGACGATCATGAAGGACGACGAGGGTAACAGCTACCCGGTTCTCGACCGCGTCGAGATTTCTGGCGACCGCCTCTCGGATGCCCGCGTCAGCTTCGACCAGAGCCAGCAGCCGGTCGTCACCTTCCGCTTCGACAGCGCCGGTGCAACCCGCTTTGCCGAAATTACCCGCCAGAACGTCGGCAATCCCTTCGCGATCGTCCTCGACGACAAGGTGCTGAGCGCGCCCGTCATTCGCGAGCCGATCACCGGCGGTTCCGGCCAGATCTCGGGCAACTTCTCGACTGATAGCGCCAACACGCTCGCCGCCATGCTGCGCGCCGGCGCCCTGCCCGCCAAACTCACCGTCATCGAAGAACGCACCGTCGGCGCCGACCTTGGCGCGGATGCGATCCGGATGGGCCTCTATGCCGGCGTCGTCGGTTTCGCGCTCGTCGCCGCCTTCATCTTCGTGCTCTACGGCACCTGGGGTATTCTGGCGAACACCGCGCTTCTCATCCACACGATCCTGACCTTCTCGGCGCTGACGCTTGTCGGCGCGACGCTGACGCTGCCCGGCATCGCCGGCGTCGTGCTCGGCATCGGCCTTGCGGTCGACGCGAACGTCCTGATCAACGAGCGCATCCGCGAAGAAAGCCGCAAGGGCAAGAGCGCCTTTGCCGCCATCGACACCGGCTTCCGCCGCGCCTATTCGACCATCATCGACGGCAACATGACGGCGCTGATCGCCGCAGCCGTCCTGTTCTGGTTCGGCTCCGGCCCAGTTCGCGGCTTTGCCGTAACCATGGCGCTCGGCCTGATCATCTCGATGTTCACCTCGGTCGCCTTCGTGCGCGTCACGATGATCGAGATCACCCGCCGCCGGAAGATGAAGACGATCAACATCAAGCCGATGTTCTCCTTCTTCAGCCCCTACGACAAGCATATCCAGTTCATGAAGGCCCGCTTCCTCGGTGTGACCGTCTCCGCATTGCTGTCGATCGCCTCGATCGCACTCTTCGTCTATCCGGGCCTCAACTACGGCGTCGATTTCCGTGGCGGTATCCAGATGTCGGTGAAGACACAGGACGCTGCCGATCTCGGCCGCTTCCGCGAAGAACTGAACAGCCTTGGCCTTGGCGAAGTGGCCCTGCAGTCCTTCGGTGACAACAACACCATGCTGGTACGCGCGCAGCGCCAAGAAGGCGGCGAAGAGGCACAGACGGCAGCCGTGACCAAGCTCAAGGCCGAGATCGTCAAGATCGACCCGTCGGCAACCGTCACCGGCACCGATGTCATCGGTCCGAAGGTCAGCGGCGAGCTTGCCTGGGCAGGTATCCTGTCCGTCGTGATCGCCAGCCTCGCGATGCTGTTCTACATCTGGTACCGCTTCGAATGGCCTTTCGCCGTCGGCGCCATCGTCACGCTCGTGCTCGACGTGACGAAGGTGATCGGCTTCTTCGCGCTGACCGGTCTGGACTTCAACCTGACGGCTATCGCCGCCATCCTGACGCTCGTCGGCTACTCGGTGAACGATAAGGTCGTCGTCTACGACCGTATGCGTGAAAACATGCGCCTCTACAAGTCGATGCCGCTGCGCGAAATCATCGACAAGTCGATCAACGAGACGTTGGCCCGAAGCCTCTACACCAATGCGACAGCCTTCCTCTCGCTCCTGCCGATGGCAATCTGGGGCGGTAGTGCGGTGGAAAGCTTTGCAGTGCCGATGGCTTTCGGCATTCTCGTCGCCGCCGCTTCCTCGGTCTTCATCGCAGCACCGATCCTGCTCTTCCTCGGCGACTGGCGCCGCCGCCATGCCAAGGCAGTGGCAGCTTCGAACGATGCAGCCGTGGAAATCATTCCGCCGGATGCAGGCCAGCCGCGCAAAACGGCAGGCTAAACCGTCGATATTTAAGGTGGACTTGGAGAGGGCGCCGGTTGCACAGCCGGCGCCCTCTTTCTATGTTCAGTTCAAAGAGATCGGGAGCACCGCGACATGTCTTCCAACCCGACGGCGAAAAAGCCGGAAGCCGGTTCCACCGGGGATCAGGAGGAGCGCATCAAACGCTTCCTCGCGACCGCCTCGCATGACCTGCAATCGCCGCTCCGCCATATCGCCATGTATGCGGAAATGCTGCTCGACGATCTGGAGCCGACGCTCGACAGCGAACAGCTGCAGAGCCTCAGGATGATCATGGACAAGGCCCAGACGGCGCAGAGGCTGACCAAGGCATTGATGAGCCTTGCGGGAACGACGCCGCAGATTACAATCGGTGACGTGCGCCTCACCGACGTTGCGCAAGAGGCCTGGAAGCAGTCGCTGGAGGAATTTCCGGTGAACGGCGCGGCACTTGATGCGGACAATCTGCCTCTCATCCGCAGCGATGCCGCACTTCTGACCATTGTTCTGAGGCACCTCTTCTCCAATGCGTTGACATATCATGGCGCCGCTGCGCCCCACGTCACCGTGACGGCCGCACGGGAAGGTGCGGACTGGCGCATCATCGTTGCTGATAACGGCTGCGGCATCGAACCTGCCTATCGGGAGAAGATCTTCGATGCCTTCTGGAAGCTGCCGAAAGCAGGCAGCGTGCCCGGACCGGGGCTTGGCCTGACGACCACGAGGGACCTGCTCGGCGCGTTCGGCGGCGATATCAGGCTCGACCATTCCGATGAGAGCGGCAGCCGCTTTGCGATCCGCCTGCCGGCTTAGGGCGCCGTGCGTCCATTCGGACGCACAAAGGACGCTCTAACTCTTTGAATCTACGCATCAGGCTTTCCGGTCAGATGCTGTAATCATCCTTCCAGAAATCCGGGACATCATAGGTCACGTATTCCCGGATGATGTGCTGTAGCGTCTGGACGTCGATCTCATCTTTGCCGATGCGGAAATCGACGCCGTAATCGGGGAATTCCTGGAAATAGTTACCAGATATATCGGTCGAGACGACACCGATCGGGCCGGTATAGCCGATGCCCCTGAGTTCAGGTACGGTCTCGCGAAAATCCGCATTCGGCAACAGGCGGTTGTCGAGAAGGATGAGATCGAAGCGAGCGGCCTTTATCTTGTCCAGCGCATCACCGATCGATTGAGAATATTCGACATCGACACGCGGTTCGGAGAGATCGGCGATCTTCTTTTTGAGCGAACGGAATTCGATAAACTCGTCATCGACGAATAATACCTTTACCGCATTCCTGCGCGTTGCTTCCGCACTCATCGTTTCAGCTTTCCCCGAAATGAAACCAGCTCACGAAACCAGACCGTTTCGCAACGCAATCGCCACCATATGAACGCGGTTGACGGCATCGAGCTTCCGGACGGAGGCCGTGATATGGGAATTGACCGTATGTTCCGAAAGACCGAGGATTATGGCGATCTCCGCAGAGGTCTTGCCTTCGCTCGTCCATTTGACGATTTCGGTTTCGCGCTGCGTGAGCCGACCGGATATTTCCTGCGTCAGGATTTCCTCATACAGCTTGTCGAAGATGCGCATGGCATCGAGCAGAATATCCGCCACCTCGCCCTGGTCCGGCTCCTGACGCTGGCCGGCGAGCACCAGGCAGTAGCGACGTCCTTCCGGCGTAAACAGTGGAATGAAAAGGAATGTGTTGCCGCTGAATTCATTAAAGACGAGGTCTGGCGGGTAGCCTTCTATCGCCGCACTTTTTCCATGCACCGGTGTCGTCAAAAACTGCGCCGTCCGCGCCTTGGCGGTTCCCAGCGCTTCCTTGAGGGTCTTGACAAAGAGGCTCATGCGCCGTTCGGCGACATTGGTGATGACGACATCGCGTTCGCCGAAAGGAGTTGCAGCCTCCGAAATGCGCGCCAGGGTAAAATTGTCGAAATTGTAGTGCTGTGCGGCCGCCTTCAGCAGGCGAAAAAAATCCGTGCGATTGATAGCCCGGCTAAGTTCCGGACCGGCATGAAAGGGAACTGCGGCAGCACTGGTCATTCCCACCATTCCTCCTCCCCAATTCTCATTCCGACGATCCCGAAATCTTGGGATATACGTCTTAAGCGCGAACAGCTACAAAAATTGCGAGATAGTTGATGATCGATAACGAAATGGGGACTTTCGATATCGCAGGCAGAGACATCTCAACTACAGGTGATGCGTAGGACAGTTTACTCGAATAGTAGCTCTTACCTAGGTATCCCAATCTCTCCGTATTCAACATCCATGGATGCGGAAGACAGTGCCAGAAGTAAGCGCGGGAGAGCCGGTCGGGCCATCAGCTAAGGGGTTGGCTGACGTTCGTGGCGGCGAACAGGGATCGGGCGGCTCTCTCAGTGCTTTTTGGTTTTCTTCTCTTCGGGTGCAGTTTGAAATGCACTGCCAGGCTTGTCAATTGTGCTTTCTTGCAGGCGTCGCGCACTTTTTGCATGCAAATAAATTGCGCTTTCTGCAATCACCGATTGCCGATGATCCTAGCAAAGTCCAGCGGCTTCTCAAGGTAGAAATCGGCACCGGCGGCAAGTGCCCGTTCTCGGTCCTCCACCGCATCCGAACCGCTGCACACGCCGAGCTGCATGGTGGAAAAGCGATCATCCTGTCGCAGCCGCGCGATCAGCCCGCTGCCGCTGTCGAGAGGCATGTAGAGATCGGCGATCAGTATATCCGGCGCGCCTTCGCCTCTTTCCAGACGCTCCTCAAGCGCCTCGAATGCAGCCTGTGCGGTCGGGAAACAGAATAGATCAACATCCACCTGTTGTTTCTTTCGGATATAGTCGAGATAGAAGAGATCATCCCTGCTATCGTCGACGTAAAACAAGATCGACATCTGGCACCACAATCCGGATATTGTTTCTGATGTTCTGCACTGTCCTTCACTGAGACATTAACGCCACTTCACTAAAATTCGATATCGACCTTTAGGGATTTACTGTCGTAAAAAGCATGTTTTGCGCAACAATCTGCCTATTGAGTATTCATAGATTTCGGAAAAGATGGCTCGCCAACAAGGACATGGCGGAGAGGTGATGCAGGTGCGGGATACTGCTACATCAGGACGAGACGGGGCGGAAAGCGGTCGCTACCGCATGGTCGCGCTCGTCATCGGCTACCTGCTGGTCCTGCTCGGCCTGACGGCGCTGACCGGGTGGCTGCTGGAGGTCGAAATCATCATCTCGATCGTGCCCGGCTTTCCGTCCATGGCATTCAATACCGCCATCTGCTTCGTGCTGTCGGGTATCGGGCTTGCCACGTCGATGGAGACAGGCAAGCCTAACCGCATCGTGCCCGTCATTGCCTGCAGCCTTGCCGCCCTGCTTTCCGCGGTGCGCCTAACAGAGATCATCACGCTCGGCCGCACGATACATAATGTCGATGTGTTCCTGACGCAGTTTTTCATCTCTCCAACCTTTGTCGAGCAGATCGGCGGCGGCATGGGGCCGAACACAGCGCTGATCTTCCTGATATCAAATCTTTCCATTCTCTTTGCGCTCTATGGGAAGGAGCCGCGCGGCCAGCTTGTACAGGAACTCACCAGCTATATCGCGATCACGCTCGGCATGATCGCGCTTGCCGGATACGTCACAGATGCCGAACAGGGATATCGCTGGGGTCCCTATGCCGCGATGGCCTTGCCTACGGCTATCGGTCTGGTGGCTTTCGGTTGCGGGCTTCTCGCCAGATCCTGGTGGATGTTGCCAACCAACAGGGCACAGATCCCCCTCTGGATACCGGCATCGATCTGTTTTACCGGCCTCATCGTCGATCTCTATACGCCGCTTGGCGTGGCAAACGGTATTCTCTATGTCCCGCTCGTGCTGACGGCGCTCTGGTTCGGTAATCGCAACGCGCCGATGTTATTCGCCTTCGTCTGCACTGTCCTGATCCTGCTTGGCTTTTTCGCCGTCAACCATGCTGAGAATGATTACTGGCGGGAAGCCACCAATCGCTCGATCACGGCAGCAACGCTCTGGCTGATTGCCATTTTCGTCTTCTATTTCATGCGCAACAGCCAGCATCTGGAAACCGAGCGCATCCGCTTCAGCGCGCTGGTGCGCAATACGCCTGACGCCGTGATCTCCATCGACGAGGTGGGGCGGATCATGAGCTTCAATCCAGCCGCCGAGACCATGTTCGGTTACACGCCGCAGGAAGTGATCGGCAACAATATCAAGATGCTGATGCCGGAACCCTATCATTCCGAACATGACGCCTATCTCGGCAATTACCGGCGCACCGGTGAGGAACGCATCATCGGCACGACGCGCATGGTCTCCGGCCGGCGCAAGAACGGCGTGGTCTTCCCAATCGACCTCTCGGTCAGCGCTGTCGTCGGCAGCTCGGGCAAGACCTTCGTCGGCATCGTGCGCGATATCAGCGAGCGCATGCGGCAGGAGGAGCGGATGAAGACGACGCTTGTGCAGCTCGAGGCATATACGGCCGATCTCGAACGCTCCAACCACGATCTCGATGAGTTCGCCTATATCGCCTCGCATGATCTCAAGGAACCGCTGCGCGGCCTGCACAATCATTCGCGTTTCCTGCTGGAAGATTATGAGGAGAAGCTCGACGAAGACGGCGTGCGCCGGCTTAACCGACTTGTCCGGCTCAGTCAGCGCATGGAAAAGCTCGTCAACGATCTTCTCTATTTCTCGCGCATCGGTCGCCAGCAGCTCGCGGTCAAAAGAACCGATATCGGTTCGATCATCCGCGACGTCGTCGCCACCATGGAGCTTTTTCTGGAGGAGCGGCATGCGAAGGTCGTCATCGACGGGATGCTGCCGGAGGTCGTCTGCGATGCCCCGCGGCTAACCGAGGTATTCCGCAACCTCGTCACCAATGCCATCAAATACAACGACAAACCCGTGCCGCTCATCAGCGTCGGCTATCTGGAACGCTATGCCGGCAAGGACGGGACGACGGCCCGCAACGTCTTCTACGTGAAGGACAACGGCAAGGGCATACCCCAAGAATTCCACGAGGATATTTTCCGCATTTTCAAACGGCTTGAAAAATCGCAGGATTCCGAGGACGGCACCGGCGCAGGGCTCACCTTCGTGCGCAAGATCATTGGGCGTCACAATGGTGAGATATGGCTGGAGTCGGACGTCGGAATCGGCACGACATTTTACTTTACTTTGGGAAGGAAGCGCGAGGGCCAGAATGCTGCAGCGTGACACGCAACCGATCCTCATCGTCGAGGACAGCGAAGACGATTTCGAAGCAACGATGCGGGCCTTCAAGCGCACCAATCTGCGCAACCCCATCCGCTGGGCAGCCTCCGGTCAGGAAGCGCTCGACGTGCTCGCCACCATGGCGCCGAAGCCCGGCCTCATCCTGCTCGACCTCAATATGCCGGGTCTCGACGGGCGCAAGACACTTGAGGCGATCAAGTCCAATGCGCATTGGCGCAAGATCCCGGTCGTGATCCTCACGACATCGGACGACGAGCGCGACATCGAGGGCTGCTATGCGCTCGGCGCCAACACTTATGTACAGAAACCGGTCGATCTCGACGGACTGTTCGCCGCTATCCAGCGGCTCAAGGAATACTGGTTCGAAATCGCAATCCTGCCCCTAGAGGACTGACGTTTGGCGGAAGACTGCTGCGTTCTCATCATCGATGACAATATAGACGACCGGGAAGTCTATCGCCGCATGCTGGCGCGCGTCTCCGGCACGAACTATACCGTGATCGAGGCCGAGAGCGGTGACGAGGGTCTCGCCCTCAACAGCCAGAGACACCCTCACTGTATTTTGCTCGACTATTCGCTTCCCGGCCGCGACGGCCTTGGCGTGCTCTCGGAAATCCTCGCCCAAGATGCGGCCGCGAATGTGGTGATGCTGACCGGCCAGGGCAACGAGACCGTCGCAGTTGAAGTGATGAAAAGCGGTGCGCGCGACTATCTCACCAAGGATGCGCTTTCGCCCGAGACGCTACATCGCTGCATCCAGAACGCCATGATGCATGGTGCACTGGAGGCAAAGCTTGAGCAGAAGCGGCAGTCGCTCGAAATCTTCACCCGCGCCATGGCGCATGATCTCAAAGAGCCGCTACGAACGATCAAATCCTTCAGCCGCATCCTGCACGGCTCGGCCGAGCTGCCGGCCGAGGACCGCGAGCTTCTCGATTATATCCTCAGCGCCGCCGATCACATGGAAGACCTGATCGTCAAGGTCTCGGGCTTCACGAAACTGGAGGTCTCGAGCGAGCTCGAGCTCAAGCCGGTTTCGCTGTCGGCCGTGCTCGATCAGGTGGAGCACAATCTGCATCAGCAGATCGAAAGCCGGCAGGCGATCATCATCCGCGGTCGGCTGCCGGAGGTGATGGGCGACGCGACGCTGCTGATCCAGCTTTTACAGAACCTCGTCTCCAATGCGATCCGCTATTGCGAGGATATCGTTCCGGAAGTGCGCGTTTCGGCTATAGCAGACAGGGGGATATGCCGCCTGACGGTCGATGACAACGGGCCCGGAATCGACCCTAATCATCGTGAGCTGATCTTCCAACCCTTCAAGCGCCTCGTCGGCCGCGGCATCGAAGGCACAGGGCTCGGGCTTGCCATATGCCGTCGCATCGCGCAGCTGCATGGCGGATCGATCTGGTGCGAGGCGAAGACCGGCAGGGGTGCGACCTTCCTGCTCGAAGTACCGCTCGCGAAGATATCAGGCGATCAGCCGGCCACCAGCGAACAGCCACAGGCGGCAAAAGCATCCGACCATACGAGCGAAAGCCGCGGCAGGCTCGCCGAAGTGCTGCTGGTGGAAGACAGCCCGGCCGATATCCAGCTTCTGAAGATCAAGTTGATGCGGCGCGAGAAGGTGAACTTCAACCTGCATGTGGCGACCAACGGCCGCGAGGCGATGCGGCTTCTGGAGCAGCGCGCCGGCGTTCCCGGCGAGCCGCAGATCGATCTGATGCTGCTCGATATCAACATGCCGATCATGGATGGTTTCGAAGTGCTGAACGCGCTTTCAGCCGATCATCGGTTGAATAGGATTCCGGTCTGTGTGCTCAGCACGTCAAGCGACGAAAGCGACATGCAACGGGCAAAAGACCTCGGCGCGCTCGCCTATATGATCAAGCCGCCGACGCTGCAACAACTCGAAGAAGCATTGGAGGAAGTCGACACGCTGGAGCTCCTGCCGCGTGGTGACGCACTTGTGCTTTTTGCGGAACAAAATTAGAGAAAAGGTCATTGGCAACGTATGACGCTAGCAACGACCCTCATACTCGCGCTTCTGGCCTCGCCTTTTCAATTCGGGCTTTCATCCATGGCTTCAGGCATACACCATATCACGCTGATCACCCGCAAGGTGCAGGCGAATGTGGATTTCTACGCCGGATTCCTCGGCATGCGGCTCGTCAAACAGACGGCCGGTTTCGAGGACGCCACACAGCTTCACCTCTTCTATGGCGATGCAGAGGGCAGTCCTGGCTCGCTCGTCACCTTCCTCGTCTGGGAGGACGGAGCACTCGGCCGGGCTGGCTACGGTCAGATCAGCGAAATGTCGCTGGCGATCGATCCGACCAGTATCGGTTACTGGCTGACGCGTGCCATGCGCTTCGGCTTCCGCTCGGAAGGCCCCGCGGATGAATTCGGCGAGCCGGTGCTGCGGTTGAAGGACCCCGACAATGTCATCGTCAAGCTTGCCGGCGCCAAGGATCTGAAGTCGCCGGCCGTCTGGAATGGTGGCGATGTGCCGATCGAGCATGCCGTGCAGCGCGTGCGCGGTGCGACCATGCTGACCGAAAAGCCGAACGAGAGCCGCCATTTCATCGAAAGCCATTTCGGCTACAGGTTCCATGCAAATCGCGGCACGATCGACCGCCTCGTCTCCCAGTCGGGCGATATCATCGACGTGCGCGATGCGCGTGGCTTCTGGTCCGGCGCGCCGGGTACCGGCACCGTCGATCATGTGGCTTTCCGCGCAGATGACGACGAAGCCGTGCTGGCCGTCCACAAGGCGCTCGAAAAGGAAAACGCATCGGCGACCAATCTGCACGATCGCAAATACTTCCGCTCGCTCTACGCCCGCGAGCCCGGCGGCACGCTTATAGAGCTTGCCACCAACCAGCCGGGCATGATGGTGGATGAGCCGAAAGCTACACTCGGGACCAAGCTCTTCATTCCGCCGAAAGATTCGATCACCAATCTCAGCGACCTGAAGGTCGTGCTGCCGCAGTTTTCCATGCCCGGTCAACCGCGCATCAATTATCGCGACCTGCCTTTCGTCCATCGTTTCTATACGCCGCCCGATCCCGACGGCAGCGTCTTCGTGCTGCTGCATGGCTCCGGCGGCAACGAGACGACGCTTATGCCGCTGCTGAACAAGGTCGCGCCACGCGCCACCCTTCTCGGCGTGCGTGGGCGCGCGACCGAGGAAGGCTTCCCGCGCTGGTACAAGCGCATCACGCCTTTCTCCTTCGACCAGGACGACATCAAGAACGAAGCCGAAGCCTTCGCCGCCTTCATCGAAGGTGCGGTCAAATCTTATGGTCTCGATCCGAAGAAGATCGTCTATGTCGGCTACTCAAATGGCGCTAACCTTCTGAATTCGCTGCTCTACCTGCACCCGAACCTGGTGCACAAGGCTGTGCTTCTGCGCTCCATGCCGGTGCTCAGCGCCTATCCGCATGCCGACTTGAAGGGCACGGACCTGCTTGTCATCAGCGGCAAGATGGATGCCTACGGCAAATATGCGAGCGAGCTGGAAGAGCGGCTGAAGACGTCGGGTGCGACCGTCGATTCCGACGTCATACCCGGCGGTCACGATCTCGGCGATGCCGACGTGCCGATCATTCAAAAGTGGCTGCTGCAGGAAAGCAAACTGCAGGGAACCCAATAAGCTACCAGTGGAAGCTGTCTGGGCATGATGCCGGAACGGCATCCCCTGCCGTCGGCGCGTTGCGATCGATCCCGTAGAGCCTTGCAAAACCGGCGTCTTTCAGGAGATGGGTACCCGCCGGCATGACGTCGCCGACATTCTGATCGACGACGTCGGCGTTGACGACCAGGATAAAATCGAACTTGCTGCGCCAGTCGACAAGATAGGGCGTGAAGCTGGCGGCCTCCGCCATCAGACCTGGACAGGACAGAACGCCGGTTGAAAAGAGATTTCCTTCCGGTACCGAGCGATCTGACCAGGATGGAAGGACGGCAAGAGGCTGCTTGCCCTGCGCGCTGAAGAGCGTCGGAACGAAAGCATGCGCCAGTGGAATCGCCAATGTCGGCAGATGCCGAAACGTATCCTCGGTGAATGCGTAATGCCGCTGATCGAGTTTTATCTCAGCAAAGGCCGGATCGTGCTGCAACGGCAGGATCGCGGCGCCCGAGGGAATGGCTTCAAGCACCTTCGCTACGCTCGTAACATCGACCTGCCCCCGCCACCAGTTGAAACCGATCCAGGCAGTCCGGCCAAAGACAGCGACATTCAAGCCGAGGAACAGGATGACGGCCCGACGGCGGCCGATCTTTTGAAAAGGGCAGATCATCACCATGCCGACAAGGGCGGCCATGATGGGGAAGCGCCAGCTTATCCAACCGGTGCCAAAAGCATGCCGTGGCGAAAGGATGGATAGCACAAGAAGGCCTGCCACGGTGATAACGAGCCCTGCATGAATGCGCATGTTTTTCGTGGCAATCGCCCTGCTGCAAACGAGTAGAATCGGCACAAGGAAGATTACATCGACGAGCGCAACATAGGTCCAGACGGCCGACAGCAGATTGAAAACCAGCAGCACTGGGCCGTCGTTCCAAGCAGCCACGATGCCGCCCACATGACTGCCTGGGAGGTCGGCGGTCAGCGCCAGCGCGACCGGCGGCAGCAGGCAGGCGATCATTGCCGCCGCGAGCCTGCCGGCAAGGTGCAGGACCGCCGAACGAGATTTGAGGACATCAAAGCGCCAGGAAAATTCCAGTCCGCAGACGATCGCCAGAAAAAAGCCTACAGAGAATATATGGACGACGGTGAGCAGCAGCGATACGGCCACCCGCCATAAGAAGAGCCTGACTGCAGACCCGGACTCCAGGCGGTGGTCCAGCGTTGCAAACAACAATGCAAGGCCGAGGCCTATCTGGAAATTGATGAAACCGCCGACCAGCGTGGCGCACCAGGCGAGATAGAGCATGCCGATCTGCCAGTAATAGCTGCCGCCGAACAGGCGCCGATGCAGTACGATGGCACCGAGCGGCGGCAGGACAATCGCCAGGAATAGCAGGACGCGGGCGAGCAGTGAGACGCCGATGACGGGACCGATGAAGCGGGCGAGCAGATCAATGCCGACATTGGTGAAAGTGCGGTTCCACTCGATCGCGTAGATTTCGGGGAAGGGTGCTTCCTTTATGCCGCCGGCAAGCAGCCACATACGGGCATAGTGGTTTGCATAATCGAGGAGCGGCGGAAATTTGAAGAGAGCGACAAGGATGGCGGCAAGGGCCATGAAAGCCAGCAAGGGCGCAGTCGAAGCCTGCCGCGCAGCGACTTCCTGCGGCTTTTCCGCCTTTTGAACTTCAGCTGAAAATACCTGATCAAGGTTCGCCATGGCCGATCCTGCCCAAACTCCGGGACAGATCTATCAGCCAATGGTCAAGCTTCCTTTAAACGGGATTATCCGCGCCGTGCGACCGTGATACCGGCAAGAACAATCAGGCCGCCCAAGGCCTGCATTGCCGTGATCGATTCGTTGAGCAGCGCCCAGGCGAGGATGGCCGCCACGACCGGCTGGAGAAGCAGCGTCAGCGAGGAGAAGGCTGCCGGCAGATAGGCAAGCGCATAGGCGATCGCCACTTGCCCGCCGGCATGGCTGACGAAGGCAAGGCCGAAGACCACCGACCAGCCGTAAAGGCTTGCCGGCAGCATGTGGCCTTCGAAGAAGAACGCAAGCGGGAAGACGCCGACTGCGGCAGAGGCTGTGCTCCACAGCATGATACGGATCGTATCGAAACGACTGCGCAGCGCGCCGATCGCCAGGATGTAGCAGGCATAGAAGAAGGCGGCGATCATGGCGACGCCATCACCGCGCAGGTCGCCATTTCCAAAGGCAGCAGGCCCGCCCTTCAGCACGACCACGCCGGCCAATGCCAGGATGAGGCCGAGCACGAAGACGCGGGTAACCTTGGTGCCGAAGAACAGAAAGCCGATGGCGGTCACGAAGACCGGCGCAAGGTTTGCGAGCAGTGTCGCATTCGCAACCGAGGTCATGGTGATCGACAGATGCCAGGCCGACAGATCAAGCGCCAACACGGCGCCCGGCAGGATCAGCATGCCATAATCGGCAAGGCTCTTCGGCTTGGGGCCGGTATCCTTGCGCAGAAGCGAGAACATGAAGATCGGGATCAGCGCCAGTGCCACACGCCAGAAGGCCGTTGCCATCGGCCCGACCTCGGAAAGCCGCACGAAGATCGGCGATCCACCGATCGCCGCGCCGCCAATAATAAGGGCGACTAGCGGGAGACGGCTGGAAGATGGAGTTTCGGAAACGGAGGAAGCGGCCTGCGACATGATCTCGATGCTTTCTGCGCGGCCGATCTCAGCCGCGACTGACGCAGCGACTATCAGGAGTCGCGCCTCGAAGACAGTCAGAGAACGACAGATCGATCAGAAATAGGTCGCCAATTATCTCGCGGCTGCGGCTTTCAGTTTGTCTGTGATCTCGCGGGCAACGAAGACCGTATGTTCGGTGATCTGCGGCAATCCCATCAATTCACCGAAGGTTCCACGCGCAAGCGGACCGGAAATGAGCAACGAGGGGATCGCCTGACCATCCGCTCCGAGCGCTTCGGAACGCTCGGAGCAAGCAAGTCCGAGACCGGTGGGATCAAGGACGAGATAGCCTTCGCGCTCGAGTTCACCGAGCCAGGGTTGCGTCTGCAAAATACCACCATGTGCGGGACCGGTCGTGACGATGACGGCATCGAACGTTCGTTCCACTCTTTCGCGGGCATGCCGCGGCTGCAGGGTGATGCGGATCGTTTCACCCTCGACCTTGGCATCGGCGACGGATGCTGCAAGCACTTCCAGCCGGCCGGCTTCGATTGCTGAATCGAGCACCGCCTCCACCTGCGGGGCGATGCGGAAACGGTGAACATCCCAGTAGGACCTGAGATGCCGGACGATGCGCCGCCGCTCGGCGACCGGCAAAGCGCGCCAGAGATCGTGCCCCTGGGAGCGCACCTGATCGATGACGGCATGCCAACTCGAGCCCTGCTCGGCTGCCTGGAGAATGGTCAGCCGGATCTTGCGCAACAGCGCGACTGCCGAGGATGCGGGATCGGCGATGAAATCGCCAAAGGGTTCCTGCAGAACCGCGGCATGGCCGCGAGAGCGCAGGCCGCGGCGAGAAATCGCCACAACAGGACCCTCATGGCCGTTTCGCGCAAGCGAAGCGATCACGTCTGCCCCCGTCAGCCCGTTGCCGATGACGAGAACTCTGTCCTGCGGCCGCACGACCTCAAGGGAACCTGGTTTCGTGGTATCGGCAACGAAACGAGGATGATCGCCAAGAATAGCCGCCAGCCTGCCCGGCGCCACCGGCGGCGGATGGCTGGTGGCGATGGCGACAATATCGGTCTCAGTGCGCCCGCCCTTATCGTCGAGGATCACCCAGCTATCACGCTGGCGGCGGATGGCCGTCACTGTGGCGCGGCGATGAGTGATGGCACCCGACTTCAGGAAGGGCTTCAGAAGTGCACCGACATAATCGCCGAACACGCGCCGGCGCGGGAAAAGCTGGCCGTTCTCGCGCGCAGCCTCGGGATCGTCGCGCACGGCATTGTTCGCCTCGATCCAGCGCTGGAACTCCTCCGGATCATCGGGCTGCAGGCTCATCTTGGCGGCCGGCACATTGATGCGGTGCGCCGGATCGGCGGTGTCATAGGCAAGGCCACGGCCCAGCATGGGGCGCGGCTCGAAGACCACGATATCGGGTGCATCGGCGCCGGCAAGCTTCAGCAAATGATAGGCGACACCCGCCCCGGAAACGCCGCCGCCGATGATGGCGACGAGCGGCCGCTGGGATTTCTGTTCGTTCGAAGGTTCTGTCTGGAACTGCATCTCAGCCGGCGTCATTTCAATCGATGCCGGAGCATAGGTGGAGCCCGGAGGCCACGCAATGCTCCGGTCCCATTGTCTATAATTTTCATGCAGAAACCTGCGGCGACCCGATCAGCCGGAGATCGTGGTTGCGAAATCCGGAGTGCCTCTGATGGTGTTGCTGACGGTGCAGATTTCGTCTTCGGCCATATGTGCAATCTTGCGGCGCGTTTCCTCGTCGATATCGCCCTTGATGGAGAAGATGATGTTGAACTTGGCGACGCGCGACAGCCCTTCCGCCGCCTTTTCGCCGGTCACATCAGCGGTCATCTCGGTGATCTTGTCGAGGACGCCGAGCTGGCTTGCCGCCATGCGGGCACTCAGCACGAGACAGGCCGAAAGCGAGGAATAGAGCAGGTCGAGCGGGTTGAAGCCCGGCTGTGATGGGCTGGTGACGATATCGATCTCACCGCCGGTGACCGACGTAACGTGCGGAAAACCGGTACGACCAAGAACGGCACTTGCACCTGTGGGACGGGGACGCGCCTTGAGATCGGCCATATTGTAATCCTCTATTGAATAGAGCTTTCAGATAGTGTCTCGGCCGCAAACCCGCAATGCGGCGATTTTGATTTTCGTTGCACCGCTCAGCGGAACCTTTCCTCTGTTCAGCGGTTTTTTCACCTGAAAAACCTCATGAAGGCAGGACTTTCCCATGCCCGGCATCCGCAAGATCGACCGCAAACGCAGCAGTATGGATGCGCGCGACCGGCTGATCGTCGCGCTCTATGCCCAGCTCAAGGCCGAGCGGGAGACACGTGAGACGCTGGAATGGGCAATCCGCAACGGTGCGGTATCCAAGGAAGTACTGGAGGCGATCGCCGCCGATCCGGTTCCTGTCGTCACCAGCGAGGATATAGCATCGCTTGAAAAGATCATCGCGCTTGACGAGCGGCGCAGCCGCTCGTCCCGGCAATGAATGACCAGAACGGCTGACAAGGAGGAAAGCACATGGCCGACATCACCTATCAGATCGTTCCGCATGACAATGGCTGGGCCTACAAGCTCGGTGATACATTGTCTGAACCCTATGCCACAGCAGAACAGGCGATGGATCGCGCAAGAAACGCAGCCGCGCGCCAGAAGATCGGCAAGGGCGATGCGCTGCTCGCCTACCCGGCGCCGGATGGAAGCGGCTGGAAATTCCAGCAGATCGACACCGACAAAAGCAACAGCAGGCTCTGAACGGAGGAGACGATGGCGGGACGCGCAAGCTGGAAGGGCCATCTAAAGGTCGGCGACCTTGCTTGCGCCGTTGGCCTTTATACCGCCGTTTCCTCTTCCGAACGCGTCTCTTTCAACATCGTCAACCGCAGGACTGGCCATCGCGTTGAGCGGCGGTTCGTCGACAGCGAAACCGGCAAGCCGGTGGAGCGCGACGATCAGGTCAAGGGCTATCGGACGGAGAGCGGTGACTACATCCTCATCGAAGGTGATGAGATATCGGAGATCATGCCCGAAAGCGAGAAGGTGCTTGACGTGAAGGGATTCATTCCCTTCGACGGGATCGACAAGCTCTATTTCGACCGCCCCTACTATCTGGCACCAGTCGACGAGCATGATGCGGAAGCCCTCGCATTGATTGCCAGAGCCATGGTTGACGGCAGGGTGGCAGCTCTTGCCGAAGCAGTGCTCTTCCGCCGCAATCGCACGCTGCTCGTCCGCGCGCATGACGACCACATCATCGCGACCATGCTGAACTTCGACTATGAAGTGCGCTCGGCAAGCTCCGTCTTCAAGGACATTCCCGATATCAAGTTCGACAAGGAGATGCTGGAGCTTGCCGGCCATATCATCGGCACCAAAGAGGGCCGTTTCGACCCGAGTGAATACCACGACCGCTACGAGGCCGCGCTCGTCGAGCTGGTGAAAGCCAAGATCGAAGGGCGGGCGCCGCCGAAACGCAAGCGCGAGCCGGAGCGCAAGGTAGTCGATCTCATGGAGGCGCTGCGCCAAAGTGCGAAAATGGGCGGCAAGGCGCCGGCGAAGAAGCCTGCCGCACGCAAGACCTCTGATAGAACCAGCAGAAAAGCGAGCTGATCATGGCGCTCGAAACCTATCAGGCCAAACGCGATTTCAAGATCACATCGGAGCCGCGCGGCCGGAAAGGCCGGGCGACAGGCAACAGTTTCGTCATCCAGAAGCACGACGCCACCCGCCTGCACTATGATTTCCGCCTTGAGATGGACGGCGTGCTGAAAAGCTGGGCCGTCACCAAGGGACCGAGCCTTAACCCCGAAGACAAGCGCCTTGCCGTCCATGTCGAGGATCATCCTCTCTCCTATGGCGATTTCGAAGGCATCATTCCAAAGGGACAGTATGGCGGCGGCACGGTCATCGTCTGGGATCGCGGCAGCTGGACGCCGCTCGGCGATCCGCACAAGGCCTATCGCAAGGGGCACATGGAATTCGAACTCGACGGCGAGAAGCTGAAGGGGCGCTGGCATCTGGTGCGCATGCATGGAAAACCCGGCGAGAAGCGCGAAAACTGGCTGCTCATCAAGGGCGACGACGAAGAAGCCCGCCGTGAGGGCGAAGCCGATATCCTCGAAGAGCGCCCCGAATCCGCCAAGACCGGCCGGCAACTCGAAGAGGTGGCGGAATATCCCGATGCCACCTGGCACTCCAGACCGGAGGGTGGCAAGGCCGTTGCCGCAAAGGCCAAGGCGCCGCCAGCGAGAAGGGCAAAGTCCCCTGCCCCACAAGAGCGGGATTGGCCGAAGGGCGCGAAA
This sequence comes from Rhizobium sp. 01T444, assembly GCF_056398305.1. NCBI lineage: Bacteria > Pseudomonadati > Pseudomonadota > Alphaproteobacteria > Hyphomicrobiales > Rhizobiaceae > Rhizobium > Rhizobium sp. 01T444. The sequence continues at coordinate 222,209 of NZ_JBFTPD010000001.1, forward strand.
AAAGCTGATATGCCCGACTTCATCGAGATGGCGCTCGCCAAGCTGAAACCCAAGCCACCGGCCGGTGAGGGCTGGATCCACGAGATCAAGTTCGACGGTTACCGGCTGCAGGTGAATATTGAGAATGGGCGGGTGACGATGCTCACACGCGGCGGTCTCGACTGGACGGAGAAATTCGGCAGGGACCTTGTCGATGCCTTTGCATCTTTGCCGGTCGAAACGGCCGTCATCGATGGTGAACTCGTCGTCGAGCGCGATAACGGCGCGTCGGACTTCTCCGCCCTGCAGCACGACCTTAGCGAAGGTCGTTACGACCGCTTCGTTTTCTATGCTTTCGACCTGCTCCATCTCGACGGATACAGCCTGCTCGATGTAAGCCTCCTCGAACGCAAACGTCTGCTGGAGACCGTGGTTCCCAAAGATAGCAGCAAGCTGCGTTACAGCACGCATTTCAACGAGAACGGCGGGCTGGTGCTGGATCACGCCTGCCGGCTCAGCCTCGAAGGCGTCGTCTCCAAGCAGCGCGACAGCAAATATATTTCCGGCCGCAACGGTGAATGGATCAAGTCGAAATGCTCGCAGCGGCAGGAATTCGTCATCGGCGGCTATGTGCCCTCGACCGCGATGAAGAATGCCATCGGCTCGCTCGCCATGGGTTATTACGAGGATGGCGCGCTGAAGCATGTCGGCCGCGTCGGCACTGGTTTCACGGTCGCGACGGCGCAGATGCTTTACGAGCGGCTTTCTGCGATGGAGATGAAGCAGAATTCCTTCGACGACACGCTGACCGCCGAGGAACGGCGCGGCCTGCATTACGTCAAGCCGCAGCTCGTTGCCGAAGTGGAGTTCCGCGCATGGTCGGCGGATGGTAATCTGCGCCACGCGGCCTTCCGCGGATTACGGGAGGACAAGCCGGTAAAGGACGTTGTGCGCGAGATGGAAAAGACGACCACGAAAAACCTGCCGAAATTGGCGGTGCCGCTCACTCATCCCGACCGCATCTACTGGCCGGATGAGGGCGTCACCAAGGAAGGCCTCGCCAATTATTATGCGCAGGTCTGGCACCTCATGGCGCCCTATGTGGTCAACCGGCCGCTTGCCCTGCTGCGCCTGCCCGACGGGATTTCCGGCCATCAGCGCTTTTTCCAGAAACATGCCTGGAAAGGCATGAACGACCATATCGAGGAAATTACCGACCCCAAAGACAAGGGTGGCGAGAAGCTGCTGCGCATTACCGATTTCGACGGTGTCGTGGCGCTGGTGCAATCGGCCGCGCTGGAAATCCATCCCTGGGGCACGACGACGGACAATTGGGAAAAACCCGATATGATCACCATGGACCTCGATCCCGGCGAGGATGTGCCATGGGAAAATGTGATAGCGGCAGCTTACGAATTGAAGGAGCGCATCGAAGGTGAAGGCCTTGCAGCCTTTGTCAAAACATCCGGCGGCAAAGGCCTGCATGTAGTGACGCCGCTTGAGCCGAAGGCCGATTGGGCGGATGTGAAGGGCTTTGCCAAATGGCTGGCAGACAGCATGTCGCAAGATGATCCCGAGCGCTATCTTGCAACCGCAACCAAGGCGAAGCGCAGCGGCAAGATCTTTATCGACTATCTTCGGAACGGCCGCGGCAACACCGCCGTTGCCGCCTATTCCGCGCGCGCTCGCCCGGGTGCGGCCGTTTCCATGCCGCTGGAATGGAGTGAACTGACCACCGAAATCGGCCCCGCCTATTTCACCGTCGATAATACGCCGGCGCGGCTCGATGCGCTTAGCAAGGACCCTTGGGATGGGTTCTTTGCGGCGGCAAAGCCATTGCAGAAGCGGAAGCGATAGGGCTTCACTTCCAACCCTGCTGACTTTTTAAGATTATCGCGACTTCCCGCTACCGCCTTCAGTGGCCAGGCTCTTCTTCAGTGCATCCATGATGTTGATGACATTGCCCGTCGATTTCACCGGTGGAGGCTTGCGAGCCGGGGCAGCCTTCTTGAGGTTCTTTTCCTTGCTGCGGATCAACGCCTTCAGCCGCTTCTGAACCGGATCCTGTACCATCGAAGGGCTCCATTCCTTCGTCTCTTCCTTGACCAGCTTTTTCATCAGGGTCAGCAACTCGCTATCGACCTTCGCCTTCATATCGAGTTCGGCGGCCGGTTCGCGCACCTCGTCTCCATAACGCAGCGTCCAGAGAATGATGCCCTTGCCTTGGGGTTCCAGGAGCACCGCACGCTCTCGCCGGTAAAGCACCAGCCGAGCGATGCCGACGACATCGTTGGCTTTCATCGCCTCGCGGATCACACAGAAGGCCTCAATGCCGACCTTGTCTTCCGGCGCCAGGAAATGCGGCTTGTCGTACCAGATCCAGTCGATCGACCCGCGCGGCACGAAAGTATCGATATCGATTGTGCGCGTGCTTTCCAGCCCCACCTCTTCGATCTCCTCGTCCTCGAGCAGAACATAGTCGTCCTCGCCACGCGGATAGCCTTTCATCTGATCCCTCTCGGCAACGGGCTTGTGTGTGACGCTATCGACATAGCGGCTTTCGACGCGGTTTTTCGTTGCGCGGTTCAATACATGAAACCGCACCTTGCTCGACTCCGTCGTCGCCGGCGTCAGTGAAACGGACGCGGTGACAAGCGAGAGCTTGAGGTAACCTTTCCAGAATGTTTGACGGGCCATGGGCCATAAACGGAAATGGTCGCGAGAGGTTCCGTCCATTCCATATTGGAGAGAAAATTCCGGCGACGTTCCAACGGAATGCAACGGCCAAGAGGCCCGGTCGCAATCACATATTCGTTTCGACAATTTCCTGACACGATTTTCGTACCAACTGGTTCGATGTTCGTTATGAGCAGGCAAACAAATGCAAAAAGATGATGTCTCCCGAGCCAAGAAAGTCGCCTTCGCCCTTACGCTGTTTTTCGGCGTGATGATCTCCTACGCGAAGTTTGCCGGACTGTTTCCGCCGCCGAATTTGAGCGACGAAACAAAATACGGACCGCCGGGCTGGTTCTCGAGCTTCGACCTCGGACCTTCGCCATTCTCTCGTCCGCCGGAATTCCGGCCGGTTGAAGAGCCGCACGACATTTCTGTTTGACGATGCGGTGCGGAGCGTCGCAGCCGATGAGAACTGAAGCGGCCATCGAACGTCAACGCAAAGGGTCGGGAGTTTGCATGGGCATCGTCCCGCAGTTCGTTCGGCACGGTCTCTCAAATCATGGAAGCCCTCTCGGACCTCGACTCTCAGCTTGAGTTAGTACCTGGGGAGTGGCCCGCAGATCGATGGTGTTAGGCTTCTGCCCTGGCTGCCAGGAAAACCAGATAGCGATCGGACGCCGATAATGCTTGTTGAGGGCATCCGCTGCTTCCCTCTCGAAGAGCGTCCGTTCTTTCGGACTGTCGGTAATATTCCGCTTTTCGTAGATCACAGTATCCTCCCCATTGTTGCGATCCAATTTCGGATCATGCGCAAAAATGCGCCTATCCGAAACGGACTAAGGTCCGAGGGTTACGCGGGATTGTGCAGAGGAGGTGAAGATGGCGCAGGGTTTAGTGTACGGCGCGCTACCCCAGTCAGGTTAGATCCACAACCAGTTGGAAACATTTTCTCCCCTGAGGATCGATATCTGCTTCCTGCATGATGATGAGCCTCAAAAGGCGGGCCGCTCATGATGTCGTGAAGTCGCGCCTACCGAGCGCACAAAGGTGGATACACCGCATTCTACAATGCCATGTATGTTTGGATAGAAATGCTTCAGAGATTGAATGGTGCCCAGGACCGGAATCGAACCAGTGACACGCGGATTTTCAATCCGCTGCTCTACCAACTGAGCTACCTGGGCTAGCCATGCTTCCTAGGAAACATCCTGCTTGAGAATGTCAGGGCCTTGGTTCGCCCCGGAAGCGAGCGGGGTTATAGCATCTTGTTCGCCCATGGCAAGCATCAAATGATAGTTTTTTGACGGTCCTGCGGATTTTGGCGATTTGCGAGGAAAAATAAAGGCTTCGCAGTGGACAACCTAGTCTGTTCCTTGGTCTTCACGCAATTGCGGACGCAAAAACCGCTGCACATTTTTGCTGGAGTTGCCCTAGTTTTCCTCGTCGGGATAATCCGCCTTCGTCTCGTCGTCGGCCACGGGGATGGCGTAGGAGCCCGTCAGCCAGCGCGATAGGTCCACTTCGCGGCAGCGGTTGGAACAGAAGGGATAGTGTTCGCGGTTCGACGGTTTGCCGCATTCCGGGCAGGGGCGCGTCTTGCGCAGCGGCTTGACCTTGTCGTCGGTCTTCATTTCATCAGACATGGTTTCCTCCTACAACATCGGCCCGAAAATCGTTCCGATTTTCGGAAAGCCTGATGAGTAGATTCAACAAGCTAGAGCGTCCTTTGTGCGCCCGAATGGACGCACGGCGCTCTAGCGGGAGATCAGCCCTCGGGCCAACGGCTGTGGACATCAAAGCCCTCGCCGGTCAGAAGCAGAATGGTTTCATAAAGCGGCAGCCCCACGACATTGGTGTAGGAGCCCACCATTTTCTGCACGAAGGTGCCAGCCAGCCCCTGGATACCGTAGGCGCCGGCCTTGCCGCGCCATTGGCCCGAGGCAATGTAGTTTTCGATCTCGAAGCTCGACAGGCGCTTGAAGCGCACTTTCGTCTCGACGATCTTGTGGCGCACCTTGCGATCGGGCGTGATCAGGCAGATGCCGGTATAGACAACGTGGTTGCGGCCGGAGAGCAGGTGCAGCGAGTTTGACGCCTCATCGGCAAATTCCGCCTTGCCGAGAATGCGGCGACCGACAGCGACCACCGTATCGGCGGACAGGATATAGCTGCCCTTCCAGGTGATGTCGCCCTTGATGGCGGCAAGTGCCGCTTCCGCCTTTTCGCCTGAGAGGCGGCGAGCGAGCGAGCGTGGATGCTCCGACTTCTTCGGTGCCTCGTCGATATCCATCGGCATCAGGCGCGAAGGCTCGATGCCGGCCTGATTGAGCAGATCGACGCGGCGGGGCGAGCCCGAGGCCAGAATGAGCTTGTATTTCAGCGCCATGGAACCTCGACCATCGGCAGGCGGGAGCGGAAACTCCGGGGAGCTTCGCAGACCAAGCTTACTTGAAGCGGTAGGTGATGCGGCCCTTCGTCAGGTCGTAGGGCGTCATTTCGACCAGAACCTTGTCGCCGGCGAGAACGCGGATACGGTTCTTGCGCATGCGGCCGGCGGTGTGGGCAATGATCTCATGCTCGTTTTCGAGCTTCACGCGGAATGTCGCATTCGGCAGAAGTTCGGTCACGATACCCGGGAATTCGAGGACTTCTTCTTTCGGCATATAAGGGTTTTCTTCCTGTGTGTTGGGTAAAGCGGCGCTGGGCGCCTCAAAATTTGCGCGGAAACTACACAATCAACGGGGATTTGTGAACCTCGTAGATCGGGCTTTCTATCTTTTGTTTCATGCCGATTGCGCGGCGATGCCATTTCTCTTGAGTAGCCGGCTTTCGATGAGGCCGGCGAGGTGATCGCGAACCTCTCGATAGCTGTCCAATATCTGCTCGCGCGTTCCGGTCGCGACCGTCGGATCCATGGTCGGCCAGTAGACCACGTCAACGGCACTGGAGCGGGTCAGCTCAAGTGCTGCGTGATGGGCCTGCGGTGAGAGCGTGATGATGAGGTCGAAATAATCGTCCTCAAGCTCCTCCAGCGTCTGCGGCTGGCGGCGGCCGAGCGACAGGCCTATTTCTTCCAGCACCACATCGACGAAAGGATCGCGTTCGCCGGCGCGAACGCCGGCAGACCTTATATAGGTATTTCCGGGCAGAATGCTACGGGCGATCGCTTCTGCCATCGGCGAGCGGATGACATTCAGCCCGCACATGAAGAGGATGGCGCCCGGCCGCTTTCCGTCCTCCGTTTCGACATGCGGCTCCATCGCCGTCATCCACGCCAATAGAGCACGCAGACCAGCGTGAAGAGACGCCGGGCGGTGTCGAAATCGACATCTATCTTGCCCGAGAGACGGTCCTTCAGGGTCTGCGAACCTTCGTTATGAATGCCGCGCCGGCCCATATCGATCGCCTCGATGCGGCTCGGTGAGGCCGAGCGGATCGCCTCGTAATAGCTCTCGCAGATCATGAAATAGTCTTTCACGATCCGCCGGAAGGGCGTCAGCGACAGGATATGGGTTGCAACATTCTCGCCCTTTTCCGTGGTGATGGAAAAGACCAACTTGGAATCGACCAGAGAAATGTTCAGCCGGTAGGGGCCGCCGGCATGGCCGACGGGTGTGAAGGAATTCTCCTCGATCAGGTCGAAGATCGCCACCGCGCGCTCATGCTCGACATCAGGAGTCGAACGGCCGATCGTATCGTCAAGGACAACGTCGCAGAGCCGAAAGTCGTCCTTCACCATTCCCTCACCTTTCGACGTTCAGGCGGATCGCGACCGATCGCGCATGGGCATCGAGGCCTTCGGAAACGGCAAGCGCAATCGCTGCCGGGCCAAGGTCACGGAGCTGCTGCGGACCTAGCCGCAGGATCGAGGTGCGCTTGACGAAGTCGAGAACCGAAAGGCCGGAGGAGAAGCGGGCGGAACGCGCCGTCGGCAGCACGTGATTGGAGCCGCCGACATAATCGCCGATCACTTCGGGCGTGTGGGCGCCGATGAAGATCGCGCCGGCATTGCGGATCTTGTCCACGAAGGCATCGGGATCGGCAACGGCGAGTTCCAGATGTTCGGCGGCGATACGGTTTGCGAGCGGAATGGCATCCTTGAGATCGGAGACAAGGATGATTGCGCCAAAATCGCGCCAGCTAGCCGCAGCAGTCTCTGCACGGTTCAGCGTCTTCAGCTGCCGTTCGACGGCCGCTTCGACCGCCTTGCCGAATTCCTCGTCGTCGGTGATCAGGATGGCCTGGGAGCTCTCGTCATGCTCGGCCTGGGCGAGCAGATCAGCAGCAACCCAATCGGGATTGTTGTCCTTGTCGGCGATGACAAGCACTTCTGACGGGCCGGCGATCATGTCGATACCAACAGTGCCGAAGACCTGGCGCTTGGCGGCGGCCACATAGGCATTGCCTGGGCCAGTAATCTTGGCAACCGGGGCAATCGTTTCCGTGCCATAGGCAAGGGCAGCAATCGCCTGCGCGCCGCCGACGCGGTAGATTTCGTTGACGCCGGCAAGTTTGGCCGCGGCCAGCACCGCCGGATTGACCGAACCGCCCGTCGCCGGCACGGCGATAACAATGCGATCGACCCCTGCAACCCTCGCCGGTACGGCGTTCATCAGGACCGAGCTCGGATAGCTCGCCGTGCCGCCCGGCACATAGAGGCCGACGGCTTCGATTGCCGTCCAGCGCGAGCCGAGGCCCACGCCCATATTGTCTTCGTAGATATCGTCCTTCGGAAGCTGACGACGGTGATGGGATTCGATGCGGAGTGCGGCAACCTTCAAGGCGCCGAGAACTTCCGAGGGGACGACCTCGACGGCATTGTCGATTTCTTCCTCGGTGACGCGCATCGGTACGGTGGCGTAGTCGATGCTGTCGAACTTCTTCGAATATTCGGCGAGAGCGACATCGCCGCGTGTGCGCACGTCATCGATAATGGCGCGTACCACGGCGTTGACGTCTTCGGAGACTTCCCGCTTGGTGGTCAGAAAAGCCGCGAAACGCTGCTCAAAACCATCGGATGCCTGAGTGAGCCAGATTGCCAAGGCGGTATTCCTTCTCTGATCGAAACTGTTGGGCTCAAGTGCCGGGGTGGCGCGGCTTAGAAGTCGTTTCCCAGGCGCCGCCGATATCGGCAAGCTGCACTTCGATGCATTCGACATCGAGGGCGATCGAAGCCGTGCCGGACAGCGAAAGCTCCAGCGTGCCTTCCGGCCCCTCGCCCTTCTGCTCGAAACGCAAGGCCAGCAGCGACAGCACGTCGTCACGCCGAGCACGGTCGATGCCGATCGAGCGGACGGAAAGCACGCGCTTGAAAACGAGAGCAGCGCGGCGGCGTTCGAAACCCTTGCGCTTGCGGGCCGCCTCTTCCCAGACGAAGCGGTTGGCGGCGAGCGAAAACTGCTTGTCGCGCGGCGACCAGTCGATATCGGCTACCTTGAGGACGCTGTCCTGCATATGTGCGGAAATGACGGCCAAGTCTTCGCTATCGAGCGCAACAAGCTTCAGGTCGGTCATCCAGCCTCTATCCCATGTCTTTCAGCCGCACCTGCGGCGATCTGTCAGACAAGGGAGATAAGGCGCTCAGACCAAATACGCAACCGGGATAAAGGGCGCATAAGCGCCCTTTCTTACTCGCTGACGCGCTCGACGATGGCGCCGCAGCGGGTCAGCTTTTCTTCCAGCCGCTCAAAGCCACGATCGAGGTGATAGACGCGGGAAACCGTGGTCTCGCCTTCGGCGGCAAGCCCGGCGATGACGAGCGAAACGGAAGCGCGAAGATCGGTCGCCATGACCGGGGCGCCCTTCAGCCGCTGGACACCCTCGATCTTGGCCGTCTGGCCCGACAGAGAGATCTTCGCGCCGAGGCGGGCAAGCTCCTGCACATGCATGAAGCGGTTTTCGAAAATGGTTTCGGTGACATGCGAGATGCCGGAAGAGCGGGTCATCAGCGCCATGAACTGCGCCTGCAGGTCGGTCGGGAAGCCCGGGAAGGGATCCGTGACGATATCGACCGGCTGGATGCCGGCGCCGTTACGCTTGATGCGCATGCCATTGTTGGTCGACGAGATGTCCGCGCCGGCGCGGCGCAGCGTTTCCAGCGCCGTTTCCAGCAGGGCAATATCGGTATTTTCAAGTACGACATCGCCGCCGGCCATGGCGACGGCCATAGCATAGGTGCCGGTCTCGATACGGTCAGGCAGGACGCGATGGCGCGCGCCCGAAAGCGAGGTGACGCCTTCGATCGTGATGGTCGAGGTGCCTGCGCCGGAAATTTTTGCGCCCATGGCGTTCAGGCAGTTGGCGAGGTCGACGACCTCGGGCTCGCGTGCGGCATTGCCGATCACGGTCGTGCCGCGGGCAAGTGTTGCCGCCATCATCAGGACGTGCGTGGCGCCGACCGAGACCTTCGGGAAGGTGTAATGCGTACCGATGAGGCCGCCCTGCGGTGCCTTGGCGTTGATATAACCGCCATCGATTTCCATCGTCGCGCCGAGCGCGGTCAGACCGTCGATGAAGAGATCGACCGGACGCGTGCCGATTGCGCAGCCGCCCGGCAGCGAAACGCGGCAATGACCTTCGCGGGCCAGGAGCGGACCGATGACCCAAAAGGAAGCACGCATCTTCGAGACCAGTTCGTAGGGAGCGGTCGTATCGACGATGGTGCGGCAGGTGAAATGGATCGTGCGGGCGTAGGAATCTTCCTGCCGCTCGCGGCGGCCGTTGACGGCGACATCAACACCGTGATTGCCGAGGATGCGCATCAGCAATTCGACATCGGCAAGGTGGGGCACGTTTTCGAGCGTCAGCGTATCGCTCGTCAGCAGCGAGGCGATCATCAGCGGCAGCGCGGCATTCTTGGCGCCGGAAATCGGAATGATGCCGTTAAGCTCATTGCCGCCGACAATTCTGATACGATCCATGTGCACTTACGGGCGAGGCCCGCCTTTCCTCAAAAGTTTTGCCTGTGGGGGCAAGGCAAGAAGTGGGGGTCTTTAGAGCAAATCCCCGCACGCTTCAATTCGTCGCGGACCGAACATTACGATTCGTCCATTTTTGCGGCAGGCGTTTTTGCAGCGGGCAGCCCATTCGTCTCGTCCGCCTGGCCGGATCGGCGCGCGCGCACTTGCTGTTTGCGTCTTGAAAGATTTTCTCTCAGCTTTTCGGCAGCCCGTTCGCGGCGCAATGCCGCTTGGGCTTCCATGGCCGCTTTCCGGCTCTGCCGGGCCTTCTCAGTCTCTTCGTTCATCCCCCAGAACTACCCGAATTCGCGCCATTCCAAAAGTGGGCGGGACGTTATTCCCAGATAAGTTGGAATTTGCGGCTTGCACTCCTGCCGAAGCTGTGGCAATAGCCGCCCCGTTCACGCGAATTGAGCGTTTCCGCTTCTCGCGTCTGGTCCTGCTGCCGTAGCTCAGTGGTAGAGCACACCCTTGGTAAGGGTGAGGTCGGTGGTTCAATCCCACTCGGCAGCACCAGTTTTCTCCTTTAGCATTATCCCCCGCGCCAATCGGCGCCATTGCTGCCGGCAAAAATCTCGCTAGAATATTAGCATTCTGAATGCCTTTGCGGAGGAACCCGAAGGCTTCATTCAATGTTTCTATCGAGACATGCTGGAGGAGCGTCGATGGCAACTGAACGATGGAATAGTCCGATCAAGGTAGGTTTCGAAGAGGCGGGAGCACGCACGGTTAACGGACCGTTTGACGCGCTGACCTGCCTGACCGATCTCTGGCCTGCCGTACGCGGATTGAAATATCTCAAGGCCCGCAGCGCCTGCCGCGCCGCGCTCGATGGAAGAAAGACCGTCGAAGAGGCCCGCGCGGAGTTTATGGCGGCGGCCGAGGAAGCAAAGCTTAAAGTGCATTAAGCTTTCGGCGGCGGTATTGGACAACAGAAGTCCGATCTGTTCCGAAACGAAGCAATGCTTAATTTTCACTTAACCCTGCCCGGAGCTCGCGCAGGGCTTTGTCTCGAAAGACATTGCGCCATTCATCTGTTCATCAATAGAACGACGCCAGCCATCATGATGATGGTTAGAGGCTCGTCACCTTCTGCGGGAGACTGCAGACGAGCCTCGTTCGAAAGAAACTTCGAATATTCTATCAGCAATCCGAAGTATCCTCATCCTCCACCTGAATATATCCTACACCGATGATTGTGCCATCTGCGGCACGGATGAAGGACGGTAGGTAATGCGGTTCGGCGGAATTGCAGACAGCGGCGCTGGTATATTCGTTCAGCGCTATTTCATCTTTCGGCAGGGCCGAATAGTTCATATCGGTTTCAAGTGAGGCATAGGCGGAGCCGGCAAAGGCGCCGCATCCCAGAAGCAGGGCCGCGGCCCACAGGCGTATCAGCGTTTGCATTATTGTCTCCCGTATTGAAATCAGCTTTTCAACACGCGGGACAGGGAGTTGGTTCCTTGGAAATTCCTGTGCGGATCGTGATTTATCTCACCAGCAGGCGGCAATGCACGTAACCGCTTCCGACAATGTCCTCGGCGATTGCCAAGGCCCGCTCGCTATCACCCCATTGGCTCACGAAACCTTCGAGAATGACGGACGAGCCGATGGTGGAGACGACGATTTCGGTCGCATCGAGATCGGCTGCGGCATGCAGGGCGCTTTCCACGGACGCGCGCATGGCGGCCGTGTTGTGGCCCTTCATCCAGGCTTCCTCGTGGGGTGGCGAGCCGTGAAACCGCAGCACCATGACCGTTCCTGACATTACCTAATAGGGGTTTAACGCAAGAAGACGACGTTTGTTGCCATACGCAGCCGGCTGGATGCATAGTCGCCGTGATGGTGGTGCTCCGATACTCCTGTTCCCGTCGGCAGAAGCCCCATGCAATTGCGGCCGAGGAAAATGTTGATGAAAGCGCTTGTGCCTGCCCTGCTTGCTACGACCCTTTTGGCTGTACCCTTGCTGGCCGGCTGTTCCGCCGCGGACGCGCCTGCGCTGGAGCCCATTCCCGGCAGCATCACCTATGGCGGGCAGCCGCGCACGAAGCTGACGAAATCGCCGATCGGCAGCGCCGTCCACAACGACTTCTACGATCAGCAGGGCCAGCGCGTCTACGAAACCTATATTCTCCAGCCCGACCGCAGCCTGAAGCTGGTGCGGCGGCAGATCGTGCCGGACTTTCCGTAATAGTGCATGGCAGCCAGCGCCTGCTTGACAGCGGCGCCAATCGAGAACATCCAAGGAACATCTGATTTTATTCGCGGGCGTTGATTCTCCCGCGAAGCCCAACCGGACGGCTGGATGTATCTCGAAAGACTCAATCCCCAGCAGCGCATGGCCGTGGAGCACGGCACACTCACCGACGGCAGCCATGTGGCCGGGCCGCTGCTGGTCATCGCCGGCGCCGGTTCTGGCAAGACCAATACGCTCGCGCATCGCGTTGCGCACCTCGTTCTCAAGGGTGCCGATCCGCGCCGTATCCTGCTGATGACCTTTTCGCGCCGGGCGGCTGCCGAAATGGGCCGGCGCGTCGAGCGTATCTGCGGCGAGGTTCTCGGCAAGAATTCCGGCATCATGGCGGATGCGCTCGCCTGGAGCGGCACGTTTCACGGCATCGGCGCGCGGCTCTTGCGCAACTATGCCGAACAGATCGGCATCGACCCGGCCTTCTCCATTCATGACCGGGAAGACAGCGCCGACCTGATGAACCTCGTGCGCCACGATCTCGGCTTCTCAAAGACGGAAAGCCGGTTTCCGACGAAGGGCACCTGCCTTGCCATCTATTCCCGTGCCGTAAACTCCGAAACGGAACTGCCGCTGGTGCTGCGCGACGCCTTCCCCTGGTGCGCCACCTGGGAAAAGCAGCTTCGTGAGCTTTTTGCCTGTTACGTCGAGTCGAAACAGAGCCAGAATGTGCTCGATTACGACGACCTGCTGCTCTACTGGGCACAGATGGTGGCCGAACCCATGATCGCCGAGGATATTGGCAGCCGCTTCGACCATGTGCTCGTTGACGAGTATCAGGACACCAACAGGCTTCAGTCTTCGATCCTGCTTGCCCTCAAGCCTGATGGCCAGGGCCTGACCGTTGTCGGCGACGATGCGCAGTCGATCTATTCCTTCCGTGCGGCCACGGTGCGCAACATCCTCGATTTTCCGGCGTCCTTCAGCCCGGCCGCCAATATCGTCACGCTCGACCGCAACTACCGTTCGACGCAGCCGATCCTTGCCGCCGCCAACGCGGTGATCGACCTTGCTTCCGAGCGTTTCACCAAGAACCTCTGGACGGAGCGGGAATCGCCGGAACGGCCACGACTGGTGACGGTGCGCGACGAGAACGATCAGGCGCGCTATGTGGCCGACAAGGTTCTCGACAATCGCGAGGAGGGCGTGAAGCTGAAAAGCCAGGCCGTGCTCTTCCGCGCCTCGCATCACAGCGGCCCACTTGAGGTGGAACTAACCCGCCGCAACATTCCTTTCGTGAAGTTTGGCGGGCTGAAATTCCTCGACAGTGCGCATGTGAAGGACATGCTGGCAGCGCTGCGCTTTGCCCAGAACCCGCGCGACCGTGTGGCTGGTTTCCGCTTGATGCAGATCCTTCCGGGTGTTGGCCCGTCCACCGCGCAGAAGGTGCTGGACCAGATGGCTGACGATGCAAGCCCGATCGCAGCGCTTGCCGTCATGCCCGCACCGCCGCGCTCGGGCGAGGAGTGGACCTCCTTCGTTTCCACCATGCAGGAGCTGAAGACCGGCAAGGCTGGCTGGCCGGCCGAGATCGAGCTGGTACGGCGATGGTATGAGCCGCATCTGGAACGGCTGCATGAGGATGCGAGCGCGCGGCTTGCCGATCTCGTGCAACTCGAGCAGATCGCCGGTGGTTATGCCTCGCGTGAGCGATTCCTGACGGAGCTCACACTCGATCCGCCCGATGCGACTTCGGATCAGGCAGGCGTGCCGCTGCTCGACGAGGACTATCTCATCCTCTCGACCATCCATTCGGCCAAGGGGCAGGAATGGACCAAGGTCTTCATGCTGAACGTCATCGACGGCTGCATCCCTTCAGATCTCGCAGTCGGCACGACGGCAGAAATCGAGGAGGAGCGGCGATTGCTCTATGTGGCGATGACCCGCGCCAAGGACAGTCTCGATCTCGTCGTGCCGCAACGCTTCTTCACTTATGGTCAGAATTCGCAGGGCGACCGGCATGTCTATGCGTCGCGCAGCCGCTTCATTCCAGCCACGCTGCTGCAATTCTTCGAGGTCTGCGGCTGGCCGCAGGTCAAGACCGATACGGCAGCCGCCCAGCAGGCGCGGCAAGTGCGTATTGATGTCGGCGCGCGTATGCGCGGCATGTGGCGTTGAAACCTCTCCTGACCAGCAGGGTTAGAGCAAAAGGGGCGGCTTTGCCGGCTCGAAGAAGCGGCCGATCATCTCATCATTGACCAGGGCGATCGTCGGCGGCGACCATTTCGGATTGCGGTCCTTGTCGATGACGGCTGCACGGACGCCCTCGTAGAAATCCGGACCATGCAGGATGTGCATGCAGGCGCCGAGCTCGCGGGCAAGACATTCGCCGAGCGTGCCACTCTGGCGGCCGGCTCTCAGCAGCCGCAAGGCAAGTTTGAGACTGGTCGGCGAACGTGTGAGCATCACACGGCGGGTTTCGGCAGCGAATTCACCCTCCTCCGCACCCAGTGCGGATGCGATGTCCTCGACGCGGTTGAAGTGAAAAGCACGGTCGATCATCGCGGCATTGGCCTGCAATCTGCCCTCGCCCGGCTGTTCCGAGAGATCGCCTAGCGCTGCGTCCACATCGTCCGACGAACTTCCCGCAGGCAGGTTCGTCAGACGCTGGACCGCCTCTTCGAGACGCGAGGAAGGCATATAGAAATCGGCAAGCCCGGTATGGATCGCATCGGCAGCATTGATATCGAGCCCGGTCAGGGCCATCCACGTACCGCTTTCGCCCGGCGTGCGGGGCAGCAGCCATGTGGCGCCGATATCGGGAAAATAGCCGATGCCGGTTTCCGGCATGGCAAGGCGGGTGCGCTCGGTGACGATGCGGTGGCGGCCGTGGCTGGAAAGCCCGACGCCGCCGCCCATGGTGATGCCGTCCATCAGCGCCACATACGGCTTCGGATAGGTGGCAATCCTGTGGTTGAGGCGGAATTCCTCGCGCCAGAAGATTTCCGCGAGACCATCGCCGGCGCGGCCACTCAGGTGGATGGCGCGGATATCGCCGCCGGCGCAGAAGCCACGCTCGCCTTCACCCATGACGATAACGGTGGCCACGTTTCCGTCGGTGGCGAACTCATCAAGCGCGGCGGTGATCGCGCGCACCATGGGGATCGTCAGGCTGTTCAACGCCTTTGGGCGGTTCAGCCGGATGATGCCTGCCGTGCCCCGTCGCTCGACAATGACTTCGCTCTGATTGCTGTTGTCCATGATCCACCTCACTCCTGACCCATGAATAAACCGGGTCGGGTCGGGGTTCCAGTGGCTGACTGATCAATCAGGCCGAGAGGGACTGCGAAACGGCGACATCGCGCCGCGCCGCGTAATCGATCGCCAGTTCCAGCGGGAGCGACCTCGAGAAATAATAGCCCTGCGCCAATCTTACGCCGATGCCTTTTAGCGACTCGGCCACATCCTCGCTTTCCACACCCTCGGCCACGGAGGCGATGCCGAGGTTCTGGCAGAGGTTGGCGACGGAGCGGGTGATGTTCATGCAGCGCGCATCGCGGTCGAAATTCATCACAAAGGCCTTGTCTATCTTCAGCTTGTCGAAGGCCAGGCGGTGGATGTGGCTCAAGCTCGAATAGCCCGTGCCGAAATCGTCAAGCGCGATCGAGATGCCGGCAGCACGCAGCATGCCGATCACCTGATCGGCAGTGTCGAAGTCGGACAGGAGTGCCGTCTCGGTGATCTCGAACTCGATGCGTTTCGGATCGACGCCGGCGCGGCTGATCATCGCGAGCAATGCCATCGATGTCTCATGATCGCAGATGTCGCGGGCCGACAGGTTGAAGGAGACGCGCAGGTGCGCCGGCATGATCTTCAGTGCGTCGAGCGCCTGGCCGAAGAGAATGCGTGTCATGCGGCCGATCACCGCCGTGCGTTCGGCGGCCGGAATGAAGGCATCCGGACTGATGCGGCCGAAGCGGGCGCTATCCCAGCGCGCAAGGGCCTCAAAACCGACGACGCGGCCGCTGCGCAGCTCCACGATCGGCTGATATTCGAGCTTCAACTCCTTGGCGAAATTGTCAGCCTGCAGCTCCAGCTCGATCAGATAGCGTTGCGTCAGGATCTTTTCGTGTTCCGGCGAGAAGAATTCCACACCGCCGATGCGCTTGCTCTTGACCTGGTAGAGAGCGAAATCCGCTTTCTCGTAAAGATCTTCGGCCGTGTACTCGCCCACCTCAGGATAGACGATGCCGCAGGAACCGGAAACACGCACCGAGCCGTCTGGAATCTCGAAGGGGTCGCGTACGGCCGCACAGAGCGCCACACCGAGGTCAGAGACGGCCCTGAGCGTCATGTCGGAGGGGAAGATGATGCCGAATTCATCGCCGCCAAGGCGCGAGACGATACCCTGATCGCCCAACAGCGAGACGAAGCGGCGTGCTGTCTCCTTCAGCACGAGATCACCAGCCGCATGGCCGAAGACGTCATTGACCGGCTTGAAGCCATCAAGATCGATGATGCCGATGACAGGCGGTGAAGACGGATCCTTCAACAGCATCCTTTCGAGCGACAGGAAGAAGCTGCGGCGATTGGCAAGGCCGGTCAGTTGGTCCTGGAGCGCGTTGCGGCTGTTGACGAGGTTCAGTTCCTCAGCTTCGGCCTGTTTCTGCTTGAGCTCTTCGGCAAGCCGCACCAGGTGCGCGAAATTCTGGAAGTAGCTGTTGATGACACGCAGGAAGGGCAGCACCAGGAACAAGCCGCTGACTGCCGTGGCCACAAAGACCGGGTTGCCGGAAAAGAGGAAGGTCACGATCATGGCTGTGAAAGTGATGACCGTGGTGATTGCCGCGGCGAGCGGCAGATGCATCAGGCAAAAGACGCAGGAAATGCCGGTTACGACCAGGAAATAGGCGATCTGGCCCTGCTGCGAGGCATCGCCATATTGATAGAGCGCGATAGCCCAGCCGCCGAAGCCGATCGTGAGGATCACCGCGCCGACCAGCGTCACCTTCATCAGCCGCAGCGCACGTTCCGGCGTGACGTTTTCCTTGCCTGATATCTCCCACCAGCAGAGGCGGAAGACGCAGACGATGCTGAGACCGACGGGGATGTAGAGCGAAAGCCAAAGAGGCGCCGACTTGATGTGGGTGATGGCGACAGCCAGCGCATTGATGACGAGGAGAACGTACAGAATCGGAATCTGCGATGACAAAGCTTCGAACTGCGCCACCAGAAACTTCGGATTATCTTTTTGCAGCCGTAGTGACGCGATGAAGTTCTTCATGATCCCTTTTCCCTTGGCGGAAACGAGCCAGAGAAAGCTTGATTATTCCTTATTCACGTAACGTCAGGCCACCCGCACTGCGCTGGGATGGTAAATGTTCGATTGCATTTCAGAAAGAAGCCGCAGCCAGTGCGCGATGAATGCTGTGCAGATCGTCGACGCTCCTGTTCATCAGGAAGAGTTCCCAATCGAGCGAGCTGCGGACGATGGTTTCCAGCGAGTCGTGTTTCGGTGTCCAGTCCAGCACGCGACGGGCAAGGGTCGCATCGGCGACGACGCTTGCTGCGTCGCCCGGCCGGCGTGGCGCCATGTTGATCTTGAACGAGTGACCGTTCAAGCGGGTGACCATGTTCAACACATCGAGCACGGAATAGCCGTTGCCATAGCCGCAGTTGGCGACAAGTGGCCCCCTGCCCTGGCGCAGATGCTGGAGCGCCTTCAAATGCGCTGCCGTCAAATCGCTCACATGAATGTAGTCGCGCACACCGGTGCCGTCATGGGTCGGGTAGTCGAAGCCGTAGACGGCGATGCTGTCGCGCTTTCCGAGTGCGGCCTCACAGGCGACCTTGATGAGGTGGGTCGCGCCCGAGGTCGACTGGCCGGTGCGCAGCTGCGGATCGGCGCCTGCAACGTTGAAGTAACGCAGCGCCACATAGCTGAAGTCATAGGCGGCAGAGGCGTCACGAAGCATCATTTCAGTCATCAGCTTCGACTGGCCGTATGGATTTTCCGGATTGAGCGGCGCCGTCTCCTTCACGGGCGCGGAGCCCTTCTGCTGACCGTAGACAGCGGCTGTCGACGAGAAGACGAAGTTACGGATGCCCGCCTTGATCGCAGCACTCAGCAGGACACGTGTCTTGCCGGAATTGTTGTCATAATAAGAAAGCGGGTCAGAGACCGAGGCCGGCACGACGGCGGAGCCGGCGAAATGAATGATCGCCTCGATATCGTTTTCGATGAAGATCTTCTTCAGCACATCCGGATCGGCGACATCGCCGAGATAGAAGCGCGCCGCCGGCGCCACGGCCCAGCGAAAACCGGTGGAGAGCCGGTCGAGCACGACCACATCTTCCCCGGCATCGAGCAGCGTCCAAACCATGTGGCTGCCGATATATCCAGCCCCACCTGTCACCAGAACCGCCATGTCTGCATTCCCTGTTTTATCTTTTTCGGGAGCATCAGAACGGCTTTTTCCTTTCCGATTTTGTTATCAAACGGCCTCGGAAAGCCTTTGCGGCCGGTATGTTTGGAGATGTGGTTAGAGGCGGATTTCAGGTATTTCTACAATTTTATCGAACAGCCGGTTTCGGGACAAAACCGCCTTTTGCCGCCCCTTATTCCGGGCGCGTTGACAAGGCGTTCACGGCAAGTCAAAGTAGGTGCATGAACAACTTTGCGTTCCAGGCTATGATGATGGGCATGACGACCACCCTTTGCGGTGGGGGCGTCGGCTTGTGACCTGAAACTGTTCACTACCACCGACCCAACCCCGCCGGACACGCGCGGGGTTTTGTGTTTCTGCCCCGATGTCCGCCCCATGCAAAGGACTTCTCGTGGCACAAGATCTTCTCTCAATGCCGGTTCGTAACCCGCTTCTCCAAAACAGGGAGCGGCAACGATGAGACTCTACCTGTCATCCTACCGGCTCGGCGCCAGCGCCTTCCGGCTGAGGAAACTTCTCAATGGCGGACGGCGCGCCGCCGTCATCCAGAACGCGCTGGACTTCATTCCGGCCGAGGCCCGGCGTGCCTACGAGGCCAATATCTACGATCCCAAGGAAGAACTTGCCGATTGGGGGATCGAGGCGGAAGAAGTGGATTTGCGAGACTATTTTGGGCAACCGCACGCGCTGAAAAAGGCGCTCGCCGGCTTCGACCTCGTCTGGGGCGTCGGCGGCAATGCCTTTCTTCTGCGGCGGGCCATGCGGCAGAGCGGCTTCGATCGCATCATCGGAGAATTGCTGCGCCAGGATGCGCTCGTCTATGGCGGCTTCAGCGCCGGGTCGGTCGTTGCAACGCCCTCGCTAAAGGGCATCGACATCATGGACGATCCGCAGCAGCTTGCACCGGATTACGACGAAGCAATCCTGTGGGACGGTCTCGGGCTCGTCGATTTCTCCATCGTCCCGCATTACCGCTCTGACCATGACGAGGCCGAAGCTGCCGAAAAGACCGTCCACTTCCTTGAAGAAGCCGGCACGCCCTTTCAGCCGCTGAGAGACGGCGAAGTCATCATCGTCGAGGGCCGGAATGTGACGCTGTTACCCGTGCTACCGGAAGCGATGCGTCGCTCCGCCTAGAGCTTCAGGATATAGTCGCAAAGCCGCTCGGCCGCGACTGTCACCTGCGCCGGATCGCGCAGGAAACAGGCGCGCAGAAAAAGCTCGCCGCCGGGTCCGAAGGCCGTGCCGGGGGCAAGGCCGACGCCGGTCTTGTCGACGATGTCGATCGCAGCCTTACGGCTGTCGGTAACCCCGTCGATCTTGAGGAAGGCGTAAAGCGCGCCATCGGGTTTCAGTGTTTCGACCCGATTGGTGGCGATCAGTGCATCGCAGAGGATATCGCGGGAGCGGGTTGCCTTGTCGATATTCGACTGCACGAAGGCGTCACCCTCGTTGAGGGCAGCGACTGCGCCCTTCTGCATGAACTGTGCGACGCCCGAGGTCGAATACTGGATCAGGTTTTCGAGCACCTGCCCGGTTTCCGGCGGGGCAACGATCCAGCCGACCCGCCAGCCGGTCATAGACCAATTCTTGGAGAAGGAGTTGACGAAGATGATCTTGTCGCCGGGCTCCATGACGTCGAGGAAAGACGGCGCGCGGCCACCAGCATAGAAATAACGCGCATAGATCTCATCGGCCATGATCCAGAGATCATGTTTTCGAGCCAACGTCAGGATATCCGCCAGATCCCTCTTCGTCGCGGTCCAGCCGGTCGGGTTTGATGGGGTATTGATGAAGAGGCCACGGGTCCTCGGCGTGATCGCCGCTTCGATGCGATTGAGGTCGACAGCCCAGGTGCCGCCTTCGAACTGCAGCTCGACGCCGACCGAACGGGCGCCGGCGATTTCCAGGGCGGCAGCGATATTTGGCCAGGCCGGCGTAAGATAGACAAGTTCGTCGTCGGGCGAGGTCAGTGCCTGAACGGCGATCTGGATTGCCTGCATGCCTGAACCGGTGACGTAGAAATGCTCGACCGGAAGGCGGATGCCGAAATGCCTGAAGTAATAATCCGACAGCGCCTGGCGCAGTTCGGGAATGCCGCGCTGCCAGGTATAGAAGGTCTCGCCGGCGGCGAGCGCCTGCATGGCCGCCTGATTGATGAAATCGGGGGTGGGAAGATCGCCCTCACCGACCCAGAGCGGCAAGAGGCCCTCACGGCCACGGGCATAATTGACGACTTCGACGATCCCGCTTTCTGGCGCTGCAATGGCGCGCGGGCTGAGGCTGCTTACAATCGACATGCATATCTCCAGTTCACGCCTTCATAGCGGATTTGCGGACGCAAATCCTATGACATTGCGTGATGGCATATCGATTTTCGTGATGGATGAGCCCGGCCGGAGCGAACGGGCTTAGGACCGGATCAGACGGCTGGGCGCTTGGCGAGAAGATCGCGGATTTCAGTCAGCAGCGCGACATCGGCCGGCGGCGGCGGAACCTCTGCCGGCGCTTCCTTTTCCTTGCGCTCGACCTGCTCGCGCAGGATGTTCACAGCCTTGATCATCAGGAAAATGATCACGGCGAGGATGAGGAAATTGATGAGGACCGTGATGAAATTGCCGTACGCGAAAACGGCCCCGCGGCTACGGGCAAGTGCAAGGGTTGGCTGCCCAAAGGCCTCCTTCGACAGCGGAATGTAGTAGTTGGAGAAGTCGAAACCGCCGAAGATCGCACCGACGATCGGCATGATCATGTCTTCGACCAGCGACTTGACGATGCCGCCGAAGGCGCCGCCTATGATAACACCGACTGCGAGATCCATGACATTGCCGCGGGCGATGAAAGCTTTGAACTCATTGAGCATCCGATCTGTCTCCCCTTGATGCATTTTCAAAGACATGCCGTTGTTTTCATTAGCTACACCTTCATCTCAATTAATCAATCGGCAATTGGAAATATTCGGACACTGCCCCCATCCGCGTAGAACTTAAGACCAAGGCCGCGGGAATTTTCAAACTTGCTGAATTGCCCTAATCTCGGAACTGTTCCGGGAGGACGGCGGATAGTCCGCCGGCGGAGGGTCGATGCTTCCAGGCTGGGTCATATTTGCGTTTGCCTTGGGTTATCTTCTGCTGCTTTTCGCAGTAGCAAGCTACGGCGACCGCCGGAGCCGGAAATTCGGTGTGCCGGAAGGCGGTCGGCCGGTGGTCTATGCGCTCAGCCTGGCGATCTACTGCACCTCCTGGACCTATTTCGGCGGTGTCGGCCTTGCAGCCCATCATGGGCTGGAATTTGCCGGGATCTATATCGGGCCGATCCTCGTCTTCACACTCGGCATGCCGCTTTTGAAGCGCATCATCGAGCTCGCCAAGGCCGAGAAGCTTACATCCGTCGCCGATTTCATTGCCGCGCGCTACGGCAAGAATTCCACTGTCGCAACCATCGTGGCGCTGATCTGCCTCATCGGCACCATCCCCTATATCGCGCTGCAGCTGAAATCCATTTCAGCGACGGTCACGGCCATGGTCAATCCGTCCGACTATGGCATCGGCAGCGGCAACCTCTACTTCCTCGACCTTCCGCTGATCGTCACGCTGGTGCTTGCCTGCTTCGCGATCATGTTCGGTACCCGCCACACCGATGCGACGGAACATCAGGACGGGCTCATCCTCGCAGTATCGATGGAATCGATGGTGAAGCTGGTTGCTTTCCTGACGGCAGGCATCTGCGTTATCTGGTTCCTGTTCGACGGGCCAAGCGACCTGTGGCAGAAAGGATCGGAGAACGCTCTGGTCACCGCCGCACTCGACTATCAGACACCGCTCAGCCGATGGATCACGCTGACGCTGCTTTCGGCCTTCGCCATTATCATGCTGCCGCGCCAGTTCCATGTCACAGTCGTCGAAAACCGCACGGCAAAGCAGCTCCGGCTCGCGGGCTTTCTCTTCCCGCTTTATCTGATCGCCATCAATCTCTTCGTGCTGCCGGTTGCGATCGGCGGGCTGCTGACCTTCGGCGGCAACGGCAACGCAGACCTTTACGTGCTCTCTCTGCCGCTTGTGGGGCAAATGCCTGTTGTCTCGCTGATCACCTTCATCGGCGGATTTTCGGCGGCGACCGCCATGGTGATCGTCGATTCCGTAGCGCTTTCCATCATGGTGTCGAACGACATCGTCATGCCGTTCTTCCTACGCCGGAAGCTCGCGGGCCTTGCGAGCCAGCGCGACGACTTCGCAAAGAGCCTGCTCAATATCCGCCGCAGCGCCATCTTCGCCGTGCTGCTGCTTGGCTACGCCTATTACCGTTCGACCGACAGCACGGCAGGGCTTGCCTCGATCGGCCTGCTCTCCTTTGCCGCCATCGCGCAGATTGCGCCCGCCCTCTTCGGCGGCATGATCTGGCGGCGGGCGAATGCACGCGGCGCCATCCTCGGCCTCTCGTCCGGATTCGTCATCTGGGTCTACCTGCTGTTCCTGCCCTCATTCGGAGGCCCGGATTATTCCTATGTAGCGAGCAGTTTCCTCGGCTTCATCTTTCCCGGTACAACGCTCTTCACCGGCCCAGATGCCGATCCGCTCGTCAATGCGACGGCAATGAGCCTGCTCGTCAATACCGCCACCTTCATCGTCGGCTCGTTGACGCGCAACGCCAAGCCGCTGGAACGCATCCAGGCCGGCATCTTCGTCAAGCGGCATTCGCGCTCGCAATTTGCCACGCGGGGCTGGAAGACCCGCATTAGCGTCGGAGATCTCAAGACGGCGATCGCCCGCTATCTCGGCGAGGAGCGCATGCAGCGCTCGCTTGCGACTTACGAGCAGACGTCAGGACGCAAGCTGGAGGACGACCAGCCGGCGGATATGGCGCTCATCCATTTCACCGAGCAGCTTCTCGGCAGCGCCATCGGCTCCTCTTCAGCGCGGCTCGTGCTGTCGTTGATCCTGCAAAAAATCGAGGATGCTTCCTCGGACACGGCCTGGCTGCTCGATCAGGCAAGCGAAGCACTGCAATATAATCAGGATATGCTGCAGACGGCGCTCTCGCAGATGGATCAGGGCATTGCCGTCTTCGACAGTTCCAATCGGCTGACGATCTGGAACCGCCGCTTCCGGCAATTGCTGGACCTGCCGGAAAATGCCGGCCAGGTGGGTTTTCCGCTATCGGAAATCGTCAGTATCCTCAGCCAGCGCGGCGATATTGCGCCCGGCGACCAGGGCCAAGCGGTGCGGCATTTCCTGACGCTCGACAAGCCCTTCCCGCTGGTGCTCGGCGGCGGCGAGCGCATCATCGAAGTGCGTTCCAACGCCATGCCGGACAAGGGCATCGTCGCGACCTTCACCGACATCACCCAGCGTGTGGCCGCCGACCGGGCGCTGAAACAGGCAAACGAGACGCTGGAGCAGCGTGTCGTCGAGCGCACCGCGGAACTGACCCGCGTCAACAAGGAGCTCGCGGAGGCGCGTGCAGCGGCCGAGGAAGCCAATATCGGTAAGACGCGCTTCTTTGCTGCCGCCGGCCACGATATTCTGCAGCCACTTAATGCGGCCCGGCTCTATTCTTCCGCGCTCGTCGAACGCATGGCGCAATCGGAAAACAGCCCGATCGTTCGCAATATCGATTCCGCGCTGGAATCGGTCGAATCCATTCTCGGCGCCGTGCTCGATATTTCCCGGCTGGATACCGGCGCCATGCGCCCGCGGCTGGCTTCCGTGCCGCTTTCAGATCTACTCGAGCGCATCGAGACCGATTTTGCACCGATCGCCCGCGAGAAGAAACTGAAGCTCAAGGTC
Source organism: Rhizobium sp. 01T444 (assembly GCF_056398305.1). Taxonomy (NCBI): domain Bacteria; kingdom Pseudomonadati; phylum Pseudomonadota; class Alphaproteobacteria; order Hyphomicrobiales; family Rhizobiaceae; genus Rhizobium; species Rhizobium sp. 01T444. Next base: position 246,243 of record NZ_JBFTPD010000001.1, read on the forward strand.
ATGCCGACCTCCCTGCGGGTGCGCTCCGATCCGAACCTGCTGCGCCGTCTGGTACAGAACCTCGTTTCCAATGCCATCAAATATACTGTCAGCGGCAAGGTGCTGGTCGGGGTAAGACGACGTGGCAATCAAGTGATGATCCAGGTGATGGATTCCGGCATCGGCATACCGCCTTCGAAATTCCGGACCGTGTTCAAGGAATTCGCGCGGCTGGATGAGGGTGCCAAGACCGCATCGGGCCTCGGGCTCGGCCTCTCCATCGTCGACCGCATCGCCCGCGTGCTCAATCACAAGGTCGAGCTTCATTCAACGCATGGCAAGGGCACGGAATTCCGCATTCTCATGCCGCTCGATATCTCGAAGAGCGCGGACGCAGCAACAGCCGTCGTTCCCGTCGACCGCACGGCGCAGCCGCTGAAGGGATTGCGCATCCTCTGCATCGACAACGAAACCAAGATCCTCGAAGGCATGCGGCTGCTGATCGACGGATGGGGCTGCGATACGCAGGCGGCGGATTCGCTTTCTGTTGTCCAAGCGCTGTCGATGCGTCAGCCGCCCGATCTTGTCATTGCCGACTATCATCTTGCCGACGGGACCGGGGTCGAAGCGATCCTGCATCTGCGGCAGCATTTCGGTGTCGATATTCCGGCCTTGCTCGTCACTGCCGACAGGACGCCGGAGGTGCGCGCCGAGGCGGAGAAGCATGGCATCGCCGTACAGCACAAGCCGGTGCGGCCGGCGGCGCTTCGCGCCTATATCACCCAGATTTCCGGCCTGAAGCGCACCGCCGCGGAGTGAAGATCAGGCTGCCTTGCGCCGGCCGAAGACGTGGCCGACAAGCTCCTGGACGCGGGCCGCGGTCGGGACATCGCCGAACAGGATACGGTACATGATGGGGGCGACTACGCGATCCATCACTGCATCGACATCGGGGAACGCCTCGCCCCTCTCCTTCGCTCGACCGGCAATCGCCTCGATCTGCTGACGGGTGAAGTTACAACATTTGTTGGCGTTGTCGCCGGTCTGGGCGGAGAGCACATCGCGGATATATTCACGGCCAGGACCGGAAGACATTTCTTCGGCATATTGCTCGGCCCAGGCCTCCAGATCACCGGCGCCGGTACCGGTATCGGCCGGCTCCATATCGGGGCGCAGGCGCTCCACGGCGACGTCGGCCAGCAATTCCTGCAGGTCACCCCAACGGCGATAGATGGTGGAAGGCGTCACGCCTGCACGCGCAGCGATCAGCGGCACGGTGATCTCTGCACGGCTCATCTCTACGAGGAGGTCACGCACCGCCGCATGCACGGAAGCCTGAACACGCGCGCTTCTGCCACCCGGACGGATATTCTCTTTCACTGCCATTTCGAACCAACCTTATCCGCCTGAAGTGTGCTGCGATCTTTCAGATTCGCCTAGCACGCTTCCAGCTCCTTTTACGCAATTCCGAGTGCAAAACCGCGGCCAACAGTTCAGAAACTTTCATACTTCCGTAAACGCAAATTATTTGCTTTTAGGCTTTGTGCGTCCTAGATAGAGCTAACGCAATAAATTAGCTTTAAGGAGCTTATATGGTCGCCGCTTCCGAATCCATCAAGAATTCGTCGCCCATGGGCTTCCATGCTCTGACGCTCGCCATCTTCTTCGGCGCATCGGCCGCGCCGACGCCTCTCTATCGCATCTATCAGGAAAGCTTTGCCGTTTCTCCCATCCTGATCACCGTGATCTTCGCAGTCTACGCCTTCGCACTGCTCGCAGCCCTGCTGATTGCCGGCTCCATCTCCGACCATCTCGGACGGCGGCCCGTCATTTTCGGCGCGCTGGTGCTCGAAATCATCGCCATGGCGCTGTTTTCCATTGCCAGCGGGCCGGAATGGCTGATCGCAGCTCGTATCGTGCAGGGACTTGCGACTGGCATCGCCGGCGCTTCGCTGGGTGCCGCCCTTGTCGATATCGACCGGGCAAAGGGGCAGATCGTCAACTCGCTCGCGCCGCTTTCCGGCATGGCGATCGGCGCCATCGGCACCAGCGCGCTGATCCAATATGGACCCGAGCCACTGCATCTCGTCTATGCCCTGCTGCTTGCCGCCTTTGCCGTGCAGGCCGTTGCGCTGTGGCTGACGCGAGAGACGGGCGGCACGCGGCCCGGTGTCTTCAACTCGCTGAAGCCGACGATTTTCATTCCGCAGCAGGTGAAGAAGCCGCTGTCGCTGGTGACACCGATCAATATCGCCAACTGGACGCTCGGCGGCTTCTACCTGTCGCTCGTGCCCTCCCTGGTCGCTTCGACCACCGGCAGCCCCGCGCCGCTGACGGGTGGCGCGGTCGTGGCAGCGCTGATGCTGTCGGGCGCAATCGCCGTCTTCCTGCGCCGCAACCGCAGCCCGAAAGCCAATCTCATCTTCGGAGTCGCCTCCCAAACATTGGGCATCGCAACGGTCGTCGCGGGCGTGCATCTTGCCAATGTGCCGCTACTGCTCGTCGGCACGCTTTTGACGGGCGCCGGTTTCGGCACCAATTTCCTCGGCTCAATCGGCACGATCATGCCACTTGCCAAGCCGGAAGAACGGGCCGGCCTGCTTTCGGCCTTCTATATTCAGAGCTATCTCGCCTTCAGCCTGCCGGCAATCCTTGCCGGCTTCCTCGTCAAGTCAATCGGCTACGGCATGACCACAGACATCTACGCAACCGCCATCGTCCTCCTCAGCCTTGCCGGGCTGATGGTGATGGGCGCGACAAGGGAGACGGCGACGGCTTAAGGCATGTCGCGATCTTTCAGATCCGCCACGCTTTAAGCTCTTGTTTTCGCAAGTCGTTATCGCAAGATCGCGCACATTTTTGCGCGACATGCTATATGCCATCGCAGGATACGATCACCGCCAGCCGAGCGCCGGCGCGACATATTTCAGGATCGATTCGATGACGTGGGCATTGTATTCCACGCCGAGCTGGTTGGGGACGGTAAGCAGGAGCGTATCGGCCTCGGCGATCGCCTCGTCCTTCTTAAGCTCCTCAATGAGAGCATCGGGCTCGGCGGCATAGGAACGGCCGAAGATTGCCCTCGTATTCTCGTCGATGAAACCGACCTTGTCCTGCCCTTCATTGCCATAGCCGAAATAGGAGCGGTCGCGATCGTTCACCAGCGCGAAGATGCTGCGGCTGACGGAAACGCGCGGCTCACGCTGATGGCCGGCTTCCTTCCAGGCCTCGCGATAAGCACGGATCTGCTTGGCCTGCTGGATATGGAAGGCTTCGCCCGTCTCGTCATCCTTCAGCGTCGAACTCTGCAGGTTCATGCCAAGCTTGGCGGCCCAGACTGCCGTAGCGTTCGAGCCTGCGCCCCACCAGATGCGCTCACGCAGACCAGCCGAATGCGGCTCGAGCCGCAGCAGGCCGGGGGGATTGGGGAACATCGGCCGCGGATTGGGCTCGGCGAAGCCTTCGCCCCGCAGCACTTCCAGGAAGACCTCGGCATGGCGGCGGCCCATATCGGCATCGCTCTGGCCTTCCGGCGGGTTGTAGCCGAAATAGCGCCAGCCATCGATGACCTGCTCGGGCGAGCCGCGGCTGATGCCCAGCTGCAGGCGTCCGCGGGAAATCAGATCGGCCGCGCCGGCATCTTCAGCCATGTAGAGCGGGTTCTCGTAGCGCATGTCGATGACCGCGGTACCGATCTCGATGCGGCTGGTCCGGGCGCCGACGGCCGCGAGCAGCGGGTATGGCGAAGCAAGCTGACGAGCAAAATGGTGGACGCGGAAATAGGCGCCGTCCAGGCCAAGCTCCTCGGCGGCAACGGCAAGATCGATCGACTGCAGCAGCGTATCGCCTGCCGAGCGCGTCTGGGATTGCGGCGAGGGCGTCCAATGCCCGAACGAGAGAAAACCGATCTTCTTCATGATTCCATCGCTTAAACTGAAGTGTGCCCCGCACGCTTCTTGTCATGATTCCTGACAGGCATATAGGCGCTCGCAGGAGATTTCTGAACCGAATGACTGATCAAATGCGAATTCGGCGCCGCGCAGTTGCGGCACAGAACGCGGTCTATCGGGAAACCCCACAAAAGCAGGGGGAAAAATTTGTTCCCGGCCATACTCTTAAGACAATTCTTAATTAGTCATATAAATTGCCGTCCGCTAAATTGTGAAGGGAAAGCAATGAATACTGATAGTTTTGAAAAGAAAGCCGACCTGCTGCTGGTCATGGCGAACGCCCATCGACTGCGGATGCTGAAGACGCTTGCCGAGCGCGAGGTCGCGGTCAACAACCTCGCCGATATTATCGGAATCAGCCAATCGGCACTCTCCCAACACCTCGCCAAGCTCCGCAGCAGAGATCTCGTCAAGACGCGACGCGATGCGCAGACGATCTACTACTCGGTCAAATCCGAGAAGGTCCATGTGATCCTTGAGATGCTGAGCGAAATGTTCGACGAGGGCCAGACAACGGATCGCCGGCTGGCGGGTTAGGAGACTTCGTATCGCCTGCATTCCCCACCGTCACCGGTTAACTGCTCTAGCCTGGCTACTACGCCGGGCATGAACATTCTTTATTTCTCCACGAGCTTCGCCAATTGCTCGGCGACCGTGCCCCCAGCCGTCGTAGAAGCCCAACTCCACATGCGTGTTGCGGGTATCCTTGTCCTTATGCATGACGAGGGCGTTGTAATCGGTGCCTTCGGGATGGTCGGCGAAGGTGATGATGGCTGTCATGAAAGGGGTCGGCGCGGGGCGCCAGCCGCCGAGGAGCGCATTGGTGAAAATGAGGCGCCGGCCTTCCTGAATATCCAGATAGCAGGCGCTGAGATGGTGTTGGAAGGAACCGCCATCCTCGCTCATCTCGGTCACGAGGGCGCCGCCGGGTTTGACTTCCATGGCGGCGACACGGCAGAGCGCCGGCGCTGGGATCCACCATTTTTCGAATCTTGCCGGTGAGGTCCAGGCGCTCCAGACGGCAGCCGGCGGGGCCTTGATGACGCGCGAAATGGTCAGATCGAGATCGGGATTCACATTGATATTCATTGGGATTTCTCCTCCTCGGATTGCGTGGCGGTGACGAAAGCTTCGAGCCTGTCCGTGCGGGCTTCCCAGATGGCGCGCTGAGCCGAAAGCCAGCCGTCGACCATCGCGAGACGCTTCCTTTCCAGCGTGCAGGTGCGCACGCGGCCCTGCTTTCTCGTTTCGATCAGGCCTGTCTCTTCCAGAAGGTGGATGTGTTTCATGAAGGACGGCAAGGCCATGTCGAAAGGCTTTGCAAGGTCGCTGATGCTGGCTGGGCCGGTGCCTAAACGACCGATGACGGCGCGGCGCGTGGGATCGGCCAATGCCAGGAATATGCTGTCGAGTTGATGTGAATGGTAATCCATAAGGCTAAGTATCAGGATCTGATACTTAGCGCAAGGGCTAAGTGTTTTGAGTTGGCTGTTCGTGCGCTTGCAGCAGGATTCTCCGCTCAAGCCCAGCCAGAGATGGAGGGAATGTGAGAGCGGCGCCGCTGCCCTTACGAGCCGCGGCGCCTCACCAATTATGCAGCCTTATCAGTTGCCGGATAGGGATCGAAGCGGCTGTAGAAGGTTTCGCCCTTCGCAGCCATGTCCTTCAAGAGCGGCGTCGGCTTGAAGTGGACGCCATAGCTGGAGGCCAGCTTTTCGGCGAGGTCCACGAAGGCCTTTACACCCATGCCGTCGATGTAGCTCAGCGCGCCGCCGGTATAGGGCGCAAAGCCGAAGCCGAGGATGGAGCCGACATCGGCTTCGCGGGGATCGGTGACGATGCCCTCTTCCATGGTACGGGCGGCTTCGAGCGCGATGGTGACCAGGAAGCGCTGCTTCAGGGTGTTAACGTCGATTTCGTCGGCCGGCTTCTGCGGATAGAGCGTCTTCAGCTCGGGCCAGAGGAACTTCTTGGCGGGTTTTGCCGGATATTCGTAGAAACCCTTGCCGTTCTTGCGGCCGCGACGGTCGAGTTCGTCCACCAGCTTGTCGATGAGGGCAAGGTGGCGTTCGTCGACGGCCTTGCGGCCGAGATCGGCGACGGTTGCCTTGAGGATCTTCTGCGAGAGATCGATCGCCACTTCATCGTTCAGCGACAGCGGGCCGACCGGCATGCCGGCCATCTTGGCGGCATTCTCGATCATTGCCGCCGGCACGCCTTCGATCAGCATGTCATAGGCTTCGTGGATATAGCGGAAGACGCAGCGGTTGACGAAGAAGCCTCTGGTATCGTTGACGACAATGGGGGTCTTCTTGATGGCGGCGACATAATCCAGGGCCACGGCGAGTGCCCGGTCACCGGTATTCTTGCCGAGGATGACCTCGGTCAGCATCATCTTTTCGACCGGCGAGAAGAAATGCACGCCGATGAACTGGTCCGGGCGTTTCGAATTTTCGGCAAGGCCCGTGATCGGCAGGGTCGAGGTGTTGGAGGCGAAGATCGTCGTTTCCGGGATGACGGCTTCCACTTGCTCGATAACCGCCTTCTTGACGGCACGGTCCTCGAAAACGGCTTCGATGACGAGATCGGCATCTTTCAGATCTGCATAATCGGCGGAGGGTGTCAGGCGGGATAGAAGTGCTGCACCCTCCTCCTGCGTAAGACGACCCTTACCGATAGAATCTTTGACAAGGCCCTCGCCAACGCCCCTGCCCTTGGTGGCAGCTTCGATATCGCGGTCGATCAGCACGACCTCGAAGCCAGCAGCGGCCGTGACATAGGCGATCGAGGCGCCCATGAAGCCGGCGCCGACGACGCCGACCTTCTTGAGTTCCATCTTCGGCACACCGGCCGGGCGGCGGGCGCCCTTGTTGAGCTCCTGCATGGAGATGAAGAGCGAACGGATCATAGAGAAGGCTTCGGTGGTCTGCAGCACCTGCGTGAAATAACGCTGCTCGATCTTCAGCGCCGTATCGAAGGGAACCTGCAGGCCTTCATAGACGCATTTCAGGATGGCGAGCGCGCCGGGATAATTGCCTGATGTTTCGCGACGCAGGATCGCCGGCGCTGCCGGCCAGAGCTGGGCTGCGGCGGGCGTCCAGATGCCGCCGCCGGGCACCTTGAAGCCCTTTTCGTCCCAGGGGGCGACGGGCTTCAGGCCATCCTTGATCATCTGCTTGGCGGCCGGAATGAGCTGATCCGGCTCGACCACCTGATGGACGAGGTTCATGGCCTTGGCGCGCGAGGCGTTCAGCGACTGGCCCGTCGTCATCATCTGCAAGGCGGACTGGGCATCGGTCAGGCGCGAGATCCGCTGCGTGCCGCCGGCGCCTGGGAAAATGCCAACCTTGACTTCCGGCAGGGCGATCTTGACGCTCTTGGTGTTGGAGGCCACGCGGCCATGGCAGGCGAGCGACATTTCCAGTGCGCCGCCCATGCAAGTGCCGTTGATGGCGGAAACCCAGGGCTTGCCGCAGGTTTCGAGCTTGCGGAACAGGCCGGTCATGCGGCCGACCAGATCGAAGAGTTTCTGTGCCGCACCGTCAGGATTTGCGGCTTTCTCCTGCTGGTAGAGTGTGAACATGGACTTGATCATCGAGAGATCGGCACCGCCCGAGAAGGAGGACTTGCCCGAGGTGATGACCACGCCCTTGACGGCGCTGTCGGCGACCGTCGCATCGATGATGGCATCGAGCTCGTTCATCACCTCTTCGGTGAAGACGTTCATCGACTTGCCGGGCATGTCCCAGGTGACCAGGGCAATACCGTCCGCATCGGTCTCGACGGTGAAGTTGGTGTAGCTCATCGTCTCTCTCCCTTAAACGCGTTCGATGATGGTTGCCGTGCCCATGCCGGCGCCGATGCAGAGGGTGACCAGAGCGGTATTGAGATCGCGGCGCTCCAGTTCGTCCAGTACGGTGCCGAGGATCATGGCGCCGGTCGCGCCGAGCGGATGGCCCATGGCGATTGCCCCGCCATTGACGTTGATCTGGTCGTGCGGAATGTCGAAAGCCTGCATGTAGCGCAGCACGACGGCGGCGAAGGCTTCGTTCAATTCGAAGAGGTCGATATCGGCAAGCGTCATGCCCGTGCGCTTCAGGAGCTTTTCGGTGACATCAACCGGGCCGGTGAGCATCAGCGCCGGGTCGGAGCCGATATTGGCGAAGGCCTTGATGCGAGCGCGCGGCTTCAGGCCCATGCTTGCCCCCCCTGCTTTCGAGCCGAGCAGGACGGCAGCGGCGCCATCGACGATCCCCGAGGAATTGCCGGCATGGTGGACGTAGTTGACGCGCTCGACTTCCGGATGGGCCTGAATGGCGACGGCTTCGAAGCCGCCCATTTCGCCGGGCATCTGGAAGGAGGGATTGAGGGAGGCGAGCGCCTGCATGTCGGTGCCGGGGCGCATGTGCTCGTCATGAGCAAGGATGGTCAGGCCGTTCTGATCCTTTACCGGGATGACGGAATTCTTGAACCAGCCGTTGTTCCAGGCGTTTGCGGCGCGCTTCTGGCTTTCGACGGCATAGGCGTCGACGTCGTCACGGGAGAAGCCGTATTTGGTGGCAATGAGATCGGCCGAAACGCCCTGTGGCATGAAATAGGCCGGGAAATTGACGGAGGGATCCATGAACCAGGCACCACCGGACATGCCGAGGCCGACGCGGGACATGCTTTCGACGCCGCCGGCGATGACGATATCGTCAGCGCCCTGCGCGATCTTGCCGGCGCCGAAATTCACGGCATCGAGGCCGGAGGCGCAGAAGCGGGAGATCTGCATGCCGGGTGCTTTCGTCGAATAACCGGCCTCGAAGGCAGCAGCCTTGGGGATGACGGCGCCGGCATCCATGACCGGATCGACACAGCCCATGACGATGTCGTCGACCGTTTCCGTATTCAGGCCGTTGCGGTCGCGGATCGCCTCCAGCGTCTTTGCCGCGAGACGGACGGAGGGCACTTCGTGGAGTGAGCCGTCCTTCTTGCCGCGGCCGCGGGGCGTGCGGACGTGGTCGTAAATGAAAACCTCGGTCATTGTCTCATCTCCCTGGCGGCGCGGACGCGCCTTTGAAATCTGCGAAGACTACCCAGCCCTTCGCTTAAACTCAGGGCGTTCGGCGCTCGAAACGATCCACTGGATCGTTTCGTCGGCTGTGCCGACCGCTTCTTACCCCCAACCCTCCCCGCAAGGGGAGGGAGAAATGGCTCAAAACGCTTCGGCGGCGAGTTCCATCATCGTGTCGGCGCCGGTTTCGATGCGGGCCCTGCGCAATGCGGTTTCCGGCATCACGCGCTCCATGAAGAATTTCGCCGTGATCAGCTTGTTCTTCAGATAGTCCTCCCTGGCGTCGCCGGCGGCAAGACGCTCGTTGGCGGCTTTTGCCATGCGCGCCCACATATAACCGAGAACGACAAGGCCGAAGAGGTGCATGTAATCGGTGGAACCGGCACCAGCATTGTCGGGCTTGGCCATGGCGTTCTGCATGAACCACATGGTCGCGCCCTGCACGTCGTTCAAGCCCTTTTTCAGGTGCTTGGTGAAGAAGCTCAGTTGTTCGTCATTGCGGTTTTCCTCGCAGAAATCGCCGATCTCCTTGAAGAGCGCCATGGCGGCGCGGCCGCCGTTCAGCGCCAATTTGCGGCCGACGAGATCGAGCGCCTGGATGCCGTTCGCCCCTTCATAGATCATGGCGATGCGCGCATCGCGCACATACTGGCTCATGCCATGCTCTTCGATATAGCCGTGACCGCCGAAGACCTGTTGAGCCATGACGGCATGATCGAAGCCCTTGTCGGTCATCACGCCCTTCAGGATCGGGGTGACGAGGCCGAGAATATCGTCGGCCGTCTGGCGCTCCTTCTCGTCGGTGGCGCGATGGGCGATATCAGACTTGAGCGCGGTCCAGAGCAGGAAGGCGCGGCCGGCTTCATTGAAGGCGCGGATGGTCATCAGCGAGCGGCGGATGTCGGGATGGACGATGATGGGATCGGCCTTCTTGTCCGGCGCCTTCACGCCAGACAGCGAGCGGCCCTGGATGCGATCGCGGGCGTAATTGGCGGCGTTCTGATAGGCGATCTCGGAAATGGCGATGCCCTGCAGGCCGACCATCAGGCGGGCCTCGTTCATCATCACGAACATGGCGTTGAGGCCGCGGTTTTCGGCGCCGATCAGGAAGCCAGTCGCCTCGTCGTAGTTCATGACGCAGGTGGCGTTGCCGTGGATGCCCATCTTGTGTTCGATGACACCGCAGGAGACGGCATTGCGGGCGCCCGGCGCGCCGTCCTTGCCGACAAGGAATTTCGGAACGATGAAAAGCGAGATGCCCTTGGTGCCCTCAGGCGCGCCTTCGATGCGGGCCAGCACCAGGTGGATGATGTTGTCGGCCAGGTCATGCTCGCCGGCAGAGATGAAGATCTTTTGGCCTGATATCCTGTAGCTGCCATCCGCCTGCGGTACTGCCTTGGTACGCAGCATGCCGAGATCGGTGCCGCAATGCGGCTCGGTGAGGTTCATGGTGCCGGACCAGCTGCCGTCCACCATCTTCGGCAGGTATGTGCTCTTCTGCTCGTCGGTACCGTGGACGAGGATCGCAGCGATAGCGCCTTGCGTCAGACCCGGATACATCATCAGCGACATATTCGCCGCCGAAGTATATTCGCCGACGGCAGCGTGCAATGTGTAGGGCAAGCCCTGGCCGCCGAATTCCTCCGGCACGGCAAGGCCGATCCAGCCGCCTTCGCGATAGGCCTGATAGGCTTGCTTGAAACCCTTCGGCGTCGAGACCGTACCGTCGTCGTGGCGCAGGCAGCCTTCCTGATCACCGGGATAATTGAGGGGAAACAGGACTTCCTCGGCCACCTTCGCCGCCTCGCCCAGAATGGCCTCCACCATGTCAGGCGTGGCATCGGCAAAACCCGGGAGATTGTTGTAGCGCTCGAGACCCAGCACATCGTTGAGCACGAAGAGCGTGTCGTTCACCGGGGCCTTGTAGACTGGCATCGTTCGAATTCCTCCAATTCGGCAACCGGATCGCTCCGGCCTTGAGACTCTCTTACAAAATATTGACGTTTGCGTAAACGTCAAATTCCGCATGCGCGCAATTTTGTGAAGTGGGTGGAGAGGGCCAACCATGCAGCGCCATTTCGCCTCAGCGGGAATAGTGCGTTGCTTCTCCGGCTAAGCGCGCTACACTCCTCTTGCGACTTTGGAGAAGCCTGGGAGGAGCTGTTTCATGAAGAGAGCGTGGCCTGCGGAGTTCAATTCCATTTTCGATACGGCGGAGGAAGTGACCATCGAGCCCCTAACAGTCGAGCCGGTCAACGGCGAACGGCTTGTTGCGCATGACGAGCCTCCGGTTCTGCGCAAGGCGCTGAGAGTGCGTATTCCCATGGAAACCTACGAACGCATCTGGCCGCTGGCAGAGATGCGGTTCCGGCCGGGCGAAGGTCCCTACGCCGGCAAGGCGGTGACACTGATCGCCACCAACCCGCACTATCACCCCTGGCACCCTGCCGATGGCGGCAGCGAGGAGAAAGTCAGCGATAGCGGGCGGCATTACAAGATCGATTATCTGATCGTGCATTTCCTCTTAGATGAGGTGCGCGAAACCGTAGCAGCCTGAGCTAACCGCTTGAAGGCAGGACAGCTCCCGGAATAGGCTTGCGCAAGCAAAGTCCATTCGGGGAGCCAGGCCTTGAGCGATTTCGATATCATAAGGCGCCGTGCAGAAGAGAGAAAAGGCGGAGCCGATGCGCTGAAAGCGATGCTGCCGGCCATGCCTGACCATGAGGCGTTGCGCGCGCTGCCCGATGATCGCATTCTTTCGCAGATGACCCGGCGCATCTTCTACAGCGGCTTCGTTCACAAGGTCATCGACAATAAATGGCAGGGCTTCGAAGAGGCTTTCGATGGCTTCGATCCTGCCGCCCTCAACATCGCTCCCGACGAATTTTGGCATGGTCTGACTGTTGATGACCGCATCGTCAAGAACGGCGCGAAGATCATGTCGGTACGCGCCAATGCCGCCTTCGTGCGCGAGCTTGCGAACGAGGCCGGCAGCGCCGGCGCCTTCTTCGCCGATTGGCCGCGTGAGGATCTTATCGGCCTGCTCGAAGTGCTCACCAAGCGCGGCAGCCGGCTGGGCGGAGCCACGGGTCAATATTTCCTGCGCGGCATCGGTCGCGACTGCTTCATCATGACCACTGATGTGCTGGCCTGCCTGAGGGATGCGGGCGTGCCGCTGTCTTTATCCGGAACCGGCAAGAAGGACCAGCAGCTGATCCAGCAGACCTTCAACCGCTGGGCCGCGGAAACGGGCCTGCCGCTTGCCTATCTCTCGCGCATCTGCGGGCTTTCGATCGACACGCCCGAAGAATGAAATATTTCCGGCCAGCGGTTTTTTGACGGGCAGCGACTGCCTACCTCTCCAAAAGGCTCATCCTGAAGGAGAAGATCATGGCCGAGTTTCCCTATCGCAGCGCGCTGATCGTCGGCGCCGGTTCCGGCATCAGCGGCTCGCTTGCCCGCATGCTTTCAGAGCGCGGCGTGAAAGTGGGCCTTGCGGCGCGCGATATCGGCAAGCTCGGGCCGTTGATTGAGGAAACCGGAGCCAAGGCGTTTGCAACCGATGCCTCGCAGCCGGCGGCGGTTTCCGCCCTGTTCGAACGCGTGGATGCCGAGATCGGAGAGCCTGATATTGTGGTCTACAATGCCAGCGGCCGGGTGCGCGGGCCGATTGCCGAACTGGATCCTATTGAGGTGGAACAGGCAATCGCCACAAGCGCCTTCGGCGGCTTCCTCGTAACCCAGCAGGCGGCAAAACGCATGATCCCGCGGGGACGTGGCGCGATCCTGCTGACGGGGGCGACGGCCAGCATCAAGGGCTATGCGCAATCGGCGCCCTTCGCCATGGGAAAATTCGCTCTGCGCGGGCTGGCCCAAAGTGCCGCCCGTGAACTCGGGCCGCTCGGCATCCATGTGGCGCATTTCATCATCGATGGCGGGGTACGATCGGCAGTGAGACCCGACCGGGAAGACAAGCCTGATGGTACGCTTTCGCCCGATGCGATCGCGCAGTCCTATATCGGCGTGCTGCTGCAGCACCGCAGCGCCTGGTCGCAGGAGGTGGAACTGCGGCCCTGGACGGAAAGTTTCTGATCCGGCCGGCGCGGCATATGCGCTTTCCCGAAGGCGCTGAAACCGGTAGGATCTGACTGGCTTCGAAAGCTCGGGAGGGAACGATGCTGCGCCTGGACCATGTGACGATCGATACCCGCAATGCGCCTGTCATGATGGGCTTTCTGGAAAGCATTCTCGGCGTGAAGGAAGGCTATCGGCCACCCTTTTCCACGCCGGGCCACTGGCTTTATCTCGACGACCAGCCGGTGATCCATCTGAGCCTGACGGAGCGCGAAGGCGACTTTCCGCCCGGCATCTTCAACCATGTGGCCTTCAGCCTCTTCGAATTCGAACCGGCGCTCGCTCGCATCAAGGCGAGCGGCTATCGCCACGAATATTACGATATTCCGGAAACCGATCTCGGCCAGGTCTTCGTCTATGGCCCCGAAGGCGTGAAGATCGAGCTGCAATACAAACGGCCGATCTGACGATTTCCATCAGTGGAAACGCGCCAAAAAAGCAAAAGTTAAAAAATTCTCATCCGGGTTAACGAGTTCTTTACCACGTTTCGTAAAAGGTGCGCGGTGAGCATTGGCGATCTGCATTCCTTTTCTTTGTCTCGCGTTTCAGGAGTGTCGCCGAAAGTCTATCCAGCTTGAGGAAAGTCTAATTGACTATTTCCTTATGGATGGCGCTCTCCGACGTGTGCCCCGGTACGCTTCGGAAAAAGCAATGATCGGGCCCAGATCGGGCAATCGAAGCGAGCAAGAACATGAACGGATCGCGATCACATTCTTCCCGGCATTCCGACAGGACCTCGCTCGACGCGTTGAACCGCACCATCGAAGGGCTGGAGGCGCGGATCGAGGGCCTGATGGGCAGCGGGCGCGAACAGCGGCCCCGCAATCCGACGCCCGAACGCGATCCCTACGCCAGTCCCTATGCGCCGCGCGCGGCCGATCCGCTTGCGGAAATCCGCCAGCGCCAGCGCGCGCTCGACGCTACCAGAGAGAACCGCGAGCGCGCCTATACGCGCGAAGCGGCACCGGCCCTTCTGCGTGAACCGGCTCTCGCGCCTGCCCCGCAGCGCTCTCCGGCGCCGCAGCCGGCGGCACCCGCCTTCCGCGCCTCCGACGATACGATGACCGAAATCGCCCAGGCGCTCGTCAATCTGCGGCAGGACCTGAAGCGCGATATTTCCGAAGGTGTCACGCGCGAGATGAATGCGCTACGCACGGAACTGCGCGAGATCAAGACCGGCGCGCAGGACCGGCATTTCGCCGACGACATCCGCGCCGACATGGGTCGTCTGTCACAGAGCATTGCGCAGCTCACCAGCCGCTCGGCCGGACCGGAGGCTACCGGCCTGCGCAACGAATTCGAGGAGCTGCGTTCGTTGATGGACGGGCTGGCGCGTGAAGATTCGATGCGCCACATGGAACAGCGCTGGGACAATGTGGAAAACCGCCTGGCAGAGCTCGACACGGCCGGACTGCAGGGAGAGCTCGTGTCGCTCGCCTACCGGCTTGACGACATCAAGCGGCATCTCGGCGGCATGGGCGAAAGTCCGGCCGTTCGTGCGCTGGAAGACAAACTCATCGCGATTGCTTCGGCCGTCGAGCAATTCGGCAACATGATCCAGCCGCACGACCGGATCATGTCCGAACAGTTCGCCGCCATGGACACGCGGCTCGACGAAATCAGCCGCGCGATCGCCGCCAGTGGACGCACTGCCACGGGTAACGACCCGGCACTGATGCAGCGGCTGGAAAACCGCCTTTCCGCACTTGGCGACCAGATCGAGCTGATGGGACGCGCCGCTATGAGCCGGCCCGGTCCAGCTGACGACATGGCAGGCCGGCTGGAAGCGCTGACGGCGCGCGTTGAAGACCTCGCCAATACCGAAGCGACTTCACGTCTCGACGAGCGGCTTGAGCACCTTTCCTATCTGCTCGAACGCACGCAGAAGGCCGCGCCGCAGCCGGACCTGACCGGCACGCTTTCCGACATCTCCCGCAAGATCGATGCGCTGGAAAGCGGCTCGGTTAATGATGCGCTCGCCAAGCGGCTCGACTATCTCGCACGCCGCATCGACGAGATGGAAATCCGCCCCGCCCCGGCACCTGTTATCGACGACAGCGCCTTTCAGCGTCTCGAAGGGCGGCTCAGCGACATCGCCGCGCGGCTCGAAGAAAGCACGGCGGCCGCGCCGACTGACACGCGCGCGCTGAAGAACCTCGAAGATCAGATCGCCAATCTCTCCGAACTCTTGAGCGCACCACGCGAAAACGCCGAAGTGTCGGCAAATCTCGACCGCCGCATGGGCGCGATCGAAGATTATATCGCGACGAACGACGAATATATCATCGAGGCAGCGCGACAGGCGGCAGAAGCAGTGGTCGATGCTTATTCGCGCAATGGCGGAGCGCAGGGCGCTGCGCCTGCAGCAGCCGACATGTCGGCCCTGGTCGCGCTTGCCGAAGATCTGCGGCATCTCGAAGATCTGAGCCGCGACGGCGAAGAACGCACCCACAAGACCTTCCAGGCCCTGCACGAGACTTTGGTGCATATTGCCGACCGGCTGGATACGATGGAAGAGCGGGTTCGCCCGGCCGCCCGGATACCGGCGGCAGAAGTCGATTTCGACGTCGATCCCTACGCACTGGTCGATGCAGCCCGGGAGCCGGCTAAAGCTCCGGTGATGCAGGCGCCGAAGGCTTCGCCTGTGCTGCGCACGGCCGCCATCGCCGAAGAGGCGGCGCCGCGTATGCCGGAAGCGGCATTGGCCGACAGCACCAGCGCGATCGCCATCGACGCTACCAGCCAGCTGGAAAAGCCAGTCGTTCCCGCCAAAGGCAGCCTGCTCGCAAGCCTTGGCCGCAAGCTGATGCCCGCGCGCAAGACGGAAGAAAAGGCGGTCACCGAGCGCACAGTCATCGATCCCGCTCCGTCGATCGATCCCGTCGACGTGGTACCGACTGAGGCGGCAAACGAGCTGCTGGAACCGGGCTCGGGCGCACCTGATGTGAAGAAGATCCTGGAGCGCGTGCGCGCCAGCCAGAACGCCCAGCGCGGCAAGCCGGCCACCGAAAACGATCGGGCCGACTATATAGCCGCTGCGCGCCGCGCCGCGCAGGCTGCCGCCATGGAGATCGACAGCAACTCAAAGCCTGCGACGCGCGCCGAGCGCCGTGCCGGCAAGCCTGAAAAAGCTGGCAAGGGTGGCGTCTTCTCGCGTTTCCGCCGGCCGATCCTGCTGGCAGTCGGCGCCGTACTGCTCGCCATCATGGCCTTCCCGCTTGCCCGCACGCTGACGACGGGCGAAAAGGCCCCGCCGCCGGCTGAAGTCTCGGCCCTGACCGGTGCGACCGAAACGCCGCCGGCCAACATGGCGGCCCCTGCGCCGATTGTACCGGAAGCAACCGCGCCGGAAATCGGCGCTCAGGTGCCGGCGATGACGCCGGAGACAACATCTCCCGAGGCGGCCGCTCCCCCAGAGCCGCAGGCGGCGACACCCGACCACCTGACCGATGTAGCGCCGCTTGACGGCGAAGGAGCCGAATCCTTCGACCAGGCACCGGCACAGGAGACGTCCGGCTTCGTTCCGAACGCGCCCGCCGCACCGGCAGCAACGACGCTGGCAGCTCCTGCTGCTGCCTCCATCATCGTTCCAGACACGATCCAGCCGCAGCCGCTCGCCGACGCGGCACGCAACGGCGATGCGCTGGCGCTTTTCGAGATCGGGGCGCGCTACACCGAAGGCCGCAACGGCCTTGCCGCCGACCAGAAGCAGGCCGCGAGCTGGTACCAGCTTTCCGCCGACAAGGGCTTTGCGCCGGCGCAGTACCGTCTCGGCAGCATGTATGAGAAGGGCAATGGCGTCGCTCGCGACGTGCAGAAGGCCAAGGCCCTCTACGAACAGGCTGCAGCCCAGGGCAATGCCAGCGCCATGCACAATCTCGCCGTACTCTACGCCTCCGGCGCGCTCGGCCAGCAGGATTATGCGACGGCCGCCTCATGGTTCCAGAAGGCAGCCGACCTCGGCATCACCGACAGCCAGTTCAACCTCGCCATCCTCTGTGCCCGCGGCAATGGCGTGCCGGCGGATCTGGAAGAATCCTACAAGTGGTTTGCGATCGCCGCCAGGGCCGGTGACAAGGACGCCGCTCAGAAGCGCGACGAAGTGGCGAATGCCATGAAGCCGGACCAGCTCGAACGCGCCCGTGCCAAGGCCGACCTCTGGAAGCCGCAGCCGCTCGACAACAAGGCGAACGGCATCGAGATTCCGGACGCATGGGCGAGCGGCGCTGCGCCGAAGACGGCAACCGTCGACATGAAGAAGGCCATCCGCAACATCCAGGCGATCCTCAACAATAACGGATTCGACGCCGGCCCGCCGGACGGAGAGATGGGCGCCAAGACGGTGACCGCCATCAAGAACTTCCAGAAGTCGATCGGCCAGGAGCCGACCGGCAAGGTCAATGACGAGACGGTGAAGGCGCTTCTGGAGCGCAACAAGCCAGGCGCCAAGGCCATCTAAGACAACCCGGCGGCACCCTGCCGCAGGGCTTTGCACCTTTCGCGCCGACCGTCACAAAACCTGAAAAAAGCCGGATTATGCGGGACATATCGGGACTCGCATCCAGCTGACCATGGCTTTTTTCCTTCGAAAGCCTCTGGCAACGATTTGACAGTAGGATGCGCCATTCGAATGGGGACATGAGAGTGCCGCCCCGGCAGGAGCGGCAATAATCGGGGTCGGCTGTGACAATCTATCTGCCCATCGCAGAATTGTCGGTGAACATCTTCATCATTCTCGGCATGGGGGCCGCCGTCGGTTTCCTGTCCGGCATGTTCGGCGTTGGCGGCGGCTTCCTGATCACGCCCCTCCTGATCTTCTACAACATCCCCCCGGTCGTCGCCGTCGCGACAGGCGCCAACCAGGTGGTGGCTTCCTCGATATCGGGGGCGATCACACATTTCCGGCGCGGTACGCTGGATGTGAAGCTCGGTACGGTGCTGCTTGTCGGCGGTCTTTCGGGCGCGACGGTCGGCATCTGGATTTTCTCGTTGCTGCGCGCCATCGGTCAGCTCGACCTCTTCATCTCCCTGCTTTACGTCGTCTTCCTCGGTACGGTCGGCGGGCTGATGCTTTGGGAAAGCGTCAACGCCATGCGCCGTGCCGCCCGTAACGAAGCGCCTGCCCCACGGCGACCGGGCCATCAGCACTGGGTGCACAAGCTGCCGCTGAAGGTGCGATTCAAGAAATCGAAGATCTATCTCTCGGTGATCCCGATCGTGACACTCGGATTTTCGATCGGCATCCTCACCTCTGTGATGGGTGTCGGCGGCGGCTTCATCATGGTGCCGGCGATGATCTACCTGCTGCGCATCCCGACCAATGTGGTCGTCGGGACCTCGCTCTTCCAGATCATCTTCGTGACCGCCTATACGACGATCGTGCAGGCGGCGACCAACTATTCGGTCGATATCGTGCTCGCCTTCTTCCTGATGCTCGCCGGCGTCATCGGTGCGCAGTATGGCGTGCGCGTCGGCCAGCGGCTGCGTGGCGAACAGTTGCGCGCTCTGCTCGGCCTGCTGGTTCTTGCCGTCGGCCTGCGCCTTGCAGTCGCACTGGTCGTGACACCGGAAGACATCTATTCGGTGGTCATGGGAATGGGGAACTGATGCTTCGGCTCCTCCTGCTCCTTGCCCTTCTCATGCCTGTCGCCGCCTCGGCACAGGTGCTGCTGCCCGGACAGGGAACGACGCGGGCAGAGCGCGAGGGGCTGGAAATCGGCACTTCCACCAGCGAAATCGCCATTACCTCCGATTTCCGCGGCGCGGATCTGACGATTTTCGGCGCGGTGACGAATACCGACGACCTGCTGCTCGCCATCGGCCAGTATGATGTCATCGTGGTTCTGGAAGGCCCGCGCGAAGACGCCACGGTGCGCAAGAAGGAGCGGGTCTTCGGCATCTGGATCAATACCTCGTCAATGACCTTTGCCGACGTACCGCATTCCTATTCGATGTCGAGTTCGCGCTCCATCGATGACATCACGACGCCGCTCGACCTGACCGGAGAGGGTATCGGCATCGACCATATTCCGCTGCGGCCGATCGATTTTGCCGGCAACTTCAACAGTCTCAACGAATTCCGCACCGCCTTCAGGCGTCTGCAGCAGTCGGGCGGGCTTTACGAGCGCGATCCGAGCGGCGTTCGTTTCGTCTCCTCCAACCTCTTCAAGGCAAGCCTGCGGCTGCCGGCCAATATTCCGAACGGCGTGCATACGGTGCGTGCCTATCTGTTCAAGAGCGGGAAGTTCGTGACGCAGAAATCGCAGCCGCTACGCGTCATCAAGACGGGCATCGAGCAGACGATTACCGATGCGGCGCATGAGCAACCGATTTTCTACGGCTGCTTTGCGGTGTTGCTGGCCGTGCTGACGGGATGGGGCGCCAGCCTGATTTTCCGCAAGGATTGATCGGGCGGAGGTCCGCCGTCGCGGCGATGACTTTCAAATGGGCTTTTATCAAACGTCCGGGGACGATGACGTACCCGGTGGGCGGACGCTTGTCCCGATGCCTGCCATAGCCACCATTCAAAGTCTTCTTGCTCATAACCGCTTGCATTTCACTATCAGTCAAGCTAATTTCAAAACCAGTTGCTTATGGCAACTGGTTTTGAAGAACATGGTCCAAGGAGGATGAGATGAGGAAGCTTGTTGTCTGGAACCTGATGACGCTGGACGGTTACTTCGAAGGGACGAAGCCGTGGGATATCGAGTTTCACAATCTGGCCTGGGGACCAGAGCTCGAGAAATATGCCGAGCAGTTCGGTGAGGAAGGCGACCTTTTGGTCTTCGGCCGCAAGACTTATGAGGGCATGGCCGCCTACTGGCCGAGCGCGGAGAGCGAAGACAAGATCAAGGCCTATATGAACGGCATCGCCAAGATCGCCGTCTCGCGGACCATGGAAAAGGCGGACTGGAACAATACGCGCGTCGTCAATGATCCGGTGTCCGAGCTGAAGCGGCTGAAGGAAGAAGATGGTAAGACGATCTTCGTCTTCGGCAGCGCCGAGCTTGCCGATACCCTGTTGAAGGCGGAGTTGGTGGATGAAATCCGCATCTGCCTCGTGCCCGTTATTCTCGGCCGCGGTAATCCGCATTTCAAGCCTGCGGATGCGCAGCAGACCCTGAAACTGCTCGACTCGTCTGTGACGAAGAGCGGCGCGGTGATCCTGCGCTATGAGCCCGTCAGGGCAGTCTGATCATTTGCCTTTACCGGCTGCAGCCACCAAGGCTGCGGCCGCTTCGCCTGCCGTTTCCATATAGGTGGGATCGCGATGCAGGAGCACGGCGGCAAAGGAGCCGTCGAGCAGCAGAACGACCTGGCGGGCGAGCTTTGGCGCCTCGACAAGATGCTGCTCCTCGAAGAGAGCAGCGAGCCATTGCTCGACATTCTTCTTATGCGCGGCGCCAACCTTGATGGCGGGATGGCCGGGCATATTGGCAAGTTCAGCCGAGGTCCTGAGATAACCGCAGCCCTTCCATTTCGGATGCCGGGCCGAGCGAGCAAGATTGTCGAATATACCCTTCACCTTCGCCGCCAGATCCCCATCCGTTTCCGCAAACCAGCGCCGATAGACCGCAAGATTGGGCTGATCGCGGGTTTCCAGATAGGCGGTGATCAGGTCGTCCTTGCTGTCGAAATGATAATAGAGGGTGCGCTTCGTGACATCGGCTTTCTCCGCCACGGCATCGACGCTCACGGCCCGGATGCCTTCGCTGTAGAACAGTTTGGCGGCGGCGGTGACGATGCGTTCGCGCGTGTCGGAAGCGGATTTGACCATGTCGGCAATGTATACCGACTAGTGAGTATCCTCAACATCAACTGTCGCCTACTGTCCCGGCCAAAGTGCAGGCAAGGGAGAGATATATGTCGGCTGCAAGAAAACGGAGGAAGAGCGACCTTGCACGGGAGGCAGAAGCTGTCGCGATCGGCTGCCGTGACGGCGTGGAACTTCGCGGCCATCTCTGGAGTGCAATCAGCGACCGCAACAATGGCAGCGTCGTCATCAATCCGGCAACCGGCGTCGCGGCACACTATTATCACTACTATGCGCGCTTTCTCGCCGAACACGGCTTTGACGTGCTGACCTATGATTATCGCGGCATCGGCCTGTCGCGCCCGGAACGGTTACGCGGCTGCGGCTATCGCTGGCGGGACTGGGGTGAACGGGATTTCGATGCGGCGCTGCTTTTCATGGAAGGCCAGCGGCCCGGCCAGCCGCTTTTCGTCGTCGGACACAGTATCGGGGGCTTTCTGCCCGGCCTTTCGGTGCATGCCGACCGCATCACGCGCATGCTTGCAGTCGGCGCGCAATATGGGAACTGGCGAGACTATGCCCCCGCGCACCGCTGGCGGCTGCTCCTGAAATGGCATCTTTTCATGCCAGCGACGACCTTGCTGTTCGGCTATTTTCCAGGGCGGCGTCTCGGCTGGCTCGAGGATCTTCCGAAGGGCGTTGCGCTCGACTGGGCGTTCCAGCGGGGGTGGATCGACCCTCATCCATCGGCTGCCGAAAGAGCCGGTGCGTCGAAGCCCTTTGAGAGTTTTCATGCGCCAATCCTGAGCCTCACCGTCACCGATGATGAGATTGCGACTGTCCACGCTATCAGGCGCGGTCTTTCCCATTATCGCAACGCAAAGGTGGAAGAAGTGCTGCTGACGCCGGAAGATCTTGGATTTCCGAGGATCGGACATTTCGATCTTTTCCACGCCCGCCACGCCGCCGGCTTCTGGCTCGACACTCTGCTCTGGCTGCGGGACGGCACCAATCCCTGGCCTGGTAAAAAGCCATCGGAACATCTCGTATTCGCATAAAAACCGCTCTTTAACGTTTACGAGTTAGTAATCTCTCGGAAACGAGAGGTTTGTAGCATGCGTACTCGTATCGTGCTCGCGGTCATCGGGCTGGCCCTGCTTGCCGGCTGCGCGACAGCGCCCCGCCAGACGAGAAATATCTGCGCCGTCTTCGATCAGAAGGATGGTCTCTTCACAAGCTGGCAGGGTGCTGCGGAGCGTGCGGAGAAGAAATACGGCGTGCCGGTGCCAATCCTGATGGCGACCATGTATGTCGAATCCGGCTTCCAGCCTTATGCGCGGCCGCCGCGCACGAAACTCTTCGGTTTCATTCCCTGGACGCGGCCTTCGACGGCCTATGGCTATTCGCAGGCGCTGAACGGGACCTGGGACCACTACCAGTCCGAAACCGGCAACTGGGCCGCAACGCGTACCAACTTCGCCGACGCGATCGATTTCATCGGCTGGTACCACTACAGCAACAGCCAGGCGACGGGTATTCCGCTCAACGACGCCTATGGTCTCTACCTTGCCTATTATTCCGGTCCGACGGGATACAAGCGCGGCGACTGGCGCAACAATGGTCAGCTGCAGCAGACGGCGCAGAAGTTTGCGCGGATGGCCGGGACCTATCAGCAGCAATTGCAGGGATGCAATTGAGTTATTCCCTTCTCCCAGTGGGAAAGGGGGAGGTGTCAGCCCCGCAAATTGTCGTACCGGACCGAATAGATCCTGTCACGCCCGAGCAGATGAGCAATCAGCGACGCCTTGTCGAAGAGACCCTTCATAGCCTTGTGGCCGAGGTCGAGACCACCGCTCATGACGCCGAAGGCGGGCATCAGCAGGCGGGCGCCGTCCGTGGCGAAGCAGGGACGGCGAACGGATTTTTCGCGGCGGCGGACGGTGGCTGCGGGATGCAGATGGCCGGCGATTTCACCCTTCTGCAAGCCATCGCGCGGCTCATGACGGAAGGTCAGGCCGGCATAATATAGCTCGTCCGAACAGGTGCCCGGCAGGTCGACGGTGCCGTCAGGGTCGTGATTGCCGTTGATCCAGATCCATTCGCGGCCGCGGGCCATTTCGACGATCAGGGTGCGGAAGGCATCCGGCAGGTGCCGCGAGCCGACACGGTCGTGAAAATTGTCGCCGAGCGAAATGACGATTTTCGGGTCGTAGCGGGAGATGACGGCTGCGAGCACGGTGAGCGTCGCCAGCGTATCGTAAGGCGGCAACATCATGCCGCGGCGGGCAAAGGCCGCCCCTTTTTCCAGATGCAGGTCGGAGACGACGAGAATGCCGGCATCCGGCAGATAGAGCGCGCCAAGCGGATCGCAGACGGCCGCAACACCGTGAATGGCGGTTTCGACGCCCGGTATTGCGGCAAGGCCAGTCATGTCGCGCGCGAGCGCCAGGCGGTTCATCACTTCAGTCATTCCAAGTTTCAGGCCAAGTTCTTATGCCATCGCCTCGGCGATCAGATCGTCGGCGGCTTCGGCAAGCAGGGCGTCATGAGCCTGACCCGGTACCGATTCCCGGCCGATTTCCAGCATGACCGGCACGGCGAGCGGCGAAATATGATCCAGCGCCCGGTGGGTGATGTGGCCCTTGATTCGCCTCAGCATATCGCCAAGGCGGGAAATATCCAAAAGACCGGTCGAAGCATCTTGCCGTGTTGCCTGCAGCAGGATGTGATCGGGCTCGTGGGTGCGCAGCACATCATAGATCAGGTCGGCGGAGACGGTGATCTGCCGGCCGGTCTTTTCCTTTCCCGGATGGCGCCGCTCGATCAAACCTGCGATCACGGCACAATTGCGGAAGGTGCGCTTCAGAAGGAAGGATTCATTCAGCCAGGATTCCAGATCGTCGCCCAGCATGTCCTCATCGAAGAGATCGGAAAGACTGAGGCGGCCGTTGGCGATCATCAGGCCGAGATCTTCAAGCCCCCAGATGGCAAGGGAATAATCCGTTGCGACGAAACCGAGGGGTTTAGCCCCTGTCCTGTCCAGACGGCGGGTAAGCAGCATGCCGAGCGTCTGATGTGCGAGCCGACCTTCGAAGGGATAGATGACCATGTAACCGCGGCTGCCGCGCGGGAAGGTTTCGATCAACAGCTCGTCGCGTTTCGGCAGGAGAGATTTTTCTTTCTGCAGTGAGAGCCAGTCTCGCACCTGATCCGGCAGGCGGTGCCAGCGGTCGGGATCATCGAGCATCGAGCGGACCTGATCGGCAAGGTAGGTCGAGAGCGGGAACTTGCCGCCGGCATAGGAAGGGATTTTCGGATCGAAGGAATAGGCCTGGCTCACCAGCGCCTCGTTTTCCCGGATGCCTTCGAAGCGGAGCACCTTGCCGGAGAAGATGAAAGTATCGCCCGGTGCAAGCTGTTCGAGGAAATATTCCTCGACCTTGCCTAGCACTGCACCCGGACGGCCAAGCCTGCCGCCGTCGCCGCGTTTGGCCATGCGGATGTTCAGCATCGGATCCTCGACAATGGTGCCGAGGTTCAGGCGATATTGCTGGGCGACCTGCGGATTGGAGACACGCCAGCGGCCTTCCTTGGTCTTGCGGATGCGGGCATAACGCTCATAGGTGCGCAGGGCGTAGCCGCCGGTCGCGACGAAGTCGACGACACGCTCGAATGTCTCCCATGGAAGATCGGCATAGGGCGAGGCGCTGGTGATCTCATCATAGAGTTCCAGCATGTCGAAGGGTTCGGCGCAGGCCATGCCGAGCACGTGCTGGGCAAGCACATCGAGTCCACCGCGGCCGACGGGGGGCGTATCCTGCGCGCCGATGTAATTCGCATCGAGTGCTGCCTGGCACTCCATGACCTCGAAGCGGTTGGCGGGGACGAGGATCGCCTTCGACGGTTCGTCCATGCGGTGATTGGCGCGGCCGATGCGCTGAGCAAGGCGCGAGGCGCCCTTGGGCGCGCCGACATGAATGACCAGATCGACATCGCCCCAGTCTATGCCGAGGTCGAGGGTCGATGTGGCGACGACGGCCCGCAGCCGGTTGGCGGCCATCGCGGCTTCAACCTTGCGGCGCTGGGCAACGTCGAGGGAACCATGATGGAGCGCGATCGGCAGATTTTCCTCGTTGACCGTCCAGAGCTCCTGAAAGAGCATTTCGGCCTGCGAGCGGGTATTGACGAAAAGCAGCGTCGTCTTGTGATCGATGAGCTGTCGATAGACATCCGGGATCGCATATTTGGCGGCATGGCCGGACCAGGGGATGTGCTCTTGCGTATCGAGAATGGAAATCTCGGGCTTTGCGCCGCCTTCGACGAGCACTAGGCCGGCATGGCTCTCCGTGCCCTCCTCCTGTGCCACCAACCATTTCTGCAAATCCAGGGGTTCGGCAACGGTGGCAGAGAGCCCGATGGTCCTCAAATCGGGTGCAAGCCTGCGCAGCCGAGCAAGGCCGAGCGAGAGCATGTGCCCACGCTTTGAGGTGACGAGCGAATGCAGCTCGTCGAAGATGACATATTTCAAATCCTTGAAGAAGCGTTCGGCCTCCCGGTTTGCCAATAACAGGGCGACCTGCTCCGGCGTCGTCAGCAGGATGTCCGGCGGGTTGAGCTTCTGGCGCTGGCGCTTGGCGTTCGGCGTATCACCGGTGCGGTTCTCGATCGATATCGGCAAGCCCATCTCGGTGACGGGCTTCATGAGATTGCGCTCGATATCAACGGCCAGCGCCTTCAGCGGCGAAACGTAGAGCGTGTGGATGCCCGTGAAGGCCGAGCCAGGCGGGATCTTGCCACGGCGTGTGAGGGCGGTCAGCGACGGCAGAAAGCCGGCGAGCGTCTTGCCGGCGCCGGTTGGCGCAATCAGCAGCGTGCTCTCGCCGGCTTCGGCACGGGCCAGCAATTCAAGCTGGTGGGCGCGCGGGCGCCAGCCCTTTTCCGCAAACCAGCGGAGAAAGGGTGTAGGCAAGGCAAGGCTGGTCTCGGCATCGATCTGATCCACGGGGCAAATGTAGTTCAAACGCGGACGAATAGAAGCGGTATTGACTCCCCAGCATAATCGTGGATAAATAATATCCATGATTAAAGGAGATCGGCTGTGAAGCTTGGTGACGGCGTCGAACAGAGCATTCATTGCACGGCGGTACTATCAGGGCTTTCGGCGGGCGGCGTGCTATCGGCCGCAGCCCTCGCCGAATATCACGGCGTATCGACGAGCTATCTGCTGAAGCACCTGCAGGCGCTTTCGGGAGCCGGAATTCTGGAGACAGTGCCGGGGCCGAAGGGCGGTTACCGGCTGGCGAAGAAGCCGGAAGACATTTCGCTGCTCGATATCGTGCTCGCGGTCGAAGGGCCGGCGCCTGCCTTCCGCTGCGCCGAGATCCGCCAGCGCGGCCCGAACCCGCTGCCGCAGCGCTATTTCACCAAGCCCTGCCAGGTCACGGCGGCAATGCTCAGAGCCGAGCGCGCCTATCGCGCCGAACTCGCGAACACCAGCATCGCCGACATTCTGTCCGAACTTTCCGCTGATGATGACGGCGGGATCGCAGCCAGAGGCTGCGCCTTCATGGAAATACATGAAAGAAAAGTGGCTCGCTGAGCCCCTAACACAAACCCCAACCCAAGGAGAAATACCATGCAAGCACGTTTCAACTTCGGCAAAGCCGCTCCGGATGCCTATAAGGCCGTCGTCGCTCTGGAGCAGTATGTGCAGGAATCCGGACTGGATAAGCGCTTCATTCACCTGATCAAGCTTCGTGCCTCGCAGATCAATGGCTGCGCCTATTGCGTCGACATGCATTCGAAGGAAGCGCGCCATCACGGGCTTTCCGAACAGTGGATCAACCTGATGTGCGTATGGCGGGAATCGCCGGTTTACGACGCCCGCGAACGCGCGCTGCTCGGCTGGGTCGATGCGGTGACGAAGATTGCAGAGACTGGTGCGCCGGATGCCGATTACGAAGCCCTGAAGGCGCATTTCTCTGAAGAAGAAATGACCAAGATCACGGTTGCAATCGGCACGATCAATATCTGGAACCGGCTTGCTGTCGGCTTCCGCAGCCAGCATCCGATCGATGCGCCGCAGAAGGCAGCCTGATAGATTCTGCCTATAGGGAATTCATCCCAGCGACCGACCCGAAGGTTTCGGGTCGGTTGATTATACGGTCACCCGTGATCAGTCGTGGCCCGTGCGGCAACGGCTCCAGGCCATTTGCCCGAGAGGTCGACGCTGTTGAATATGTCGCGAACGACCTTGGCGATTTCCTCTGCAGAAGAACCCTTAGCGTATTCTTCCTGCATGCGGCGTCTGACAAGCTTTTCCAAATCTGACATAGCTCACTTCATCATATCCGGCGCGAGGAGAAGTGTCGCGCCAGGACCGATCACGGGCAAGTTACGTTTTGTTTAGAATGGCTTACGGATTTGTAAGGTTAGAACTGCCCCAAAGCGTGTCGCCATCCTTCAGATTCGCCTACCACGCCTTAGGCTCTTGTCTTCGCATGTCTTTATCGCAAAACAGCTGCACGGTTTTGCGCGAGATGCTTCAGAGCGCGATGTAGCGGTCGGCCCTGTGGTTGACGGCGACGAAGAGGTTGAGGACCACGGCACCGAGCACGGAATAGAAGACGACCGGCGGCGTGGTGACGAAAAAGGCGGCGGCCAGCACGCACATGTCGATCACAAGCTGCACGAGGCCAGCGCGGATGCCGAAACGCTCCTGCATATAGATGCCGAGAATGCCGACGCCGCCGAGGCTGGCGCGATGGCGATAGAGCGCCAGAAGGCCGTAGCCAAGCAGCAGACCACCAAGAAGAGCCGCCCAGGCCGGATGAATGGCGGCGATCTCCATAACCTTCGGCTGCAGGCTGGTGAGAAGCGAGGTCAGGCCGATAGCGATGAACGTCTTGATCGTGAAGGCCATGCCAAGGCGCCTCCACGAGAGATAGAAGAAGGGCAGGTTGAGCAGGAAGAAGGCGAGGCCGAAATTCACGCCGAAAGCATAGTGCAGCAGGAAGGCAATGCCGGCGGTGCTGCCGGTGAGAAGCCCGGCGCTGGCGAGTACATAGAGACCGAGCGCGGAAACGAGGCTGCCGGAGAATATGCCTTGCACATCCTCGACCGGCGTGTGACGCGTCGCAGTGGTGTTCCAGAAACCGAGGGCACTGATGAGCTGGCTCATGACGCGATCTCCAATAGCGGCGGCTCCGGACAGGCCGGAGGAAGAGGAAATGTAAGGGTGGATGCGGTGCGTGCTGCGCTTTGGGGGCGCGTCGCTTCTCCCGGAATGGCCGGATTATCAGGCCTTGCAAGGTTGCGCGCAAGCGAAATACGTAAGTAATGCTGACCTATTTTAAAATCGCAAGAAATATGCGTTCAGTCGGTCTTGCGCGTAAGGAACAGAATGCCCGAAACCGGTTTGCCGCCATCTTTGCGAATGGTGGTTTTGACGATGTCGACGATTTCGAGACCGTGCGCCGCTGCCAGCCCTTCGACATAGGATTGGGAGTGGGCATAACGCAGTGACGGCGCCAGGCTGAAGCCATCGCCTTCGCCGCCATCCTCGACCGAAAAGACAAAATCGGCGCCCGCTATGGCGAGGTCGTCGAGGATCGCAAAGACGCTTTCCAGATTGCCGAGATACATCAGCACGTCGGCGGCAGTGACGAGATCGGCGCGGTGCCGCCCGCCATCGGCAAAGAGACCGGAGGCTTCGGGCGCCAGCGACAGGTCTGCCTGGGCGAGGTGGTCGTAGATATGCTTTTCGGCAGCCTTCGCCAGCATGTTCTGCGACAGGTCGAAACCTTCGAGCTCCGTGACTTGGGCGCGGATTTCAGGGCCGAGCAGGCCCGTACCGCAGCCGAGATCAACGGCACGCCGATAGTGCCTTCCGGTCGACGCGACGAGCGCCGCAAGTTTCTGCGGAACGGAATAGTCCAGCTTCTCGACGAGCGAGGTCTCGAAACGATCGGCATAATCGTCGAAGAGGCGTTCAACATAGCGGCTTGGCGGCTGGGCCGGCGTCTCAGTGTCGCCGAGCAGAGCAAGCTTGAGGCTCGAGCCGAAAACATCCTCGGGATCGAGTTCCAGCGTACGGCGATAGGCTTCGACGGCGGCATCCGTTTTGCCCACCTTTTCCTGGTAGGTGGCGAGGCGGTACCAACCTGCAGCCCATGCCGGTACCAGTTCCAGCGCCTGTTCCATCAGCTCGGCGGCGGCATCCGGCTCGCCGCCCTCATCCAGCATCCTGGCGTAATCGGCACGGCGGTCGGCGATGACATCGCCGGATGAGAGCTGGCTTGGCTGCATGATTAGACCCTTTGGCTGGCGGCATTTGGCTTCGGCCACAAAAAAACTCAAGTCCTATTTCAGAGGCGGTGCTGTCTTGGCGGAAAAGGCTTGCGGGCGAATCGCCGCGACCGTATCTCAAGGCAAACAGGAGATGGCGCATGTCCGATCAGGTGAACAGGTTCCTCGGCGATTCCATTGGCCGCACGATCATCAAACTTTTGGTGGTGTCGCTGATCGTCGGCTTCGTCATGGCCATCTTTGGGCTGACCCCCTGGGAACTTATCTACAACTTCCGTGATTTCGTGATCCATCTATGGCGGCAGGGCTTCTCTGCGCTTGGCCGCGTCGGCGACTATCTGATCCTGGGTGCGACCATCGTCATCCCGATCTTCATCATCATCCGTCTTTTCAGCTATCGCAAATAACATGAGCTCAATCATCCTTTCACGCCGCGGCCTGCTGCAGCTTTCAGGTCTTGCACTGGTGGCCGGCATTGCCGGCTGCACGACGACCCCGAAACTTGCGACCACGCCTTCCAATGCCGCAGACGAGACGGCTTCTGCATTACCGCTCGTCAACCAGCTTCGCGCCAAGAACGGCCTGCCGCCGCTCAGCGTCGATCCGCATGCAAGTGCCGCCGCGATCTTCCAGGCCAAGCGCATGGCAAGTGCGGGCAGGATGAAGCATCTGATGGGCATGACAGACAGTTTCGGCGCCCGCGTGAAGGCAAGCGGTGTTGCCCTGCCGGCCGCCGAAAACATTGCGTCGGGCCAGCAGAGCGTCGACGCGGTCGTCGCTGCCTGGATCAATTCCCCCCACCATCTGGAAAATATGCTCGGACGCTATAGCGGTCTCGGCGTTGCCGTTGCACATAATACGTCTTCCAAGAATCTGCCCTATTGGGCCATGGTGCTTTCCAGCTGAGGCGATTCCGCCTCTCTCCCCAAGAGGCGGATATGGATACCGGCAGCAGCAGAAATACATTGGCATTCGACGTGACGCACCGGCTGGTGCTGTCGATCGCCATTCCGATGACGCTCGGCTTCATGACCACGCCGCTGCTCGGTATTACCAATACCGCCGTCGTCGGCCATATGGGCGATCCGGAAGCGCTGGCGGGGCTGGCGATCGGCGCCATGCTGTTCGACCTCATCATGGGCAGCTTCAATTTCCTGCGGGCGTCCACAACCGGACTGACGGCGCAGGCGCTCGGGCGGCGTGACGCGCATGAGCAGCAGGCCGTCTTCTGGCGGGCGATCGTCTCGGCGCTCGGCTCCGGTCTGGCACTTCTGATGCTATCACCGCTGTTGATCCTGATCGGGCTGAAGCTGATGGGGGCGGAGGGGCGGATTGCCGAGGCGACCAGCACCTATTTCTCGATCCGCATTCTCGCCGCACCGGCAGCGCTTGCCAATTACGCCCTTCTCGGCTTCGTCCTCGGCCGCGGTCAGGGTCGGACAGGGCTGCTGCTGCAGGCGCTGATCAACGGCATCAATATCCTGCTTTCCATCTATCTCGGGCTTTCGCTCGACTGGGGCGTTTCAGGCGTCGCCTGGGGCACGATGGCGGGCGAAACGGCGGGCGCGCTTGCCGGTCTTTTCATCGTGCTGCGCAGTTTCGACAAAGCGTATCGGCCAAGTCGGATGGAGGTCTTTTCGCGGAGCAAGCTCGCCGAACTCTTCGCGCTGAACCGCGACATCCTGATCCGCACCTTCGTGCTGATCGGCTCATTCGCGATCATGACCCGCATCGGCACCAGCTTCGGCGCCATAACACTGGCGGCCAATGCCGTGCTGATGAACTTCTTCCTGCTGTCGGGCTATTATCTCGACGGCCTTGCCAATGCCGCCGAGCAGATCACCGGCCGGGCGATCGGCGCGCAATACCGGCCCGCCTTCGACCGCGGTTTGAGACTCACGATCCTCTGGTCCTTCGGGCTGGCGGCGATCATTTCCGGCTTCTTCTATTTTGCCGGCCCCACTCTGATTTCAGTGTTGACCAATTCGCCCGAGGTGCAGGCGGCGGCCGAGACCTATCTGCCCTGGGCGGCGGTCACGGGGCTGACAGGTGCGCTCGCCTTCCTGATGGACGGGGTCTTCATCGGCGCGACCTGGTCCGTCGACATGCGCAACCGGATGCTGATGTCCTTTGCAGGATATCTCGCCATGCTCGCCGTCTTCGTGCCGCTCTTCGGCAATCATGGCCTATGGCTGGCGATGAATGCCTTCCTTCTGTTTCGCGGCTTCTTCCTGGCGGTGCTGATCAAGCCGCGGGCGGCTCAGACGTTTCGTGCCGCCCAGTAATCGACGCGGCTATCCCTGAGATTGCGGATCGAGGTAACCTTTTCGCGGTCGAGCAGCTTCGAAAGACCGCGAACGATCGTGCCGGGAAGGCCCGGGCCTTCATAGACCATGCAGGAATAGAGCTGCACGAGATCTGCCCCTGCCCTGACCTTCTCCAGCGCCGTTTCGGCCGAGGAGACGCCGCCGACACCGATGATCGGCAGGGCCGGACCGACACGTTTGCGCATCTTGGCAAGCACAGCGGTGGATTTCTCGAAGAGCGGTGCGCCGGAAAGGCCGCCGGCCTCCTTCGCCTGGAGCCGATCCTTCAGGCCATCGCGCGAAAGCGTCGTATTGGATACGATGAGACCATCCAGCGCATGCGACAGCGCCTCCGCGGCAATGTCATCCATGCCCTCTTCGGTAAGATCAGGGGCGATCTTCAGGAAGACCGGGATTTTTCGGCCAGCCTTTTCAGCTTCCTCGTCGCGTGCCGTCAGCACGGCCGACAAAAGTGCGGCGAGGCTTTCGCGTGCCTGCAGATCGCGCAGGCCCGGCGTATTAGGCGAGGAAATATTGGCGGTGAAATAGCGGGCGACCGAATAGAAGCGGCGGATGCCGGCGACATAATCGGCGATACGGTCCTCGCTGTCCTTGTTGGCACCTATATTGACGCCAATAATGCCGGCGCGGCCGATCTGCGACAGACGGCGGAAGGCCGCTTCATG
Source organism: Rhizobium sp. 01T444 (assembly GCF_056398305.1). Classification (NCBI taxonomy): domain Bacteria; kingdom Pseudomonadati; phylum Pseudomonadota; class Alphaproteobacteria; order Hyphomicrobiales; family Rhizobiaceae; genus Rhizobium; species Rhizobium sp. 01T444. The sequence goes on from NZ_JBFTPD010000001.1 coordinate 278,414, forward strand.
GCCTTCATTGTTGAAGCCAAGGCGGTTGATGACGCCTTCATCCTCCACCAGGCGGAAGATGCGCGGGCGCGGATTGCCCGATTGCGGCTTCGGTGTAACGGTGCCGATCTCAGTAAAGCCGAAACCGAGCTTCAGCAGTGCCTCCGGCACTTCCGCGTTCTTGTCATAGCCTGCCGCCATACCGAGCGGATTGGCAAAGTCGAGACCAGCAACGGTCTGGCGCAGACGCGGATCCGGCGCGATGCGGCACGCGGGCACGACGCCCGATTTCAGTGCCGCGATCGACATGCCGTGCGCGGTTTCCGGATCGAAGAGGAAGAGGCCGCGGCGGGCGATGCGCTTGAAGGGATCGATCACGGTGCAAGCTCCGGAAAAATATGGGTACCGGCATCGTCGACCAACAAAGGCGCTTCCCAGAGTACGGCCGAAAGCGGCAGATCGGCATAAAGATGCGGGAAGAGCGCACCGCCCCGCGAGGGTTCGAAGACCAGCTTGTCACCGAAATTACGGCCATCGATGGCGACGAGGACAAGGCCGGTCTGGCCGGCAAAATGCAGGGCTGCCGTCTGCTTGACCTGGTCTGCCGTCGAGAAATGGATGAAGCCGTCCTTCTGATCGATGCCGGCGCCATGAAAAACGCCGGTTTGTCTGGCTTCCTGCCAGAGCGCCTCCGGCACGATCTTGTAAAGGGTCGGTGTCGCGGTCATGATGATCCCGTTGGCTGGCCTTGTTGAGAGGGGGCTGGCCTTCCTGATGAGGGCTTTGCCCCAAAGAGACGGCGATGTCCACGCCTGCGGGCGCAAAAACGGACAGGCACCAGGCTTTGCGGAGGATGAGACGATGAAGGCATTTGCAATCATGCTTGCCGCCGGTCTTCTGCCGCTTGCGGCATTGGCGGCGGAGCCAGACGCAGCCCGCTTCCAGCTCGAGCGCAGCGGCGACCATTTCGTGCGCCTCGACCGGCAGACGGGGGCGATGTCGCTCTGCACCGAAAAAGACGGGGCGCTGGTCTGCCGCATGGCGGCCGATGAACGCGCCGCCTATGAGGACGAACTCGACCGGCTTGCCGATCGGGTGAGCGCGCTGGAGAAGAATACAGCCGCCCGGCCCGCCTTGCCGACGGATGCGGAAGTCGACCGCTCGATCGGCATCATGGAGCGGATGATGCGCAGTTTCATGGGTATAGTTCGGGAATTCCAGGCGGAAGACAAGGCCAATCCCCTTCCGCAGCGGAGTTGATCTGGTTATATTCATATAAGTGGAGAGTCATGTTCGTGCGGGGGAGCCGGACAGGACTGACGGGATCGAGCTCTTGGGAGGGAGTTTTCGATGCAGGAACAGACCATCATCATCGCTGATGACCACCCGCTTTTCCGTGACGCATTGCGGCAGGCGGTGACCGGCATGGAAGGACGGCAGGAGATCGTCGAAGCCGGGGATTTCTCCGCGGCAAGAACTGCTGCGGGAGAGCACCCGGATGCTGACCTGATGCTGCTCGATCTTGCCATGCCCGGAGTCAGCGGTTTTTCCGGCCTGATGGCGCTGCGCTCCGAATTCGTCAGCCTGCCGATCGTCATCATCTCGGCAACCGATGACACCACGACAATCCGCCGGGCGCTGGAGCTCGGCGCTTCCGGTTTCATTTCGAAATCCTCAGGCATCGAGGATATCCGCCGCGGCATCCTGACAGTGCTCGCGGGCGACATTGCCACGCCGGAGAGCTATCGCGATGGACAGGAGCAGGACCCCGATGTCGCCGACCTCATCCATCGCCTGCATACGCTGACACCGCAGCAGAGCCGGGTGCTGACCATGCTCGGCGAAGGACTCCTAAACAAGCAGATCGCCTACGAACTCGGCGTTTCCGAAGCGACGATCAAGGCGCATGTCTCGGCAATCCTCCTGAAGCTCAACGTCGACAGCCGCACGCAGGCGGTCATCCAGCTCGGCAAGATCAATATGGCGATGGTCGCCTGAGCCTGCGCCCTACAGCATCCGCCCGAAAAATCGGAATCGATTTTCGGAAGGCCTGATGCGCAGATTTAAACAGTTAGAGCGTCCTTTGTGCGTCCGAATGGACGCACGGCGCTCTAAGGGGACAGGATTTTATTCCTCATTTTCACTTTACTCGGGGAAGTACCTCGGTTAATCTGCCGGCGATAGAAAGCGGCCGGATGGACCGCGGAACCGGACGCATATGCTGTCACATGACCAGATCTGGGGAGCGATCGACAGGCTTGCCGAAGGGCATGACCTGACGCCGTCCGGTCTTGCGCGGCGGGCGGGGCTCGATCCGACCTCCTTCAACAAATCCAAGCGGCTCTCGGCAGACGGGCGCCTGCGCTGGCCTTCGACGGAATCCATCGCCAAGGTGCTGGAGGCGACGGGGGCGAGCATGGAGCAGTTCCTTGGCTTCATGCGGCCGGCGGGTGCCGCCGCCGCCAGCCTGCCGGACAGTATTTTTGCCTCACAGGGAAGCTCCATTCCCCTGCTCGGCTTTGCACAGGCGGGCGCTGGCGGCTTTTTCGACGATGGCGGTTTTCCTGCGGGCCAAGGCTGGGATGTGGTGGAATTTCCGGCTGGCCCCTCGCAGAAGGCTGGCGTCTATGCGCTCGAGGTACAGGGCGAAAGCATGATGCCGCTCTATCGCGACGGCGATGTGCTGATAGTGGAGCCCGGTGCGCAAGTGCGCCGCAACGACCGCGTCGTCGTCAAGACACGCGAGGGCGAGGTCATGGCCAAGGTGCTTCTGCGTCAGAGCCCGCGCTCCATCGAACTTTTGTCGCTCAATCCCGAACATCCTAACCGGACGATCGAGCTTTCCGACGTCGAATGGATTGCCCGCATCATCTGGGCCAGCCAATAGGAAAATAATCATGCGCCCTGCAGCCTTCATCACAGGTATCGCGGGGATGGCGACTGTGGTTGGCCTGCTCTTGGCCGGGCAAGCGCGGCTCGATGGAAGCGAGGGCCTGTCATCCAACGCCGATGCCGGAAGCGTAGCCGCGGCGCTGCCCGATACGACCGCCGATGTGGCAAAACCGCCTGTATCGATCACAGACGAAGATGCTGAATTGATCGCTCGGGCAACGGAGCCTGCGCCAACCGAGCCGGCGGCGGCTCCATCCGGAAACACAGCAGAGGCCTCTTCCGAAAATGCGCCAGCGGATGCAATGGCGCAAAGCGCTCCTGCGCCGACTGAGACGCCATCAACTGCGCCTGCTGGAAAGGACAGCGTGGAACTGCTGCGGCCGACAGTGGAGAGCGCCGGCATCCTCTCCTTCGGCAAACGCAGGCTGCAGATTGCCAATGTCATCGAGACGCCCGCCGACAAGAGCTGCGGCTCGGATGGCAAGCAGTGGCCATGCGGCATGATGGCGAAGACGGCGCTGCGGCTTTACCTGCGCAACCGCACGATCGATTGCGACCTGCCTTCCGATGCGTGGGAGGACATGGCGAGTGCGGCCTGCCGGCTGGGGCAGCAGGATATCGGCACATGGCTGGTTGAAAACGGCTGGGTGGAGGCACAGCCGGGTTCACGGCTTGTCGCTGCCGGCGAAAAAGCAAAACAGGCAAAGCAAGGCATTCACGGCGAGGATCCGCGCCGCAGGCCGGCGGCTACACCCCGGCCCGAAACGGCCGCTCCCTTGTAATAAAGACCGCCAATTCCTAATCTCCGCTCATCGAAGAGGGAATCAGACATGAACAAGCCGCTTTCCGCCCATGACGCGCTGATCTATGTGATGGTGATGGCATCCGCCGTCGACAGCACCATGAACGACCGGGAAATGGAGAGGATCGGTCAGCTCATCGGCTTCCTGCCGGTTTTCCGCGATTTCGACGACGACAATCTGATTTCCATCGCCCGCGACTGCGCCTCGCTGCTGGCAGGCCCCGAAGGGCTTGACGTCGTGCTGGAGACCGTTCGCGATACGCTGCCTGCCCGTCTCTATGACACGGCCTATGCACTGGCGGTCGAAGTCGCCTCGGCCGACCTTTCCGTCAAGGCCGAGGAACTGCGGCTGCTCAGCCTGCTGCGCGACCGTCTCGGCCTCGACAAGCTGACCTGCGCCGCCATCGAGCGCAGCGCGATCGCCCGCTTCCGCAAGGGCTGATTTCTGCTTTTCTTCACGCAATTCCAGACGCAAAACCGCTACACACTTTTGCTGGAATTGCTTTTCTTCACGCAATTCCGGACGCAAACCACTGCGCACTTTTGCTGGAATTGCTCTAGTACAGCCCGTAAGGGAAATAACGCAGATAGATTTCCTGCAGGCGGCCATTGCGCGAGAGCGTTGCCAGCGCATGGTCGATCGCTGCCGTCAGCACGCTATCGTTCTGGCGCAGCATGATCGTCATTCCCTCGCCCAGGAAATGCTCGGACATATAGGGACCGTCGAACAGGGCGCAGCATTTGTCCGAAGCTGACGAAGCGACCCAGAAGGAAAGTTGCAGCGCATCGGCAAAGGCGGCATCGATCTTGCGTTCCTTCAGGGCCGTCAGCAACGCTTCCTTGTTGTCGAAGGGCTGAGCTTTGATGGCGGGGAAGAAGGCAGCAAGCATCGCCTCATGCACGGTGCCCTTGACGACGCCGACGGAATGGCCAGCGAGGCCGGCAGCCGTTGTTCCGGTCACGGCGGCGCCCACGTTGCGGACGAAGCGGGCCGGCAGCATCAGATAAGGGCGGGAGAAGAGGAACTCGCGGCGCAGCTCGGGCGTGACGGCAAGGCCGGCAATGACGGCGTCACCCTGTAAGCCGGCGAGCGCCTTCTGCAGGTCGGCAAAGGGCAGCGCCTGGATCTGGCACTTATCAGCGATCTCCAGCTCGGTGCAGATCTCGCGAGCCAGATCGACGTTGAAGCCGGAGAGCTTGCCGTTCTGGTCGGTGAAATTGAAGGGCGGAAAGTCCACCGAGGTCAGGAAACGCAGGCGCACGAGCGAGGATAGATCCGGCTTCGCCAGACGCTCGCGGGAATCGAAAAGCAGCGGCACGGACAGGCCCGATTGCTGCGCAAAAGCGGAAAAAGCCGAAAGCAGTACAACCGAAAATAGGCAAAGGACGAAAATCCCTCTGAGGGCCAGAAACGCCGGTCTAGATTGCACCATGATAACCTGCCTCGGGAATAAGAGCGGCGCTTGCCACAGGCCGAGATGTAACAGAATCACGCCCAACGGGGAATATAGCGTGGCGGGCGACAGACTGCGATCGGACAGAATTGCGATACGCGCAGGCCTTCAAAGCAAGCCTTTCGGAAGACTCGGCCCCGCGCCAGTCGCAAAAAAATTCCGCATAAATTGCACTTTTCGAACACCCAAGCACAAATGACAACTATGCCCCAAAAATTTACGGGCAATCCTGCGAGCCCGTTAGCGCGGAATTAAGCAATATCCGATCTTATTTGTTGCGACGACACCGACCTCACCGGCCGACCGCATGATGCGCATGTCGAACCTCCCAAGGTATCTCCCACACCGCAATACCGAAGAATTGTTCTGCAACAAATGATTTCAAAAGCACCGGGTCCGCAACACACCCGGCCAATCGGGTGACATTTCCATGCTGAAACATCTGAAAATCCGCACAAAAGTCATATCGGTCGTGGCGCTCCTGGGGCTGATCACCATGGCCGGATTGGTCTATGTCATGTCCGAGTTCCGCCAAGCGGACGCGACTTACAGCGCCTTCATCGATCATGAGGCGCTGGCCTCCATGCAGAGTGCGCGCGCCAGCGCATCGATCGTCGCCTCGGTGCTGCAAGTGAGTCTGCTTGCCGATATGAAGCCCGATACGCCGGCATTCCAAACAGCGCTCGCCACACCGAGCAAGCTGCCGCAGGCACGCGACCGCATGAAGCAGGCGCTGACACTTGTGCCCAGCCGCAAGGCGGCGATCGATGAAATCCAGGCCGGTATCGATGAAATCGAAACGCTGGCGAACAAGATCATCGAGCAGAGCAAGGCCAAGGACAGCGCCGGCGCCCTGGCGAATGTCGCCCTGATCAATGCCAAGCTCAACGCACTGACGCCGAAGATGATCGCCAACAATGATGCGATGATGGCGATGCTCAACGACGGCGGCGACGCTCTTTCGGCTGCCGTTAACCAGCGGATCGTCTTCTGTTTCATCCTGATCGGCATTGCGGTTCTCGCCGCTGTCGGCATCAGCGTGGCCGTGGCGCAGATCGGCATCGCCGGCCCCATGATGCAGCTGCGCCTGCGCATGACGCGGCTTGCCGAAGGCGATACCGCGAGCGAGATCAGCGGTCTCGACCGCGGCGACGAGGTCGGCCAGATGGCAAAGGCCGTCTCGATCTTCCGCGACAACGCGATCGAGCGTGCCCAGATCGAGGCGCGCGCGGAAGCCGACCGCAGCCTCAGCGACAACGAGCGCCGTGAACGCGAAGCGCAGAAGGCCGCGGAAGCCGCCGATCTCGAGCGTGCGGTCAATGCGCTCGGAGACGGCCTGCGCCGGCTCTCGGCGGGCGACCTCCTCTCACATATCGAAACGCCTTTCGTCGCGCATCTCGACGCGCTGCGCCAGGATTTCAACAATTCGGTCGAGAAGCTCAACGAGACCCTGCACGCAGTCGGTTCCAACGCCCGTGCCATCAGCGCCGGCGCCAACGAGATCCGGTCGTCTGCCGACGAGCTTTCGAAGCGCACCGAGCAGCAGGCCGCTTCCGTCGAAGAAACGGCAGCAGCCCTCGAAGAGATCACCATAACGGTGAAGGACGCGGCAAAGCGTGCCGAAGAGGCAAGCCAACTCGTCGCCCGCACCCGCCTTGGCGCCGAGAAATCCGGCGACGTCGTCCGCAAGGCGGTCGCTGCCATGCATCAGATCGAGCAGTCCTCCGTCGAGATCGGCAATATCATCGGCGTCATCGACGATATCGCCTTCCAGACGAACCTGCTGGCGCTGAACGCCGGTGTCGAGGCAGCGCGTGCCGGTGAAGCCGGCAAGGGTTTTGCGGTCGTCGCACAGGAAGTGCGTGAACTCGCCCAGCGCTCTGCAAACGCCGCCAAGGAAATCAAGGCGCTGATCAACACATCCGGCACGCATGTGCAGACCGGCGTCTCGCTGGTCGGCGAAACCGGCAAGGCGCTCGATGCGATCGTCCACGAGGTGCAGGAGATCAACCAGCACGTCCATGCGATCGCCGAAGCCGCCCGCGAGCAGTCGACCGGCCTGCAGGAGATCAATACAGCCGTCAACACCATGGATCAGGGCACCCAACAGAATGCCGCCATGGTCGAGGAATCCACCGCGGCAAGCCATAGCCTTGCCACGGAAGCGACGGCGCTCAACAACCTGCTCGGCCAGTTCCGCCTGACAGGCACCGGCGGCTTCGTTGCAAGCGCGCCGATCTCGACCGCACCGGCCGCGCCGCGCGCTGGCGCACGGCCGGCTGCCAGAGCTCCGGTCCGCGTTGCCGAAAGCACCGCACGCCCGAAGGCTTCGCCCGCCCGCGCCCTCGGCCAGAAGATAGCCAGCGCTTTCGGCGTGAACAACGCTGCCCCCGCCAGCAGCCAGGAAGCTGACTGGACGGAGTTCTGAGCTGATGACATGATTGAATGAAAATGGGCGGCTTCGGCCGCCCATTTTCGTTTCAGGTCCTTCAGGCTGGTGGACGCCAGCCGACTTCGACAAGAAGGTTGCCGGGCGCGGTGCAATAGAAGAGCCAGCCGCCGCGAATGGCGGCCGGTGGTCCTGAGACAGCGGCATCATCTGTCACCAGACGGCCATGAAGCCGATCGACATCCAATCTTTCGGTGAGGATGAAGCCGATATGATAGGTCTGCCGCTGCAGCTCCACCTGATCGGCACCGCCGAATTTCGGCAGCGGGCGGCTCAAGACGATCTCCGTTCCCTGGTCGTCATGAAGGATCGCCCGGCCGATCCGTTCGTTCATCTCCCGCAATTCCAGACTGAAATAACGCAGGAAGAAATCCGCCGTAGCGGCAATATCGGGCACGTAGAAATCAAGATGGTTCAAACGCATGAATGTCTCCTTTGAGAATAAAATCCCGGAGGAGTGCGTCTTTTAACGCTCCGCATGCCGCCGGGACCCCGCATTCGCATGCGGGCCACGTCGCGGGTTCTCGTGTGAAACACGGAGCAGAGCTTCCGATGATGGAAGGGACCGGGCTTACCTCATCCGGTCCTGCCTTTTTCGACAGCATCGCTCTACCAGATAGCGCCACGAGCGGCAATCAGATCAATCGGACGGTTGGCGCGAACGATCACAACCTTTACCCGGGCACTTCTCGAAGGGTTGAAGACGCGCGCACCGTTTGTATCGTGAGCTTTCGGCGATTTGCGGTACAATAGCACCGTGCTGCGGAAAGAAAGGCTTCCAATATGAAACTGATCGCACTTGGCCTGATCGGCGCGCTGGCGCTCGCTGGCTGCACGACTGTCGAATATACCGGTCCCGGCATCGAGCCTATTCCCGGCAGCATCACCTACAACGGCCAGCCGCGCACCAAACTGACAAAGTCGCCGATCGGCTCGACCTTCCCGCACAATTTCATCGACCAGTACGGCCGGCAGGTCGAGGAGACCTATATCATCCGCCCGGATCGCACGCTGGCGATCGCTCACCGCCAGTACCGGCCGATCAACATTTTCGGAAGAGATTGACGGGCAGAGAGAATTCAGCTTGCTGCAGACATCATGTTTGCATGCTCATCCGCCGGCCTTCTACTTTCGAGATCGCAGCTTGATGACCGTCGCAATTCCGAACTGTATGCAGCATACGACCATAACCGTATATACGAGCCCTGGGGGCTCAAAGACGTAGATAAGTCCCCACGCCACCGCAACGAATGCGATGTAAAGATATAATGGTGTGAAACCGGATCTGCTCGATCTTGCAGTTCCTTTTCCGACGACAGAACCCGGCGCCGGCTGCTGTATCTTTCCCGGGGGCGGATCCGCCCAGGTCAATTTTACCGGACTGAGCCCGAAATTTGTCCCGAGTCCCGCGAAGAGCTTTCGTAGCTCCTCCGATTTTTCAGGATCTTCTTCCTCTAAAATGTCGACTTCGCGACGTCCGAACGGCGGCACCAATGCCTCAGGCAGGGTCCACAGAAGATCCGACGCCTTATGGGTGCGCGCAAATTCTCGCAGCGTTTCGGCTTCTTGAAGTGTTGCGCTGTCAACCTCTTCGCCGTTCCGTGGCTCCTGCCCGGGATAGAAAATCTCCGATCGGCTATAAAAACCTGCGTTAACGCGCTCTACCAGTCGCTTTAATGCTAAACTCTCTTCCCCAAAGAAGGCAGGATCTTCCAGCCGTTCCAGGGGTCCTGCTCGCCAGAAATAGCTTGCGGCTGTTGCCAGATCACAATCTGGCTGTGTCAGAATCCACTCGAACACATCTTCGGCGAAGTCGAAGTTTAGATCCTGTGCAATGGCGTGGCGAGCATCCGGAGACCGGCCGGTCAACCAGTCTATCATCGCCCGCTGTTCGGCATCGTAACTTTCAAACTTGTTGTCCATCACTCTCCCCGGCAATGACCGCCGCCTCATATCCCTTGTCGCTCCGCTGAGAGCCGTCGACCATTTCATTAAGTGTCATGTCCGCTACCGGCAAATTGCGGCAATGACGAGCCACTAAATGAGTTGGCCGCCTGTGTTATGAATGATTGTCTCTCTTGAATTACCCAAGGCATCTCACGCGAAAAGGTGCGGAAATACTGGTTACAAAAAATAAACATAGCCAGCTTCCAATGCGCGATTGACAATTGCCATAAACTAAAACCAATTCAGCATTAAGTTGCATTTACCTGCTTTTTGTAAGGCTCCCGCTTGCATGGCGATTGAAGACGTTTCCGAGAATTACGCAATTGGGTCATCTTGAGGCGTTCGGCGCTCGCGGACAGGTTGAATTTATGGATGTATCGAGGGGTGAGAAATGAAGGGCCAGGTTCGCAAAAAACTTCTCTGACGAGTTTTGGACGACAGGAAGCCCAGGCGCATTGGACATCGCTGGAAAAGTAGCTGGAGCGGGTGAAGGGAATCGAACCCTCGTATTCAGCTTGGGAAGCTGCTGCTCTACCATTGAGCTACACCCGCCTGATGGCTTGAGACTTCCAACAGATAGCCGCCGCTGTCAAGTGACGGCGCCATCGAGCATCAGATACGGAAATGCTTCGAAAGCTTGAGGCCCTGGGCCTGATAGTTGGAGCCGAGGCCTGAACCGTAGAGGCTCGACGGCTGTTCCTGCATGTGCTCGTAGATCAGGCGGCCGACGATCTGGCCGTCTTCCAAGATGAAGGGCACTTCGTGGCTGCGCACTTCCAGTACCGCACGGCTGCCGCGCCCGCCGGCCGGCGCATGGCCGAAGCCTGGATCGAAGAAGCCGGCATAGTGGACGCGGAACTCACCGACGAGCGGATCGAAGGGGGTCATTTCCGCCGCATAATGCGGGGGAACGTGCACGGCCTCACGCGAGACGAGGATGTAGAACTCATCCGGATCGAGGATCAACTCGGTGCGGCCGCGGCTGTAGAGTGGTTCCCAGAAATCGTAGATATCGTGCTGGGCCTTCTTGTCGACGTCGACGACGGCCGTGTGGTGTTTGCCGCGATAGCCGATCAAGCCTTCCTCGTCGCCCGTCAGATCGATCGACAGCGCAATGCCGCCGCCGGATACGTTCGGCTGCTTGGCGGCGACGAGCGTTTCCGTTGCGTGCAACTTCAAAAGCTCCGGCTCGCCCAGAACCGAATGGCCGACGCGGAAGCGGATCTGCGACAGGCGCGAACCGCGGCGCACGACGATCGGGAAGGTGCGAGGGCTGATTTCGAGATAGAGCGGGCCGGAATAGCCGGCCGGGATCTTGTCGAATTCCTGCGCGTAATCGGTGATGACGCGCGTGAAGATATCGAGGCGGCCGGTCGAGCTCTTCGGATTGGCCGAGGCCGACATGTCGGCCGGCAGATCGAGGCGCTCCATCAGCGGCACGATGTAGACGCAGCCCGTCTCCAGCACCGCGCCTTCGCTGAGGTCTATGACATGCAGGCTCAGCCGGTCGAGCTTGTCTGAGACGAGATGCGACGGGCCGGGCATGAAGCTGGCGCGCACCCGAAAAGCCTTGGCGCCCAGCCGCAGATCCAAGCTGGCGGGCTGGATCTGGTCGCGGTCCAGCTCGCGCTCGCTTTGAAGACGCCCCGTCTCAAACAGCGCGGCAATTGCGCGGTCGGCCAAAATTCCAGTTTCGCGAGCCATCATGCTCCATCCATAATTTGCAGCCGACAAAACCAAAGTCGGGGAATTGACGCAAGCTTAGAACGGCAGTATTGCAAATTTATCCCGTGGTGATTTGGCCGGTCGGCTTGCAGCCACGTTAAATAAGTGGCTAAAAAGACCGGGTTGAAAACCGGTCTGCATTTGCGGCCGGTTTTTTTGTTGTTTGAAAGTGGTGATGGCATGAGCAAGACCTGGCGCCCGGCAACCCAACTCGTCCACGGCGGAACGCTCCGCTCGCAATATGGCGAGACATCCGAGGCAATCTATCTCACGCAGGGTTTCGTCTACGATACGTCGGAAGCTGCGGAAGCGCGCTTCAAGGGCGAGACCGACGGTTTCATCTATGCGCGCTATGGCAGCCCCACCAATGACATGTTCGAAAAGCGCATGTGTATGCTGGAAGGCGCCGAAGACGCCCGCGCCACCGCTTCCGGCATGGCTGCAGTCACCGCCGCCATTCTCTGCCAGCTGAAGGCCGGCGATCATATCGTTGCCGCGCGCGCCCTCTTCGGCTCCTGCCGCTGGGTCGTCGAGACGCTGGCGCCGAAATACGGCATCGACTGCACGCTGATCGACGGTCGCGACCTCGAAAACTGGGAAAAGGCTGTTACCCCGAAGACCAAGGTATTCTTCCTGGAAAGCCCGACCAACCCGACGCTGGAAGTGATCGACATCGCCGGTGTCGCCAAGCTCGCCAACCAGATCGGCGCGAAGGTCGTCGTCGACAACGTGTTTGCGACGCCGCTCTTCCAGAAGCCGCTGGAACTCGGCGCCCATATCGTCGTCTATTCCGCGACCAAGCATATCGACGGCCAGGGCCGCTGCCTCGGTGGCGTCGTTCTCTCCGACAAGGAATGGATCGACGAGAACCTGCACGACTATTTCCGCCATACCGGTCCGGCCATGTCGCCCTTCAACGCTTGGACGCTCCTGAAGGGCATCGAGACGCTGCCGCTGCGCGTCAAGCAGCAGACGCAGAATGCAGCGGAGATCGCCGACTTCCTGGCCGATCAGGGCAAGGTCGCCAAGGTCATCTATCCCGGCCGCAAAGACCATCCGCAGGCCGATATCATCGCCAAGCAGATGTCCGGTGGGTCGACGCTCGTCTGCTTCGAGCTCAAAGGTGGCAAGGAAGCTGCCTTCGCGCTGCAGAACGCGCTTGAGATCGTCAAGATTTCCAACAATCTCGGCGACTCCAAGAGCCTGATCACGCATCCGGCCACGACCACGCACAAGAACCTGACGGACGAGGCTCGCGCCGAACTCGGCATCTCGCCGGGCACGGTGCGCCTGTCGGCCGGCATCGAGGATACGGACGATCTGATAGAAGATTTCGCCCGCGCTCTGGCGAAGGTTTCGGCCTGACCATCAAGGCACGGCCGTCGGCAGACGCTGCGGCCGTCGCATTTGCCTTGAATTTAACACTGAGAGTTAGGCTTAATGAACGAAAGGCGGTCCAACCGGGGGTGGTGAGGCCGCGATCACTGTACCGTTTCTTGACGGCAGAGGCCTCTTATAAGATACGGGTAACATATCCTGACTAAGGTGTAAGGCATGTATCGCGCCCTCACACGAGATATCGAAGTCGTTGTCGAGCCGTTTTATCTGGAGGAGCAATCCGATCCGGATGACGATCGCTATGTCTGGGGTTACCGTGTGGTCATCAGCAACAATTCCGGCATCGCCGTACGTCTCGTCAACCGCTACTGGAACATTACCGACCAGAACGGGCAGATCGACGAGGTCAGCGGCCCCGGCGTCGTCGGCGAGCAGCCGCGGCTGCAGCCAGGTGACACCTATGAATATTCGTCGGGCTGCCCGCTGGATACGCCGTCCGGCCTGATGTTCGGCCACTACCAGATGGAGACGGACGAAGGCGAGACGTTCGATGTCGACATACCCGCCTTCTCTTTGGATTCACCCGGCCTGCTCAGGGTATTGAACTAGAGCCTGCCCCATTCTCCGCGCACTCACTCCGCCGCCGCAACTTCCTGCACCGGGAAGCGGTAGGTCGTGGAGCAGAATTCGCAGGTGACCGAGATCTCGCCATTTTCCTGGCTCGCCTCGATTTCCTCGGCGCTGAAGCCCTTCAGCACGCCGCCGATCTTTTCCCGTGAACAGCTGCAACGATCGAAGACGGCGCGCGGATCGTATACGCGCACGCCGCGTTCGTGAAAGAGGCGAAAGAGCAGGCGTTCGGTGCCAACAAGCGGATCGGTCAGTTCATCGGCATCCACGGTTTCAACGAGCGAGCGGGCTTCCGTCCAGGCATCATCCTCAACATGGGCGCGCGCAGCCGTGTCGCCATCACCGCCGTGAAGATCGGGCCGGCGCATACGCTCCGGCGCTTCCGGCAGGAATTGGGCGACGAGGCCCCCTGCCCGCCAGCGGTGACGCGGCTTACCGTTCTCGTCGCGGTCGAAGAGCTCGGCTGCGGCAAGGCGCACGCGCGTCGGGATCTGCTCCGACTGGCGGAAATAGACACCTGCAATGTCTTCCAGCGAGGTACCGTCAAGTGCCACGATACCCTGATAGGGCTGGCTGAACTTGCCCTGATCAATGGTGAAGGCGAGAACGCCCTTGCCGAGAAGCTGTTCCGGCTCCGTTTCGCCAGCCGCGATCGCCTTATCGAGCAAGGCCTGGTCGAAGCGAGCGTAGGCCCGTACATTTTCCGGCGTGGAGAAATCGGCAACCAAGAGATCGACGGGACCGTCGCTCTTGGTCTGGACAGTGAATTTGCCCTCGAACTTCAGCGAGGTGCCGAGCAGCACCGTGAGCACCACCACCTCCGCCAGAAGGCGGGCGACGGGCGTGGGATAATGGTGGCGTTCGAGGATTGAATCCAGCATTGGGCCGAGCTGGACAGCGCGACCGCGCACATCCAGCCCTTCCACCTGGAAGGGGACGACATGATCATCGCCGGCGAAATCGAACTCGCCGAGGGCGGCGGCAGCTTCTGCCATGGCTTTCACTCCTGTTTTGTCAGAGCAGCCGGCCAGCGCACCGGCTGCTTGCGCAGCCGCGAGTTTGGAACTCGCGACATCCGATTATGGTTCAGATCGCGCCCAGGCACCAAGCAAGAATCGACTTCTGCGCATGAAGACGGTTTTCCGCTTCATCGAAGACCACGGATTGCGGGCCATCGATCACTTCGTCCGTCACCTCCTCACCGCGGTGAGCGGGGAGGCAGTGCATGAACAATGCGTCTTTGCCGGCCTGCGCCATCAAATGCGCATTGACCTGATAAGGCTGGAAGACATTGTGACCGCGAGCCCGATGTTCCTGATTCATGGAGACCCAGGTATCGGTCACCACGCAATCGACGCCGGCGACCGCACGGTCAGCATCATGGTAAAGCATGATTTCGGCGCCCTCATTGCGGGCCCAGTTCAGATAGTGATCCTTCGGCTCGGAACCAAGGGGTACTGCCATGTTCATGCGGTAGCCGAAACGGGCAGCCCCCTCCACCAGGGAATGCAGCACGTTGTTGCCGTCACCCGTCCAGGCGATCGTCTTGCCCTTGATTGGGCCGCGATGCTCTTCAAAGGTCATGATATCGGCCATGATTTGGCAGGGATGGGTATCGTCCGTCAGCGCGTTGATGACCGGCACGGTCGCATGCTCAGCGAGCTCCAGCATACGGTTGTGGTCGGTCGTGCGGATCATGATCGCGTCGACATAGCGCGACAGAACCTTGGCGGTGTCGCCGATCGTTTCGGCGCGGCCGAGCTGCATTTCAGTGCCCGATAAGAACAAGGTCTCGCCGCCGAGCTGGCGCATGCCGACATCGAAGGAGACG
This sequence comes from Rhizobium sp. 01T444, assembly GCF_056398305.1. Taxonomy (NCBI): domain Bacteria; kingdom Pseudomonadati; phylum Pseudomonadota; class Alphaproteobacteria; order Hyphomicrobiales; family Rhizobiaceae; genus Rhizobium; species Rhizobium sp. 01T444. Next base: position 293,461 of record NZ_JBFTPD010000001.1, read on the forward strand.
CGGGTTCGCGTGGACGGCTTCTCGAAGATCATGGCGAGCATCTTGCCGGCGAGCGGCTTGTCGGCCGTGCCGGCCTTGAAAGCCTGCTTTCGCAGCTTGGCATCGTCCATGATGGTTCTGAGGTCGGATCCGGTGACGGCGGAAAGATCGAGGAAGTGTTTGGGGGAAGCCATTGTTCGTTACCTGCTACGCCCGCCGGCGGGCGGGGCATTGTCCTATCAAGCGGTCTTCTTGACCTTGGCGGCACGGATGTTTTCGGCAGCGCGTTCGAGACGGGAAAGACCCTCGCGCGCCTCCTCGGCGGTTACGACCAGCGGCGGCAGCAGGCGGATGACATTATCGCCTGCCGGGATCGCCAGAAGATGGGCTGCGCGGATTTCCTTCAGCAGCTCTGCCGAGGGAATGGCAGCCTTGACGCCGAGCAACAGCCCTTCGCCCCTGATATCTTCGATCACGTCGGGATAGCGATCCTTGAGCGATGCAAGGCCCTGGCGGAAGACGAGAGTGACATCACGCACATGCTGCAGGAAGCCCTCGGCCAGGATGACATCGAGCACCGCGTTACCGACAGCCATGGCCAGCGGGTTGCCGCCATAGGTGGAACCATGCGTGCCCGCCTTCATGCCGGAAGCGGCCTCTGCCGTCGCAAGGCAGGCGCCGAGCGGAAAGCCGCCGCCGATGCCCTTGGCAACCGCCATGATGTCGGGCGTCATACCCGACCATTCATGAGCGAAGAGCTTGCCGGTACGGCCCACGCCGGTCTGCACCTCGTCGAGGATCAGCAGCAGGCCATGCTCATCGCAGAGCTGGCGGAGCGCTTTCATGAATTCGGACGTTGCCGGGCGGACACCGCCCTCGCCCTGCACCGGCTCGATGAGGATGCCGGCGGTCTTGTCGGTAATAGCGGCACGGACAGCCTCGACATCGCCAAAGGGCACCTGATCGAAACCAGGGGTCTTCGGGCCGAAACCTTCGAGATATTTCTCTTGGCCGCCGGCGGCGATGGTCGCCAGCGTACGGCCGTGGAAGGCGCCTTCGAAAGTAATGATGTGGAAGCGCTCCGGATGCCCCTTGGAGAACTGATAGCGGCGCGCAGTCTTGATGGCGCATTCGAGAGCCTCGGCGCCTGAATTGGTGAAGAACACCTTGTCGGCGAAAGTGGCATCCGTCAGACGCTTGGCGAGCTTCTCCTGCCCCGGCACTTCATAAATATTGGAGAGATGCCAGACCTTGTCGGCCTGATCCTTGAGAGCGGCCACAACGTGCGGATTGCCATGCCCCACGGAGGTAACGGCAACGCCCGCGCCGAAATCCAGATATCGCTCGCCCGTTTCGGTGATCAGCCACACGCCCTCGCCTCGCTCGAACCGCAGCGGGGCACGAGAATAGGTATCATAAAGCGGCGAGGCTTCAGCCATGGCGCAATCTCCTGGTCAGGCTCTAAGGCAACGGACTCCGGCTAAGAAAACCAGGCCCGAAAAATCAAAAATGCCGCCTTGCGGCGGCAGGAAGCACTATTTACTTTTCGCACTGCAATGTCAACAAAACTGAGGATTTAGCACATGCGTCAAGCCTCAAATCAGACTTGCAGGTCTATCAACAGCTAATGTTGCAGAAATGACTCTCCGGGGAAGCAAGTTGGGGAAAACCCCGAATTCGGATTCATCGGATTCACGCGACTCTTGTCACAGAGTCAGGCTCACACTAGGTTAAAGTTCAATTACTAGACTGCATGCGGCGGAACTAGTCACCAAAATTGATCAGGCGTTTCTTGCTTCGGAGACTTCCGAGGCAACGGTGAGGGATTCTGCCATCACCAACGCGAAAGGTGGAGACAGGGCAATGAACTGGACAGACGAGCGTGTCGAGAAGCTCAAGAAGCTTTGGTCAGAGGGGCTGAGCGCCAGCCAGATCGCTGCGCAGCTTGGCGGAGTGAGTAGAAACGCTGTTATCGGCAAGGTTCACCGGCTCAGTCTTCCCGGCCGCGCCAAGGCCGGCGGCACGGCAACCGCTGCGCGCGCAACGAAGCGCAATACGTCGGCTCCGCGCGCCCCGAACTATGCGTCTCGCATCACCACCCGCACCGTTACCCGCCAGCAGGGCGCAACGATGCTGAAGGAAGAGATCGAGATCGAAACGGTCGAGGAAATGGAATACGTGCCGGCCAAGAATGTGGTCGTGCCGATTTCACGCCGCCTTGGCCTGACGGAACTGACGGAGCGCACCTGCAAGTGGCCGGTCGGCGATCCGCTGAAGGACGACTTCTACTTCTGCGGCTGCGACTCCCCGGATTCCTCGCCCTATTGCAACTATCACCAGCGCCTCGCCTACCAGCCGGTCAGCGAACGCCGCAAGGCTGTCCGGGTCGCCTGACCCGCGATCTTCCAACAGACGCAACGTGCCATCACCCCTCCTCGCCTATGCGCGGAGGGGTGATTTTTTTAGCCGGCACAGGAGGACTGGAAAACCGCTCCTGACCACGACTATCTGCCGGAGGCCGATCTCTGCCGGTCGTTCACCATGCCTGACAATGCGAAGTTACGTGGCCAACACCACCGATGTGTTTCAGCCCCAGGCTGGCATGGAACGGTGGTCATGGCGCTGTAACGCGATTTTCTGATGCAGATGCGGTATTCTCGTGGAGTAGCACGGCGCAAACAGTCGGTCAGGGGTGCCAATGGAGATCGATCCAAAGCGGATGACAATGGGGTTCGTCGGGACGGGCACGATTACCGAGGCCGTCGTCACCGGATTGGGCAAGACAGCGTTTCGCGACACACCGATCGTGCTGTCACCGCGCAGCGCAAGCGTCGCCGCCCGCCTTGCGGCGGCAAACCGGAATGTGTCGATCGCTTTGGGGAACCAGGATGTTCTCGACCGATCCGATCTCGTATTTGTGGCGGTGAGGCCGCAAATTGCCGAGGAGGTCATCCGCTCGCTCCGATTTCGGCCGGGCCACCATGTCATCAGCTTCGTCGCGGCCACGCCAATGGATCAACTGCTGGCGTGGATCGATCAGCCAGTTCGCCTGAGCCTGGCAATTCCACTTCCGTTCATCGCAGATCTTCAGGGCGCGACTGCGATCTACCCGCCCGACGAGGTTTCCCACGCCCTCTTTTCGGCGCTCGGAACGGCGATCCAGGTTGAAAACAGACCTGAGTTCGAACTTCTCGCGGTGGCGAGCTGCCTGATGGCCACCTATTTCGGCATCCTGGACGCGACGTCGACCTGGCTGCAGAGCCAAGGGCTTTCGAGAACGGCTGGCGACGCCTACCTCCGTCAATTGTTTTCCGGCCTCGCCCATGCTGCCCGTTCGAAACCTGTCGCGAGTTTTGATGAACTCATCGGCGAGCATTCGACCAAGGGCGGATTGAATGAACAGGTGCTCGAAGACTTTCGCGATTTCGGTGGCGCTGTGGCTCTGCAAAAGGCTCTTGATCGAGTTCTTGCACGCATTCGTCTGTAGAAAGCAAACCCTCTTGAAGTTCGCTTTCGGCGCCTAGTGTCGGCTTCCAGAAGAAGCTGTGCTTCGCCGAGACAGGTCGCTTCAAGCTCGACGGACAGGGCGGGCCTACCCATCGCTGTTTCTTCAGAAGGACACCAGATAAGCAAACGGGCCGCCCGGCAAGCGAGCGACCCGTCTGGACCTCCGATCACTCGGATCAGGCTTCCATGGAATATCCCGCGCCGCGGACGGTGCGGATGACATCCTGCATGTTGGAGAAGTTCAGCGCCTTACGCAGGCGCCCGACATGGACGTCGACGGTACGTTCGTCCACGTAGATATCGTGGCCCCAGACGCCATCCAGAAGCTGCGAGCGGGAGAAGACCCTGCCCGGCGACGACATCAGGAATTCGAGCAGGCGGAATTCGGTCGGGCCGAGGCGCACTTCGCGGCTCTTGCGATGAACGCGATGGGTTTCGCGATCGAGCTCGATATCACCACACTTCAGAACGGTGGAGAGAACCTCCGGACGGGCGCGTCGCAGCATCGCCTTGACGCGGGCAACGAGTTCCGGCGTGGAGAAGGGCTTGACGACATAGTCGTCCGCGCCGGTCGAGAGACCGCGAACGCGTTCGCTCTCTTCGCCGCGTGCCGTCAGCATGATGATCGGCAGGCGCTCGGTCTCCGGCCGCATGCGCAGCCGGCGGCAGAGTTCGATGCCGGAAACGCCCGGCAGCATCCAGTCAAGGATGAGCAGGTCCGGCGTGCGCTCCTGAAGCCGGATTTCGGCCTCGTCGCCACGGAGGATCGTATCCACCTCGAAACCTTCAGCCTCGAGGTTGTAGCGGAGAAGCACACTCAGCGCCTCTTCATCTTCAACAACTGCAACTCTTGGGATCATGCGTGTCAGTCTCCTAATGCATGATCCTTAAACCGGGGGTGATTTAAGCAACGGACCATGCAGAAACTTGGAATTGGCTGCGACCTTTGCGCGCCCCAGCGCAGGGCGCGCACGCAATTGGCAGGTCCGGATTACTCCGTCACCGCACCGACGGTATTGGAGCTGTCGTCCTTCGGACGCTCACCCTCCGGCTGGGCGCCGGTTGCCATGTAATAGATCGTCTCAGCGATGTTGGTCGCATGATCGCCGATGCGCTCGATGTTCTTGGCGCAGAAGAGAAGATGCGTGCAGCTCGTGATGTTGCGCGGATCTTCCATCATGTAGGTGAGGAGTTCGCGGAACAGCGAGGTGTACATCGCGTCGATCTCGTCGTCGCGCTCGCGGATGGACTTGGCCTTGTCCGCAGAACGCGTCGTATAGACGTCGAGCACTTCCTTGAGCTGGACGAGCGCCAGTTCGGAGAGATGCTCGAGACCGCGGGCGAGCTTGCGCGGAACGCCGGTGCTCTGGACGGCGATGACGCGCTTTGCGGTGTTCTTGCCGAGGTCGCCGACACGCTCGAGGTCGGCGGCGATGCGGATCGAACCCATGATCTCGCGAAGGTCGGAGGCCATCGGCTGGCGACGGGCGATCGTGACGATCGCCTTGTCGTTGATTTCGCGTTCCGCGTGATCAAGGATCACGTCGTCGGAAATGACCTTCTGGGCGAGCGCAGTGTCGCCGTTGACCAGCGCACGGACGGCCTCGCCGACCATCTGTTCGGCAAGACCACCCATCTCGGAAATGCGCCGGGACAGGAATTTCAGATCGTCATCGTAAGCGGAAAAAATATGTGTCGATGCCATGGGGCTTTGTCCTCGAAAATCGGGAAGGCTTCACATCGCCAAAATCAGCCGAACCGGCCCATGATATAGTCCTGGGTGCGCGGATCGTCGGGATTGGTGAACATCTTGTCGGTGTCGTTTTCCTCGACCAGGTTGCCGAGGTGGAACATGGCCGTACGCTGTGATACGCGCGCGGCCTGCTGCATGGAATGCGTCACGATGACGATGGTGTAGTTTTCACGCAGCTCATGGATCAGCTCTTCGACCTTGGCAGTCGCGATCGGGTCGAGCGCCGAGCAGGGCTCGTCCATCAGGATGACTTCCGGGCTGACGGCAACGGCGCGTGCGATGCACAGACGCTGCTGCTGACCGCCGGAAAGGCCGGTGCCGGATTCATGCACGCGATCCTTGACCTCATTCCAGAGGCCGGCGCGCTGCAGGCTCGTCTCGACGATCTGGTCCAGGTCGGCCTTGGATTTGGCGAGGCCGTGGATGCGCGGTCCGTAGGAGACGTTTTCATAGATTGTTTTCGGGAACGGATTCGGCTTCTGGAACACCATGCCGACACGGGCGCGGAGTTCGACGACGTCGATGTCAGGATCGTAGATATCGTCGCTGTCGAGCGTGATCTTGCCGGTGACGCGGCAGCCATCGATCGTGTCGTTCATGCGGTTCAGCGACCGCAGGAAGGTGGACTTGCCGCAGCCCGACGGGCCGATCAGGGCGGTCACGGTGTTTTCGCGGACGTTCAGATTGACATCGAAAAGCGCGCGCTTCTCGCCGTAATAAACGGAGACATCCTGTCCGATCATCTTATACGGGACGTTGCTCATTTTCTGGTCCAGCGCCTTCTCAACTGCAGCTTCCGTCAACATGTTCATGATCTCTACTCCGTTTACCAGCGGCGCTCAAAGCGACGACGCAAGAGGATAGCTCCCATGTTCATGACGATCAGGAACAGGAGCAGGACGATAATGGCACCCGAGGTTCTTTCCACGAATGCGCGCTCGGCTTCGTTGGCCCACATGTAGACCTGAACCGGAAGCGCCGTGGAGGGATCGAGTGGACTGCTCGGCGCCTGGGCGACGAAGGCGACCATGCCGATCAGCAGCAGCGGCGCAGTTTCGCCGAGTGCGTGGGCAAGGCCGATGATCGTGCCGGTCAGGATGCCGGGCATTGCAAGCGGCAGCACGTGGTGAAACACCATCTGCATCTTCGAGGCGCCGAGGCCGAGGGCAGCCGCGCGGATCGACGGCGGCACGGCACGGAGCGCTGCACGCGTGGCGATGATGATCGTCGGCAGCGTCATCAGCGTCAGCACCAGGCCGCCGACCAGCGGTGCCGAACGCGGCAGGCCGGCGAAGTTGATGAAGACCGACAGGCCGAGCAGACCGTAGACGATCGACGGGACGGCGGCGAGGTTGTTGATATTGACCTCGATCAGGTCCGTCAGCTTGTTCTTCGGCGCGAATTCCTCAAGGTAAATCGAGGCAGCGACGCCGATCGGCAGCGAAAGCACGAGAACGATCAGCATCAGGTAGAGCGAGCCGATGAGGGCGACGCCGAGACCTGCGGCTTCCGGACGGCTGGAATTGCCGTTGACGAAGAGGCCGGTGTTGAACGTCTTGTGGAGAGCACCGCTCGCCTTCAGCTCATTCATCCAGGCAACCTGCTTGTCGTTGACCTTACGGTTCTTCTCATCGACCGAAAGATTGATCTGGCCCTTGTTGGCGCTGTCGATATTGGCATCTGCAAGCACTGTAATATTGACGGTCTTGCCAATGATCGACGGGTCGGCAACGACCATGTCGCGCAGCTGAATGGGCGCCCCCTTGGACAGCATGGCGGATGCATCGCGCACGTCAGGACGGCTTGCGGCATTGATGCCGAGCTGCTTGACGATCGCGTCGCGCAGCAGAACCGGATAGTTGGCAGCGACCAGCACCGAAGGGTCGGTTGCACGCTTGTTGTCCGGGTCGATCGTCTTCTCGGAGAATTCGATCGGCAGGGTGATCGACGTCTGCAGGAAGGCCGTATAGCCGTTGCTGATGACCGTCCAAAGCAGAATGAAGAGGAAGACGAGGCCGAATGCTATGGCTGCGATGCCATAGGCCTGGAACCGGCGCTCGGCAGCGTAGCGACGCTTGATGCCGATATCGCGACGCGCGGGCGCCTTAGAAACGGTAACGCCGGCGACGGGGGAAACAATATTCGTCATTCGTACTGCTCCCGATATTTGCGCACGATATAGAGCGCGTAGATGTTGAGGCAAAGCGTGATGCAGAACAGCGTGATGCCAAGTGCGAAGGCAACCAGCGTCTGCGGCGAGGTGAACTCAAGGTCGCCGGTCAGCTGGTTGACGATCTTGACGGTCACTGTCGTCATCGGCTCGAAGGGATTGATCTGGATACGGGCGGCGACACCGGCGGCCAGAACCACGATCATGGTTTCGCCGATGGCACGCGAAGCGGTCATCAGCAGCGCGCCGACGATACCGGGAAGGGCTGCGGGCAAGACCACCTTTTTGATGGTTTCGGAGCGTGTGGCGCCGAGACCGAGCGAGCCGTCACGCAGTGCCCGCGGAACTGCGGTGATGATATCGTCCGACAGCGAGGAAACGTAAGGGATCAGCATGATGCCCATGACGATGCCTGCGGTGATGACGCTCTGTGCCTGGATGAAGTTCGTATAGCTGCCGCTCAAAAGACCGCTGATCTGCGCCGAGAAATCACGCAGGAACGGCCCGACGGTGACGAGTGCAAAGAAGCCATAGACGATCGTCGGAATGCCGGCGAGCACTTCGAGAAGCGGCTTGGCGATCGAGCGCACTCTCGAAGAAGCATACTCGGCCATGTAGATGGCGGCAAAGAGGCCGACCGGCACGGCGACCAGCATGGCGACCAGGCCGATATAGAGCGTGCCGAGCAGGAGTGGGATGAGCCCGAACTGGCCGAAGGAGGAGCTGCCCGCACCGGCAAAACGCGGATCCCAGACCGTTCCGAAGAAGAAGTCGACGAAGGGAACGACGGCGAAGAAGCGGCTCGCTTCTGTCAGCATCGAGAGCACGATGCCGATCGTCGTCAGAATGGCGATGGAGGATGCAACGAGCAGCGCCCAGAGCATAACGCGCTCGACACGGTTGCGGGCACGGAAGCGCGGAGCAACGGAGCGCAGCGCATAGAAAGCACCTGCGACAGATATGAGCAGCACGATCGCCGTCATGATGACGCGGCTCGTCATGCTCTCCGAGTTCAGGGTCTTTGCGGCAGCGATCATGTAGGGCTGCGGCTCGCCGGCGAGCGGTACGCCCTTCTCGCTGAGCTTTGCCTGCAGACCCGCAGGATTGCTCGACAAGGAGGAAACCTCATCCGAGGTCAGCAGGTTCATGCCGCGGGCAACCGTGGCGACCATGCTGTAGGCGAGGTCCTGCTGGACGACCGGTTGCGCCTTCACGTCGTCAGGAAAGGCGCCGCGAACGGAGGAAGAGATGATGCCCGGGCTGATAGCCAGCCAGGCAAACAGAACGATCAGGGAAGGCAGAACAGCCCAGATCGCGGCATAGGAGCCATAATAGGCCGGCCGCGAATGCAGGGCAGAAGACCTGCCTCCGGAAAGCGCCATCGCGCGGCTGCGCGCAGCCACATAGGCAACGGCGCCGATCACTACCAGGCACAAGAGTATGATGGATGTGCTCATTCGTTACGTCCCCAGGCCCACAGCCCCCAAAGAGCCAGGCAGCTCCAGGAGCGTGCCATCGGCTTCAATATCATGGAGAAGAAGTTCATCCGCCCGGCACCCCAATGGAGCCGGGCGGATAAGGTGATGCCGGCGCGACGCCCCCGAGCGTCGCGCCGGCAAAGTCATTACATGGTCTTGCCGGCCTCTACGGCCTTACGGATCGCTTCGCGCTCTGCATCCGGAGCAGCAACGAGACCGTATTCGACGAGCGGGCTGTCAGGGCCGATCATCTGGTCGGATACGAAGAAGTTGACATATTCCTTCAGGCCCGGAACGGCGCCCAGATGTGCCTTCTTGACATAGAAGAACAGCGGACGGGAAACCGGGTAGGTGCCGTTGGAAATCGTTTCCGTCGACGGAACGATGCCGCTCATGGTCGCAACCTTGAGCTTGTCAGCGTTGTTTTCGTAGAAGGAGAGACCGAATACGCCAACGCCGGTCTTGTTGGCAGCGATGCGTGCCAGCGTTTCCGGATAGTCGCCGTCGATGTCGACAGCAGCACCGTCCTTGCGAACTGCGACGCAAGCCTTGCCCTGGGCAGCCTTGTCGGCGATTTCCTTGGCGATGACTTCCTGAGCGCCGGAAGCCTTGCAGCCGGCGGCGAGAACGTTCTGTTCGAAGACTTCGCGCGTGCCGTGCTTTTCGCCCGGGATATAGGCAGCGATATCAACAGCCGGAAGCTTCGGGTTGACTTCAGACCACTTCTTGTAGGGGTTGGCGACGAGCTTGCCGTCAACGACAACCTGGGCAGCGAGGGCCTTGTAGATGTCGGCCGGAACGTAGGCAACGTCCGGGTTGGAAGAGTCGGTTGCGAAGACGATGCCGTCATAACCGATCTTGACTTCCTGGATGTCCGTTACGCCGGCAGCCTTGCAGGCTTCCGCTTCATTCTTGTTGATCGGACGCGAGGCGTTGGCAACGTCGATCGTGTCTTCACCGACGCCCTTGCAGAATTCCTTCAGACCAGCGCCCGTGCCGCCGGATTCGACGACCGGCGTCTTGAAGTTGGTGAAGGTTTCGCCGAAGGACTCGGCGACGATCTTTGCGTAAGGCAGGACGGTGGACGAACCAGCAACCTGAATCTGGTCGCGAGCAACTGCAACGCCAGCGAAAGCGGCGGTTGCAGCAAGCGCGGCAACAGTAAGTTTAAAGGTGTTCATTTGAATCTCCCGGCATTTGGGCTTGTGTGAGTGCGGCCTCAAAGAGGCCCTCGCATTGCCTTTTTTCATCGGCAGGACTCTCTTAGCGCCTTAAGCACCGTCCTTTTATGTCAAATCGATGAAACATTTATGACAAGATAAATTCTTGATTTTAAATGTAAAAATATTGCGTTGAAAAATTGCATGCGACATATTGCGTCAGAAGCGCACGGTAAACTCCGTTCCCTTGCCCACCTCTGATTTAACGATCAGCCGTGCACGATGGCGCGTCAGAATATGCTTGACGATGGCAAGCCCGAGCCCCGTGCCCTTCTTGGAACGGCTGTCTTCGATGCTGACGCGATAGAAGCGCTCCGTCAAGCGCGGCACATGTTCGGCCGGAATGCCTGGCCCCCTGTCGACGACGCTGACCTCCACCGGCTGGCCCGATCCATTCTTCAGCCAGACATCGACGACTTCACCTTCCTGGCCATATTTGCAGGCATTTTCCATCAGGTTCTCGAAGACCTGAACGAGCTCGTCACGGTCTCCCAGCACTTCGACCTTGCCGTCGGGCAGGTGCAGGTTGATCGAGACGCCGACATCCTTCGCAAGCGGCACGAGCGAATCCCTGACGTGGCCGAGAAGCGGCACGAGATCCACTTTCTCATCGGGGGCGATATGCGACTTGAGCTCAAGCCTCGACAGAGACAGAAGATCGTCGACGAGCCTGCTCATACGCGTCGTCTGGTCGAACATGATGCCGAGGAAACGTGCCTGCGCCTTCGGATCGTTCTTAGCCGGACCCTGGATCGTCTCGATGAAGCCGCGCAGCGAGGCAAGCGGCGTGCGCAGCTCATGGCTGGCATTGGCGACAAAATCCGAGCGCATGCGATCGATGCGGCGTATTTCGGAAATATCCCGGAAGGAGAGGATGTAATAGCGCTCGTTGCGGCCATCATCATCCTTGAATTCGACAGGAGCGCTGCGAACGATATAGACGCGCTCTGAAGGCAGCCGCTCGGAATGTTCGATCTGGTTCGGGGCGTTGGTGGCGATGGTTTCGCGCACCATGTCCAAGACGCCGGGAGAACGCAGCCTTGCCGATATATGGGAGCCGAGCGTCACCTCGCCGAAAGCCTTTTCGGCCGCGCGGTTCTGAAACAGCACCGAGGCATCTTCCGAGAGCACCATGACCGGGATATCGAGGCCGGCCAGCGTGGCGGAGACTTCCGGCAGGCGGCTCGGAGGCACTTCAGGCTCGGGTTCGACCGGCTCGTCTACATCGTGTCTGATGACCGGCGCCTCGTTGAAGAGCGAGGTGAAGATCATCACAAGCAGCAGGGCGAGCACGATCCATTTGTTCATGCCAGCGGCAAGCGCGACAAGCGCGCTCAGCAGCGTCGCCAGCAGAACCGGGCGCTCGCGCCGGATGCGCGCCAACAGGCTTTTTGTCCACGGCGTTTCGTCTTCCAAGCTGCCCCTCGCGGCGTCGATTCGTTTTTCTTTATATTCAAACTCTGCCTGATAGCCGCGTTTCATGACAGAAGTTTTCCATTTGAGAAACTTGCGCGAAAAGCCGCAGCGCGCGTCACCGAATTGCGCTTTGCTTACGCAGAGGATTTGATTTTCAATGATAAATATGTTCGCCTGCTGAAAAATGAAATCATCAAGCGCAGGAGGAGACGATGGCCGAAGACGTCGAAAGCAGGGTTGTGGAGCTGGAGATCCGGGGCAAGAGACGCGTCTTCGATATCGATGATCCCGTGCTGCCCGACTGGGCAGATGAGCATGCGCTGGAATCCGGCGACTACCCATACAAGAAGAAGCTGAAGGACGACGAATATCTCGACGAGCTCAGGAAGCTGCAGGCCGAGCTCGTGAAGGTGCAGTTCTGGCTGCAGGCGACGGGCAAGCGGGTGATGGCGCTCTTCGAAGGACGCGACGCGGCCGGCAAGGGCGGCGCGATCCAGGCATCCTCGGCTCACATGAACCCGCGCCTTGCCCGCGTGGTGGCGCTCGCCAAGCCTACGGAGCGGGAACAAGGTCAATGGTATTTCCAGCGCTATATCGCACAGTTTCCGACATCGGGCGAATTCGTGCTCTTCGACCGTTCCTGGTACAATCGCGCCGGCGTGGAGCCGGTCATGGGCTTCTGCACGCCGAAACAATACGAGGACTTTCTCAATCAGGCGCCGCAGGTGGAAAAGGTCATCGCCCACGAAGGCATATTCTTCTTCAAGTTCTATCTGGATATCGGCCGGGAAATGCAGATCAAGCGGTTCCATGACCGGCGGCACGATCCGCTCGCTGTCTGGAAGCTCTCCTCGATGGATATAGCCGCATTGACCAAATGGGACGACTACAGCGAGAAGCGCGACCGCATGCTGAAGGAAACCCACACGGAGTTTGCGCCCTGGACCGTGATCCACGCCAATGACAAACACCGGACGAGGCTCAACCTCATTCGCCACATGCTGAAAACCATCGACTATGACGGCAAGGACAAGGACGCGATCGGTGCGCTTGATGATAAGATCATCGGCGCGGGTCCCGGCTTCCTGAAATAAACCTCCCAAGCAAACCGGGCCACTTACTGGCCCGGCAGGATCCGCACGGCAAAGAGATTGATGCCACGGGCCTTGCCGTCGACATCGCTGTTGATCATCAGCCGGCCCGGGGAATTCGGCGCCAGGGAGCGGTCGAAGCGCACCTGCAGCAGCGTGTCCGACTTTTCGCGCGTGACGTTGAAACGATGGCGGGCGCAATTGCCGAGCGACTGGAAATCGCACTCGACGGTGATCTGTGTAGGCTCGTCCGTGGTGGACTGCAGGGTCAGCGCGATGGTCGAGGACTTGCCGGCAAGCTGCTGCAGGACATCGGCCGGAATGGTGATGGAAACATTGCCATCCGTATTGCCGCTCTGGGAGGTCAGGCGGACGGCCGGGCCTTCGGTTTCAGTGACACTTTCCTTACGGGCACGCGGGCCGCTCTCGATCTTGTCGGCATCCGAGGGCTTGAAGACCTCGATCCAGTCTGCCGAGAAGCTGTTTTGCGGGTCGATCGCCGCAGGTTGGTCGCCATCCGAGGGGGCGCTGTTGCCGGCACTCTCCTCGCCATCGAAATCTTCCGGCTGCGTGCTGGCGGGCGGATTGGCGACGCTTGTGTCACGCTCAGCCGCCGTCTTCAGCAGGCCAGAACTATAAGCCCACCAGGCACCCGTCCCGATGAAGGCGAGTAGCACGCACCAGACAAGCAGGCGCGAGAAGAACTTGCGCGGCCTGCGGCGAACAGCGGCCCGTTCGGGGCGGAAATCCATGCCGCCACGCCTGTCCGGCGTCGCGCGCGTCTCTCCACGCATCTCTCCATCTGACGCGGCCCCCAGCTGATCGGCGCTGCTGGCGTGGACATCATCCAGGCTTGCATCGTCCGCGCGCCGGGAAGTGGCGTTGTAGCCGCGCGTTTCACCTGTAACGGCCAGGCTGTCGTCCTCGCCCTCGCGATAGGCGGGCTCTTCCGCACGATAGGCGGGCTCTTCCACGTGATGGGCGGGCTCAGGGATCTCCACAACAGGCGGAACCGGAACTTCCGGAGGCCCCTGCCGCGGGTGAAGGCGCGCGCGCTCTTCACTCTCGATGGTGTGGATCGTGGTTTCGAGGCGGTGGCGGTGATGGGCCACCACTTCGGCATCGGTGATATCCTGCTTGCGCAGGCCGGCTTCCAGCGCCTGACGCGCGGACTGATAGATGCGTGCACGAACTTCCGCACTGTCGCGGTCGGAATTATCCAGCGCAGTTCTGATAGCCGTTTCTAGTCCGCTCACATCGGGCCCTTCACGTTTCGTGCCGGCATCAACCCCAAAAGATTGAATGCCTGTCAAAATTCGGTAGCGGCAAGTGCGGCAAACCGCAAGCCTTGCAGCCCTTCCGGAGCGCATCGGCGGGGGATAAGCAGCGCCGGACGTTCCGAATTCTCCATTAGATATAGTGAAAATGGACAGGATTACGGAAAAGACAGCAAGAAGAAGACCACACTCTTTTCCTTGGTCGCTCTTTTCCTTGGTCGCTCTTTTCCTTGGTCGCTCTTTTCCTCGGGCACTCTTTTCCTCAGGCGCTCTTTTCCTCAGGCGATGGCTCTGCTAATCAATTGACGTTTTCGTAAACGTCAAAAAGCGGTGAAAGCATGGCCCTGCCCCCGATACTTAGGGATAATCTGAGACTGCCGGTCATCGGCTCGCCGCTTTTCATCGTCTCCCATCCGGCGCTGACACTGGCGCAATGCAAGGCCGGCGTGATCGGCGCGTTTCCGGCCTTGAACGCGCGCCCGGAAAGCCAGCTCGACGAGTGGCTGGCAATGATCACCGAAGATCTTGCCCATTATAATGCCGGGCATCCGGAACGACCGGCCGCACCCTTTGCGGTCAACCAGATCGTCCATATGTCGAACAAGCGGCTGGAGCACGATCTGATGCTCTGCGTGAAATACAAGGTGCCCGTCGTCATTTCCTCGCTTGGCGCCGTGCCGGAAGTGAATGCAGCTGTTCATTCCTACGGCGGTATCGTGCTGCACGACGTCATCAACAACCGCCATGCCAATTCGGCAATCCGCAAGGGTGCCGATGGACTGATCGCGGTTGCAGCGGGTGCTGGCGGACATGCGGGCACGCTTTCTCCCTTCGCACTGGTGCAGGAGATCCGCGAATGGTTCGACGGCCCGCTGCTGCTTGCCGGCTCGATTGCGACCGGCGGCGCCATTCTCGCAGCACAAGCAATGGGCGCCGACATGGCCTATATCGGCACCCCCTTCATCGCGACCGAGGAGGCACGCGCCTCCGATGCCTACAAGCAGGCGATCGTCGAGGGTGCCGCCGCCGATATCGTCTACTCGAACTATTTCACCGGCGTGCACGGCAACTACCTGAAGCCCTCCATTCGCGCGGCAGGCCTCGACCCTGACGATCTGCCTGAAGCCGATCCCTCGAAGATGGATTTCGAACAGGCGACGGGCGGCGCAAAGGCCTGGAAGGACATCTGGGGCAGCGGCCAGGGCATCGGTGCGATCAAGACGGTGGAACCGGTGGCAAAGCTGGTCGACCGGCTGGAAGCGGAATACCGGGCCGCCCGCACCCGGCTGGCGCTCTGAAGCACAGGCCTTTCCACTAAGGGGGGCCCTTCCACTGAAGGGAGCCTTTCCACAGGCTCAGCTTTTTTGCCCGGGGGCATAAGAGGGTGCTTGAAATCTTCAGACAATGCCTGTATCAGCCCCATGCAAATCGCGGGCCGCATGCTTCGCCCGCCGGATTGCCGCTTTAGCTCAGTCGGTAGAGCACATCATTCGTAATGATGGGGTCACGTGTTCGAGTCACGTAAGCGGCACCATTAGCCTCTTGATTGTAAGTATAAATTCTCGACGTCTTCAGATATTACCTGCCGACGACGCGCTCAAGTCGCCACGCATGCAGCGCAATTGCCTGCCAGAACGTCGTAACCACTCGAGTCTGTCAATACGAACTCGGCGGGTAAAATGTCAGCGTTCGATTGTCATTGACTCTACGAAATCGCGTTAGTTGTATTGGAATCGTGATTCTAGGAATGTTTCAGGGAAAATTATGAGCGCAAGGAAGTCGGTTCGGCTCCACCTTGTGGAGGGGCCCCCAGGGCATCCTGACCGCTGAGATCATAAACTGGACACGTCACGTCCTAAGTGTACCGCGCTCTAAGCTCGCAGGTCTTCTATCATGGCCCGAAGTCAAAAAGGCGGGAGTGTACTTTCTTGTTGGCCCCAATCCGGACGACGATGGTCAAACGTTCGTTTACATTGGCCAAAGGTGTTCTAACGCCGCGTTGTACAACGAGTTCAGGCCATATAGCGCCTGGGCACCCCGCCGAACCAGCCTAAGTCGGCGAAGGCCCTCGTGTCAAAAGGACCACGACGACTGCGAGCGACAGGAGCACTCCGAGTATATAGAATGTGTCGGAAAACGCCATGACGAAGGATTGTTGCTGGACGAGCGTGCCGAGCAAGATCTCGGCCTCATGATGTGCATGACCGATATCACCGGCGCCATGCGCCATAAAATACTGCTGCATGTCCGTCAGAAACTGCCCGACGTTGTTTCCATAGGGCGTGACCGACTGGCCGATGATGTTGGAATGGAATTGTTCACGTTTGGTGATGATCGTTGCCAATGTGGCCGTTCCCACTGCGCCACCGAGGCTTCGCATCATGTTGAACAGCCCGGATGCCGCTCCTGATTGCTCTCTGGGGATTCCAATAGTTGCGATACCGATCAACGGTGCGATCACCACGGCCTGACCAATTGCACGCACAATGTTGGTAATCATGAACTGGGGACCACCGTCGTCGAAGCTCAGATGCGTGTTCAGAAAGCAGCTTGCTGCGAAGATAGCCAGACCGACGGAGACGATGGCACGCCGATCGAAGTGCTTTTGCAGCAAAGGCACGAAGGGAATGATCAGAAGCTGCGGCAGGCCGGCCCAGGCCAGCACCAAGCCCGTTTGCTCGGCATTGTAGCCTTGAACTCCGTTCAGGTACGCAGGCAGCACGTACACCGAGCCATAGAGGGCGAAGCCAACAATGATATTGGCGAGGGTACCCAATCCAAAATTTCGGCGGGCGAGCAGACGTAGTTGGACAGCGGGTTTCTCGACGACCAACTCGATGATGATGAAAATCGTCAGTGCAATGGCTGCCAGGATGGCCAAGTGCACTATGTAGGGTGACCCGAACCAGTCGTCCTTGTTGCCTTCATCGAGCACTGTTTGCAGCGATGCCAAGCCAACCGCCATGAATGCGATGCCGAGCCAGTCGCCGTCGCGCAGCAATGCGAGGTTCATCTTGGATCGTTCCAGCGTCGGATAGAGCAAGCCAAACATCAACGCCCCGGGGACAAAGTTGATGAAGAAGATATACTGCCATCCGTAGTTTTCGGTCAGGTAGCCGCCGATGGTCGGCCCGATTGCTGGTCCGAAGGTCGCAGTCAGCGCGAAAGCCGCTAACCCCGTCGGCTGCTGGCGCAGCGGGATCGTCGTCAACACGCGAGTGAAGGCCATCGGAATCATCACCCCGCCCGTGAGGCCCTGCAATCCACGGAACATGATCATTTCCGATAGGTTCGTGGCAAAGGCGCAGCAGACGGAAAACAACAGAAACAGGCCGAGATTGCCGAGCAATGCGCGGCGGAAGGTGAAGACGCGGCTGAGATAGTCCGTCAGCGGGATCATGATGATTTCGCCGATCAGATAGGCGGTCGAGATCCAGGTGCCGTTGTCGGAACCGGTACCGATTCCGCCTTCGATCTGTGGAAGCGAGGAGTTGGTGATCTGAATGTCGAGGACGGCAATCAGCGCCCCTACCATACAGCCGCCAACCGCGATCCAAGTGCGCATGCTGGCGCCCGCCTCGCGCTCAACTCCAGATGTCTCCATGCCCGCCATCGCCGTAGACCTCCCAAGAATTACTTGCTTGCGTTCCCAGGAGGGTTGCCATCAACGGCCGGTCCAACCTTGATTGTGGTCGTTACCGACATCCCCGGAAGCAGGCGACCGGCAAGTGGATCCGACTTGTCGATGGTGATCTTGACGGGAACACGCTGGACGATCTTGGTAAAGTTGCCGGTCGCGTTGTCGGGCGGCAGCAAGGCGAACTCCTGACCGCTTGCCGGCGCTAGGCTGTTCACGATGCCGCGCACGGTGATACCTGAAAATGTATCCACGTCGATCCTGACCGGTTGGCCTGGCTTGACGTTGGCGAGCTGGGTCTCCTTGTAATTGGCGACGACATAGGCCGCCTGGAGCGGCACCACAGCCAGCAACAGTTGACCAGGCTGGGCGTAGAGGCCAACCCGGACTGCCCGCGCGCCGACAACTCCGTCGACGGGTGCTCGTAGCACCGTGTATCCGAGGTTGAGTTCGGCCTGAGCCAGCGCGGCAAGATTGTGATCAAGAGTTGCTTCTGCTTCGGACTGTTGAGCGTCCAGCGTAGCGATCTGCTTCTGCGCGGCGACCAGTGCAGCCTTGTCCTTGACTACGACGGCCTTCGCCGATTCGGCCTGCGACGCTGCCTGTTGGGCCTCTTCCACTGTTGCCGAACCCGTTTTTGACAGGGTCATGAAGCGCTGGTTGTTCTGTTCAGCGAACACCTCCGATGCCTGGTCGGTATTGATCGTCGCTTGCGCTTCGTCGATCAGGGCCTTCTGTTCGCTGAGTTGGGCGGCAATACTGACGATGGCCGCTTCGGCCTCGGCGACATCCGCCTTGGCCTGATCGACCGCCGCCTGAAAGTCGCGCGGATCAATCGTAGCGAGAATGTCACCAGCTTTGACCGGCTGATTGTCATTGACAAGAAGCGTCTGGATATAGCCCGCCACCTGTGGCGCTATCGCGACCACGTCGGCCTGCACATATGCATCGTCCGTCGATTGTTCGAATTGCCACACCGTCCAGTATTCCCAGCCGCCATAGGCCGCTGCACCAAGCGCCACCATCCCTATCGTACCCAGCACCAGCATTCGCCATTTCGGCTTTCGCGTCGGCGGAGCAGGTGTCCCTGCCTCCGCTTGATCGCTCTCATCTGAAGTTTTTAGGTTTGTGTTCGCAGGATGATTGGTGACATTCATGTTCATGGGGGCTCCTGCCCCTGAATAGCTAACTGGCGGTTTGGGATGCACCGGGATTTAGCGATTCCAGCAAGTTGGGTTCAGCCAGCCGGCCGACCCGACTGGGAAGGCAGTGATGCGATGGGTAAAAATTATCGCGTTAGTGTGTGTTCCATAACCATACGTTGGTGTAGGATATGCCGTGCTTTCTGGTCACGGCTTTGAGTTCGGGCTTGCGACGTAGACCCACTGCAGCAGGTCGTTGATCTGGCTGTTTGGATGCCCGTTGACGGTAAGCGGTGGGCCGACCCCACCTTGACCGAGATCATCGGTAGACTTGGATCATCGGTAGACTTGCTATTCGCCGCATGAGTTGCGCTCTGGTATCGCGGCACACGCTGACATTGCAAGTTTCGCGAAAACCCCTGACGGCCATAATCTTACCGGCGCGGCGCGGCCGTTCGAGGCGCTGAGACGCGCCCGTCCCCGACGACGGCGCGTATTGCGATAGTCTATCCATTTGATGATCCGCGCGAAATATGAAGGCCGACTGCTATCTGCGTTCCTGCGCAGGGGCTTTCGGATTTGGCGCAGTGCGTCTCAGGGACATTTCATCCATCCAGGCGCCGACTTCGTCCGACCGCCAGAGATTGTTTTTTGCGACCTGTATCGGACCGGGAAACTTGCCGTCCCTGACCCAGAGCGTCCCGCTCGAAACGGGCGCGATCTTCTGGACGTCGCTCGTGCTCAACAGTGTGCAGGTGATTGCGCTGCCAGTCATGCTCGTTCCGCTGAGACCGATCAGAGGCAGAATGCGCGACGACGGCTGTTCATAACAAATGCGATGTAGTTCAACGCGATACAGCCGACGCAGGGCGACGTTCACTGTATCGGCGGCTCACCGCACGGAAGGCAATGCGGTCGGGCCCGACACGGCAGCCCTTGTCCATCAAGGTCCTGAAGCAGGCTGAACCTATAACCCATTCCGGAACAGGCGTTTTGAATCAAGGTTCCTGACCATGCTGAACGGCAGCACGTTATCAGTTTCAAACTGGGCTGCCGGCGCGGGCCTTCCAATGAAATATCCCTGGAGCTGGTTGATTCCGTACTGCTGCATCAGCCGCTGATGTTCGATGGTCTCGACGCCTTCAATGAGTATCCTCACGCCGCGATTGCGCAGCAGGCTGATGATGTCGAGCAACATCCTCTTGCCTCTCTCCGTGTTGCTGTCATGGAGGAAGGATCGATCGATCTTGACGGTGTCGAACTCTATGAGGCGAAGCCACGAGAGCCCTGCGAAGCCTGTGCCAAAGTCGTCGAGCCAGACTTGAGCGCCGAGCTTTCTCAGGTCGCTAATGCAACGAACCACATCCTGGTCGATTTCCAGCTCCACGCCTTCGGTGATCTCGAAAGCAAGTCGGGCACCCGTCACGCCGAATTCTGCCAGTGTTGCCGCCACATAGGTGGCGAAACCCGGCATCTTGAGTTCAATCGGGGAAACGTTGACGCTGGCAACCTGCACGAGGTCGGTCGCCAACAAGTCTCGGCAAACAGTGCGGATTGCCCACCGGCCGAGTTCGACGATCGAGCCCGTCCTTTCCGCAACCGGGATGAATTTACCAGGCGATACAGGCGTTCCATCCAACATGCTCAAACGCATCAAAGCTTCGACAGCGTCCATCTTGCCCGTCTGGACGTTGCGGATCGGTTGATAGACGAGGGAGACAAGGCCGTGCTCGAGCGCGATCTTCAGGGTCGCAGCTATATCCTCGCTGTCATCGCTGCTCTCAGGATCTTCGGGATCGAAGACCACGAGGGTGTTGCGGCCCGCAGCCTTGGCGGCGTAAAGCGCGCGATCAGCTTCGTGAATGACCTTCTCGACCTGCTTGCTCTCGTCCCGCGTATAGGACACGCCGACACTCACGGTGATGACAGTGGTCCCGTCTCGCCTGTGTTCGTGTGGCCAAGCCAAGGCCCTGATGGCAGCACACATTGCTTCTGCGAGCTCGACCGCTCGTTGCGAATTCGGCATCGGTGTGATGACGATGAATTCCTCACCGCCGTATCGCCCGATGATCGAACCCCAGGACTCGGCCACGCTTTGAAGAAGCTGGGAGACAGCTATAAGACAGCGGTCACCTTCTTGATGGCCGTAGCAGTCGTTATAGCGTTTGAAATAATCCACATCGATAAGCAGGACGGCAAACGGCACACTGTCGTCCTGCCAGCGTTGCCAATGATCACGCAGACGCTGATCGACTGCCCGGCGATTTTCGAGGCCGGTCAACGAGTCCGTGTTCGAGAGGTGCAAAAGAGCCTTGCCTCTTTCGTCGGCGGCAGCTTGCTGCAAACTCGCTTCAAATGCATTGAGGAAGACTTTGTAGCGCTCCCTATTGAGCTGAAGGTTCACGTAAGATGTGAAAACAAAGCAAGAAATACAGAACGCACCGAGGATGAGCTTGTGGAGAAGCAACATGGGCGCGAACAGATAGAGGGCGCCAGTGAAGATGAGCACGTTCGTTGCGGAGGCCGCAAGAGCAACCGGAAACCGGAAACTGAAGAACAAGTTGACGCTCATCATGAAGATCGCGCCAAACACCATATAATATGAGAACGCATCCCCGGCCGCGGTCATCTGGGCGGTGAGAAGCCAGACAAGATAGGCTACGAGCACCGACATCGCCGCGGCCATGTCGACCGTATCGGCTTTTGCCTTGCGGTAGAGCAGAAATTCCAGCACGCATAACGCACTGACGCCAACCGCCAGCCGGCCGGCGACCGTGTACTGGACGACATCACCGATAAAAAGATAGTCCGTGAAGGAATATGCAAGGTAAGCAGCGACCGCTGTCCAGAGGCCTTTGCGCGTCGCGCTCTTTCGGCCGCTCTCGCTCTTCTGCTCATAAAGGCAACGCAACTGTTCTGGCGACAGCGTCGGCAGCACGGTAGCAGCTGCGGTCTCGGCTAACACGTGCATCATGCCCCTGCCACCCAACATCTTGCAGCAGTTGCCCTTCGCAGACTGCCAACTGACGCTGGATAGCCGTACGCAGAGTCCACATCAACCGATAACGCTCAAACGATCCCCAAGCGGGCGGGCTATCTCTCGGGTTCACTAATATTTTCTAAAGCTAAGACGTGCACTGGCGCCGCAGCCCAACCTTAACGCTTGACTCGCGTGAAAATGGTAAGGATTTTACGCAATGTTTTAAGTTCTTATTCACCAGTGAGGTTTCAGTGGCTCAGCCGCTCTTTTCTCTTGATGGCCAAAGCCTGATCACGCCGCAGTCCTTCAGCAATAAGCTTCCCTCACCGAACCGAGATGACGAAACAGACCGCCTGCGAACCGCAGAGGCTGAGTTTGCGATCGTCATCAACATTGCAATACAACGGTTCTCCGCGGGCAAGAACCTGCCTGATGCAGTCAGGTGGCTGATTGGCCAGCTCCATGACGTCCGTCATAAATTCGGCGCTGCCGTGTGGCAGAAGCTCATCCCGATCATTCAAGCCCATCCCTCGGCAAAGATCCTCCAGCAGTGCCCGTTCACCCGTTGGTCCTTTGACAAACCTCGCGGCTATTCCGGTGATGCCAGTCTTATCGACTTCATTTATGGGCATCCGGCGGTGGCCGAAGAAGTGGCCAATTCCACCCGTCTCGGCCTGGATATCTTCGACTACACGATAAACGCCCCCGGCCCGGTCGCCGTAAGGGAACGTCGCGACATCCTGACCCGCTACGTCGACGAGACCGCTGCGCGAACGGGTTCGGATACCGAAGTCCTGGCCATCGCTGCCGGTCACCTGCGCGAAGCGGAGGCATCGAAGGCACTTGCGGAAGGCCGCCTTAAACGCTGGGTTGCTCTTGATCAGGATCCGGAAAGTATCGGCTCGATCTCGAGCCAATTCCATGGAACTTCCGTCGAGCCTATCAATGGATCCGTGCGCGGCTTGCTCGCACGAAAGCATCGGATCGGCACTTTCGATCTGATCTATGCAGCAGGATTGTACGATTATCTCACCGATAAAGTGGCAATCCGGCTCACGCAGATTTGCATGGAAATGCTGAAGCCAGGCGGCGTCTTTCTATTTGCCAACTTTTCCGACGAGATGGCCGATGACGGGTACATGGAATCCTACATGAACTGGGAGCTTCTCCAGCGTTCTGAAGCCGACATGTGGCGCATTTCCCATCGTAGTGCGACGGAAGACACTGATGATAAGACGGTCTGGTTCGGTGCCAACCGCAATATCATTTACGCCACCATCAGGAAGCGGTCGTAAGCCCCGACGGGCCGGGCGCATCACAAAATCCGAGACACAGTCACTGCCGCTGCAGATCAATGCGGCTCGTCACCACGGATCGGCCGGAGGCGAGGTCGCGATCAACAGTCTGCAGGCGAAGCCCGTTCTGCCCCAGCTTTTCGATCATCAATTGTGCGCTTCGGTCGCCATTGGTGACGCGAGCCCAGGTGACATTGAAGTTGAGAGCATCGCCTTTCCTGCTGCCGACGAGCATGGAAGGCTGGCCCGATGGTCCCGTGTAGTTGCCGGTGTAACGTTGACCGGCCGCCTTTACACTTGCCGAGAAGCTTCTTGTGATGACGGCGAGCGCGCGACAACTGCCATTCATGGACACTGCGGAAGCACTCGCGCTGGATTTCAGATTGCACGATACATTGACCTTCTTGCCGCCGATCTTGGTCAGGACCATTCCGCCTCCATCCCAGTCGCCTGCCAGCGAGTTCAGAAAGTCTGCGTCGGCCGCATTCGCGTTGGCAGACAGACATGAAAGCGAGAGCAATGTTGCGATCAGAAGAGGACGCATGAGAGCACCCAACGTTTCCCTGGGCTTACAACATCTGGCGTCAGAAATTGTTCCGCTATGATCCGAAGCTCGCGCCGTCACTCATGCCAGTGATCCGCAACCCAAGGTGTGGGGAGGATATAGTGGCGCAGGTAGCGGAAGGGTTGCTTGCCGCCGCGTTTGCTGACATCGAACACGCCCTTGATGTGATCGAGCCTTGTTTCGGCCCGGCCCTTCGGGCCGAATTTCCCATCAATGGCGTTCTGCGGGTGGAAGCCGCGCGGGAAGAGGACAACGCGGGCACTGGATGGCAGGCGCGGTGCGAGGAAGTAGTTCAGCGGAAAGGCCCAGTGGCAGTCCTGCCGGAAATGCAGAACCCAGCTCCGCGGGAAGAATTTCACGCCTCCGGGCGCATTGCGGGTGACGAAGCGCTGTTCATACTGATACTCATCGGCCACTTTCTGCGGGTTGGCCCTGAACTTTTCCTGCAGCGGCAGGAGCTTGCCGACCGGAAAGCGAAAGAGCGAGCTCTGGCCGAGCCTTTCGAAAGGCGTTGTCTGGTTGCGGGCCATGACGACATCCTCAGGCCCTCCAACTTTGAAAAAGTCATCAAGAGAGGCGACGATGACCAGGTCGAGGTCCAGATAGAGGACCGGCCCGCTCAGGCTTCCGAGCTTTGGTCCCCAAAGTCTCGCCTTCGGCCAGATGCCCCGCGTATTGACGGGCATTTCGACATCCAGAGGCGGCAGGTCCTCGCACAGGATGCCGGGATGGAGATCATCCCGGCAGTCGGTGAAACAGGTGAAGGTAAACGGCGGCGTGATGTTGCGCGCCACCATCGCATAGAGCCGGTTGATGAAAGTCGGCCCGTATCTTGTACCCCAGTTGATGCAAATTACCTGTTTAACGCCGCCGCTCGCAGCCAAAACATGCGTCATCATAGCCCGCCATTTCCGTGCCCGGATCCGAAACCCTTCGCAGCCGCGATGGCGCGGTTCACAGGCCTGCATCAGGTTTTCAAGTGGGAATAACCTGGCGGAAATGCAATCCTGAGATCCGAGAGGCCTGGCCTGCCAGATCTCTTTATTTCCGGCGGATACCCACCGAAACTTTCCTTCGCAAAATGCCTTGTATTTTAAATTTGTCAGGGCCGGAAGCGGTTTAAAGCGTCGACACAAAAGAAAGCATATCACTTGCGCTTTACCTGCTACCAGCAGGAGCATAAAAGACTGCCGACATCACGCGTTGCACCTGCCCCACCAGCCGACAGCGGTTTTCCCGTTTCACGGAGAAAGCTTCGAGAGGTTCATCATGTCCGCTACATCGAAGCAATCCAACCGCACGCTCGTCGTTGCCACGATCATGCTCGCGACCTTCATGGTGGCGATCGAGGCCACGATCGTGGCGACCGCCATGCCGCGGATCGTCGGCCAGCTCGGGGGCTTTACCTATTACAGCTGGGTCTTTTCCGCCTTCCTGCTGGCGCAGTCGACGACCACGGTCATCTACGGCAAGCTGTCCGACATTTTTGGACGCAAGCCGGTGCTGATCGGCGGCATCCTCGTTTTCCTCGTCGGTTCGCTCTTCTGCGGGCTTGCCTGGTCGATGGCCTCGCTCATCGTGTTCCGTCTGTTGCAGGGCCTTGGTGCCGGCGCGATCCAGCCGGTGACGATGACAATCATCGGCGACCTGTTCAAGCTGGAGGAACGCGGCAAGGTGCAGGGCGTGATGGCGACGGTTTGGGCGACTTCAGCGGTCGTCGGACCACTCGCCGGCGGCATCATCGTCGATACGATCTCCTGGGCCTGGATCTTCTGGATCAACCTGCCGATCGGCATCTTCTCGATCATCGCCTTCATGATGTTCCTGAAGGAGGATGTGGCGCACAAGGATGCCAAGATCGACTATCTCGGCGCCATCCTGTTTTCGATTTCCATCATCGCGCTGCTGACGATCCTGACGGAAACGGATGCGCCGGCCTGGGTGCTTCTCTCGCTTGCCGCCCTCTTCGTCGTGACCGGCATTCTCTTTGTATTGCAGGAAAAGCGCACGCCGGAGCCCATCATTTCCATCGCGCTCTGGAGTCGCCGGCTCGTTGCGACCAGCAATGCCTGCATGCTGCTTGCCGGCATGGCGCTGATCGGTCTTTCGACGATCCTGCCGATGTATGTACAGGGCGTGCTCGGCCGCTCGCCTGTTGTCGCCGGTTTCACGCTGACCATGCTGGTCGTCGGCTGGCCGCTGTCGGTGATGTTTTCCGGCCGTTTCTTCAAGGCATTCGGCATTCGCAACACGCTGCGGGTCGGCAGCTTCATGTTTCCCTTCGGGGCCTTCTTCCTGCTGTTCCTCACGCCCGAAAGCCATCCGGCCGTTGCGGGCGCAGGCTCCTTCTTCATGGGCTTCGGCATGGGGCTCATCAACCTGACCAGCATTGCGCTGGTGCAGGACAGCGTGGAATGGTCGATGCGCGGCAGTGCCACAGCCTCGATCATCTTTGCCCGCAGCCTCGGCAATACGCTGGGTGCCACCGTGCTCGGCGCGATCTTGAATGCCGGCATCAATCACTATGCGACGGGGGATGCGGCAAACCGCCTGCACAATGTCCTGAACGAGCCGACCGGCCTCTCGGCGCTTGCAAACGATCCGGCGGTGCGCGGTGTCTTCGATGCGGCGCTGCACTGGAGCTTCTGGGGTGTCGTAGTCGTGGCGGTGCTGACCTTTGCGACCACCTGGCTCATTCCGATCAGCCGCGGCGTGAAGAGCGGGGGCGCGAGCAGCGCGGCAAGCGAGGCCGCGTCGCACTGATCAGGTGCCAACCTTTCAGCCAGGCGCGCCTTCCGTGGAGCTCTGCGGGATGGATTGCAGCAGGGTCTGGCGAGCGGAGCGAAGGTGTATGCGACAGGCGGCCTCAATCTTCGCCTGATCGTTGGCTTCGAGCGCCGCTATATAATCGAGATGTTCGTGGATCGCGCGTTCGTTGCGTTCGCGGGCGGCCGCCTTGTTCCACTGATAATGATAGTGGAAGATAATGGCGATCGCGTCATAGAAGTCGGCAATGAAACGGTTCTTCGAGGCGCGATGGATCAGCAAGTGAAAACGCTCGTCGAGTGCCGAGAATTCCTTGAAACGGTTATTGATGTCAGAGAGCACAGAGAGATGCTCCTCCTTGATCGTCGCAAGATCGGCCCAGGCCTGATGGTCGGCAGGTAGCCTGCCGAATTCGGCCGCCGAATGCAGCTCGAACATTTCGCGCACATCGGCAAGTTCCAGCGCGAATTCACGGGTAAAGCCCTTCAGCGTCCAGTGGCTGTTCGGTCGTTTTTCGATCAGCCCGAAACGCGAGAAGCGGATGAGGAATTCGCGCACGCTGGTCGTGCCTGTGCCGATCTCGCGGGCAAGCTCCAGCTCGTTGATCTGCATGCCGGGGGCTGCTTCATCCGAAAGAATGCGCTGCATGAAGCTGCGCTCGATGATGTCATGCAGCGAATCCGTTTCCTCCGAGGGGAAGAAGTCGCGGTCGATCGGCTGGCGCAGCACGATCTTCTGGCGCTTGTTCCAGCGGATGATGCCCTCGTCGCTGAGACGGGTCAGAATGGCGCGCGCCGTGCTGCGGCTGA
The DNA here is from genome assembly GCF_056398305.1 of Rhizobium sp. 01T444. Lineage (NCBI taxonomy): Bacteria > Pseudomonadati > Pseudomonadota > Alphaproteobacteria > Hyphomicrobiales > Rhizobiaceae > Rhizobium > Rhizobium sp. 01T444. Next base: position 320,546 of record NZ_JBFTPD010000001.1, read on the forward strand.
CGCCGAGCTGGGCTGCGATTTCCGGCTCCGAAGGCAGCGCGGTATCCGTGCGCAATGCTGCCGCATATCGGTTATAGGCTTCCTTGAAGACCGTATTCTGCCTTGCCATCAGACCCCGCTTTCCGCCCGAGCGACACGGCGATGATACCCGCCCACCAAGAACGGGCACAGCCGGACCAGGAGCCTCTTCAAACGACCTCTATCTTATTTTCAGTCGCCTGCGGCTGTTTGCCTCCCTCGTCCACAGGATCAATATTCCCGTTGACTTGAAAATGTTTATTGTAGATAAAAAACAAAAGCAATGCGCATTCGTCCATGTAGCGGGCGTTTCGTCAGGGAGAAGAAATTGGACAGACAGCCTTGGATCATCCTGTCGGCCGGAGACAATGTCGCGGTCGCAACCGCACAGATCGCCGAGGGATCTGATGTTGCGGGCGTCACGACGCGGCAGAAGATCGACCCCGGCCACAAGGTCGCCATAGCGGACATTCCGCTTGGCACGCCAGTCGTGAAATACGGCCAGGCGATCGGCCGCACCACGGCTGATGTGAAAGCGGGCGACCATGTTCACAGCCACAATCTGCATTTCGAAAACGACCGCCTTGCTGCGACGGCCAATTCCGCTCCTGAAGAAGCAAGTGCCGAGGACAGGGCGCGTACCTTCATGGGTTACCGCCGCGCCGACGGACGGGCGGCGACGCGCAATTATATCGGCATCATCGCCAGCGTGAACTGTTCCACCACGGTCTGTCGGGCGATTGCCGACGAGGCCAACCGTACGATCCTGCCGCATTATGACGGCATCGACGGTTTCGTGCCGATCGTTCACGATCAGGGCTGCGGCATGAGCTCGACAGGTGACGGCATGAACGTGCTGCATCGGACGCTTGCCGGTTACACCCGCCATGTGAATTTCGGCGGCGTGCTGATGATCGGCCTCGGCTGCGAGGTCAACCAGCTGACCCTTTACGGCCAGAGCGGCGCCGGCGCCTCCAAGCGGCACTTCAACATTCAGGACGCCGGCGGTTCGCGCCGCGCAGTCGAGCGCGCCATGGGCGTGCTGCGCGAAATCGCCGCCGATGTCGGCCGTGAAAAGCGAGTTCCGATGTCGGTCAGTGAGATCATCATCGGTCTGCAATGCGGTGGTTCGGACGGTTTTTCGGGTATAACCGCCAATCCGGCGCTCGGTGTTGCAGCCGATCTGCTGGCAGCTGCCGGTGGTACGGCAATCCTTTCGGAAACCTCAGAGATCTATGGCGCGGAGCATCTGCTGCGCAGCCGCGCCGTCAGCGACGATGTCGCCAAAAAGCTCGATGAGAAGATCGCCTGGTGGGAAGACTATGTCGCCCTGCACGGCGCCTCGCTCGACAATAACCCGTCTCCGGGCAACAAGCGCGGCGGTCTGACGACCATTCTCGAAAAGTCGCTAGGCGCCGTCGCCAAGGGTGGCCGCTCGCCGCTGACCGCCGTCTATGGTTATGCCGAGCGCGTCACCGCACCCGGTCTCGTCTTCATGGATACACCCGGCTATGACCCGGTTTCTGCCACCGGCCAGGTTGCCGGCGGCGCGAACATGATCGCCTTTACGACCGGCCGCGGCAGCTGCTTCGGCTGTCGCCCCGCCCCCTCGCTGAAGCTCGCCAGCAATTCGGCGCTCTTCACCTCGATGGAAGAGGATATGGACATTGATTGCGGCACTATCGTTACCGGCGATGCGACCATCAGCGGCAAGGGCCGCGAGATCTTCGACCTGATCGTCGATACGGCCTCCGGCAAGAAGACGAAAAGTGAAATTTTCGGTTACGGCGATAATGAATTTGTTCCGTGGCATCTCGGCGCCACGCTCTAAATATGACTTATTGATATCAGGGTCTTCACAAGGAGGAATGATGAAGACGAGGAGGATTGGCAAGACGGCGCTTGAGGTGACCGAAATCAGCTTCGGCGCCGCTGCACTCGGCGGCCTTTACCGCGCCTGCCCGCGCGAGCAGGCAATGGAAACGCTGGAGACGGCATGGAACCACGGCATCCGCTATTATGACGTGGCGCCGTGGTATGGCCTTGGGCTCGGCGAACGTCGCGTCGGCGATTTCCTGCGCGACAAGCCGGAAGATGACTATGTTCTCTCTACCAAGGTCGGCCGCCTGCTGCGCCCGGTGCCGACGGGCACCGTCCCTGATTATAGCTATGTCGACCCCCTCTCTTTCGATGCCGATTACGACTATTCCTATGATGGGATCATGCGCTCGGTCGATTTCAGCTATGCGCGTCTTGGCCTGAACCGCATCGACATTCTGTTCGTCCATGACATTGGCGCCTATACGCATGGCGCCGCCAGGAATGCCGTGCATCTGAAGAACTTCCTCGATAGCGGCATCAAGGCGCTGGAGCAGCTGAAATCCTCGGGCGCGATCAAGGCTTTCGGGCTTGGCGTCAACGAAGTGCCCGTCTGCCTCGACGTGATGCGCAACGCCGATATCGACACGATCCTGATGGCCGGGCGCTATACGCTGCTCGACCGGTCGGCGGTATCAGAACTGATCCCGCTCTGCCGGCAGAAGGGCACCTCGCTCGTCGTCGGCGGCGTCTTCAATTCCGGCATCCTCGCAACCGGCCCGGTGCCGGGCTCGCATTTCGATTATATGCCGGCAACCGAGGAAGTGCTTGCCAAGGTGGGCGCAATGGAAGAGGTGGCCAAGCGCCACGGCCTGCCGCTTGCCGCCCCTGCCCTGCAGTTTCCGCTGCACGACCCCGTTGTCTCCTCGGTGCTGATCGGCACGGCGAGGCCCTCGAGCCTCGTGCGCAACATGGAAAATTTCGAGCCGCAGCTTCCCGCCGATATCTATCCCGAATTCGAACCCTATACGCTTGTCGCCGCGCCGCTCGGTGACGAAGCCGTGCGGGTCTGAGGAGACACCATGCTTAGAGGTATTCATCCGCTTCTCGGCCCCGATCTGCTCTATGCGCTGAAGAGCATGGGGCATGGCGACGATATCGTCATTGCCGATGCCAATTTCCCGGCAAGCAGCATGGGTCCTGATGTCATCCGCGCCGATGGCGTCAGCGCGACAGCGATGGCCGAAGCGATCCTCACCCATATGCCGCTCGATACGTTCGTGCCGCAATCGGCATGGCGGATGGAAGTTGTGGGCGATCCGAAAGCCGTGCCTGATGTCTGCGCCGAATTTCAGCAGATCGTCACCCGGCGCGCCGGCGATTTTTCCATCGCATCCGTCGAACGCTTCGCCTTCTACGAGATGGCGCGGAAGGCCGCCTATATCGTCGCGACCACCGAGTTCCGGCTCTACGGCAACCTTATTTTGAAGAAGGGTGTCGTCCATCCGCACGAGCTGCAATTCGACTGAGACCGTATTTTAGGTCCTTATGTATTTAAAATAAAAACAATTGCTTGGCAGAGAATTTAGCGGGTAAAAAAGCGAATTGGGCACACTTGCAATTTGCCTGCGCCTCAGCTAGCTTCTGATCGTAAATGTTTTTTATCGATAAAAATCGTCCGCCTGCGTTCAGCGGTCCGGTTTCATTGGAGGAGAACGCACCCTGAGAGGAGAACCCTTATGAGCATCGTGAAATCCATTCTGTCTCGCCGCGCCTTTACGGCACTTGCAGGCGCCGCTGTCATTGCGACGGCAATGCCTGCCACGTCCTTTGCGGCCGAGGTGACGATCCCGATCATCGTCAAGGACACGACGTCCTTCTACTGGCAGATCGTTCTGGCCGGCGCGCGCAAGGCCGGCAAGGATCTCGGCGTCAACGTGCCGGAGCTCGGCGCCCAGGCCGAATCCGACATCAACGGCCAGATCAGCATTCTCGAGAACGCCGTTGCCGGCAAGCCGGCCGCCGTCGTGATCTCCCCGACCGAGTTCAAGGCGCTCGGCAAGCCCATCGATGAAGCCGCCAAGTCGGTTCCGATCATCGGCATTGACTCCGGCGCCGACTCCAAGGCATTCAAGTCGTTCCTGACGACCGACAATGTCCAGGGCGGCCGCATCGCTGCTGACGGTCTTGCCGCCGCCATCAAGGGCGCCACCGGCAAGGAAGAAGGCGAAGTCGTCATCCTGACCAACCTTCCCGGCGTCGGCTCGCTGGAACAGCGTCGCGAAGGCTTCCTGGATCAGGTGAAGACCAAGCATCCCGGCCTGAAGGTGATTGCCGACAAGTACGGCGACGGCCAGGCAACGACCGGCCTCAACATGATGACGGACCTGATCACGGCAAACCCGAACCTCGTCGGCGTCTTCGCCTCGAACCTCATCATGGCGCAGGGCGTGGGCCAGGCGATCGCCGAAAACAAGCTCGGCGACAAGATCAAGGTCATCGGCTTCGACAGCGACGACAAGACGGTCGGCTTCCTCAAGGATGGCGCCATCGCCGGCCTCGTCGTTCAGGACCCCTACCGCATGGGTTATGACGGCGTGAAGACCGCTCTTGCCGTCTCCAAGGGCGAGAAGGTCGCGGAAAATGTCGATACCGGCGCAAACCTCGTCACAAAGGCGAATATGGCTGAGCCGAAGATCGACGCGCTCTTGAATCCGAAGATCAAGTAAGACGACAGGCGGCCGCGCCGATTTCAAAAACCGGCGCGGCCTTTCTCATCCATGGTATGTTTCACCAGGGATGGAGCAGACGTGACAAGAGGAGGAGAGGTCCATGGTCGGACTGGAAGAGGTCAGTCATCGCCACGATGACAGCGCGACGCTGAAAGAAGCCAATCGAATTCCCGCCGGATCGCCCATCCTCGAACTGAAAGGCCTGCAGAAGAATTACGGTCACGTGCAGGCGCTGAAGCCTGCGACGCTGACCTTCCTTGCCGGTGAAATCCACGCCATCGTCGGCGAAAACGGCGCCGGCAAATCCACCCTCATCAAATTGCTCACCGGCGTCATCACACGCACGGCCGGCGAGGTGTTGTGGTGCGGCCATCCGGTGGGGCTGTCGACGCCGAACGAGGCGATCGCCCGCGGCATCAACGCCGTCCACCAGGAAGTCGTGCTCTGCCGGCACCTGACGGTGGCCGCCAATCTCTTCCTCGGCGACGAGGTTAACCGCTTCGGCATCATGCGCAAGAAGCAGATGGAGAAGATGGCGCAGGCCGTTCTCGACGATCTCGGCTTCGGCCTGCCGGCTGGCGCGCTTCTGAGCTCGCTGACGATCGGTCAGCAGCAGCTCGTCGCCACCGCGCGCGCGGCCATGCGCGGCACGCAGTTCCTGATCTTCGACGAGCCGACCGCCTATCTCACCCGCCAGGAATCCGCACAGCTCTTCAAGCTGATCCGCCGCCTGCAAGGCGAAGGCGTCACCATCGTCTATATCAGCCACCGCATGGAGGAAGTCTTCGAGCTTGCCGACCGTGTCTCGGTGCTGCGCGACGGCACGCATGTCGGCACGCGTCTCATCGGCGAAACCAATGACGCCGAGCTGATCGCGCTGATGATCAATCGCTCGATCGAGCAGATCTACCACAAGGAAGAGATTCCGATCGGAGAGACGATCCTCGACGTCAGGGGTCTCACCGGCCCGGGCTTCGAAGACGTGTCGCTGAGCGTCAAGGCAGGACAGATCGTCGGGCTCTATGGCCTGATCGGCGCCGGGCGCAGCGAATTTGCTCTCGGGCTCTATGGGCGCCAGCCGACAAGTGCGGGCGAAATCCACTGGATGGGCAAGCGCGTCGATATCAAGAACGAACGCACTGCGATGGAGCTCGGCATTGCGCTGGCTCCCGAAAGCCGGCGCGACCAGGGGCTCTGCCTCAACCTGCCGATCGGCCTCAACATCAACCTGCCAGTGTTCGGACGCCTCAGCCACGGCCCGGTCATCAATCACGCGCGCGAATCGACGAATGCCGACAAGCAGATCCGCGATCTCAGCATCAAGACGCCGAGCCGGCGCGTTCCGGCCTCCAGCATGTCGGGCGGCAACCAGCAGAAGATCGTCATCGGCAAGTGGCTGAGCCACGGCGCCCGGCTTTTCATTTTCGACGAGCCGACCGTCGGCGTCGACGTCGGCACCAAGGCGGAAATCTACCGGCTCTTCGCCAAGCTTCTGAAGGACGGGGCGGGCATCATCCTGATCTCCTCCTACCTGCCTGAGGTCTACGAACTGGCCGACCGGCTGCATGTCTTCCGCAGCGGCAAGCTTGTCGCGAGCCATGATTTCCACGCGGCGACGCATGAAGAAGTGCTCAGCGAAGCGATCGGCGTCTGAGCAAGAAGAATAAGAGGGAGAAAATTCATGACTGTAACCCCCACCGAAATCGTCGCGCCGCCGCCGCGCCGGAAGATGAACATCCTGTTCGGCCTGACGCTGATCGGGTTGCTGATCTTCCTCTGGGTCGTGCTCGGCTTCTCGACAGCCAGCTTCTGGACGCCGCTCAACATCTCCAACCTGCTGCGCCAAGGCGCGATGACGGCGATCCTGGCGCTCGGCCAGACCTTCGTCATCATCACCGCCGGCATCGACCTTTCTGTCGGCGCAATCGTCGGCTTCTGCACGGTCATCATCGCCTGGCTGCTGCAGGCGGGCGTACCGCTCTGGGCGGCAATCTTGCTGACGCTGGCAATCGGTGTCGCGATCGGCTCCTTCCATGGCTTCGGCATCGTGCATATGGGCCTGCCGCCGTTCATCATCACGCTGGCGACGCTGACATCGCTGCGTGGCATTGGCCTGCTGATCACCAACGGCTCTACGATCAGCATCACCGACGAGGGCTTCAGCAACTTCGCCCGCGCCGATTTCCTTGGCGTCCCAAGCCTGTTCTGGATGGTCATCCTGGTTGCGATCCCCTCCTTCGTCTTCCTGCATCTGAGCCGCTGGGGCCGCTATCTCTTCGCCGTCGGCTCGAATGCCGAAGCGGCGCGCCTTTCCGGCGTCAACGTCAAGGGGATGATCTACCTCGCCTATATCCTTTCGGCTTCGTTTGCGGCTTTCGTCGGCGTGCTGCTTGCCTCGCGTATCGCCATCGGTAACGCGACACAGGCCGACGGCTGGGAACTGCAGGCGATCGCCTCCTCGGTCATCGGCGGCACGTCGCTCTTCGGAGCCGTCGGCTCCGTGCACGGTCCGCTGATCGGCGCCTTCATTCTGGCGACGATCAACAACGGCGCAAATCTCCTGAACGTCAACTCGTTCTGGCAGCGCATCATCACCGGCCTGCTGATCATCGTCATCGTCTACTTCGACCAGCTTCGCCGGCGCCGGACGGGCTGAGCGAGATGCAAAACGAAGCCGGCCCAAAGGCCGGCTTTCTTCTTTTCAGCAATGCGAGAACTGTCATGAAAGCTGTCCTTTGCCGCGAACCCGGTGTCCTCGATCTCGTCGAGCGCCCCTCCCCCGAAAAACCTGATACCGGCTGGGTACGGCTTGCCGTCAGCCATGTCGGCATCTGCGGCACGGACTATCATATCTTCGAAGGCAAGCACCCCTTTCTCGAATATCCGCGCGTCATGGGACATGAGATCTCAGCGACGGTGCTGGAGACCGGCGACGGGGTGGCGATGGCCGTCGGTACGCCCGTCATCGTCAATCCCTATCTCTCCTGCGGAAGCTGTGTCGCCTGCCGGCAGGGCAAGCCCAATTGCTGCACCAATATCAAGGTTCTCGGCGTCCATACGGATGGTGCTTTCTGCGAGGAAATCGTAGTGCCCGCGGGCAATCTCTATGCCGCCAACGGCCTCAGCCTCGAGGCCGCGGCGACCGTCGAATTCCTGGCCATTGGGGCGCATGCGGTACGCCGATCCATGGCGCCTGCAGGTTCCCGCTCGCTTGTCATCGGCGCAGGTCCGATCGGCCTAGGCGCGGCAATCTTCTCGCGTATTGCTGGTCATGACGTGACGCTGCTGGATACAAGTGCGGAACGGCTGCAGATGGCGTCGGAGCGCTTCGGCTTTACATCAGGGATCGTCGCCAATGATGGGACAGCCGATGCCGTGAAGGCCAGGACGGACGGCGATGGTTTTGACGTCGTCTTTGACGCGACAGGCTTTGGACCTTCGATAGAGAAGGCCTTCAGCTTTGTCGCCCATGGCGGCGCCCTGGTGCTGGTCAGCGTCGTGAAAGACGATATCCGCTTCTCCGATCCGGAATTCCACAAGCGGGAAATGATGGTCATCGGCAGCCGCAATGCGACGCGCGTCGACTTCGAACATGTCGCGGATTCGATCGCCAAGGGTCTCGTTCCGGTCGACAAGCTGATCACCCATCGCACGACGCTTGCCGATGCGCCGCGCGATCTCGCCCGCTGGGCGCATGAGAAGAGCGGCCTCATCAAGGCCGTCATCAAGGTCGCCGCTTAAGCCGCGTCGACCGCAGCGCGCATCTGCCTGACGACCGCGACATCGGTGCGGTTCGAGCTCGGCACATCGAAGCCGAAAGAGACGGCGCGCGGATCGGCGCTGGCAACGGCAGAACTGCAGGAGCCGTGAACTTCGTGCGCGCCTGTTGCCCGCAGGATCTCGACGACATTGGCCGGTCGCACGCCACTGCCCGGCATGATGGAGATGCGGCCGGCAGCCTTGACGGAGATACGCTTCAGCGTTTCTAGCCCGTCCATCGCCTTCGGCACGCAGCCTGAGGTGAGGATGCGCTCGCAGCCAAGCTCGACCGCCTGTTCCAGCGCGGCATCCGGATCCGGCACGAGATCGAAAGCGCGATGCAGCGTCGAGCCGAGGCCGGACGCATGGGCCTTCAGGCGATGAATGAGCGGCATGTCGAGCGTGCCGTCCAGTCGGTTGGCGCCGATGACGACGCCGGCAAGGCCAGCGGCCCTGACAGCATCGATATCGGCAAGCATCGCCTTTTCGTCCGTCGCATCGAAGATGAAGGGGCCGGCATGCGGGCGGATCATTGCATAGACGGGGATCGGCGCTTCGGCGGCAATTCGCATCAGGCTCGGCAATGGCGTCAGCCCGCCAAGCTCCAGCGCCGAGCAGAGCTCGATGCGGCCAGCACCGCCCTCGATTGCAGCCACAAGGCCCTGAGCGCTATCGACGCATACTTCCAGCAAAACCGTCATATCCCGAATCCTTCTCGTTCCGCCATTTCGGCCAAAGTAGCCCATGCAGCCCATTTCACGAACGGCTTACCACCGATAGCCGCCTTTCCCCCCTTCTGACGCTCCCCATCGTAACGTCAGGCGCGGCGGCGTAGGGCTATGGTGAGTCAGCAACACATTGATTGTCGAATAGCGTAAACAACCCTCAAACCCCGATTGGGTCCGCGCATGCCGATGATTGCTGTTCTACAAAGACGCGCCAAATCATGGTTCCCAGATTGGTGGACTTCCGATTGACGTCCGCAGCGCCTCGGTGAAGGCTCGCACCTTGGCACTCGCCTGCGGCAGGGCGCGCAGGAGGTAGATCCCGGCCGGCGCAGCGTTCCAGGGTTCATCGCCCGGCCGCAACCGGACCAGTCTCCCTGCCTTGACGTCCGGTCCGACGACCCAGCTCGACAGGAATGCGATCCCCAGCCCCTCCTGGGCCGCCGCGCGCAGGGCTTCGAAATCGTCTGAACGGAACGTCACCATACCGTTCCCCGCATGGCCCGCCGGGCCGTCGAGCAGGTCCCGCCAACCCAGAAGATCAGCGCCATGCAGCTTGTCGATCAAACGGTGCGATGAGAGATCGGCGACGCTATCGGGCACACCCGCCCGTGCCAGATAGGCCGGGCTTGCGACCAACAGTCGGGTCAGAGGCGCAAGCCTCGTGGCGATCAGCGTGCTATCGGCCAGCGCCCCCATGCGGATGACCACGTCGAGACGCTCGAGAACCGGATCGGCCAGCCGCTCCGTCAGGTCGAGCTCGACCTTGAGCGCGGGGTGCTCAGTTTGCAGCGCTGCGACGACCGGCAAGACATAGCGCTTGCCAAAGGTCGGGAAGCAGGCGATCCGGAGTGTGCCGGAGACGGAACCGTCGAAGGCGGCGATCTCTGCGTGGGTGTCGGTCAGTTCGTCAAGAAGCAGCAGGGCCCGTTCGTGCAGCCGCCGGCCGGCATCCGTGAGCGTGAGGGCGCGGGTCGAGCGGACCAGCAGGGCAACGCCCAGATCCTCCTCCAGCGTGTCGATCTGGCGCACGATCGCCGAAGGCGTCACCGCGCGCCGACGGGCGGCGCCGGAAAAGCTCCCCGCCCTAACGACATCGACGAAAGTTGACAGGAACACGGCGAAATGGGGTCTCATCTTTGCGATCCAGGCAAAGCCGTTTGCAGCAGGCTACGGCTTATCGCTGTCTTTCAATAGACGCACAATCCCCATCGTGAGGTCGGCGAGTTCAACAGCATTCGACGTGACCAAAACAAGGTAAATCTCGTCGAAGGCCCCGCGCGTCTCATGAAGGCGTGGGACTGCGATATATACATAGGTATGTTCGATTTGACTCTGAATTACTGACCTAACACGAACGTATAATTTTCACGAAACGGTCCGGATAGCAGATTGTACCGGCAAAAACGGATGCTTCGCAGATCAAAAGTTCGAGACTGTCGCTGGATACGGGCCGCAAGGGTGGCGCGCACCGGAGGTGTGGCTGGCTCGTCGTCCGTGGAAAGCAACGTCGTCATCTAATCCGTGACACTCGAAAGGAAAAACCATGAAGATACTGACCGACAAGATCCTCTCCCTGTCCGCCTATTCCGCCGAGATCGACATCCCGCTGGACAAGGTCGATATTGCCGACTGGCTCTTCACCCTGCCGGAAGCCGAATATCTACGCTGCTGCCCGCCCGACCACATCGGTGCCGGCACCACGACCACGGATGACGGCCGACCCATGTCGATTAACGTCGAGATGATCGGCACCGCGCTGGTCGTGCAGCATTACGTCGCCGAGGAAGCAACGCCGAGTTACTGCCGGATGAACTCGATCTCGGACGTGTTCACCCCGGTCGGGCGCACACAGGTCAACGTGATCTGGGAGCTGATCGCCGAGGGGATAGAGGGCGGACGCAGCCGCTACACCAATCGCGTCACCTCGCACCCCACCGACGTTTTCATGGACTTCATTGCCGCGCACGGCCAGACCTTCGAACAGGCGGCGGCCGCCCGACAGGAAGCGGGCGGTGACCACAACCGCAGGGAGACGCCGCTCTTCGCCGCCAGCATCGCCCGCCGGGCGCTCGGCAAGTCGCCGCGAAATGAAGGCGATCGCGTTCGATGATTTCGGCAAGGCGGAGGTTCTCCGTCTTGCCGAGGCGCCGATGCCGCAACCTCGCCCCGGTGATCTTCTGGTCAAGGTGAAGGCAGCCGGTGTCAATCGCGCCGACCTTCTTCAACGCCAGGGCTATTACGGCAGGCAGAGTTATGGCGAGAGCGATCTGCTCGGGCTGGAAGTGGCCGGCGAGGTGGTCGCTGTCGGCAGCGATGTCGCCGATATCCTCCCCGGCGAGCGCGTGATGGCCATCGTCGGAGGGGGTGCCTATGCCGAATATGCCCGCGTCGACCGCGGCATGGCGGTACGTGTTCCCGATGGCCTTGACCTTATCGGCGCGGCGGCGGCGGTGATGGAATCGTTCGTCACCGCGTGGGAGGCCGTCGTGCATCTTGGTGGTGCCGCCAAGGGCTTGGCCGTGCTCGTCCACGCCGCAGCGGGCGGCATCGGTTCCGCCGGCGTGGAGATTGCGCACGCCCTCGGTGCCCGGGTCTTCGCGACGGCCAATGCCGAGCGCCGGATTGATGTTTTGGGCTTGGGCGCAGAGGCCGTGTTTGATTACCGGTTGGAGGACTTCGAGCAGGGCGTTCGCGATGCCACCGGCGGAAGCGGGGTCGATGTAATCGTCGACTTCGTCGGTGGCGACTATCCCGCCCGCAACCTGCGCAGCCTCGCGCCGGGCGGGTGTCTCGTGCAGGTCGGCCTGCTGGGCGGGCAGGACGATACCGTTATCCCTCTCGCTCTCCTGCTCCACAATCACCTGCGCCTTATCGGCACCGTGATGAAGTCGCGCAGCGCGGTGGAGAAGCGCGCCATGGTTCAGCGCTTCGCCCAAGGAGCTCTGCCAATGTTCGCCGATGGCCGGCTAAAGCCGTTGGTCGGCAAAGTGTTCCCACTGTCCGAGGCAGCCGATGCGCATCGCTATATGGAAGCGGGTGGCGGATTCGGGAAGATCGTGTTGGATGTAGCTGCGTGAGGATGAGCTTTGAGAGTACGTCGCTGATGCTTGAACGCAGTGAGCGACCCCTCGCCAACAGTCAGGAGTTCTGTCATGGCGGACATCTCTACGCCGGCTACCGAACCGATGACCTCACGCTCAAACAGGCGGCTCGCCTCGGGCAAGGTGGACGAAGCACTGTTCGACAAGGTCGTCCAGCCGATCGAGATGGTCGGCGTCGGCCTCGGGGGCGCCTGATGGATGCCCAGCTCCGCGATCGACTTCCAGCACTTCATCTGCGTCCTGATCTCCATCAAGCTGGTTCGTGTTGTTGCCATTTTTGCCCTTCTGCGTAAACGGCAGGCAAGGGCTGAGCAATCAACGTGCCGAGCACTTTCCTGTCCTGAAGTCACACAATCGGCGGCGTTAGAGGGCTATAGCGTAGACGTAGTGCTCATCTTCATCGGGCGTGGCCCGCCGCAGCCTGTTTAAGCGAAGGCTTTGTTTTGCGCGACAGGCGCCGGGACAATTTTTGCCGCGGTCGCGATCAGCAGGTCACAAGCGTCAGCCGCGGCTTTCCGATGATTGAAGGCCACGTGATAGGACATCGGCATCGGCTCGGCGAGCTCGACGATGCGCACCCGGTCGGCAATCGGCATGGCGCTGACACGACCGAGGAAGGAGACATAGCCGTGATTGGCGACGAGATCGACGATGACGGGCAGCGAATCCGCCGCGGTGATGTCTCGATCGCGGAGGCGGCGATGCAGGGTGCGGTCATAGCCGAAGGTCATGGCGGCATGGCCGATGCCGGTGCGCGGGCTCGGCGTGCAGATCGGATGGCTGGCGACGAGGTCAGCGGCCGTCGCTTCTGTGCTGTCAGGCGGTGCAATAGCCACCATATCGGTGCGCAGCAATTCGCGATGACGGAAGCTTTCCAGGCCGAAGACGGAATCGAGGATCGCAACATCGATGCGCCCGGATTTCAGCGCCTCGCGCAGATCGTCGGCAGTCATCGAGACCAGCGATAGAGCATTCTTGTTGCGGCTGGCATTCCACTCGGCAACGAGGCTACCCAGGCAGCGCGCAACCCAGCTTTCCGAGCCCGTAGGGATGATGGCACCGATGCGCAGTGAGCGAGCGGTGCGCTGATAGCGTTCGTCCGCAGCGGATTTCAGTTCGTTCCAGGCGAGGCTGATGGTCGAAAAGACGGTATAGGCGAAGCGGCCCTCCTCCGTCAGCGCCGAGCCCTGGGCCTGACGCTCGAAGAGTCTGCCTCCAAAGAATTTCTCAAGATTGGCAATCTGCAATGAAAGCTGCGGCTGACCAAGGCGCAGACGACGGGCGGCTCTGTTGATGCTGCCCTGATCGGCAACCTCCAGGTAACGCTCCATGGTGACGAGCTTGACGGGGATGCGGGCGGCCCATTGTCCGTAAGCTTCCGGTTCACGATGACCAAGCTTGTCGCCGAGCTGCCCTGTTGCGGCAAGGATCGGCGCCAATCCCTCCAGAACTCTGCCTCCGGCAAGCAGAATGACCAGTTCGCCCGAGGAACGTTCGGCGAGCTTCAGGGCGAGCTCCGTCTCCAGGTTATCGATCGCTGCCGACGCGGTCGAGGCGGAGATGTTGAAGCGACGCGCAGTTTCGCGCATGGAGCCGGAAGACAGGACATGGCTTGCGATGAAGAGGGCGCCGAGATGCAAGGCTTTCTCCGGAAACTACTGAAAAGGCGGAGGATATGACGTGTTCGTGAAAAAAGATATCCCTGCCCATAGAGGTGCAGGCTATCGTTCACTCAATAAGAAATCCGGGCGGCGAAAGAACCGACTGAAAGCACCGGAACATCGTGGAAACACGCAAGGGGACAAAAACAAATCGCGCCGGCCTTGGAAAAGGGAATGCAATTCCGCGCACGGACCTGCATTCGCCGCCATAATCGCGTCGCGAGAGCGAATACTGGAGGGGGCTGCTTCGATTTTCGGGCATCGATTTTTCGGGCATGCACACTATTTCCATGACGCACGTATTTCCGGCATGATGGCCTGATGGCTGACCATGCCGGCTGGTTTTATGCGCGCAGGCTTCGCGTCCGGGGCTTTCGCGACGTTTAACGGTGTTCAACCAAGGGGATAATCATGCTGAAGAAATTCGCACTTGCCGTTTCGCTGGCCGCCTTTGCGGCCGGCGCGGCCCACGCCGCAGACGTCGTCGTTTCATCGAAGATCGACACGGAAGGCACGCTGCTCGGCAACGTCATCGCACTCGCGCTGGAAGCCAACGGCATCAAGACGCAGGACCGCATCGCACTTGGCGCAACCCCGGTCGTGCGCAAGGCGATCACCGCGGGTGAAATCGACATCTATCCGGAATATACCGGCAATGCCGGTTTCTTCTTCAACAAGGCCGATGATGCCGCCTGGAAAAACCTCGACCAGGGTTACCAGCTGGCGAAGAAGCTGGACTATGACGCCAACAAGATCGTCTGGCTGACGCCCTCGCCCGCCAACAATACCTGGGCGCTTGCCGTCCGCAGTGACGTTGCCGGCCCGAATAACCTCAAGACCTTGTCCGACTTCGGCAAGTGGGTCTCCGGTGGCGGTGCTGCCAAGCTTGCGGCTTCCGCCGAATTCGTGAACTCCGCCGGCGCCCTGCCTGCCTTCCAGACCACCTATGGCTTCACACTGAAGCCGGATCAGGAAGTCGTGCTTTCGGGCGGTGACACGGCTGCAACGATCAAGGCTGCGGCCGACCAGACCAACGGCGTCAATACCGCCATGGTCTATGGTACTGACGGTGCAATTCAGGCTGCCGAACTCGTCGTTCTCGAAGACGACAAGAGCGTGCAGCAGGTCTATGCACCGACCCCGATCATCCGCGAGGCCGTGCTGCAGGCAAACCCGAAGATCCAGGAAATCCTTACTCCGATCTTCCAGAGCCTGACGGCAGACGAACTGCGCAAGCTCAACGCCAAGATCCAGGTCGATGGCGAGCCGGCGAAGTCCGTTGCCGAAGCCTATCTGAAGGAAAAAGGTTTCCTGAAGTAATCGCCTGCTGCCCAATTCCTTAAATCGGAGCCGATTTAAGGATAAAAATAGGCAGCAGTTTAAAGTGCTACAGCGTCCTTTGCGCGTCTGAAAAGACGCGCGGCGCTGTAGTGCCCCGTCCGGTATCCGGGCGGGGCACTTTCCGGACAGGGTAGGATCGATGGAAGAAACCTTAGCGGTCCGCAAGCTGGACCGGCTCGGCGTGGTACTCGTGGCAGGCGGCATTGCAGCAACGGCCCTTCTGCCTTTCATCTATGTGAAGGCGAACCGTATCGCCGCCGGCAAGCCGATGCTGCTGACGCAGCTTCTTCCCCAGCCTTCCGTCGTCATCCTGATGGTCCTCCTTGTTGCCACTGCCTTGGCGACGCTTTTCCTGCGCAACGCTTTCATTCGCCTGGCGCTTGGCACGCTCTGCCTTGCCGCACTGATTGTTGCAATCGGCCTTGTGGCGACGGCTGCAACGCCACAAGGCAGCACCGTGGCGCGCATGACGCCCGGCGGCAGCTTCTGGGTGCTCCTCGGCGTCATCGGCCTCATCATCTCCGACGCGCTGGTGAAGATAAAGCTGACACCGTGGATGCGTGTTGCAGCACTGGCCGCTTACACAGCCTTGCTCGCGATATTTCTCTCGTCCGGCCTGCTCGACAGCCTTTCGATCCTGAGGGAGTTTTCGACCCGGGCAAACCAGTTCTGGAGCGAGGCGGTCTCCCACCTGATGCTGGCATTCGGCTCGCTCGCCATTGCCATCGTTCTCGGGCTGCCGCTCGGCATCCTCTGCTTCTGGGTGCCGAAGCTGCGCGCCATCGTGCTGCGGACACTGAGCCTCATCCAGACCATTCCGAGCCTGGCACTCTTCGGCCTCCTGATGCTGCCGCTCGGCTATCTCGCTGCAAACGTGCCACTTGCGGCCGATATCGGCATTCGCGGCATCGGCACCGCGCCGGCGCTGATTGCGCTCGTGCTCTATTCGCTGCTGCCGATCGTCGCCAACACGGTCGTCGGCCTCGAAGGTGTCGATCCGTCGGTGCGTGATGCTGCCGCCGGCATGGGACTGACACGCCGGCAGATTCTCACCGGCATAGACCTGCCGCTCGCCTTTCCCGTCATCCTCACCGGCATCCGCATCGTGCTGGTGCAGGCGATCGGCATGGTAACGATCGCCGCGCTGATCGGCGGCGGCGGCTTCGGCATCTTCATCTTCCAGGGGCTTGGCCAGACGGCCATGGACCTCGTCCTGCTCGGCGCCGTGCCGACCGTTTTCTTCGCCTTCTCCTCGGCCGTCATCCTCGATGCGGTCATCGAAAGCATTCAGGGGCCAGCCGCATGAGCAAGATCGAGATCAGAAACGTCACCAAGCGCTACGGCTCGGCAACCGTCGTCGACAATGTCTCCATGAGTGTCGAGAAGGGTTCGATCACCGTCATCGTCGGCACATCGGGCTCCGGCAAGTCGACGCTGATGCGAATGATCAACCGGCTGGTGCCGATCACCGAGGGTCAGATCTTCGTCGGCGACCATGATATCATGGACGTGTCAGCGACCGAGCTTCGCCGCAAGATCGGCTATGCCATCCAGGGCCACGGCCTCTTTCCGCACCGGACGGTGGCGCAGAACATTGCAACCGTGCCGGAGCTTCTCGGCTGGGATACGGCCCGCATCGGCAGCCGCGTGACGGAACTGCTCGGCCTCTTCAATCTCGACCCGGCGATCTTTGCCGAGAAATATCCGCACCAGCTGTCCGGTGGCCAGCAGCAGCGCGTCGGCGTCGCCCGGGCGCTGGCGGCCGAACCGGAGCTCCTATTGATGGACGAGCCCTTCGGCGCGCTCGACCCCGTTATCCGCGGCAAGGCGCAGGACGATCTGCTGGCAATCCAGAAGCAGTTCGGCACCACGGTCGTCCTTGTCACGCATGACATGGACGAGGCCTTTCATCTCGGCAATCAGATCGCCGTCATGAGCGGCGGCAAGCTGCTGCAATGCTCGACGCCGGAGAAGATCCTGACGGAACCGGCCGATCCCTTCGTGCAGCAATTGACCGGCACATCCGACCGGGCGCTGAAGCTGATGTCGCTGACGCCGTTGAAAGACAGTATGCAGCCGGCCAAGCCGGGCCTGCCCTATTCGCTGGCGCAATCTCTGAGTCTTCGCGATGCGCTGGCAGAAATGATCTGGCAGGGTGTCGACGAGGCCGCCGTGCAGGATGCGAACAAGGCGCCCGTCGGTTCTATCTCGATGGGTCGGTTGCTCGAACTGGGCCGCAAGGCATGAAGGTTCTCGTCGCCAACCTGTTTCGCGCGCTGGCACTGGTGCTGCTGCTCATCCTGATCTTCAGGACCGAGTGGCTCTCCTTCATGCTGGTGCCGCTGACCAACAACAATGCGCCGCCGGTCTACATGCAGAACAGCCTCGCTTCGCTGGCGCTCGGGCACCTGGAACTGGTTTTCATTTCGATTATCGGCAGCGCGGTGCTTGCCGTGCTTGGC
The DNA here is from genome assembly GCF_056398305.1 of Rhizobium sp. 01T444. Taxonomy (NCBI): domain Bacteria; kingdom Pseudomonadati; phylum Pseudomonadota; class Alphaproteobacteria; order Hyphomicrobiales; family Rhizobiaceae; genus Rhizobium; species Rhizobium sp. 01T444. Next base: position 338,166 of record NZ_JBFTPD010000001.1, read on the forward strand.
GGCATTTTTGTCACCCGCCCGAGCGGCGCCGACTTCCTGCCACTGTCGCGCGCCATCGCCAATGCCGGCCAGACCTTTCCACCCGTGGCGGTGCTGGCGCTTGCCGTTCCTGCCACCGGTTTTGGTGCTGCGCCGACGCTGATTGCGCTCTTTCTCTACGGACTGCTGCCGATTTTCGAAAATACGGTCGCAGGCCTCAAGCAGGTGTCGCCGCAGGTGCTGGATGCTGCCGACGGGATGGGCATGAACGGGACGCAGCGTCTCTTCAAGGTTGAGCTGCCGCTGGCATTGCCGCTGATCCTCGAAGGGCTGAAGGTCGCAACCGTCATCAATATCGGCACGGCGACGATCGGCTCGACGGTTGCGGCAAAGGGTCTCGGCGAGGTCATCATTGCCGGCCTGATCTCCGACAACACCGCCTTCATCCTGCAGGGCGGCCTGATCGTCGGCCTGATGGCGGTTCTGATCTATGATGTCGTTGGCATGCTCGAAGGCGTCATCACGCGCAGAATGGGCGCGCGTCCGGCTTGAGAGGACGGCTACCAAGGCTGCCGGAGATATCAGCGATTGGGAGACCGCCTTGGCCAAGATGATCCATTCCATGATCCGCGTTCTGGACGAGGCGCGTTCGGTCGATTTTTACAGCAAGGTCTTCGGGCTCGCGGTTGCCGACCGTGTCGATTTCGAGACCTTCACGCTGATCTATATGAGCAATGAAGAGACCGGCTTCGAGCTGGAGCTGACGGTCAACAAGGGTCGCACGGCGCCCTATAATCTCGGCGATGCCTATGGCCATCTCGCTGTTTCCGTTCAGGAAGTGCAAATCGAACACAAGCGGCTGACGGATCTCGGCCTCAACCCCGGCAAGCTCGTGGAACTCAACCGCGACGGCAAGCTGTTCGGTCTTTTCTTCTTCATCACCGACCCAGACGGCTACAAGATCGAAGTGCTGCAGCGCTACGGCCGTTTTCAATAAACATAAGAGGCTGAAATGATTGGGAGGAGAGACCTTCATAACGGCTGGACGCTTTCCTGTAACGATACAGGAAGAACCAGTCTGCCGGCATCCATTCCAGCTGATGTGCCCGGATGCGTGCATCTCGACCTGCTCGCAAACCGGCTAATCCCCGATCCCTATCTCGATATCAACGAGATCACCAATGACTGGATCGGCAAGACGGAATGGGTCTACCGGCTCGACTTCGACGCCGAGCCTGATGCGGGCCAAGTGCAGGAATTCGTCTTCGACGGCGTCGATACGATTGCGACGGTCCGCCTGAACGGCGAAGAGATCGGCCGCACCTTCAACATGCACCGCACCTACCGCTTCGACGTTTCGTCGCTGCTGCGGGAAGATACAAACGAGCTCAGCATCACCTTTCATTCCGCCTATGCCTATGGCGCGGAGATGGAGAAGCATTACGGCTATCGCCCGAACAACTATCCGGGACCGGGCAACCTGATGCGCAAGATGGCCTGCAATTTCGGCTGGGACTGGGGGCCGACGCTTGTGACAGCCGGACTCTGGAAGCCTGTGCGGCTGGAGAGCTGGGATCGGGCGCGGCTTGCCGATATCAGGGTTTCCGCCGCCCTTGCCGGTGGCGATGGGCTCGTCAAGGTGCATGCGCGGCTGGCAAGGCAAGGCGAGGCAGTGCCGACGACGCTTGTTGCAGAAATCGGTGGCGTCACGCAGACCGTTGCGATCGACGCCGATACGAACGAAGTGTCCTTCGAGGTTTGCGTGCCCTCACCGCAGCTCTGGTGGCCACATCATCTCGGCGCGCAGCCACTCTACCCGCTGGAAATCCGGCTGGAGGATGCCAGCGGCAACTTACTCGACCTTTATTCGAAGCGGATCGGCTTCCGTTCGCTGCGGCTCGACACCGCGCCGGACGCACATGGCTCCGCCTTTACCTTCGTCATCAACGACGTGCCGATCTTTGCCTGCGGCGCCAACTGGATACCGGACGATTGTTTCCCTTCGCGCGTGACGGCGGAACGCTATGCGGCGCGGATCGATGAGGCGAAGGCTGCTAATATCAATCTGCTGCGTGTGTGGGGCGGCGGCGTCTTCGAGCGGGACGAATTCTACGAGGCCTGCGACCGGGCCGGCATGCTTGTGTGGCAGGATTTCCTTTTTGCCTGCGCCTCCTATCCGGAGGAAGAGCCGCTGCGGAGCGAAATCATCGCCGAGGTGCGGGACAATGTGATGCGGCTGATGCCGCATGCCTCCCTCATTATCTGGAACGGCAATAACGAGAATATCTGGGGTTTTGACGAGTGGGGCTGGCGGCCGATCATCAAGGACGGCGTCAGCTGGGGGCTCGGCTACTATCTCGATGTCCTGCCAAAGCTCTGTGCCGAACTCGATCCCGACCGGCCCTATTATCCCGGCAGTCCCTATTCGGGCTCCATGGAGATCGAGCCGAATGACGACCGGCACGGCTGCAAGCATATATGGGACGTGTGGAACGACGTCGGTTACGAAGTCTATCGTAACTACATTCCGCGCTTCTGCTCCGAATTCGGCTGGCAGGCGCCGCCGGCATGGGCGACGCTGCAGGAGAGCGTGCATGACGAACCGCTGACGCCGGAATCGCGTGGCGTCTTCCATCATCAGAAGGCGACGCAGGGCAATGACAAGCTCATCAAGGGCCTTGCCGGACACCTGCCCGTGCCGCAGACGATGGATGACTGGCATTTTGCGACCCAACTCAATCAGGCACGCGCCATCCGCTTCGCAGTCGAGCACATGCGCTCGCATCGCGACATCTGCAAGGGCGCGGTCGTCTGGCAGTTCAATGATTGCTGGCCGGTCACCTCCTGGGCAGCGCTCGATTCTGCCGGCCGGCGCAAGCCGCTCTGGTATGCGATGCAACAGGCGTTCCATCCCCGCCTGCTGACGATCCAGCCGCGTGGCGAGGGCCTTTCCGCGGTCGCGGTTAATGAGCAGACACTGTTCTGGCGCTCGAAGATCAGCGGCAAGCGCATGCGGCTTGATGGTACGGTGCTGGCGGAATTTGAATTCTGGCGGCTGCTCTGCGACCGGTTCGAAGCGAAGGAATTTCCGTTGCCGCAGGATATCGCGACTTCAGGCGCGGCGGATGAAGAAGTCATCGTCGTGCAGATGCTGGACAAGCGCGCCTTCCACTATTTCGTCGAGGATATCGAGCTGAAGCTTCCGGTGCCAGACGTCAACATATCGCTGGCAAGATCGGACGATGGCTGGGATGTCACGGTGAGTGCAAAGAGCTTCCTGAAGGATCTTTGCCTGATGGCGGATCGGCTCGATCCTGCGGCGGTCGTGGATTCCATGCTGGTGACGTTGCTGCCGGGTGAAAGCCATGTCTTCCGTGTGACGACCGACAAGTCCCTGTCGGCCGAAGATATCGTGGTTGGCACAGTGCTTCGCACTGCCAATGATCTCGTCAATAAAAACTGAAAGGCCCCGCTCTCGCGGGGCCTCTACCGGCTCGTCCTCGCGGACGACGTTACATCCAGTAGGGCGGCACGCCATAATAATCATACACGCGGCGGCCATTATCGTTGTACCAGGTGTCATCGTCATCCGCGTAGCTCGGCGCGCCTTCGATCTGCTCCTTGGTGAGATCGATGCGGTAACCGTCCAGCTGGGTATCGTAGGTCAGCTTTTCCCACGGCAGCGGATAGTGATCACTGCCGATGCCGAGGAAGCCGCCGAAACTCAGAACAGCGTAAGCAACGCGGCCGTCCTGCTTCCCGAGGATGAGGCGTTCGATGGAACCGATGTGTTTGCCATCGGCGCCATAGACGCGGGTGCCTTCAACGCGGTCGCTAGCGATCAGCGTCGGCGTATCCTTCACATTCGGGTCGCGTCGGGTGGCGTCAGTATCCTGATTCAGCATTGTGCACCTCCTTGTCGTTTCCTCGTGGTTCTTCCACATCGAGAAAACGTGCCCTATGCCTCAAAGTTCCCTGCCGCATGCCGTTCATATGCGACACTCGCGATATTGACGTTTACGTTAAGGTTATTGTAGCCTCAATCCGCTTGAACCGCTCAAGCAATGGCATAAGCTGCCTTGACGGAGGATGGAGGATCTTCCGATCGACCGGTGTCATCCGGTTTCGGCGGCCGAATGGGAGAGAGACACAATGAACAGTATTTCCGTCCACCCTGGTGGTGCGAAACCGGAAAAACCATGGCTTGCCACCTATCCGGACATCGTTCCGGCCGAAATTCCCCCACTGGAATTCTCATCGCTTCCGGATCTCCTGGAAAAGAACTGTGCCCGTTTTGCCAACCGCAAAGCCTTTTCCAGCATGGGCAAGACGATGACCTATCGCGAGCTCGAGGTGCAAACCCGCAAGGTGGCTGGCTGGCTGCAAAGTGTAGGCCTGCAGAAGGGCGACCGTGTCGCCGTGATGATGCCGAACGTGCTGCAGAACCCCGTCGCGGTCTACGGCATCCTGCGCGCCGGGCTCGTCGTCGTGAACGTCAACCCGCTCTATACGCCGCGCGAGCTCGAGCACCAGCTCAACGATTCCGGCGCCAAGGCGATCTTCGTTCTGGAGAACTTCGCCCGCACCGTCGAGCAGGTCATCAACAAGACGGACCTGCGCCATGTCGTCGTCACCTCTCTCGGCGAAATGCTCGGCCTCAAGGGGCATATCGTCAATTTCGTCGTCCGCCGGGTGAAGAAGCTCGTTCCCTCCTGGTCCATTCCGCAACATAAAAGTTTCAGGCAGGTGCTATCGGCGGGGGCGGACAGAACGCTTGCGCCTGTCGCGCTCACCGGCAGCGACATTGCCTTCCTGCAATATACGGGTGGAACGACAGGTATTGCCAAGGGTGCGATGCTGACGCATCAGAACCTGCTTGCCAACAAGATGCAGCTGCAGCTCTGGCTAAAATCCGCCTTCGACAAAAAGAAGCAGCCTGAAGTCCTGAACTTCCTCTGCGCGCTGCCGCTCTATCACATCTTCGCCCTGACGGTGAATTCGCTGATGGGCATGTCGCTCGGCGCCCATAATGTGCTGATTGCCAATCCGCGCGACATTCCAGGGCTGGTGAAGGAATTCCAGAAGTCTGATATCCATATCTTCCCCGGCCTCAACACGCTCTTCAACGCGCTGCTCAACAATGCCGACTTCGCCAAGCTCGATTTCTCCTCTCTCGTCATGTCGCTCGGCGGCGGCATGGCCGTGCAGCGGCCGGTGGCCGAGCGCTGGCTGAAGGTGACGGGCTCGCATGTCACCGAGGGCTACGGCCTCTCCGAGACGTCACCCGTTGCGACCGCCAATCGCTTCGATTCACCCGAATTCACCGGCTCGATCGGCCTTCCCATTCCCTCGACGGAACTCGACATCAGAGATGAGGACGGCAATTCCCTGCCGCTTGGCGAGATCGGCGAGATCTGCATTCGCGGCCCGCAGGTCATGGCCGGATATTGGAACAAGCCGGAGGAGACAGCCCGGGTGATGACGCCGGACGGCTATTTCCGCACTGGCGACATGGGGTTCATGGACGAGCGCGGCTATACCAAGATCGTCGACCGCAAGAAGGACATGATCCTCGTCTCCGGCTTCAACGTCTATCCGAACGAGATCGAGGAAGTGGCCGCCATGCATGCCGGTATCCTGGAGGCGGCGGCGATCGGCGTGCCGGACGGGCATTCCGGCGAGGCGGTGAAGCTCTTCGTCGTGCGCAAGGACCCTGGTCTGACCGAAGCCGATGTGAAGGCCCATTGCGCGGCCAATCTCACCAATTACAAACGACCGCGCTTCATCGAATTCCGCACCGAGTTGCCGAAGAGCCCTGTCGGCAAGATCCTGCGCAAGGACCTGCGCGGCTGAATTTGACGGTCTCATGAAATTGAGGGCCATCCGCTTGTCGCGGGTGGCTTTTTTCATATTTCGTCAGATGGCTGAACTTGATTTGACTGCGGGAAAGAGAATAGTTTCCGCAACCCTCTCCGCCTCCAAAGGAGTCTCCCATGAATGCCATCGTCGAACAATTGAAGAGCACCGCGGCTGCCACCAAGGCCACCGATCTTCGCGCCGCCTTCGCTGATGATCCGAAGCGCTTCTCGCGCTTTTCCGTATCGCTTGACGACCTGCTGATGGATTTTTCCAAGACGGCCGTGAACGACGAGATCCTGAAGCTTCTGGTGAAGCTCGCCGAAGAAGGCGGCGTCGAGAAGAAGCGCGAGGAGATGTTCTCCGGCAAGGCGATCAACTTCACGGAAGACCGCGCCGTTCTGCACACGGCGCTCCGCAACCGTTCCAACACGCCTGTCCTGGTCGATGGCAAGGACGTCATGCCTGACGTCAACGCCGTGCTTGCCGCCATGGCCAAGTTTGCCGATGGTGTACGTTCGGGCGCGCTGAAGGGGGCGACCGGCAAGAAGATCACCGATGTCATCAATATCGGCATCGGCGGCTCGGATCTCGGCCCGGTCATGGCCACACTGGCGCTCGCGCCCTTCCATGACGGCCCGCGCGCCCATTTCGTCTCCAATATCGACGGCGCACACATTGCCGATATCCTGAAGCTGGTGCAGCCGGAAACGACGCTCTTCATCGTCGCTTCCAAGACCTTCACCACGGTCGAAACGATGACCAATGCGCAGACGGCGCGCAAGTTCATCGCCGGCGCGCTTGGCGAAGCTGCCGTTCAGCATCATTTTGCCGCCGTTTCAACGGCGCTCGAGAAGGTCGCGGCCTTCGGCATCGAAAGCGCGCGCGTCTTCGGCTTCTGGGACTGGGTCGGCGGCCGCTATTCGATCTGGTCGGCCATCGGCCTGCCGCTGATGATCGCTGTCGGCCCGGAGAATTTCGGCAAGTTCCTCGATGGCGCCCATGCCGTCGACAACCATTTCCGTAAGGCGCCGATTGCAGAAAACCTGCCTATGCTGCTCGGCCTCATCGGCTTCTACCACCGCAATGTTCTGGGTTACCCGACGCGCGCCGTGCTTCCCTACGATCAGCGCCTGTCGCGTTTCCCGGCCTATCTGCAGCAGCTCGACATGGAATCGAACGGCAAGGGCGTCACGATCGACGGCACGCCGGTCGAGGGCAATTCCGGCCCTGTTGTCTGGGGCGAACCCGGCACCAACGGCCAGCATGCTTTCTATCAGCTCATCCATCAGGGCACGAGCATCATCCCGGCCGAGTTCATGATCGCCGCCAACGGCTTCGAGCCGGAGCTGCGCCACCAGCACCAGCTTCTGATGTCGAACGTTCTTGCCCAGTCGGAAGCGCTGATGAAGGGCCGCACCTTCGAAGAAGCCAAGAAGCAGCTGACCGACAAGGGCATGGACGACAAGAAGGCCGATTTCATCGCCCCGCACCGCGTCTTCACCGGCAACCGCCCGTCGATCACCTTCGTCTACGACAAGCTGACGCCCTATGCGCTCGGCCGCCTGATCGCGCTCTACGAGCACCGCGTCTTCGTGGAAGGCGTGCTCTTCCGCATCAACTCCTTCGACCAGTGGGGCGTCGAACTCGGCAAGGAGCTGGCGACCGGCCTGCTGCCCGTCGTCGAAGGCAAGGAAAGTGCCGCCGGCCACGATTCCTCGACGCAGGGTCTTGTTGCCGCGTTGGCAAAGCTCGCCAAGTAATCCCGGCGATCAAGCTGTTATCGAAGCTCATCCGCGATGCGGGTGGGCTTTTTTGTTTGACCCTGTCGAATCCCAGGGCATGTCGTCGTCTATAGAAGGACCGCCGGAGGAGGAGCCCATGACCGCTGATGATGACGAACTGATGAACTTCGAGGCAAACGGCGCGCTGCCATTGCCCCTCACGAATGAGCAAGGCTTTGTCGAAAACGAAGGAGCGCGCATCTGGTATGCGAGCTACGGCGCAGGCCCGGCCGTCATCCTGCTGCATGGCGGGCTCGGCAATAGCGGCAATTGGGGTTATCAGGTTCCCGATCTTATCGCGGCTGGCCATCGGGTCGTGGTCATCGACAGCCGCGGACACGGCCGCAGCACACGCGACGACCGTGCCTATACCTATCACCTGATGGCCTCGGACGTGCTTGCCGTCATGGACCATGCCGGCATCGAAGAAGCGGCCTTCGTCGGCTGGAGCGACGGCGCCTGCACCGCGCTGATCCTCGCCGACCAGAACCCGGAGCGGGTCTGCGGCGTGTTCTTCTTTGCCTGCAACATGGACCCCAGCGGCACCAAGGAATTCAAGGCGACGCCGGTCATCGACCGCTGCTTCAGCCGCCACAGGACGGATTATCAGGCGCTATCGGCGACACCCGATCAATTCGAGGCTTTCGTCGCCGATGTCTCCAAGATGATGGCGACAGAGCCCAACTACTCGGCGGAGCAGCTGGCGGGCATCAAGGTGCTTGTCACCATCGTGCTCGGCGAACATGACGAGTTCATCAAGCCTGACCATGCCGATTACCTGGCAAGGACGATCCCGGATGCGAAATTCGTGCTGCTGCCCGGCGTCAGCCATTTCGCGCCACTGCAGCAGCAGGACCTCTTCAATCGCGAGGTCCGGGCCTTTCTTGATCGGATCGAATGAGTTTCAAGGGCGAATTTCGTGGGCCCGGGTCGGATTTGCACCGTCACCAGCAATTTCGGATAGGTTGACGCGCTTCAACCCTCGCCTTGGCGTAATCAGGTGTGGGAGCTTGATTGCCGAAGCCAGGCGGAAACTTGCCAGCAGCCGGATGAAATACCAGCCGAGATCCGGCTGGCCCGGCTCGATGCCGAGCCGGGCGGATTCCGGAAAGGCGTGATGGTTGCCGTGGAAACTCTCGCCAAAAGTCACCAGCCCGAAACGCGGCAGGTTATAGCCCTGCACGGCGACATCATCGACACTCCAGCCCTGATGGCCGTCGCGATGAGCGAAATGACCGACCAGCCAGTGTCCGGTCAGTGACACCGATATCCGCACAGCAATACCCCAGACCACCCACGGCAATCCGCCGAGCGTGAAGAGCACGAGCACCAGGGGAAGCTGCTGCGCCATCCATGTCGCCTCCAGGAAGCGATAGAAACGATCGCGCCGCTCCCGCTCCCAGAGGACGAAACGTGGCGGATGATCCAGCACCACCGTGCAATGCATCTGCCAGAAGGCGTCGATGAAGAAAGACCGCCGATGGGCAAAGAGGTCATGGCAATCTTGCTGCCGTTGCGCCCAATCGCGAATGTCGTGTGCGTAGATCATGCCGAAGGGGCCGGCCATGCCCACCAGCGTACCGAGATAGACGAGAAAGTGCTCGATCCAGATATGTGTGCTGAATGAGCGGTGGATCAGCAGCCGGTGCATGCCGACCGAATGACCAAGGCAGATCGTGATCGCAGTCAGGAGGACAAAGACGGCGAGTGCGCTCCAGGTGAAGGTGAATGGCCCGCCGACGATGGCTATCAAGGTCATGGCGGTAATCCAGATCGACTTTGCGGGCATCCAGACCACCCTGCCCTTCACTGGATCGCTGTTTTCATCGATCATGCGTCCGGTGGAAATACTGCTCATGGCAAACTCCTTCCCCTCAGGCGCATTCAGCACTTGAACATCGCCCGCCAGTTCATTAATTAAGGAATTACCTAATTACTTTGCATCGGCCGAGATAATTAAGCAATACATTAATTGCTTAATTCGTTAATGGATCGATGCAACGGAGCTGCAGGCACGGAGACCGGACTTGGACGAAGAGACTTTCGATGATGCTGTAGAAGACGGTTCCGTCACCGCCGCCCAGCGGGTATTCCACGCGCTCTCCAGCGCGCCACGCCGGAAGATCCTTGCCTATCTCTCGGCATCTGGCCTGACCGCCGGCGAGATTGCCGACCGATTCAGCATGTCCAAGCCAGCCGTTTCACAGCATCTTTCCATTCTTGAGACCGCGGGGTTGATCCGGCGAGAGAAGCAGGGCCAGTTCGTCCACTATTCTCTGATCGAGAACAATCTCGTCAATACGCTCAACGGCTTCGTGCAGGAGGTTTGCCCGGTCGGTCGGCCGATCAAGAAGGAAAGCCAGGCGCGCGCCCGCGCGAAACAATTGCCTTAAGCACCGGACAGATCCTGTGTTGGGCGTGAGAAAAGGGTGTTGAGACGTTGAGGCATATCCTCTTCTCCGCCTCGGGGAGAAGAGGAATCGAGAGACTGCAGCTCCGGCCTTAAAGCCCGATCTCTTTCGCCCAGGGCGGATTAGCACCTGCGCGAGAAACGGTGACGGCGGCAGCCTTGGCGCCAAGCGCCAGGGCGTTGCGCAGGGCCTGCTCATCGAGCGAGGCGACCTGCGCCTTGGTCAGCAGGTTGTCCATCTTCAGCGAGGCGAGAACGCCGGCATCGAATGTGTCACCGGCGCCGACGGTATCGACCACAGTGACGCGTTCGCTCGGGACCGTGACCTTGCGCGCGTTGGTGTATCCGGTGGCGCCTTCCGCACCCTTGGTGATGACGACGAGCTTGGCGCCGTGGTTCAGCCAGTGGGCTGCCAGCGCATCATGGTCGCCTTCCAGGCCGAACCATTCGAGGTCCTCGTCGGAGAATTTGACGATGTCGGACTTGGCGGCCATGCGCTTGATGCGGGCCATATGCGCGGCCTTGTCCTTGATGAAGCCGGGGCGGATGTTCGGGTCGAGCGAGATAACGCGTTTCGCGGCTTCGCGGTCGAGCAGGGCCTCGTAGGTTTCGCCGCAGGGGCTCGGGATCAGGCTGATCGCGCCGAAATGCAGGGCCTCGCAATCATCGCCAAGGGTTGGCAGATCATCCGTGGTGATCATGCGGCCGGCCGTGCCCTCGTCATAGAAGGCATAGGTCGCCTGACCGTTGACGAGCTTGACGAAGGCGATCGTCGACGGGCGTGGCGTGATGGCGCAGGGGCTGTAATCGACGTTGCTCGCCTTCAGCGTATCGAGCAGGATTTCGCCCATCATGTCGTCGGCAATGCCGGTGAAGAAAGCCGTCGGGATTCCGAGGCGGCCGAGCGCAATCGCGGTATTGAAGATCGCGCCGCCGGCATAGGGCGCAAAGCCCTTTTCGCCCAGGGTCGTATCCCTCGGCAGCATGTCGATCAGGGCTTCGCCGCAGCACAAAATCATCGAATTCCTCCCAACAGGACTTGCGCGTTTCTCAATCGATTAAGCGAGCTTTTGTCAAAAGGCTAGAGCGAAAGCTCACTTACGCCACCATTCCGCGCCGACCAGGCGAGCGGCGCATCGAGGAAGGCCTCGACTTCATGCAGCGTCTTGTCGTCGAAGAGCTTCTGCTGCCTGGCAATCGCCAGAACCTCGCGCCAGGTGGCGATGTGATGGAACTGGACCTTGCCATTCTCAAAGCGCTGATGCGCCTCCGAGAAGATGCCATAGAAGAAGAGCGCCATGCCGTGATCGACGATGCCGCCGGCGGCACGGATGGCATCGATGAAGGTGAACATGCTGCCGCCGGCCGTCGTCAGATCCTCGATGACGAGAACGCGGGCGCCGTCCTTCATCTCGCCTTCGATCTGGGCGTTGCGGCCGTGGCCTTTCGGCTTCTTGCGGACATAGATCATCGGCAGGCCGAGCCGGTCGGCAAGCAGTGCGGCAAATGGGATGCCCGCGGTCTCGCCGCCCGCGATGCAATCAAACTGTTCGAAACCGGCGTCGCGCAGCAGGGTGCTGGCGGCAAAATCCATCACCGTCGAGCGGACGCGCGGGAAGGAGAGCAATTTGCGGCAGTCGATATAAACAGGGCTCATGATGCCGGAGGCATATTTATAGGGCGTCTCGGCGTTGAAATGCACCGCCTTGATCTCCCAGAGCATCTTGGCCAGCAGCTCCGCCATGACGGCGCGATCGGGGAATGTGGTCTGGATCATGCGGCTTACTCCTTCGGCTGACGTTCCAGCGGCAATAGCAGCAAGAGCGGTCGGTTTCCAGATGGAAGGCGGCCGTCAGCCGAGCAGGCGGGCGATATCCGCAATCTGCATCTTCTTGAAGAGCGCGATCGCCTGCACGCCCTCTTCCTCATCCAGCGAAACGGCGTAGCGGACGGCAGCCGCAAGAAGCTGCATCGTCAGCCGGGCGATGGCCAGAAGCTCCGTCTCGGTCCGCTCCGGCCACAGCTGTTTTAGCACTGAAAACAGCGCCTGCGCGTGAAATTCCATGTCTTCGGCATCGACTTCCTGGAGAAGCTTGTCCGTATGGGTCGCATGCCAGATATCGCGCATGACGGGCTCGCGGCGAAAGAAGGCATAATATTCATCAGCGATGACGCAGAGCGCCGTCCGCAGATTGTCGGCATCCGTCACCTGCGCCAGTTCATCGGCTACACATTGCCGGCCCTGCTCGTTGAAGCGCTCGGCGAGCGTGCGGATGATCGAGGTTTTGTCTGGGAAATACTGATAGAGGGCGCCGAAGGAAAGCTCAGCTTTTTCAACGATCTCGCTCATCTTCAGGGCATCGCTGCCATTCTTTTCGATGAGACCGGAGGCGACCGTCAGGATTTTTTCGAAGCGCTCGCGGCCGCGCTGCTGGCTCGGGATGCGGCGTGGCTGACCGGTCGACTCCTGCTGGCGCCTGCGCCGTGCGATCACTTCTTCTGCCATCTTCCGCTTCCTTCGACTGTTGACAAAGAAAATAAGAGAGTTTATCTCATTTTGCAAATAAGAGAGTTTCTCTTGTTTTAAACCGAGGAGGAGTTTCGATATGCAGAATTCCGAAATCGTTCTGATCGGCGGATCGGGCAAAACCGGTGGCCGCATTGCCGACAGGCTGGAAGAGCTGGGACTTGACGTGCGCAAGGCGTCCCGCTCCACGATACCGGCCTTCGACTGGGAGGATCGCGCGACCTGGCGCAGTGCGCTCACGGGTGCAGCGAGCGCCTATGTCGCCTTCCAGCCGGACCTTTCCGTCTCCTGGGCGGCAGAGGCCATCGAGGCGCTTTCAAAGCTCGCGAGAGAGTGCGGGTTGCAGCATATCGTGCTGCTTTCCGGCCGTGGCGAAGAAGGGGCGCAGCGGAGCGAGGAAGCACTCAAGGCAGCGGGGATCGACACCACGATCCTGCGCGCCTCCTGGTTCTGCCAGAATTTCAGCGAGGGCGCTTTCGTCGAGCCGCTCATTGCCGGCAGGCTGGAGCTTCCGGCTGGCAATATCAAGGAGCCTTTCGTCGATGCCGATGACATTGCCGATGCGGCAGTGGCGGCACTGACCGATATCAGGCATCGCAACAGGATCTACGAGCTGACCGGTCCTCGCGCGCTGAGCTTCCGCGAAGCCGTTGCCGAGATCGCCGCGGCCTCGGGCCGGTCTATCGACTATGAACAAGTATCGATGGCGGATTTTAAAGAGGGTCTCTCCGCTGCGGGAATGCCAGAGCCTGTTATCGCGCTACTGGAAGAACTCTTCGGACAGGTGCTCGATGGGCGCAATTCCGAGGTGATGGGTGGCGTGACAGAGATACTCGGCCGCCCGGCAAGGGATTTCAGCCAATACGCGCGAGAGACCGCGGCAACCGGATTGTGGAGCGCCTGACCATGCAGATCGTTCTCGTCATTTCCCTCATTGCGGCATCGATCGGCAGCGGCCTTGTCGCCGGCATCTTCTTTGCCTTCTCCACCTTCATCATGACCGCCTTTTCGCGCATCCCGGCCGAACAGGGCATTGCTGCGATGAATTCCATCAACGTGACCATCGTCCGCTCGCCCTTCATGCTACTCTTCGTGCCGACGGCGTTCCTCTGCGTCGTGATCGCAGCGTTGGCCTTCATGAATTGGCGCGGCGGCGCCTCTTCGATGATGCTCGCCGGCGCGGCACTCTACGTCATCGCGTCCTTCCTCTCGACCATCGTCTTCAACGTGCCGATGAATGATGCGCTGACGAAAATGAGCGGCAACGGCCCTGAAGCGGTGCAGCTCTGGACGACCTATCTCAGGGACTGGACCTGGTGGAACCATGTGCGCACCATCGCCTCGCTGCTAGCCTCGGTCGCGTTCGTCCGTGCGCTGATGCTGATCTGAAAAGGGCGGAGGGAATGCCCTCCGCCCTTCCTTTGTGTTCACGCAATTGCGGACGCAGAACCGCTGCGCACTTTTGCCGGAATTGCTCTAATCCTGCTGGCAGAAGGTGATGCGGTTGTTGAAGGGGTCGATGACGCCCATTTCGAGGCCCCAGGGCGCTTCCTCGATGCCCGGGTTCATATAGCGGTAGTTCTTGGCGGCGAGTTCGGCCTGATAGGCGCTGATATCCTTCACCCGCACGAAGGCTCGGGCGCCGGGGCTGGCATCGCCGGAATGCTCGCTCAGATGTAATTGCATGCTTTCACGCGAGACCTGGCAATAAAGCGGGGAGTTCTCGCCGAAACGGTGCTCCCAATCGAGCGTGAAGCCCAGGAAGCCGCAATAAAATTCCATGGCTTTTTCGACCGAGAAGATGCGGAAGATCGGCACCGGTGGCTCGATGCCTACAGCCGATTTTACGCCTTCGGTGTCATCCAGTTTTGCGGAGAGAATATTCCACTGGTCGAAGCCGAATTGTCTGGCGACAATCTCCAGGGTTTCGCTATGGGTGAGGGAAATATCGCGGTCGGCAAGCGCCTGACGCAGGGTTTTTGCCATAAGCTTGGCATCGCGAAAATCGCGCATGGTTCATCCTTCTCCGTTGGCGGCAAACAGGAAGATCAGTGCCCACGTCTGCTGACCCGTTCGCCATCGATTGCCAAGAGCAAGGATGTGAAACTGGATTTGGATGCCTTCACCATAATGCTTGCGCATCGCGGGGCGGCTGGCTACATCCGGCCGGCTGTGAGCTTACGAAAGGTCGGGAGAAGGATCAAGAGGCCGATCGCGCATCCCCTGACGGTACCGAATGCAGGTGACTGGCGAGTTCGACACGATTGCGGCCGGCGCGTTTTGCGACATAGAGCGCCTTGTCCGCCTCCCCCAGCATGGCATCGAAATCCAGCGGCTTGGAGCGACCAGGTGCAACACCGACACTGACGGTGCATTTCAGCACCTCATCGTCGATATAGATATCGCGCTCCTCGAAAGCCTTGCGGATGCGCTCGGCGGCAAGCTCGGCGCGGCCGGGCATGATTTCCTTCAGCACCAGCGCGAATTCCTCACCGCCGAGGCGGGCGGCCGTATCGCCGCTACGGCAATTGGCCGAGAGTTCGCCGGCAAAGACCTTCAGGACATGATCACCGGCCGCATGGCCATAGCGGTCGTTGACCGATTTGAAATGATCGATGTCGAAGACGATGACGGCGGTCGAAACGCCCATGGTGCGGACGCCATATTGATCGAACAGAGCGCGGCGGTTCAGCAAGCCGGTCAGCGGATCGGTGATCGCATCCATGCGGTGACGGGCGGCAAGCCGCCATTGATGCAGCGCCAGCGACAGGGCGCCGATGCCGGTCATGCCGGCAATGCATATGGCAAGGCTCAGGTCTTCCGCCCAATTGCTGGGTGCGGCCCCGAGCACCAGCTTGCCATCCCAGATCAACACGGCGGCACAGAGAACGAAGGAAATCGCCGTCAATGTATAGAGGGCGGTAATGCCTGATATAGGCGCAGGTGCTTCGGCGCGGTCGAGCCAATATTGCCAGGCGGTGGTAAAGAGCAGGAAGGCGATGGCGAGATTATCGGCCATGAAGGCCAGACCATCCAGCCCGGCGATCATCGGCGGAACGGATATGGCCATAGCGACAAGTGCACGGACGACGATGCCTGATATTGGGAGCCTGCCGGTGCGGAACTGATAGCCAGCGCCCCAGATGGTCGCGAAACCCGCGTGAAACAGCACGAAATTGCCGGCACCAAGCATGCGCTCGGGCTGTTCTACATAGAAGGCATAGGCAAAAATGCCGGCGACGACGAGAACGAGGCCGAATGCGCCGGTGAGAAGAAAGGTTTCGGCCCGGCGCGCGAGCCAACTTCCCGTGAGCGTCACGGCAAGGCAGCTTGCTGAAACGCCAAGCGCCAGCAGCAATGAATTATAGTCAAGCATCATGCTTTAAATCTCCGCGGCTCTTGCCGCGCCGATAACGTGCTGAAATCTATCTCGTCATTGCTGACGAATGTCTTACGCATTCCGTTAAAAAACATGGATTTCGCAGCCGGGCGTTACAAATTCAACATTCGGCAGCAACTATAAGAAGAATAATATTTAAGCCCGCAACGTCTTTTCTCAGGCTTTGATCTGCCAATGCAGTGCAAACATCGGATCGAAGACGGTAACCGGACCGGCGCCGGTCTCAATCCTGGCGGGGAAGACCACGGGTTCGGCCTGCCGCTCCAGCGTGATACGTTCCTCGTTGGGCGCCAGCCCATACCAGGCCGGGCCATTCAGGGAGGCAAAGGCCTCCAACCTGTCGAGCGCACTATCCTGCTCGAACACATGGGCAAGGCAGCTCATCGTATTGATCGAGGTATAGATCCCCGCGCAGCCGCAGGCGCATTCCTTGAGCGGGTCGACATGGGGCGCTGAATCCGTGCCGAGGAAGAACCTAACATCGCCGCTCGTCGCCGCGGCCCGCAGCGCCAGCCTGTGGTTCTCGCGTTTTGCGACCGGCAGGCAGTAATAATGCGGGCGAATGCCGCCGACGAGGATGGCGTTGCGGTTGATGATCAGGTGATGGGTGGTGATGGATCCCGCGAGATTGGCCTTGGCCGACTTGATGTAGTCGATGCCATCGGCCGTCGTGACATGTTCCATGGTCACCTTCAGCTCCGGCAGGCGCTTGCGCAGTGGGTCGAGCACCGTCTCGATGAAGACGGCTTCACGATCGAAGATATCGACATCAGGTGTCGTCACCTCGCCGTGGACGCAGAGCGGCAGGCCAATCCTGGCCATGCGCTCCAGCACCGGCATGGCCTTTTCCATGTCGCGCACACCACCGTGTGAATTCGTCGTGGCGCCGGCGGGATAGAGTTTCACGGCGGTGATGAGGCCGCTCTTCTTTCCCTCTTCCACGTCATCGGGGCTCGTATTCTCGGTGAGATAGAGCGTCATCAGCGGCTGGAAGCGATGGCCAGCCGGAAGCGCCTTCATGATGCGCTCGCGATAGGCGGTCGCATCTGATGTCGTGACGACGGGTGGCACCAGATTCGGCATGATGATGGCGCGCGCAAAGGTGCTGCTCGTATCCCCGATCACACCTTCCAGCATGGCGCCGTCGCGCAGATGCAGATGCCAGTCGTCAGGACGGCGGATTGTGATCGATTGCATGGGAGCCTCCGAAGCGATGCGGGTTTCGCCTCGATAGCATCAACACCGGTACGGAAACAACTGTTCAGGCCAGCGCGATTTCCAATGTGATGTCTGCAGGCCGGCGATTTTCGAGGATGAGGCGACCGTTCGGCAGGTCGTTGCCATAGACTTTGGCGCTCGCTTCTTCCTCAGTCAGCTTGTAGCCGCGCCAGCGATCCCAGAGGCGCTCTTCCAGCACCTCCATCGGCGGGGCGAGCATGATCGTGTAATCGAAGATACCGTCGAGTTCGGCCCATTTGCCCAGCGTGAAGAGCAGATAGTTGCCCTCGATTATGATGAAGCGGTCCTGAGGATCGATCGGCCGGGCGGAGGCGATGGCAAGCTCGCGCGAACGGTCGAAGACGGGAACGAGGACCTCCTGATCGGCGGGGCGCACGGCTTTGACGATATCGAGGAAGCCGCGTACATCGAAGGTCTCCGGAATGCCCTTGCGGGCCAGCAGACCACGCTCGATGAGAATGGCGTTGTCCATATGGAAGCCATCCATGGGAAGCACCGAGACACTCTCGCCCTTGGCCTTCAGGGCGCTGGCGACATTGTCGGCCATGGTGGATTTGCCGGCGCCGGGCGGCCCGGCGATCGCGATGAGGAAGCGCCTCGTGTTGCCGGCGCGGTTTAGAACCTCGCCGACAATTTCGTCTATTCTTGCATTCATGCAGCGACGGGCTCCGCAGGGACCGCCTTGGCGCCGGTCATGAAGGCGACGGCATCGGACATCGTGTATTCCTTGGGGTTGATGACCGTCAAGCGGCGCCCAAGGCGATGGATATGGATGCGATCCGCCACCTCGAAGACATGCGGCATGTTATGTGAGATGAGCACGATCGGAATGCCGCGGGCGCGCACGTCGAGGATGAGTTCCAGCACTCGGCGGCTTTCCTTGACGCCGAGAGCGGCAGTCGGCTCGTCCATGATGATGACCTTTGAGCCGAAGGCAGCGGCACGGGCAACGGCCACGCCCTGACGCTGGCCGCCGGAGAGCGTTTCCACTGCCTGGTTGATATTCTGGATGGTCATCAGGCCGAGTTCGGAAAGCTTGCTGCGTGCCTGCTTTTCCATCGTCGGACGGTCGAGCATGCGGAACCAGGAGCCGAGCGGACCCGGTTTGCGAATCTCGCGGCCGAGGAACATATTGTCGGCGATCGACAGTGCCGGCGAAAGGGCGAGGTTCTGATAGACGGTTTCGATGCCTGCGTCGCGCGCTTCCATCGGCGATCTGAACTGTACCTGCCGGCCTTCCAGGGTGATCACCCCGTCATCGGGCGTGATTGCGCCCGATATCGCCTTGATGAGCGAGGATTTGCCGGCGCCGTTGTCGCCGATGACGGCAAGGATTTCGCCCGGATAGAGGTCGAAATCGGCGTTATCGAGCGCTGTCACACGTCCATAACGCTTGACGAGGCCGCGGGCGGTGAGAATGGGTTCGCCAGCCATGATCACACCGAAACCTTTCTGATCCACTGATCGATAGCGACAGCGGCAATGATCAGCACGCCTGTCAGCAGGACTTTCCATTGTGGGTCGGCGCCGAGCATGTTGAGCCCCATCGACACGACGCCGACGATCATGGTGCCGAAGAGCGTGCCGAGAATGGAGCCACGGCCGCCGAACAACGAGATGCCGCCGATAACAGTCGCGGTGATTGCCTGGAGGTTATAGTCCGTGACGGCCGAAGACGGAGAAATCGAGCCGTTGCGGCCGATCGAGACCCAGGCGGCGAAGGCAGCGATGACGCCGGATATAGTGTAAACGGTCAGCAGCACCTTCTTGGTCTGGATGCCGGAGAGCTTGGCAGCTTCCGGATCATCGCCGACGGCATAGACATGCCGGCCCCAGGCGGTGTGATTGAGGACATACCAGAGCAGCACGACGAGCAGCACCATGGCGATCACGCCGAGGGTCAGCACTGCGCTGCCAAGCTTGAAGCTTGTGGCGAAGAGATGGAGCAGCGGCGCCTGTTCGTCGACATCGGTATCGCGGATCGTCTCATTGGCGGAATAGATAAAATTCGTCGCCATGACGATATTCCACGTGCCGAGTGTCACGATGAACGGCGGCAGCTTCATGAAGGCGACGAGGAACCCGTTCAGCAATCCGCAGAGGCCACCGACGATGAGGCCGGCGATAACAGCGATCGGTGTCGGGATGCCATAGGTGATGGCCACATTGCCCATGATGACGGCCGAGATGACCATGATGACGCCGATCGACAGATCGATGCCGGCGGTCAGGATGACCAGCGTCTGGCCAGCTCCCAGAATACCGACGATGGCGATCTGCTGCAGGATGAGCGTCAGCGTATAGGACGAGAAGAACCGTCCGCCGATCGCCAATCCGAAGATCACGATCGACAATATCAGCACGATCAGCGGCACGGCGGCCGGTGTCGAGTGCAGAAAATGCTGCGCGCGCTTTATCAGCGAGACACTCTCGTGCTCGAACGAGGCGACGCTCTTGTCGCTTTCGTCGAGGACGCGTTCAAATTCCTGTGCTCCGGTCATTGTTCCTCCTCCGCAGCCGCGCGCCGAACTCACGCGAAAGCCGTCGCCGATCGTTTTCCGGTCTTTGTTCAGCCGGTTTGTCGGGCGACGGCATATGGTCCGCCCAAAACGGCCGGGGATCAAGCCCCGGCCACTCTGCACTTATTCAGGCAGGGCTTAGCCCCAGCACTTATCAGTGCCTTCCTTCGTGTCGATCGACTTGACGCCGGAGACCGGCTTGTCGGTGACGAGGGAGACGCCGGTGTCGAAGAAGGACTTGCCTTCAGTCGGCTTCGGCTTTTCACCGCTGTCGGCGAACTTCTTGATCGCCTCGATGCCGAGCGACGCCATCAGCAGCGGATATTGCTGCGAGGTGGCGCCGATGACGCCTTCCTTGACCGACTTGACACCCGGGCAACCGCCGTCGACCGATACGATCAGCACGTTCTTTTCCATACCGACGGCCTTCAGTGCCTGATAGGCACCGACTGCAGCCGGTTCGTTGATCGTGTGGATGACGTTGATGCCAGGATCCTTCTGCAGAAGGTTTTCCATGGCCTTGCGGCCGCCTTCCTCGTTGCCGTTCGTCACGTCATGGCCGACGATGCGCTTGTCATCTTCATCGCCGATCTTGTTCGGGTTCTTCGGGTCGATGCCGAAGCCGATCATGAAGCCCTGGTCGCGCAGAACGTCGACCGTCGGCTGCGACGGCGTCAGGTCGAGGAAGCCGACCTTGGCGTCCTTGGCCTTGTCGCCGAGCGTTTCCTTGGCCCACTGGCCGATCAGCTTGCCGGCGAGCAGGTTGTCGGTGGCGAAGGTGGCGTCGGCGGCATCGGCCGGCTCGAGCGGCGTGTCGAGCGCGATGACCAGCAGACCTGCATCACGCGCTTTCTTAACCGAAGAGACGATGCCCTTGGTGTCGGAAGCGGTGAGCAGGATGCCCTTTGCGCCGTCAGCAATGCAGCTTTCGATCGCCGCGACCTGGCTTTCGCTGTCGCCATCGATCTTGCCGGCATAGGACTTCAGCGAAACGCCGAGTTCCTTGGCCTTGGCCGTAGCACCTTCCTTCATCTTGACGAAGAAGGGGTTGGTGTCGGTCTTGGTGATCAGGCATGCAGAAACATCTGCCGCCATCGCCGGAGCGGAAAAGGCGACGCCGAGCGCGAGAGCGCCGAAAGCGAGAACTGATTTCTTCATGAACTCCTCCCAGAGATTAGCCGGCCCGCCCCCAAGGCGGTGCCGGAATTCATGCACGGCGAGACTTGCGGAATGTGACATCAGCCCCCTCCAAAAGCCGTCCCGTGCCCTTGACGCTGGTAATTAAGAGCGAAAGAAAACTGCTTGTCAATAAATAAATCCAATTGAATTATTAATTCGATGTGGCATGCTGGCGGGAAATCGGGCATAGGCCGTTAATCGGGAGGAGTGGCCAATGTCGTCCTTGGATGGTCCGGATTCCATGCCGGCCCCACCGCCAATTCTGAATCCGTCCGGAGGCGCGAACCAGATCAGGGTGCGCGCCTATAACGAACGGCTCGTGCTGTCGCTGGTGCGCCTCTACGGTGCCCTGTCGAAGGCCGATATCGCACGTCGTAGCGGGCTGTCTGCCCAGACCGTCTCCGTCATCATGCGGGTGCTGGAGAAGGAAGGGCTGCTTTCGCGTGGCGAGCCCATCCGCGGTCGCGTCGGCCAGCCATCCATACCCATGCGGCTCAATCCGGATGCCGTCTATTCCTTCGGCGTGAAGATCGGCCGGCGGAGCGCCGACCTCGTATTGATGGATTTCGTCGGCAGAATTCGGCTGCAGCTGCACAGAATCTATGCCTATCCCCTGCCCGACGAGATCCTGTCTTTCGTCACCCACGGGATCAAGGAGCTGGAAGGCAAGCTGGACGAGCGCGAGCGCAGCCGCATCGCCGGCCTCGGCATCGCGGCCCCCTTCGAGCTCTGGAACTGGGCCGATGAGGTGGGCGCACCCGAGGGCGCGATGGAGGTCTGGCGCGATTTCGACCTGCAGTCGGAAATCGCCACGCAGGTATCCTATCAGGTCTTCCTGCAGAACGACGCGACCAGCGCCTGCGGTGCAGAACTGGTGTTCGGCATCGGTCCGTCCTATCCGGATTTCGTCTATTTCTTCATCGGCTCCTTCATCGGTGGCGGGATCGTTCTGAATTCGTCGATTTTTTCCGGCAAGACGGGAACGGCAGGAGCCATCGGTCCGCTGCCTGTGCGTGGCAAGAACGGCGAGACACTGCAGCTTCTGGAGATCGCCTCGATCTTCGTGTTGGAAAATATGCTGCGCGAGCGGGGCATCGACCCGCAGCCGCTCTGGTATTCGGCCGACGACTGGATAGATTTCGGCGAGCCGATGGAGGCCTGGATCCAGGATACGGCCAAGGCGCTGGCACAGGCGATCGTGGCCGCGGCCTCGATCATCGACTTCAGTGCCGCCGTCATCGATGGCGGCTTTCCCGATTGGGTGCGCCGGCGCATCGTGCATGCGACGATCTACGAAGCTGAAAAGCTCGACCTGCAGGGGGTCGTCATGCCCGATATCGTCGAAGGCGTGGTCGGCGCACAGGCGCGCGCCATCGGCGGCGCCAGCCTGCCGATCTTTGCGCGTTATCTCACCGACCAGAATGTGCTTTTCAAGGAGATCGACAATGCTGAAAGGGCTTGACCCGCTGCTGAGCCCGGACCTGCTCGCGACGTTGCGCGGCATGGGCCATGGCGATGAAATCACCATCGTCGACGGCAACTATCCGGGTATCGAGCATGCGCGGAGGCTGATCCGGCTCGACGGGCACCATCTCATCCCGGTTCTTGATGCCGTTTTGAGCGTGCTGCCGATCGACGACTTTGTGGACGAAGCGATCTTCCGCTCGACCGTGAAGGCCGAACGCGACAAGCTCGATCCGGTGCACGAGGAAATGATCGCCTGTTGCGCCAAGCACGAGCCGGATCGCGAGGTCATTCCACTCGTCGGGCAGGATTTCTATGGCCGCGTGCGGGCGGCCCATGCTGTCATCCAGACCAGTGAACCGCGGCTCTATGCCAATATCATCCTGCGCAAGGGCGTAATCTATCCCTCGGCTGATGACGACCCCGTCAAGGCCGAAGTCGATCCCTTCGTCTATTGAGGTCTGCCGCAGAGCAATTCCAGACACAAAACCGCTGCGCGCTTTTGCTGGAATTGCTCTAGATCTCGCCGGCCGACGGCCCCCAGACATCCGTCAGCGCAAAACCGAGGGGATGCGGATCGAAGGGGTCGAGTGCGACCTGCGACAGGCCGAAGGTGAAGCCGCGGCCGGTGATCGTCGGGATGACAGCCGATTTGCCGGCCACTTCCGTCACCGCCTGCAGACCGACCTCGAATTCCGAACCGATGATCGACTTCGACTTGAAGACATCGCCGACCTTGGCCTTTCCGCGGGCGTATAGGGTCGCCAGATTGGCCGAATTGCCTGTGCCGCAGGGCGAACGGTCGGCGCGGCCCGGCCACATGGTGGTGCAGGTGCGCACCGTGCCATCAGCCTCGATATCGCGGAACATGACATAGGCGACGCCCGAGATTGCCGGGATTTCCGGATGCACAACGTGGATATTGCGATTGATGAGCTCTTTGAGGATCATGCCGGCCTGCACCAGTGCTGCGGCATTGGCCTTCTCGATCGTCAGGTTGATCTGGCCGACATCGACCAGCGCATAGAAGATGCCGCCATAGCAGATGTCGGCCTTGATCTTTCCCCAATGCGGGGTGTCGATCTCGACATCAAGCTCGTGGACGAAGGACGGCACCATGGTGAGTTTAACCTTCTCGCAGCGACCGTCGCGGCAAGTGGCCGTCGCCTTCACCAGACCGGCTGCGGTTTCCAGCGTGACGATGGTTTCCGGCTCCTTCATCTCGACGATGCCGGATTCCAGGAGAGCGGTGGTCACGCAGATGGAGTTCGAGCCGGAGCTCGCATGCGCCTGGTCTGGCTGCAGGATAATAAAGGCAGCGTCAGCATCGGGATGCTTTGGCGGCAGCAACAGGTTGACGGAGCCGATCGGTGCGCCGCGCGGCTCGAGGCAGAGGAAGCGACGAAGCTCCTGCCCCTTGGGGTCGGTGTTCAGCCAGTGAAGCTGGGCGGCGACCGTCTCGCCCGGAATTTTCGGCACGCCACCGATGGCGACCTTGCCGATCTCACCTTCGGCGTGAACATCCAGAAGCTGGATCGTGCGCTTCCATCTCATCTTTCAAACTCCAAATCAGACGTGACGCGCGATGCCGCCATCGACGCGGATATTTTTGCGGGTGACGAAGGTTCCGGCCATGACCAGCCCTAGTACCTGTTGATGCGGAATGGCTTGATATCAACTGATGTTTTGACACCTGCCACCATATCCGCGATCAGCCGCGCTGTCGTTGCCGAATAGGTCAGGCCGAGATGGCCGTGGCCGGTGGCATAGAAGACGCCAGGCATTTTCGATGAGGGCGAGATGATTGGGATCGTATCCGGCAGCGCCGGGCGGTGCCCCATCCATTCGCTGGTGTCCTGAACCTTGAGATCGGGCAGGATGCGCTGCGCATGGCGCACGAGCACGCGCGGACGACGGAAATCGGGCGCGGCCGTCAGTCCGGCGAGCTCGACATTGCCGCCGACACGGATGCCGCCCGCCGTCGGCGTGACCATGAAGGCGCGATGCGGCCAGATGACCGAATAGCGCATGGAAATACCGGGTTGCATGATTTGCGTATGATAGCCGCGCTCGGTTTCGAGCGGGATCGGCTCGCCGAGGCTTTCTGCCAGGAAGCGCGTGTGGACGCCGGCTGCGAGGATAACCTTATCGGCTTCGATACGGATGCCATTGTCGAGAAGGACAACGGTCTTGCCGTCAGCCTTGCGCTCCACGCCCTTTGCCTGACCTGAGACGAAGGTGGCGCCGGCAGCATTGGCGGCATCGGCAAGCTTGACGACGAGCTTATAGGGATCGCGGATCGACTTGTTGTCCGGCATCAGCACGGCTTTGGCGACTTTCGGCGACAGCGTCGGCTCGTAATACTGGATCGCGCCGTTGCTCAGCACTTCGAAATCGAGGCCGTAACGCCGCATCAGCTCGAGATGGCCGCGATCGGCATCGAATTCGGCTTCCGTCTCGTAGATCGCCAGGCAGCCTTCGTCGGTCATCAGCTCAGGCGCCCCGATGGCGTCGAGCATGGTGCTGATATCGCCGAGCGCGATCCTGGAGAGGCTCATACCCGCATCCTCGATCTCCCTCAGGCGCGAGGGACGACCGGCGGCGAGGAAGCGCAGGAACCAGGGCAGGATTTTCGGCGCATAGCCTGGGCGCAGCCAGACCGGACCTTCCGGATCGATCAGCCAGCGCGGCAGCTTCTTCCAGGTCGACGGACCGGAACCGGCTGCAAAGTCGAGCGCGATGCTCGCCATATTGCCGTAGGAGGTTCCCCTGCCCGGCTCACCCTTGTCGATCAGCGTTACTTGAAAGCCGCGCCGCTGCAGCTCGAAAGCAATCGAAGCGCCGATCACACCGGCGCCGACGACGGCTACCGTCTTATTCGTTTCATTCGCCATGTCTTGTCCACCGCACGGCAGAGTCGATGCCGTTGGAGATGTGATATATCACAACGAAGCGAATGCCTATGATTTTTTACTGAGCATCTTCCGGCAGTCCGGCGCCGACGCTATCGCCCACGGAACCCACGGTATTGTTCATTGACTGGCCGAGACGGCGCACCTGGTCGTCATAGTTGCGGCGGGTGCGGGGATCGAAAATGGCGATTGGCGTGCTAACAGCAAGGCTGACCGCGCTGCCGGCGGTCTGGGCCGCGCCGATCGCGACAGCACCGACCGCCTCGCCAAGGCCGACCTCGGAATCGGTGATGGTCTGGCCGGCGATCAGCCGGTCACCGATGAGTTTCACCACTTCGGGGCTTTCGGCGAACTTGCCATGGTTCAGGCGATCGCCGGTCTTCAGCTTGGTAAGGTCAAGCACGGTGATACCAGCCGCTTCCAGCTTGCTGCGATAGGGTTCGGCGGAAGGATCGATCTGGCCGAGGCGATCGACATTGCCGGAGATGCGGCGCGAAAGCGCCAGCGCCCGGTCATCCTGGGAGACGAAAATGGTGAAATGCGGCTTGTCCTTGCCGAGGCTCATAAACTGGCGGCCGAACACGTCGACATCGAGATCCGGTGAGGCAAGGATCACGTTGTTGATCTTAGAGGCAACGTGGCCGTCGCGGATCGCCATCTGGCGCAGGGCCTCAACCGTCAGCCACGTGCCCATGGAGTGGGCCATGACGGTGATGTCGCCAACGGCCGGATTGTTGGCCGTGCGCCGCAGCAGCTCTTCCAGCGCATCGCGCGAATAGTTGGTGCTTTCCTTGTCGTAGTTGTAATCGAAGATGCTGGCGCGCGACGGCCAGGTGAAAACGACGGGCGCAACGTCGGCATGCGAATCGTGGACGATCTGCGCGAAACGATAGACCGCGTCCTCGTAGCGGTTGTTGAAGCCATGAACGAAGATGAGGACGCGCTTGCTCCCAGGCATATGCGTCTTCAGCCAGTTCTCACCAGCCTTCTCGCCATCGAGCGGATCAACCGCCACCGTCACGAAATTCTTGAGCGGGTCGGCAGGCAAGCGGGATGGCCACTGCACCTGCCCGACCTTGCGATTGGCTTCAGGCGGAATGGAGATATCGACGGCATTGACCATCAGGCCGGTGCCACGCTCGCCGGAGAAAAGAACGCCGGGATCCTTGTCCGCAGCGCGGGTTGTGGCAACCAGCAGATCGACGCGCGATGTGCCCGGAGGAACCGTGCCGGCCGCCTGCATGACACCGATCGGCCGCCCGCAGGATGCAAGACCAATACACAGGACGAGCAGGCCTGTGAGGGCTTTGCGCGAAACGCCGCATCCGCCGATCATGACTACTCCGCAGGTTCAGGCGTCATCGCGCCAAGCCACCGACATGCGCTTGCCGCGCGCCTCCAGATAGTCCGAGGCCAGCGAGAGAGTCAATTTTACGAAAGTTTGGGATAGGCATGACCCGGAAAAGAAAAGAGCCCGGCGCGGGAGGAGGTGCACCGGGCTCTTGATCCTGACTGACAACTGGGAGGAGGAGTGTTGTCAGTCCGATGAAGGAGCGCTGGGAGGAGGAGTGCGCTGCCTTCGTGATTATTAATACCCAATTCATTTGATGGGGAATAGCGAAAATACCGCAATGCAGCAATGCATTGGATGCAATGCTTGCCTCACTGAGGTCACGTCTGCGCCTCATTTTGCGGCATCTTTGATCAGCTGGTCAAATTATTGGGCAAAATGCTCGCGCATGAAGTCGATATAGGCCTGATCGTCCAAGGCAAAATGTCGGGACCGATGTCGCAGGACGCCCTTCCCGGGCCTGTGCCTCTATCATTCCGGCCACCGGCAAATGCCACCAACGCTGCGCCTTTCTCGATATCGCGCGGGAAATGACGGCGCGGCGCGAAACGAAAACGACTGATTTTATGTTTATCAGGCAGCCTTGAAGAGCTTCTTGCCTTCGGCATCGAGGGCTTTGAATTCCTCGTCCGACAGCGTGATGTTTACGGCCGCGACGTTTTCTTCCAGATGCTTGACCTTGGAGGTGCCGGGAATCGGCAACATGACGGGGCTGCGCTTCAGGACCCAGTCCAGCGCGATCTGGCTCGGGGCGGCATTGTGCTTCTTGGCGATCGTGTCGAGCAGCGAGCCCGGCTTGGCGAGATCGCCGGCCGCCAGCGGATACCAGGGGATGAAGCCGATATTGTGCTTTGCGCAATAGTCGAGCACATCCTCGCTGGTGCGGTCGACGAGGTTGTAGCGGTTCTGGACCGTTGCGACCTTGAAGACCTTGGAAGCGGCTTCGATATCGGAGACCGAGACTTCGCTGAGGCCCGCATGGCGGATCAGGCCGGAATCGAGCAGCGACTTGATGGTGTCGAACTGTTCCTTGGCCGGAACCTTCGGGTCGATGCGGTGAAGCTGCCAGAGATCGATCTGCTCGACGCCGAGGTTGCGCAGGCTCTTGTGCACCTGCTGGATCAGATATTCCGGGCGGCCGAGCGGCAGCCAGATATTCGGACCGTGGCGCGTGAGGCCGCCCTTGGTGGCGACGACGAGGCCTTTCTTATAGGGGTGAAGCGCTTCCTTGATCAGCTGTTCGGAAACGTCAGGACCATAGGAATCGGCCGTATCGATGAAGTTGATGCCGAGTTCCGGCAGGCGTTTTAGTGTGCGGATCGATTCTGCATGATCCTTGGGATCACCCCAGATGCCATCGCCGGTAATGCGCATGGCGCCGAAACCGAGGCGGTTGACCTCCATATCGCCACCAATCTTGAAGGTGCCGGATTTCGCTGCGTTGTAATCAGTCATCGTATTTTCCTCTCTTGGTCAATCAAATCACTCAAAATCGGTGGAGCTGGAGACTTGCTCCCAGGCGTCGAATTCGCTCTTGAGAGAGCCCAGTTTCTCACGAACGAGGCTGATCGCGTCCCGCCCCAGCAAGAGATGGGCCGGCGGATTATCGGATGCAATGAGCGTCAGCATTGCGGCCGCGGCCCTTTTGGGGTCGCCCGGCTGGTTGCCGTTGCGTTCGAGGCGGCGCTGGCGCAATGGCTCGAAAACCTCATCATAATCTTCGATCGAACGCTCCGCACGCACCATCGAGCGGCCGGCCCAATCAGTGCGGAAACCGCCGGGCTCGACAGCCGTCACATGGATGCCGAAGCTCCTGACTTCCTTGCCGAGGCTTTCCGAAATGCCCTCGAGGGCAAACTTGCTGCCATGATAGAAGGCAATGCCTGGCATGGTGATGATCCCGCCCATCGAGGTGACATTGAGGATATGGCCACTGCGGCGCTTGCGCATATAGGGCAGTACCGCCTGCATGACAGCCACCGGACCGAAAACATTGACCTCGAACTGGTGGCGCAGATCTTCCATGCTCGATTCCTCGACGAGGCCTTCATGGCCGTATCCGGCATTGTTGACGAGAACGTCGATCGGGCCGACCTCCCTTTCGATCTCGGCAACGACAGGCGCGATCGCTGTGGTATCAGTGACATCGAGCAGCATACCGAAGGCGAAGCTGGGCTTCAGCGCCTCGAACGCTTTGCGGGATTCTTCATTGCGCAAGGTGCCAACCACCTTATGGCCCTCGGCGAGGGCAGCCTCTGCAAGGGCGCGGCCGAAACCGGTGGAAACACCTGTAATGAAAAGGATCCTAGCCCTTGTTGTCATGGCCTTCACTCCGTCTGGCTGTTGGTGGAGGGGAAGTTAGGCCGCGGAGATAATTTCGATAAGCTCATTAAATGGCAATGGCCTTTTTAGAGAAACTTATTAATCTCGGTCTTGAAACCGGAGAATGGAATGCGCCAGGACATGCTTGACGGCATGGTAACCTTTGTCGTCGTCGCCGAGGAAAAGAGCTTTTCGGCTGCCGCCATTCGGCTTGGCGTATCGCCGTCCGCCATCAGCCAGACGATCAGCAAGCTGGAGAGCCGATTGCGTCTGCCGCTCTTCAACCGCACCACCCGCAGCGTGAGCCTGACGGAAGCTGGCGGCCGCTATCTGGAGCGAGTGCTTCCCGCCCTCGGCGAGCTTGCGGCCGCGAGCAAGGATCTCGATGCGGATGTCGGCCGGCCGGCGGGCCTTTTGCGGCTCAATGTGCTGCGCGCCGGCTATATGATTGCCATCCAGCCGCTGCTTCGCGATTTTCTGGATGCCTATCCCGACATTCAGGTCGAGGTGAAGATAGAAGCCTCGATGAACGATATCGTCGCGGAAGGCTTCGACGCCGGCATCCGCTTCGAAGAGACGGTGGCAAAGGACATGGTGGCCATTCCGATCGGCCCGCCTATCAGCGCCCATGTCATCGCTTCGCCGGAATATCTCGGCCGCCGCGGCATGCCGAAGCATCCACGCGACCTGCTGCAGCATGATTGCATCGGCTTCCGCTTCGTGACGAGCGGCCAGGTCGAGCGCTGGGAATTCGAGAAGGATGGCGAACGCATCGATATTACGCTCCATCCGCGGCTGATCCTCAACGATTCCGCTGCACTGACCCAGGCAGCCCTCGATGGAATCGGCATTTCCTACATGATCAACGGCTATATCGAACGTTTTCTCGAAGATGGCCGGCTCGTGCGGATCCTTGCCGACTGGAGCCCGCCGCTGTCCGGCCTGACGCTCTATTATCCGGATCGCCGGCGGGTGCCTGCAAAGCTGCGCGCGCTCATCGATTTCCTGAGAAAGCATCGATCCGAAGCGCCGCCGGCAACGGAAAGCGTGATTATCTAGCGTATAGAATTGCTTTGGAGGTAGGCTTTCGTCTCATCGCCGAATTCTGCCAGCATCTTCCAGAGTTCGCCAAAGATCTCGCGTGCGAAGGCTTCCATTGAAACGCCCTCCATCGAAACACCCTGGGTACGCTCTTGCCAGACCTCGCTGCCAACGCGTAGCGCGCCGATGACGATTGCCGAAAGCAAACGCATGTGCGCCCGCGCTTCAGGATCACCGCCCTTGCGGGCAATCAGCGCGTCGGTCAACTTCTGCTCCAGCTTGGCATATTTGAGCTGATCGCGGGCCTTGAGGGTCGGAGTGCAATGGATGAGTTCGCCAAGCGCCATGGCGCGCTCGTCAGCCGAAGCGGTCACAGTGACGATCAAGGCTTCCTCGACCGCCTTGACGTCAGACTCACCGGGCGGGCGGGCGGCAATCGCCGCCATCAACCGGTCAGCGAAGGAATCCTGCCAGGCGAAGACGACTTCTTCCTTCGACGGGAAATAATCGAAGAAACTGCGCTTCGAAACGTCAGCTGCTTCGGTGATCTCCTCGATGGTCGTCGCGTCGAAGCCGCGCTCCAGAAAGAGGCTCATCGCTGCCTGCTCGATGCGCTCGCGGGTTTGGCGCCGCTTGCGCTCGCGCCTGCCCTCGATGGCTTCAGGCAGTTTCTTCTCTGTCATTTGCATCAGATGTTATTCAGTCATCCGCTTCGGAGAAAGCGGCGATCTCCATATCCACTCCGCTGCTGCGATATTTGAAGCGCTCACGCGAGAGCTCCAGCGGCTTGCGGCGCGAAATCCGGTAGACGGAAGCCGGCGGCAGGTTGCGGACCGTGCCGCCGATGCGCGTCGCCTTCAGGCCCAGGCGATCGAGGATCGGACGCGGCACAGGACAGCGCGGTCCATAGGTAAACTGATAGAAGGCGCCGCCGACCCGCATATAGACGAAGGCGCCCGCCAGGATCGAGGCTATCTTGCGCGGCGACATGGAAAGCAGCGGCAGACCGCTGACGACGGCGCCGACAGGTTCACCTTCGAAAATATCGGCCTGCGCCAGATGGGCGGCATCCATCTGCAGGATGCGTGCATCGGGAAAACGCTTTTGAAGCGATCCGATGAATTCAGGACCATATTCGATGAGCGTCAGATCGGATTCGCTGATGCCGCGCGCAAGCAGCGCGCGGGTAAAGACGCCGGTGCCCGGCCCGAGCTCGATGATCGGACCGTCCAGCGCCGCGATCTCGCTGGTCATGATCCGCGCGAGCGAATCGCCGGAGGGCGCGATGGCCGCAACCCTCAGCGGGTTACTCAGCCAGGAACGGAAAAAATGCAGGAAATCGGAGAATGCAGTCTTTGCGATCATGATTATCCCACCTGCCTGAAATGCGATTGACTATCGATGCGACGATCTCTCGCAGCATGGCAATTCCATGGCAGCCTCGTCAATCCATCGTTTTCGCGCATGTCTTTTTCCAACAACATTTCGTGTATTTTTGTATCTATTGCATTTTTGCAGTTAATGCAATAATTCTCATCGCGTGATTTACCGATCGGTCCGCGCCGCCTCACACCGCAAAAGGAAATTTCCATGACTGACTGGACGACGACGAACATACCGGACCAGACGGGCCGCATCGCAGTCATTACCGGCGCGACCAGCGGCATCGGATATGAAACGGCCAAGGCGCTCGCCGGAGCCGGCGCCCGTGTGATCATCGCATCACGCAATGTGGAAAAGGGCAACGAGGTGCTCGCGAAGATCCGGGCGACGCATGCCGGGGCCGAGGTGAGCTTCGAACCGCTCGATCTTGCGAGCCTGACATCGGTCGCAAACTGCGCTGCTCGTCTCTCTGCCTCGCTGCCGCGCATCGACCTGCTCATCAACAATGCAGGTGTGATGGCGATCCCGACGCGCCACGTCACCGAGGATGGGTTCGAGATGCAGCTCGGCGCCAATTATATCGGCCATTTCGCCTGGAGCCTGCGGCTACTGCCCATGGTGCTCTCGGGAAAGGCACCGCGCGTCGTGACCGTGAGCAGCCTTGCGCACCGCTCCGGCAAGATCAATTTCGACGACCTGCAATGCGAGAAACGCTACGGCTACTGGTCAGCCTATGCGCAGTCCAAGCTCGCAACGCTGATGTTCAGCCTGGAACTCGACCGTATTGCCCGGGCGGAAGGCTGGAACCTGACGAGCACGGCGGCGCATCCCGGCTACGCCGTGACCGGCCTGCAGAGCACGGGCCCGCGCATGGGACGCACCGGCCCAAGCTGGCAGGAGCGTTTCGGCAAATTGCTGGAGCCTCTGCTTTCCCAGTCGGCTGCTGCCGGCGCATTGCCGACGCTGTTTGCCGCGACCTCACCGGATGCGAAGGGCGGCGTCATGTACGGCCCCGATGGTTTCTATGAGCTGAAGGGTTCGCCGAGGCTCGCAAAGATTGTTCACGCAGCGCAGGACAAAACGGTCTGGCGAAAGCTGTGGCAGGTCTCTGAAGATCTGACCGGGCTCTCCCTCGACATCGTGACCGAGGCTTCCCTGGAACGAAAAAGGCAGCCATGAAGGCTGCCCTCTTTTCGTGACAGGGATGTCAGTTCCCTCCCCTATGCCTGCAATCCGCGTTCAATAGTTGCAGCCCGAGCTGCTGGTCGGGTTGAAGCGCAGGCCGCAAGCCATGTTGAGCGACTTCTTCCGGCCATACTGGTAAGGTTCGGAGCTGCTGGAAGTACCATTGACCGAACCCGTGGTGTGGGGCTCATTGCGAGCGGTCGTGTTCTTCTGCTGCTTTACGACCTGCTGCTGCTGTTGCGCCGGGGCTGCGTTGGCAGATGCGAAAGCCGAAACGGTGATGATTGTGCCAAAGGCTACGGCCACGAGGCCATTCTTCACGACATTGATCATTTCTTGTCTCCTTGGGAGGATGGTTGGAATTTACGCCAAGGAACTAGGAAGCGGAATTGTCATATTCTACTGCCTTGAAACGGCGATCACGACGACGTGAGTTCCGATTGCGGCAAAGAAAAAGGCGGCTTTTGGCCGCCTTTTTCTTTGCCGGCTCAATAGCCGTTGTCACAGGGCATGCTGCCGGGGCCGATCGTGCCATTAAACGAGGGGTTGCACATAGTTTTCGGCTCGGGGCGGTTGACGGGTTCGCGGACAATCGAGCCCGTGGTGCCGGCTTCAACGCCGAACGCGGCAAGCGGATACCAGTAGCCGTCGGAGTGACGGCGGGTACCGGGGCGTTCCGTGCGGAATCCATGATAGCCATGCCAATAGCCGGCATGTGCTTTATATTGCACCATTTCCACATTCGATGGGACCGGGATCCGGGCCTGCTGAACGGGCGCCGCCAGCGCGGGAACGGTAGACGAGAGGGCGAGAAGAGCGCTGAGCGCAAAGGCGGCTGGGGCTAGATTAAGCATTTTCATGATAAACCCTCCTTCTGGATTTACCTATGAAAAATGCGTTCTATACGCGCGAAGTTCCATCACGACACGCAGCTTCCTACACTTGTGATTGCAGGCGATCCGGCGTGACTGAAAGACACAAAAAATCAAAAATTGCGATTTTGCAAAAGCCGCGAGAGCAGCGCCTGCGACAATTCATCAGCTGTGTGAATTCACCGTTCTCAATTCGCGTACAAAGGACGGTAGCCCTGGCTTGCGACGCAGGAGACATATTGCCTGTGAGCCGCGCCGCTTGCATTGGTTTCCCGTTCCATCGCGTCGCGGTGCCCGGTCATCTGCGCACGCAGGTCGTACTGCTTGTTTGCCTCATCATACATGGCGTTGGCATCGGACATACAGAGGCTTTGGGTGACACCAGGCGGATTAACGGGTGAAGCGACCGGCACGAGCACCGGCGCATTGGCGCGATCGATACAGCCCGCCAGAGCAGCCATCATCGCGACGAGACCAACGACACCAACAATTCTCGTCATCATCCAACCCTCCGGCTTCCCGCCCGACACAATCCATCACTTCCGCAGATAGACGCCGAAGGTTGCGCGAAACTAGGCATGGAGGTGGGGAGCGATGGTATCGTGGCGCCCGTCGAAGCTTGCGGCAGGCTTCAGAATGGACGCTCGGTCGCGGCACCATCTGCATCGGAGCTTCAAAATGACAGTTGTTCAGGAAGAAGAACCTTTGACCGCGGTCCTTCACATCCTCGGCAAATCAGTCAGTGTTTGATCTGCGCCGGGGAAGTACATTGCCTTGCACGCCAGTTTCGGAATAACGCCGACGAGCGTGATCAGCGCCGGAATTGCGGTCGCCGCCCTGGCGCTCGCGCTGGGTTATCTTACATCGTCGAGGTGGTGGAGAGGCGGGAACCAATCAGGCCTAAGTTGGCCGAAGCCGATTTGCTTGCGACAAGAGCAATGGCGCCGGGCGCGATGAAGAGCCTGCTGCCAAGTCATGACCATGAACAATTGGAAAATGGCGCGCCCGGGAGGATAAAACTGGGCACTCTTATGTCATTGTTTGTGCTATATAATCTTCTCATATCCTTTTGGCGACGAGATGGACTGATCGACAAGGTTGACGATAATATGGACGTGCGGGTGCGACCGGCATGTTTGCTCAACGAGATCCTGCTGGTGATATATACCGAGAGCATTCAAGGCAACAATCGCACGCGCGAATAGCGACCATTGCACCGTCTCACTGTCTTCGTGTAGGCTGTGAACTCCGCAATGGATCCATAATCTGCCATTTTGTTGTAATTTTCGGCAAGACCTTTCGTGTTGGCTGTTGCAACCGTCGCGACCTGCAATAAATAATGAAGCGACGCACGTAGGTTGAGGGACGGGAGCCATGGAAACTGATGACGACGCTTCAGCGCCAACCGAGAAGCAGCTATTTGTACTGCTTGGCGGCGAATTACTTTCGGCGTCAAGAATGGGGTCAACGGTAACCGACAACCAAAAGGAACAGCTTGGTGAAAGTTGGTTTAGGGGACATCTGAAAGAAATGCGGGAAGCAGTCTGCGGCAACTCCTTGGTTGAAGATCTGGCGAGCAAGAGTGACACTCCGGCCCTCGTTGCAGCTATTTCGCCATTGCTCGCGTTTGCGCCAACAACAGTTGCGGCCGCTACTGTTTCTCTCTTGCTTGCTCGCATTGGAATTAGGCGGATTTGCGCGGGCGAATGGAGCTGAGTTGATCTTGTTATTGAAAGTCTGTGATGTAGGGCGCTTCAGACAAATCCACCCCTAAAAGCCTGAATACTTCCGCGGCGACTTTATTTTGTGATCTGTCCAGCATCGGCGGCATCTCGAAGCTGTCGTATGCACGGCCAACCTCTGCAACAAATTCACTAACACGGCGAGCGACAAAAGCGTTCTCGTGCTGCCCAAG
This sequence comes from Rhizobium sp. 01T444, assembly GCF_056398305.1. Lineage (NCBI taxonomy): Bacteria > Pseudomonadati > Pseudomonadota > Alphaproteobacteria > Hyphomicrobiales > Rhizobiaceae > Rhizobium > Rhizobium sp. 01T444. Next base: position 373,504 of record NZ_JBFTPD010000001.1, read on the forward strand.
CAGCTCAAATGCGAGCTCAATAATATAAAGTCGACTGTGCGCTGGTGGGTGCGAATCAGGAATTGGTAGGCCTGCTTGCTGAGCTGCCGCTTCGACCAGCATCGCGATCCCAAGAAAGACCGCTGCTCCGCCGCATAAGAGGGGGGCCTCTTCCTTGTGTTTCGGATCTTCCATTATCTTTAGCATCGCCGTCAAAGCCCACACGTCAGCACAATGCTCATCAATGTGCCCAGGGTTAATCACGGATATCGCTGAAGGAATGGGCCGGACAGTCCGATCCCGCACCTGCGCAGGGTTCAGAATAGGGAGCGCAGCCCTAGGCGAGCGATCAACATGCCCGAGCGCAACGTGCGCAAGTTCATGCGACATGAGAAACTGCTCTGCGGACGTAGTTAAGCGCGTACCGACACCACTATAGTCTCCGAAATCGACAAGGTTTGCTCCGAGCCCATACTCGGGCTTTTTTACTTTCGATGCCCGTACATAATGATCGATATGTTCACGTAAATTATCGACCGCGTAAATTGGGTCTTTCATATTTGCCATAAACAGAGTCGTAAATATCTCGATTAGATCAAAACTTCCAGTTGCCAAGAGGCAGATTGGGCTTCCTTCGAACAATGTGGAATGCCCATTGAACCATGCAAACGGAAATACCCCCATCGCCAACGGTCGGCGGAGCAGGGGTACATCACCGCGTGCCGATTCAAATATTGGAGACGTCAGCGTTCGTATTAGCTCCGACGCTCTCTGTTCTGAAAATATTGTCCTAACCATCAGTAAGAACGTTCTAAGTTCATCTTGCGGCATCGAGTCCACGTTTGTAAGCATTGATAATATCATGCCATGAATTTCTGGGTGTTTTTCTTTAGGAATGCGTCCAAGATCGAGCACAATATCCACTGTGCCAGGCTCAATTCCCATCGAGCGAAGATATCTTTCATATAGCACTTGCTGGTCAGGATATGGGTCGGGCGGCGGCAGCTTCAGGCCACGGCTCAATGCAAGGCTCTCTACGTGTTTTAGAAGCGCCTTCGCCTTCTCACGGTCAAACGCTACGCCATTCATTTCTGGCTCCACTAGCGTCGGTGTTGCTTGGATTGCAAATTACATGGAATTGACCTGATCCTCAATAAGGGCGGAGAAATAAGCTTAAGAAGCGCCCACGTGCGTTGCTTATTTACAGATGCCCGTAAATACAAAACAAGTCTTCCACATATGCATGGCTGACTATAGTGACGACTATAGATCGGAGAGCTGCCGCACCAGTTGGTGCGTACATTCCTACTAGTTCCCAGTTTTATTCTCTGGCCTGTCAAATAGTGATAGTAAATCAGTATGTTGGGATTGGCGCGCCGGAGAGGATGAAACTGGGCACCCATATGTGGTTGTTTGTGCAGCCAATTTTTGAATGCGGTGACAGCACACTTAACAGTGATCTTGCCAAGGTAATGGCTAAACATAGCTACGATTACCGCGTTGCTCAGTAGGCGTCTCGGACGTAGAGTAGATCGCGAAAAGCAAAGAGAAGAAAGGCGATAGTCCAACTCGAGGGCACTGTTTCCCAAAAAATGGCTATCTCGTTAGCATGTCGAAATTAGAACTGGCCCTTGTTGCGACTGACCTGTCGGCCACGGTTTGCACAGCGCGGAGGGGATTACAGAAGAGGCGTCCGTGGTTATTCCGCCGTGGATCATGGCACCGGCAACAATGCCTTCGACTGCCCCAAAGTCATTGAATTCCAACTCTGCCGTTGTGTTGACAATACGAAGCTGTCCAATAACAATCGTATTTCCGAGGTTTACGGTTCCAATTTTGTCGTTGGAAAGAACCAAGTCGCCAGTGATGAGCCAGCCCGTCAGCTCGACCCTATCCGCCGTCAATCCATCGAGCGTAATCGTTTTGGCAAAGAGGCGCGTTCTCGGCGAGTATATGTTCTTGAGCTTGCCAGAAAGGGTGAGGTCGTACGGCAGGCCATGCTCCAAGAAGATCGATGGTCCCCAGCCAATCGAGGCAAGCGCCTTCCCAATGTCGGGAGGTGCGTAAACCGACAACAGTGGGCATTTTGCACCGACTATCTTCCAATCGGCCGCCGTGCGACTGCAGTAAATATCGCGCGCGATCGGGCTTATCCCGACGGTCGGAACTTCTTCGAGCTTGGCGGTACCGTCGGGCTCGTCGAACTGCAGTGACACGTTGGAAGCATCAAGGGGAATCGACTCGGTTAAGTCAGAGGACCCGACCCGCGTCTTGAGTCCGAGCTCCAAGCAATGCTTAGGCAAATCCTTGAAAGCCATCATAAAGGGTAGCGCGTTCCACTCATCTTGAGATGGGATCTGGTCACTGCAAAATTTCTGCCAAGAGTCGTCGGCGCGAGCTGGTTGCAAAGGCACAAGTTCGATCGCAACAAGCATTGCGCTAACGACAGCGTATGCGCCGATCCTAGAAGTCACAAATCTGTCCATAGTCACTTGTTGCCCCGGTGATAGGAAACATCTCACTGTACAGCTTATTGGGGTCGAGCTCTGAAAATGGACTCTGGCCAACCATTATCGTTTGGAGCACCGTTCCATCACTTAGATAAATCGCAAAACAGGCGTTGCCTGAGAGCATTGCTTTATTTAGCAGCTGGACAAGATTCGGATCGCCACTTGGTCGGGCGGTAAGCCCGATCGAGCAGAGTGCAAACTTCAAGTCCTGATCGGTTAGCGTGTTGCCAGTCCTTGGGCTCGTCTTAAAGTGGCCCTTCTGACCAAAGCCGCTAAGATCTAAAGGATTTGGCGTGTAGATAAAAAGGTCAGACCGATCGCGCGCCAACGCCAACCGGTCAATACTGAGGTCTTGGTCTAGATGAAGAGCCGGATCAAATGTAGGCCAGAGGTCTGGTTCGCCGAACTTCAGGTTATCAGGCGTTTGGCATTCGAGTTGCACATTAGCAGAGTCTATCGCCTCTAAGATCAGGGCCTCCTTGTCAAGAGTCTCCTGATAGAATTGCTTTCGTGCTGGTGGCTCTGAATCGTACAGACCGCTTGCGTTACCACCACCCCCTGGAAAGGCTTCGGAGTCGCGCGAAATGGGCCCTTTGCCAAATGTCCAATAGCCGTTATTGTCCTCGCCGGTGGTCGTATACCCGATGCGTGAGGCGTAATCCATCAACAGACTAGTGTTCTGGCTCAGCTTAAGCGCAAAGCTATACCGAATTGGCAGAACGACCGGATGAGCAGTGGCCTGTGCAGTCTGCGTACTGAAGACCCTAAGAACCGTTCCTTGCTGGGAATAGTCGCTGGCCCCCCCAGATAGAAACTTATCTGACTTCTCAGTTGCAGACGCGACGAGGCCTGCAGGCATGGCCCAGTTGAGTGAACTCCCTTGGATTCCTCCGTGAGCGATACCGATCACTGTGTCATTGTCTATGACAGGCCCACCCGAGTCCCCCGGATCAAGACGGTGTTGCAACTGGAGAATGGCAGTCGTCTTTTTGAAGAAGTGTGCCAGACCGCTGTCGAGATCCTCATCAGGAGCCAATAGGCTTCCAATGGTGCCCGGGCCTAGGATGCGAATATTCGCGTCCTCCGCCGTGGCCTCCGCCAGGCCTAGCTTGTAACCAAGTACGATCACGTCGTGCCCAGCCAAGTCGGGAGGAGCGTCGCCAGTGGCAAGCGCCGGCGAGAGCTTCAGAGGAGCAAATCCCCTCGCGAGCACATCATCCGGTTGCGGAACCTCCAACAGCGCAATGTCGGCAGCGGTATTCACTGACAGTATGGAGGTGTCGCGCCGAAAGGTACCACCAATCCACTGAATCGAGGGATAGTAGGCGACGCCGTGAAGCGTGGTGACGATCACCAACTGGCCATTTACGTCGGCAAAAAAGCCGGTGCTAGAGACGGAGTGTCCGCAACTTTTTCCTCCCCTTTCGGTGCGGCAGTCACTAGCGTCAATGCGGACGACACTATGGGAAAGAATATTCCGGACCCTCACGACTTCGTCGGCGCTCATCGCAGCATACGCGGCGTTTGTCATCGTCGTTGTAAATACAGCAGCAATGGCGATAGCTCTAAGACGGCTCAGCCCAGGGTGCTTCATGGTGTGCCCTGTGGATTGCAATAAGCATCAGCGACCAACTTACCGAGGTCAACAGCATGGTTTTGGTCAACGGCCTGGAGAAGCTTGCCAGCTAGTTTGGCTTCGGCGTTGTTCGTGAATCCATCAAACTTCGCAAGACTGCTGAGGTCTGATCCATTCGAAGCGATCATTTTGTTAAGATTGACACAGTAGGCGCCGCCGACGTTAATGCCGACGTTAGGGTGGTCAGGTGTTTGACTCGTGCTGAATACCCGGATGCCCGTCGCTTGGGACGACAGGTCTTTGCCTGAGAGGATGAGCGCAGTCGCTGCCTCCGTGACCTGTTGGTCGATCTGATACTTTTGGCCACTGACCTCGATTGCCTTCATCCCCGATGAAGACAAAAACGCCTTCAGCACGTTACGCTCGAGATCCAGATTTGTTGGCATACCCGGGATCAGACTAACGCCGAGAAAAATCCCTGTAGCAACGACAAGGCTCCCGTAAAACCAAAGCATCGAAGTTGCGGCTGCCTTGATCAGAGTTTGCTCGTTCTCTTTGTGCTCTTTGGCAGACAGGAAAAATAGACCAATGGCAGTGACTGTGGTCAGCACTCCACCAATCACGGCACCGGCCACAGGCTCGCGCGAAAAGGCAATAAAGATGCCGAGGACTGCACCACTTACAGTCATCAGCGCAGTTAGATAGCGCTGCATTATGGGAGACCCTCCTCACCCAAACCCGGCGACTCAATTGGCGCTCACGAATATCGGCGAGCGACAAAAACAAAATTGTAGAGCATTGCCCAAGGCCTATTCTGGCGAAATTGCGAGGTGATTACAATGAGCGTTCCCGCGCGTTCCCACCTGAGATCGGCCCGAGCGATCGCGTGGCCGGAATCAAGATGACAGTGCACTCAATCCCTGGCGAGTGACTGTGTGAGAATGGCTTGCGTCATGGTGATCAACAAGACGTTGAAGGTTAGGAAACTATCAACGAGCCTAAAACCGGTCCGCTGTACACACATGGCTTGCCGCAATGTTGAACGATCAGCCGCTGGAAGCGCCACTCCGCCAACCTCGCAAACTCATGCTGGTGCTCAGTTTTATTTTCTTGTTCACAAGATATTTCTAACAAATCAATAATTTAGAAATGGCGCGCCGGGCAGGATGAACTGGGCGCCGCTATGTCATCGCTGTGTCTATTGATTTCTGAAATTCTGCTTGGAGTACAGGCCTGTTTAGCCCCAGAGAACGAACCGCTCGCGCGGCAAGGCGCGGCGTCGACGCTTTCCACGGCTATGCCGAGATGTTTTCGCGAAGGTCAGTTGGTTGGATTTTTTCAGCGAGTAACGCGCAGCGCAAGTTTTTAGCGATCCCTAAACTTGAACGCCGCGTCGGGATCAGCTGCAACGGTTGCTGCACGACCATATCTTCCGAACAATCTGACCACGCCGTCAAATCGGTAAGTCCGGATGTATTGCCACAGGGCGCGCCGGCGGGCGTCGTCAAAGTGATTGAGGGTATCTCCCGGTTGGGGAATTTCGCCGATTAGCTGCAGCCAATAGCTAAATAGCCTTTCGAAATCCCCTGCGTCGATCACGCCCCTCGCGATCAGATTATCGATCCTTTCCAGCCGCCCAAGGAAGCCGTCGATCAAATCCCTTATTTTCCGCTCGTTCGTGGTAAACAGCTCCGACTTCTCAGAGGTGGGGTTGGTGGCAAGGCTCTTGATGCTATCGGTGTGATTACGTAGCGCAGCAGAGAATTCTCCGGGGTTTATGAAGAGCGGGGGCACCTCTGGCATTGCGTTGCCGGGCATTGTGTAATCGGGCATCTCACAATAGTCGATCATGCTCATCGCGGACTGCACAGCGTCATCGTTGTGGAATATTTCCATCTCACTAGCGGCGTTGACAGCTTTGGTCCGCGCGCGCTCCGCCTGCTGGTCTTTGCTGTTCCGGTGATATTGCAACACCGCCCAAAGGGCACTGCCGGCGGTCCCCAGAAGCCCGACACCGGTTGCGATTTCGCCGAGCAAAGCTGCCAATTCTGTGTCAGGCATAGAACCCCCCTTGGAGCGAGTCACTTCGTCGGAGTCGTAGGCTCCGTTGTCTTAAGGCCAAGATAGGTGGCCGAACTGATTCCCATGAGCCCCAGCAGGGTCGCGTCGAATGTGGGCATCGCCAAGCGCTTGTAGACGTCGAGGACGAACACCAAGCTGAGCAAGATCGTCCAAGCGACCATCTGGAAGCGGTGGAAGCTTACACCGTTGGCGTCGCTAACGATGTCCTGCCAGAATCCTTCAGATTCGCCTCGCAGTTTGCGGATCTGTGAGCGCACCGCTGCGAGGCGGCCTTCCTTTCCCATTCGCTTGATCCGCTTTTCCTCAGCTTCCGTACGTTGATCAGTGAGCTCCTTCCGCTTCCTCTCGATCGTGTCCTGCTTTGCCTGCAGATCGGCCTGTGAGTTGTCGGTCTCCATTGCTTTGATCGCCTGCTCAGCCGCAGTAATCGTAACCTTAATTGAGTTGATTTCGCCCTCGAGCGTTGCGATTTCGTCGGTGAGGTCCTTTTCCTCCACCTTCTTGTCGGCAAGCGACTTTCCGCGTTGAGCCGCCGCTGCCTCGGGATTCTGACTGTCGATCATCGCGCCCAGCGCTGCCGTCGCACCACCGATTCCGAGAAGGGTCAGCGCGGTGGCGTTGACAGATCCGGTGAAGTCTCCAGTGACGGTGCCGATGAGGATATACGACGCAAGGATGAAGAAGAACCACCAGGCTGCCTGGCTCTTGGCGAGGCTGAAGGAGCCCTTGGCATCGGGCGCCTCCGGGTCAGTCAGACCGTTGCGCAGGATGGTCGTGCGCCGCATCAGCAGGCCGAAAGCGATGATCAGCAGGCCGAAGATCACCACCCAGAGGATGAAATACCAGCTCGCGATTGGATCGAGCCTCACTTCCTGGCCGCTTGTGATTGGCCCTTCTTCCGCCAGTCCGACGCTGACCGGGACTGGTCGCGAGGTCAGTGAGGGCTTGCCGAGGACACGGTCCCAAGGCTCGGGCGTAGCGCCCTCGGTCCGGTGGATGGCAAGGTCGAAGACGAGAGAGTCGCCGGTCCTTATGTAGGGAGTGAGACTGGGGAATGGTCGCGAATCGAGGTAGAGGATGACGGGCCTGTTGAGTTTTGCCGCGCAATCCATAAGGGCGTCTAGTCCGGCGATCTCGATCGTAATTATATCTTCTAACTGCACGTCCTTACGGTCGTCGGAGTTAATTTTCTCGCCCTTCGGCGGCCGAGAAGTCCGATAGACTTTACGCACTTCTGCCGCGCCGCAATCCCGCCCCTTTGCAATGAACGATGTAGCGGCGGGCGAACCTGTCTGGGCCTGTAGCGGAGTCGCGGGTGAAATCAGTGCAGAAACAAGCACGAGCAACGCAAGCGTCCCAGCGTCACGCGCGAAGGCTCGATGCAATAATTGAGTGTCGATAAATGGCCGCCAGCTTAAACGCCTCCAGCGTAGTTGGGTGGCGGTCCCGTTTGCGGTGGTTTGCGGCCATGGCATGTAGAACATCCCAGCGGCACCTAGCAGAGTAATCAGTGAGGTAAGTAGAGTTGACACAATCGGCAAGTCACTGGGACCACTGAATATCCAGATAACCGCACAAAGGCAGGCAATACCCACTGGACATTTTGGCAAGGCTCTCATGTTTCCCTCCTGGCGAACCCACGGCGCGCCTCGCTTAGCCTTTGTCTCCTCTGAAAACCTCGATCGCTAAACGGCATCGACATTGAATGGCCTCAGCACACAATCTCGAGCTTCACCTGCCCGGATCCGGTGTTAAAGCTGTGTCCAAGTCAACTTTGAGCTTTTGCGGCGACTTAGCATCGATCACAGCGTTTTGCGCCAGTTGCCAGACAAATGACCCTGTAAACCCTGAACCTGAGGGATGGGAATCTGGGAAATTGTTGCCGGGGACCGCGTGTGTGCTGGTAGTGGATACATTGAAGGCCCAGACGCGTGCTGCGGGACGCAGCGTATGCACTTCCTGGGCGAATCCATGTGAACAATAGACGCCCGGGCAGAAGCCATCTCCCGCCACTGTATCCACCCAAGCCCCGAGATAGGCGCGCTGCACAGGCTTTAGAGGTGGACCGTTTTCTAGGTCTATATAGACAAAGGTTCCGGCCGGAAACCCTGCCGATTTCATCAGCGAAACCGCCTGTTTGCCGTCAGTCTTACCCTGAGGACCGGAGGACAACTTACTGCCCTTTCCTACGACTTGCTGGCCCACATACAGCGGGGCAATGCCCCAACCTTGCTCTACTAATTCGGCACGGTGAGCCATCCAGTCTTTGCCGGAGTGGCTTGGCGCGGGACCGAGGTAGAATCCGCACCAGTGAAGGTTGGTATTGGCCTTCAGCCAACTCGTAATCTCAAGCCCAGGAAACGCTGAGCTATCGAAGCCAGAAAAACCCGCCATTATCGTCTCCTTAGTTTGCTGCCCGGGTGACCGCCGAGCCCGGTCAGGGTTTCAGATCTCCCTCAATTGCCCATTTGTGAATCGTGCTGTCCGCCACTTCGAAATGCATCGTGTCGGCAAAGCCGATGCCTGAATACCAGCCTGCCTGATTGAAGAACGGCAGTAGCACGGCGATGAAACGTGGGATCATGCCATGCGTGTTCCCTGGTGCATCGTGACCCACTATCCTGAGGTCGATTGCAGTGCCCCAGGAGTGATTGCTTATTTTTGTCGATGGATGCCCATTCGTGGGCTTGCGATAGCGGACGACAAGCATGCCGGCGTCATCGAGCACCGCATCAAAGTTGTGGCCATCCTCCGCTTCCTGAGCGATGGCCTTCTCCAGCACCTGGCCGAGGCTGGCAATCGCCGGCCGGATCCCTGTGGCCTTTATGTTGGCCGAAAGCTTCTCTGTAACCTTCAGCGCTTTTACGAGTGGGCTTGCCTTGTCAGGCTGGTCATGGGTCGTAAGAGGAGTTTGAGGGGAGCCAAGTAGCGATATCATGGTCTCTTCTTGCGCGGACCTCAGCCCCGCATTGATTGGCAACATGTCGTGCAACGGCACCATACTAAGATAATAGTCTGCCTCGCTCTGCGCGGCTGTCGGTGTCTTGGCCATGAGGAATCTCCCCTTTCTCTTTTCAGCGGCTGACGGATTGCGCGCTTTAAAGCGCGGGGAGAACCAGAAGGCCCGCGCTTGCGCTCGATAGGACCTTGTTGATTGCTCCCCAAAGCACCTTCACGGCGGCGTTCCAGACCTTCTCAGCCGTCAAGATCGACAGCGCCGCCACGTCTTTTGCAAGGCTCCTCACGGAATCCGCGAGCCAGTCGGCGAACATATGTTGCAAGACCGGATCGTCCTTCAGCGCACCCTTGATGCTGCTCTCTGTGATCCAAGCGGCCTGCTGCGCCATCATTTTCGATTGCTGTGCGATCAGGCCAGAGATCTTGCTCCAGCCCTGTTTTGCCTGTTTCTGAACAGCGTCCGTCAGGGCAGCTACAGTGGCGCCAACGTCGAAATCTATTGCCATGGAAACCCCCTATCGCTGGAGCGCAGCCTCGAACACCAAGACCCGGCTCATTTCGCTTTCGTACTTGTTCTTGAAACCGCCCTGACCGTTGAATCCACTGACCAACTCGCTAACGAGCTTGCCTTGCTGATGAGTCTCGCGCATCGTGGTCAGCAGGGCAGTCACCTGGTCCAGGTGATGGGGCGTGGGGTTGACGCAACCAGTCGGGTCTTCCCCACAAGCTGCCTTCACCTTGGAAGTATCGAGCAACCGCTGGCTTAAAGGAGGAACCTCGCGGGTCGCCGTCGCCATCCTCGCGGCGGAAAAGCCACCAATAAGTTGATTGTAGGTTTCCTTGTAGGTCGGGAAATTGCTAGCTGTTCCGCCGCCAGATAGCGACGCGAAGAGTGTCTCGGCCTTCACGTTTAAGTCGGTGAGACTTGTGTATGTTGACCGGTCGTAAGCCGGCGACAACTGCGTCGAACAACTAGAAATTATCCAGAGGATTAATAGGACGACCAGAAGCGACGGGATCGTCCTTGCTATAGGCCCGAATCCGCTCCTAAAAAAACGTCTGGACAAGCGAAGGTGTGCTTCACACTCTCCAAACATCACCAGTCTCCATGGCGCGTTAATGTTGCAAATTGACACTCTCTCTATCTAAGCGCTACACCGTTGCGTCAGGGCCTACAATCCTCAATTGAGATTAATATGCGGGTGACAATGGAGGTAGCTGAGTGGTAGACGATTTTAAGAACGACGGCTTATCAGTACCGACCTGCGCCTTAACAGCGGAAAATTCCGGCTCCGGCTGGCCCAAAATCGGGGTGCACTTCACACTGCGGGGCGTGCCGTTATCTCCACGATTGTTTCGGTGCGAGCACTGCTTTGAGGCTGAGGCGGTTCGATTTAGCCGCTGAGGATATCCGCTGACCTTGCCCCCAAGTTTTATCCAATTTTGAGTTCGCTCCAGCGGTTTTTGGTTTCGGTATTTGCGGCGGTAGCGGCGGGTTGCCGTGCGGAGCCATTCCGGCTGCGCAGCACCGCATCACGTCGCGGGTTGATGGTGTGAGCGAACTCGGCAGGTGTCAGCCAGCCGAGGCTGGAGTGGGGTCGATGATCGTTGTAATCGCTTCGCCAGTTTGAAAGCGCTGATCGAGCATGGGGCAGTGACGAGAAGAGAGTTTCATTCAGGAACTCGTCTCGCAGCCGCCCATTGAAGCTTTCGATAAAGGCGTTCTGGATTGGCTTGCCTGGCGCGATATAGTGCCAATTCACCTTGGTCCGATCCGTCCATTGCAGGATCACATTGCCGGTGAACTCGCTGCCATTGTCGCTGACGATCATCTTCGGCTTGCCGCGCCTCTCGATGATCCGATCAGTTCGCGAGCAACCAGCAGTCCGGAAAGCGATGTGTCGGCGACGAGGCCCAGGCATTCCCTGGTGCAATCGTCGACGACCGTTAGAACCCGGAACCTGCGACCATCGGTGAGTTGATCCGACACGAAGTCCAGCGACCAGCGATCATTGGCGGCAAGCGGGATCAGCATCGGCGCGCGTGTGCCGATCGCCCGCTTGCGGCCACCGCGCTTGCGCACCGTCAGCTTCTCTTCCCGATAGAGCCGGAAGAGCCGTTTGTGGTTCACAAGGTGCCCCTCACGCCTAAGCAGCACATGAAGGCGTCGATAGCCGAAGCGGCGGCGTTCATGCGCCAGCGCCTTCATCCGCTCGCGAAGGTCATGGTCATCGCTGCGCCTGGTTTCGTAGCGGATCGTCATCCGGCAAAAGCCGATGGCTTTACACGCCCGCCGTTCGCTCATCTGGTGGTGATCCATCAGATGAGCGACAGCTTTCCGCCTTGCTGCGGGCGTCACCACTTCTTTCCCAAAAGGTCTTTCAAAGCGGCATTGTCGAGCATCGCATCCGCCAGAAGCCGCTTCAGCTTCGTGTTCTCGTCTTCCAGCGTCTTCAGCCGCTTGGCCTCCGATACGTCCATGCCGCCGAACTTGGCCTTCCACTTATAGATGCTGGCATCGCTAACGCCGTGCTTGCGGCAAAGTTCAGAGACCGGCGTGCCAGCCTCGTGCTCCTTCAGAATGCCGATGATCTGTTCGTCCGTGAAACGGTTGCGCTTCATTCCCTGGTCCTCTCGATGGGCCAGAGCTTACTTCAAAATGGATTATTTCAACGGGGCAAGGTCAGCCCGTACCCTGTCTGTGCCGGTAGGCATTGTAGTTACCGCCTTCGGCGATGCGCAAATCCTTGTGTCCAGCAGCTCTGGCGCCGGATTCTTCGCGCTTCTAACCTCAATGTCCCAAGCCGATAGTGATCCCAGCGTTGTTGGCGGCACAGTCGCCATGACGACCCTATCATCATCAACACTCCAGCGAAGCAAATCGACGTTCAACGTGGAGACAAACACAAGCGCTCAGATCAGGTCTCGTCTCAGCGCGTCTGCGGCCGGGGTTAGCCTCGTCATTTTCACCGAAGGCTGGGTCGATACAAGAGGATTATTCTGATGGCCTACGTACAACGAACGAACGGCGCCATCGCTGGCGTCTATCGAAACCTTCAAAAAGGCGTTGCCGAAGAGGAGCTTGCGGACGACAATACTGAAGTATTGGCGTTCCTCAATCCTCCCGCGCCGCCAGTCGAAAGCGTTTCGGCGCGCCAATTCAAGATGCAGTTAGTCATTGCTGGCATCAAATCGCAGGTCGATGCATGGATATCCCAGCAAGGCGAGTTAGTTCGGGTCGCCTACGACTATTCCGGCACGTTCGTTCGGAATGAACCGATGATGGCGACAGGCTTTGCAGCTATGGGCTTCACGCTCGAGCAGATCGACGAATTCTTTCTTGCAGCGTCGAAGCTATAGAGGCGGCGTAATTCCCGACGCCTCTAGAAACCTTGATCGCAACCTTGTTCACCGAAACCATGGGCAGTGCCGCGATCACGGAAAGAAATATCACTCCCAGGTCGATTGCTATTTTTGAAGGGACAGAGCCGCCAAAATTGCGCACCAGCGGCTCACCCACGAATACCATCACAGGGCCGTGGACGAGATAAAGCGGGAACGACAGCTCGCCAAGCCTTCTCGATAGGATGCACGAGAGGATTGCATTCACCGGTCTCGATGCGATGCATCCGAGGGTGAGCGCAACCGTCGCTGCAACGCTCCAACGGTCGAAAGCCGGGTGCAATAGAGCTGGTGCCGCGATACCGATTACAATCAAAGTGATTGAGAGTGCAGGGGGTATCCGCTGTATCCATCCGCGCTGGATGGCGCCAGCAATAGCAGCGCCGAACAGGAATAGGGAATACAGCCGCAGTGTGTCAGTATGCGCCATCGCAATCATCAAAACTGCGACGAGGCTGATCACCAACAGCGCATGGCGCGTTCGAACGGCCGTGAAAAGAACGGCAAATAGCAGAAACGATCCGATGAGTTCCACGCTCATGGTCCATAGCGGTCCGGCATAGGTCCAATGTGGGCTGTACTTGAAAAACACGTCATAAAGAGAGAACCGCAAGACGTGGGCAATACTTGGCTCGAAATTCAGAGTATTTGCAAACGGCGCCAGTCGATCCGCGGACGGGGTTAAGAGACCGAGTACCATCGCGAAGTGCACACCAAGAGAAATAGCCAGAATCGGGATGGCCAATCGAAAATATCGAGCTGCTGCGCTTTTGATAAGAAGGCCGTTGTCAAACCTAGCGAGATACCCGATTGAAAGCGAAACGCCAGATACGGCGAAAAAGATCATGACCGCATAAGGGCCGTTGAACGGCAAAAGGTGACGGAGGAACGCGCCGCTTTCCTGAGTAACCGCCAGCCCAGAGGTAAAAACGTGGTAGAGCAGGACGAAGAGGGCAGCCCATCCGCGTAGGCCGTCCAGCACCGGCAGGCGACCCCCATCCCCAATCCGTCCGACATCGTTCATTGTAATTGCGCTCTCCGTAATTGTCGCATGTTTGGCAATAGGCGATCTTTGTGCAGCGCGCTCACAGCGCGCGCTTTCACCTACCATTTCCCCCCGGCCGCCGCTAGCGGCCTCAATCCCACTCAGTTTCGGAGACATCACTATGAACCGGGCGCACTTTTTGGTCGCGCAAAAGTGCAGGGCGGCGCGCGCGAGCATCCAACAGTCGATGCGTTCCTTAATGAGCTGCCGGAGGTCGTCTGGCCATAATGTGATGGGGGCGGGTCGCGAGGCCCGCCTATCGTATTCCGGCCAGGACCTGTTCCGAAGCAAGCCCTGGCCGGGGATCGATCCCACGCCGGGAGTTCTAACCAACCTCCGCGGCACGGGGTGATCATGCCGGATCTGGTGGCGCGGCGATATCCGCTAAGGTACGGAGATTTGATGTTTTGATGTGGCCACGAGTCCGCTTATTACCGTCGCCAAAAAAGGTATAGCGTCCCACCACAATCTTGACTTTACTGATTTATCCCTTATGTTCTTGTTATGTTCCTATTGCGCTTATCATTGATTAGTCAATGCTGCTTCAATTTTCAACCGTGCATTGATTCGGAGCAGATATGCAGCTGGAGAACTTGAAGATAAATCGTGTTGTCATGCACGAGGTGCTGAAGCGTGATGACGACAGACAGCCGAAAGTACCAATTTACGGGGCTGCGCTTGAAGGTCTAGAAGCCGCGGCCAAAGGCGCATTTACATTGAGAGTTACGGAAGCCCTTTCCACGCAATCGAAGAGCATTGAGATGCAAATCTCCGATTTCGGTGCCGGCAGTATGGTTGATATCTCAGGAAGGCTCATCGACCTTGCAGGGGACGTCGATTTTCTTGAAGTATCCAAGGAAATAGCGGTGCGCCTAGCGTCTGCTCAGAAGGCTCGTAGCATCCCCGGCGGCGTGGTTATAGCGTTTGACGGATCGTTTGGCGTTCCCGAGCGTAAATTCCTCGGGGTGATTAAGGCAGAAACTCAAAGTGGCTTCCGGCGTAGCAAAACCGCCGAGAAGATTCTCACAGAGTTCCTTGACAACATCTTTCTCACGCCAGCTACCCGGCTGTATAAAATCGGCTTCCTTGTTCAGGAGCCTAAGGATGACGGGTTTGATTGGAGAGCGATAATTTTCGACAGCAACATCTCCAGCTCTCACCGTGAAACGGCAGCGCAGCACTTTTATGAAGGCTTCTTCGGCTGCCTCTTTCCCGCCAATGGAGCCTACGAGACATCCCGCTTTTACGATCTTACAAAGGAATTTGTCCGGCGCGGGCCATTCTCTCCAGATAAGAAGAGGGATCTCGGAGACGCCCTATACACGTTCGTCAAAACAGAACAGGCAGCAACATTCACGACCCATGAATTCGCCGATAAGTATCTGCCGATAGATCAAAAGGATGCTTACAAGCGCTTCATGGTGTCAAAACGTTTCCCTGAGCGGGCAGTGGTTCGCGATACTGCCGATATGGGAGCGCGTCTTCGCAGACGAAAGTTCAAATTCGGCGACAGCATTGAATTATCCGTATCCCCCGAACTGCTGCACAACAACGAAGTAAAGATTAAAGAAGCTCCGGCGGAGGAGCTTGGAGGCGAAGGCAAACAGATGTGGAGCCAGATTACCATCAATAGAACTATGACCGATCAGCTGTGACTGATCGAAAGGCTTTCGTTGAACGATGGCAGCAGGAGCGCCCTCTGTATGATGCGTGGGGGCACTTCGTTGTCGACAAGGTTGTGCAACTGATCACCTTGGAACTTGCGCCGACGGGTTTGGGCGTGTTTCTCCGGATGCCTGTCGTTCCTCGTGTAAAGACGGAGGAGTCTTTAGTTCAAAAAGCGTTCATTAGAAAAACGTATGCCGATCCGTACAATGACATCGAAGATAAGGTAGGCGTGAGGTTCGTTGTTTTGCTCAATGAAGATGTCCGTCTAATTGGAAATATCATCGAGGGCGCCTCCGCATTCTGGAGCGCAAACAAAGCGCGAGATTTCGAACTAGAGCGACAAGCAAACCCCTCCGTGTTCGATTACCAATCACTTCATTACGTGGTGCGCTCTAAGCCTGGAACGAAACACGATGGCCTGGAGATTCCAGCTGACCTTCCGTGCGAAATCCAGGTTCGGACACTTCTGCAACATGCGTATAGCGAGCTGACGCATGATACGATTTACAAGCCTTCCGTGGCAACAACGCCGGAAATGATGCGCGCTGCTGCAAAGAGCATGGCCCTGATCGAAGCGACCGACGACTACTTTTCAGAGGTGGTCGGAATAATCAGGGAGAAGGAGCGGTCAGCACGCGAGATCGAAGCCGACCTGACGGTTGAGTACCGAGCTCTTACCGGCCGTGAACCGACTTCGTCACCTTTAAACACTCAGCTAGTCGACCATTACAAAGGCTTTGCCGGTTCGAACTTTGCGGCCAGCCTTAGAGATTGGCTCGAGAAGAAGCCATACATAAAGGAGCGTCTCGTCCATCACGATCCGTCAGACTTCATCTTCGATGTCCCCGCGATCCTGCTCGTGCTCTTTGCAATTTCGGAATCTCCCGAAAAAGCAAAACTAGAGAGTCCGTTAAGCGACGATGAATTGGCGCCTTTGTATTCTTTGTTTGGCTATGGGTTGCACAGCTAAAACTTCCAGTCTCGATAGGTGTCTATCCGCTTGACTTCGGCGTGGCCTTCATCGGTAACGAACCAATCGCGCTTGCCATTCTACAAATTTGTCAACGCAACTATGCTGCATCCTTTGGCAAATAGCCCTTAGCCTCGAGATCATCGACAATCAGCTTTTCGATGTAGCTGGCGACGGTACGGCGATCTGCCTTTGCTGCAGATTCTAGGGCGTTTTTCACTGCCGGCTCGACGCGTATTCCTAGGCTTGCGGTTCGGGTCATTTGTGTCTCCTCATGTGGTGGCGAAAGCGGTAGTCGGTCAAAAGCAAATGTTAGTATTTTGCCGCACTTGTTAGTTGACCGATTTCGAGAATCGTTTTACAACAACTGACATTGTTGAACAACGGGGTTGAGAATGAACGCGCAAGCCAACATCACCGTATTGGAGTCCTATAGATTTGAAATCGGCCAAGCGGTCGACCACGTAGGCGGCAAGATGAGATCTGTCATCGTCGGTCGCGAGATAACGCTCATGGGTCGCGAGAACTACCATGTCGAAGTGGCTCCTGGAGATGCGGCAGGAAGGCCATACCGGATCGTCAGCGGAACCCATTTAGTCGCGGTGTAATGGCTAAGCTTCCGCCATCGTTCAGCCTTCAGGCCGTCCCTATCCGATCGGCACTGAGCCAGGGGCGCACCGAAGACGCACGTCGGATGGTGATCGAGCTGTTGCAGGCCGGGAAGGCTGACAGAATAGTCCAAGGCATCGCCGCGGATCTCCTGAAGCCAGCCAAACGCGTTGCTGGCCGGCCGAAGGCGCTACCAGCCTTTTGGATCGAGATCGGGGAAGATTTCTACAAGATGCGGGAGGCGGGAGTCCGCTATGACACGGCGCTTTCTGAACTCGGGGCGAAATTCGGATTCAGCGAGAGCCATATTCGGAATGCGATCGCTACCTACGACGACATCGACGACGAATAGCACCGCAAACAATGCCTGGTTCTTTGCCTAACGATTGATTTTGGAATCAGTCATTCATCTCCCTGCCACCACAGAGGAGACCAGGATGACCGCCATCGCCTTATCACAGAGAAGAAGATGAGAACGACGCCGCGAGGCGCCGAATGATCACCTATGCCAAAAGCCAGAGGAGGTACCATGCCAGTCAATCTTGGATGCCAGATCACGTTCCGCCCCGAAAGCTCGGTCATCCCATCGATCGTGCTGCTGGAAACGATGTGCGCAATGAAGATCGGTCGGCCCACACGGCCAGTCGCAGCGAACGAGAACTTGCGGAAGACCGCGTGAGATCCGCGATCGCTGCCAACGACAACAGCCCGCTAGTCCTCTCGAGGAGAGAGGCGGCCGCTTTGTGCCATATGAGCCTCACCGGCTTCGATTCGTGGGTTCGGAAGGGAATTGTCCCATCCGCCATCCCCGGAACGCGCCGATGGAGCCGTGTGGCCATAGAGCGGGCGATAGCAGGTGACCGCTCCTCACCGGAGCCGGCCAATGACAACCTGTCGCCTTTCGAGAAATGGAAGCGGGAGAATGCGAACAAGGCTTAGGGGCATCAACACGGTCAAACGAACCCTCGCCGACGGGACCGTCGCCACATACTACTATCACCGCGCAACCGGGTTCCGTCTTACGGGCGAGCCCGGTTCAACTGCGTTCATGGCGTCCATCGCAGAAGCCGAGACGAAACCGAAAAATCGCCATGAAGGAACACTTTCTGGATTGATCAGGGACTTCGATAGCACGAAGCAATGGCGACGCCTGGCTGAGAGCACCAAGAAGGAATATCGGCGCGTCTTGACCTTCTGGGATGGCAAGTACGGGACCGTTCCGTATGCGGCGCTCGAAGACAAGCAGTTCCGCCGCGACGTACTGAAGTGGCATGATGAGTTTTCGGAGGACAAGCCACGCGAGGCTGACAACCGGGTGACGATCCTCGCCCGCGTCCTTTCATGGGCCACGAAGGATGGACCGTTGAATAGGAACGTCATGGATGGCTTCGAACGCGCGTATGATGGCGACAGGTCCGAACTGATCTGGCTGCCGGAACACGTCGAGGCCTTCATGGAGAAGGCGAACGAGGAGATGAAGCTCGCGATCGTCCTGGCACTTCACACCGGCCAGCGTCAAGGCGATCTGCTAAAGCTGGCATGGTCGAACTATGACGGTACCCATATTAAGCTCCGGCAGGGCAAGACAAAGCGATATGTCGCGGTGAAGTGCACCAAGGCTCTGAAACAGACGCTGGACCGTCTAGCGCGCACATCTGCCCTCATCATGACCACCAAGACCGGCAAGGCGTTCAAGAAGCGCTATTTCGCCGAGCTATGGGAAAAGACGTGCGCCGATGCGGGAATCACCGATTTGCACTTCCACGACATTCGCGGAACGACCGTGACCATGCTGTTTCAAGCAGGATGCAATCTCGGCGAAATCGTCTCAGTCACTGGCCATTCGCTTCGCCGCGCTCAAGAGATTCTGGACAAGTACCTCGCCCGCACGAGCACTATGGCTGACAACGCGATAGCAAAACTGGAGAACGTCTTGGAAACGGATTTTGCAAAACGGCCTGCAAAACGCGAGGCTTCAAATGAAGCTAAGTGATGGCGCACCCGAAGAGATTCGAACTCCTGACCCCCAGATTCGTAGTCTGGTGCTCTATCCAGCTGAGCTACGGGTGCGTCTGCAGTGGCGGCCGTGCCGCTTGCGTGGGCGGTTCTCTAAAGGGTCTTTTCGGGCAATGCAAGAGCAATTCGAAAAAAATCGCGACTTTGGTTCGGCAAGGCTCGCTTGCGGAAATTGCATCACTTTTCGGCGTGCGACCGGCTGCGGTAATCTTCCAGTGAAACGGGGCGATCCGGAATTTCGATGCGGAACTGCGTGCCGACCGAAGGCTTTTCCACAAGCGCGATGGTGCCGCCGTGGGCCAGCACCAGCTCGCGGGCGATGGTGAGGCCTAGACCGGTGCCGCCGGAGCGGGCCGAGCCGCGGAAGGCCGCAAACAGGTTCTGGCGCGCCTTCAGCGGCATGCCGGGGCCTGTATCGTCCACCGTGATGCTGACGACGCTGCCGACGCGCTGGGCGGCGACTGTAATGCGCCTGACGATCCCAGCCCCCTGCTCGCCCGGCGAGGTCAACGCCTGCAGAGCGTTGCGGCAGAGATTGTGGATGATCCGGAACAATTGCTCGCTATCAGCGTCCACTTCCAGATCCGGCCCCATCTGCTCGATGAACTCGACGCCGCTTTGTGGCTCGATGGCGAGGATGTCCTTCACCTCCTGCACAAGCTCGTAAAGATGGATTCGGCGGCGGCGCGGCGCCGATTCAGTTGCCTTGCCGTAAGAGAGGACTTCGGTCGTGTAGCCGACGGCGCGATCGATGGTGCGCAGTAGCTTCGGCGCGAAGCTTTTCACCAAGGGATCGTCGACATCGACGAGGCGGTCAGACATGAGCTGGGCGGATGCCAGGATGTTGCGCATGTCGTGGTTGATCTTCGAGACCGCGAGGCCAAGTGCTGCAAGGTTTTTCTGCTGCTTCAGCGTCTTCTGCAGTTCGAGCTGCATGGATGTAAGATTGCGGCCGGCAACAGCCAGTTCGTCACGGCCGTCGTCGCCGACATAGACATGCAGCGGATTTTCGGGATCCGAGGCGAATTGCTGCATGCTGCCCGTCAGTCTGCGGATCGGGCGGATGAGAATGCGATTGATGGAGAAGAAAATCAGTGTCGCGGTAAAGAGTGAGATCAGGATCGACAGCAGCAGCACGTTACGGGCATAGACGAACATCGCCTTACGCAGAGGCCGGTCTTTCATGACCACCTCGACGCCGGTATTGGTCTCGCCCACCGCACCATAGACGCGGATCATGCGGTTGCCGCCGAAGATCATCGTGTCCAGCGCGTCGCGCATCGCGGTCAATGGCGGGATGTTGCTGAGATCGTAGGATTCGTCGACCGAGGTCGGCATTTCGCTCATGGCGAGCAGGCGGGAGGTGCCGTCCTTGCGCAGCACAATCGCCTTGGTGCCCGTCGCCTCCAGCGTCTCCTTCTGCAGCGCGCGCGGCAGATCCACCGGCTGCAGGCCGTCGATGACGATTGCGGCAGCGGCGGCCGTATTCAGCCGATCCTCCAGCCAACGCACACGCATGCTCGCGATCGAGGGAAAGAAGATCAGGATTTCCGCCAGCATGATGAAGAAGACGGTGAGCCAGAGCAGCTTGCCGGAAAGGCGGCTGAACATGCCGGCACGCGGATAGGAACCCTTGGCAGCCTCACCGGCCACGATGTTTTCCGCCTTGGAAGTCTCGCCCTGGTCTTGAACCGGCATCTCGTCTTGTCCGTGCGGCGAAAGGCCGCCATCAGAATGAGCTCTTATATTAGACGAGAATGCTCCGCTTTCAAATCTTTGCGAGGAGCGGCAAGTCGTCACAAACAAAAACGCCGCCCGCAGGCGGCGTTCCGATCCGGTCATAAAGCCTATCAGAACTCTTCCCAGCTCTGCTCCGCAACAGCGGCATTGCCGCTGAAGGCGCGGGCGACGCGGCCGATAGCGCGGCGCGCCGGAGAGGCGACTGGCTGGTGATGCTGCTGGCGGGCAACGGCAACGGGCGCCTCGTTGGAAACCTTGAAGCGGGAGATGAGGCGCACGAGGCCATCGGCTTCGGCTGACAGCTTGTGGGTCGCAGCCGAGGTTTCTTCCACCATTGCGGCGTTCTGCTGAGTCACCTGGTCCATCTGGTTGACGGCCGTGTTGACCTCCTTGAGGCCGGTCGACTGTTCCTTTGCCGCCGTTGCGATCGAATGGATATGGTCGTTGATGGCGATGACCCGCGTCTCGATCTCCGAGAGCGCATTGCCGGTCGCTTGGACCAGCTTGACGCCGACCTGCACTTCGTCGCCCGACTTGTTGATGAGCGCCTTGATATCCTTGGCGGCCGTTGCCGAGCGCTGGGCGAGTTCGCGCACTTCCTGGGCGACCACAGCGAAGCCCTTGCCGGCTTCACCAGCGCGTGCGGCCTCGACGCCGGCATTCAGCGCCAGCAGGTTGGTCTGGAAGGCGATCTCATCGATGACATTGATGATCTGACTGATTTCGCGGGAGGCCTGCTCGATACGACCCATGGCATCGACGGCGTTGCGGACCACGACCCCGGAACGACCGGCATTGTCCTTCGCCTCGGAGACCATGACGGTCGCTTCCTGGGCGCGTTCCGTCGAGTTCTGCACAACGGCTGTGATCTCATCGAGAGCAGCAGAGGTTTCCTCAAGTGCGGCAGCCTGCTGTTCCGTGCGCTTGGAAAGATCGTCGCTGGCGTTCCTGAGTTCGTTGGTATTTCCGTTGATCGCTTCGGTCGTCTCGCGCACTTCGCGCATGGTCGTCTGCAGCGTCACGAACGTGCTGTTGACGTTTTTCTGCAATTCGGCAAAGGCGCCCTGGAATTGACCGCGCATAGTCTGCGTCAGGTCGCCTTCAGCAAGGCTTGCTATGACGCGGCGGGTTTCGTCGACGCCGGCATCGACGCTCGACAGCAGCGTGTTGATATTGCCGGCGAACTGGTTGAGGCTTTCGTCCTGATAATCCTTGTTGATGCGGTGGCTGAAATCGCCGGCAGCAGCAGCTGCAACGACGACGGACATGCTGGACTGCAGGTCGTCGCTCTTTGCACGCATTGCCGCTTCCTGTGCGTTCATGCGCTGAATGACGAGGCCGTTTTCCTTAAAGATGGCGACGGCAGCGGCCATCTCACCGATTTCGTCCTTGCGACCGGCGAAGGGCACTTCCGCCTGGAAATTGCCGTCTGCGACGTCCTTGATCGCCTGAGTCACCTTCTTGATCGGCCGGCTCAGGTGGCTGGTGCCGATGTAAAAGCCCATGCCAACGCCGACTGCGATACCGATGCCGGTGATGCTGAGCACCAGCATCAGGATCCAGCTGCGGAAGCTCTCGATCTGGTCGTCGACGGCCGTCAGTGCGGCCTTGTCAGTGTTGACGATCGCGTCGATCTCGGCCTGGAAAGCCTTGCGGTTGGCGCGGTTGGCGTCGTTGTTGCCCTGCTCGTTGGCGGCCTGCGGGCTCACCTCCGTGCCGAGACGGGCTGTCTCGCTGCGGAAGGTGCGGAATTCCTTGGCGCGGTCGATGAGCTTGGCGAAAGTATCCTTCTCGCTGTCAGGCACAAGCGGCGCCCAACCGGCGATGACCTTGTCGATCTCATCCAGACCGGCCATCAGGCCCTTGGCGAAGGCCGGCGTCTGTTCCAGGCTCTTTGCAGCATAGATGCCGCGCGATTCCATGACGACGGCGGTGACGAAGCGGTTGAGGCGTTCACCGGCGTAGGCGCGGGCCGCAGCATGCTCATAAGCAGTCAGGTTCGCGTTGTACTCGCTCATCGCCGACAGCGCGGTGGCGCCGATCAGAAGCGCAACGCCACCCATGACGGAGACAAGAAGATTGATTTTGCCGCGAATTTTCACTGAACGCTCCCTCGCTTCGCACAATGGCTGGAAAGCAAATTCCCAGCCGATGTACTGAAAGATCGGGTAAATTCGTTAATGTTGTATTTCGAATATTAACAATATCGACTACAAGAAATTACCCATATTTACTGTTGCGCGCATTATGCTTTGTCTCGGGCCGAGCATCTTCAAGGAATAAAAGTTGCGGCTGAGAGCTTTCGGAAGCTTATGGATGAAATATACAACCATATAGTGAAGAACCAAATTCGTTAACGCCAGAGTGCGAAATCTTGCCATCCGCCACGCAGCTCCGGGGAATCTGCCTGTCATAATTGACTTTGGCAGGCTTCATTTGTATAAGCCGCCGCACGTCCGGTCGTTTCAGGTCTTTTGCGACCTCGCCCGTTCGAAAAACCACGCTCCTTGCATTATGCAAATTCAAGAAGGGCCGCACTCCGCGGTGTTTAAATAAATGAAGCGTACCTATCAGCCCTCGAAGCTTGTTCGCAAGCGCCGCCACGGTTTCCGTGCGCGTATGGCCACTAAGGGCGGCCGCAAGGTCATCGTTGCTCGCCGCGCACGCGGCCGCAAGCGTCTTTCGGCCTAAGGCCGGAATTGCCCGATAGCAAATGACGGGCGACTTGAAGACCAAAGAAGACAAACAGATTGTCGGGCGGCTCTTGAGCCGCCCGCAATTTCTTGCAGTCCGCGAAGGCGAAAAGCGCCGCGGCCCTCTCTTCCTTCTCGAGGTCCTGAACCGCAAGGAAGAAGAAAGCGAAGCCCGCGTCGGCTTCACAGTCACCAAAAAACATGGCAACGCGGTCGAAAGAAACCGCATGCGGCGACGCCTGAAAGAGGCGGTGCGGCTTCATGCAGGGTTTGCAATGCAGCCCGGACACGACTATGTGGTTGTCGCCCGCAGGGACGTCTTGACAGCGTCCTTCGATGAACTGGCCGCGGAACTGAAAGCCCGCGTGGAAACCAGGCCGAAACACAGGCGCCCGAAAGACGAGCGCCCCAGGAACGTATGATGCAAAACAACCGCAATTATTTCATTGCGATCGCTCTCTCGGTGCTGATCGTCCTTGGCTGGCAGTTCCTCTATATGAACCCGCGCATCGAGGCTCAGCGCAAGGCTCAGGAAGCCCAGAAGGCACAGCAGCAGACCGAGCAGACGCAACAGCCTGCCGCCGGCGGCCAGAGCGCGCAGCCGAACGGCGCAGCTCCCACCGGGCAGGCCACGGCGACGGCTACCCGCGAGGAAGCTCTGGCAAAATCGCCGCGTGTTGCCATCGATACGGCTGCCCTTTCCGGCTCCATCAACCTCGCCGGTGCGCGCCTCGACGACCTGAGGCTGAAGGGCTATCACGAGACCGTCGACAACTCGAGCCCGATCATCACTCTGTTCTCGCCGGCTGAGACCAAGGACGGCTATTTCACCGAGTTCGGCTATATCGGCACTGATGCGACAGGCGCCGTTCCCGGCCCGTCTACCATCTGGACCGCGCCCGAGGGTGCGAAGCTCACCGAAAAGACGCCGGTGACGCTGACCTATACCAATGACAAGGGCCTGACCTTTACCCGGACGATTTCCGTCGATGACCGATACATGTTCACGGTCGTCGACAAGATCACCAATAGCGGCGATGCCGCCGTATCGCTGTCCAATTATGGCCGCGTGACGCGCTATAACAAGCCGACCACGCCTTCGGTCTACGTGCTGCATGAGGGCTTCCTCGGCGTGCTCGGCGCCGGCAGCGGCATTTCCGAGAGCAAGTACACGGCGATCGAAAAGGAAAACCAGTCCAACCCGACGGTCACCGGCGGCTGGATCGGCATTACCGACAAGTATTGGGCCGCGGCTCTCATTCCGAGCCAGACCATTCCCTTCGATTCCCGCTTCTCGCATTTCACGGACGGTCAGCCGCGCTACCAGGCCGATTTCAAGGGTGAAGGCCTGTCGATCGCTCCCGGAGCGACGGTCGACGTCAAGAACCTCGTCTTTGCCGGCGCCAAGGAAGTGCCTGTCGTCGATGAATATGAAACGAAATATTCCATCCCGAATTTCGATCGCCTGATCGACTGGGGCTGGTTCTGGTTCCTCACGCAGCCGATGTTCAAGCTGATGGACTTCTTCTTCCGCTACTTCGGCAATTTCGGCGTGGCGATCCTCTGCACGACCATCGTCGTCAAGGCGCTGTTCTTCCCGCTCGCCAGCAAGCAGTACGCTTCGATGGCGAACATGAAGCGCATGCAGCCGAAGATGGAAGAGCTGAAGGCAAAATTCGGCGACGACCGCATGGGCCTGCAGCAGGCGACGATGCAGCTCTACAAGGAAGAAAAGATCAATCCGATCGCCGGCTGCTGGCCGGTTGCGCTGCAGATCCCGATCTTCTTCTCGCTCTACAAGGTGATCTACATCACCATCGAAATGCGGCACGCGCCGTTCTTCGGCTGGATCCGCGATCTTTCGGCGCCCGACCCGACGACGATCGTCAACCTGTTCGGCCTGCTGCCTTTCGAGGCACCGGCCTTGCTGCATCTCGGCGTCTGGCCGCTGATCATGGGCGTCACCATGTTCGTGCAGATGCGCATGAACCCGACCCCGCCCGACCCGACGCAGGCAATGATCTTCAACTGGATGCCGCTGGTGTTCATGTTCATGCTGGCAAGCTTCCCGGCCGGCCTCGTCATCTACTGGGCCTGGAACAACACGCTCTCGGTGCTGCAGCAGTCGGTGATCATGAAGCGTCACGGCGTGAAGATCGAGCTCTTCGACAATCTGAAGGGCCTGTTCAAGCGAAAACCGGCGCCATCGAAATAGTCGAAAAGCCCTGCTTCGGCGGGGCTTTTTGTTTCGGGCCACAGAAGCGCTCAACCGTGCGAACCTTGACAATAGGTCTTAAAAACATGAAGCCGGTTTCATTACCGAACCCGGAGATTGCAGAATTCATATGACTGAAATCGCAAAGCCGCTCTTCGGCCACCCCTGGATATTCATCCGCGGCGTGCCTTCCATGAAATTCCTTCCGCCGGAAGGCCCCTTGGAAGTCGCTTTCGCCGGCCGGTCGAATGTCGGCAAATCGTCGCTGATCAACGCGCTGGTCGGTCAGAAAGGTCTGGCGCGCACCTCCAATACGCCGGGCCGCACGCAGGAGCTTAACTACTTCGTTCCGGACGGCTATTCCGGCGAGGGCAACGACCTGCCGCCGATGGCGCTGGTCGATATGCCGGGCTATGGCTATGCACAGGCGCCGAAGGAGCAGGTGGATAACTGGACAAAGCTCGTCTTCGACTATTTGCGCGGCCGCTCGACGCTGAAGCGCGTCTATGTGCTGATCGACAGCCGCCACGGCATTAAGAAGAACGACGATGACGTCCTGACGCTGCTCGACAAGGCGGCCGTCTCCTACCAGATCGTGCTGACCAAGACGGACAAGATCAAAGCGCCTGCCGTGCCAAAGCTGCTGGCTGAAACATCGGAGAAGATCCGCAAGCGCCCCGCCGCCTATCCGGGCGTGCTTTCCACCTCCTCGGAAAAGAACGAAGGATTGGACGAGCTGCGGCAGGCGATTGCCGAAACGGTCGGCGTCAGCAACTGGAAATAAAAAGAGGCGCCCAGAAGGGCGCCCCCGACAGCCTGTATTTGAATTTACATCTTCGGCAGCAGCACTTCGTCGACGACGTGGATGACGCCGTTCGACTGTTTGACGTCGGCGATGGTGACGTGGGCGACACCGCCATTTTCATCCGTCAGCGTGATCTTGCCCATGCTTTCCTTTGCCTTGAGCACGCAGCCGCCGACCGTTTTGATGTCGTGCTCGCCGCCATCGTCCTTGATCATCTTGGCGACGGTCTTCGACATGGCATCTGCGGCAACGACATGGCAGGTCAGAACCTTGACAAGCTTGCCCTTGTTTTCTGGCTTCAGCAACGTATCGACAGTGCCTTTCGGCAGGGCAGCGAAGGCTTCATTGGTCGGCGCGAAGACGGTGAAAGGCCCCTTGCCTTCCAGCGTGCTGACGAGGCCGGCTGCCTTCACGGCAGCAACCAGGGTGGTGTGATCCTTGGAATTGACGGCATTCTCGACGATGTTCTTGTTAGCATACATCGCGGCGCCGCCGACCATCGGGTTCTTTGCCTGAGCGGCGAAGGCGATAGCGGAAAAGGCGGCGGTGAGCGCTGCGGCACGCAGTGCGGACTTGATCATGGTTTTCTCCTCTGCACCCGGTCGCAGCCGCCGGCTTTATGCCCTGCGCCGCCCGGATATCAGCAACTACGGAAGGCGCTGCAGAAGAGTTTCAGAAAATGATTTTGTTTTACGGCCTGTGGATCGAACCGCTGGCTATGACGGGGCCTGACGGCTGATGTGTGGGCGAACCGCCGAATGGCTCCAGGCTGACGGCCAGCGTCGTGCCATCGGAAATCTGGCTGCGCATATCGGTCGGGATCAGCAATGCACCGTTCATACCCGGTTGGAAAACGCCGAGAGAACGGGGCGTCCCGCTACCCGGCACGAGCCAGAGCTCCAGGGATTTCTCCTCCGGCTTGCCGGCCGCAACCGGTATGATCTTCAATCGCCCACTCTGGATATCGTAGGAGGCCGTCAGATTGACCTGATTGTTCTGTCCCGAGAGGTCCGCCACCAGCGGCGGCGATGCCGGGGGCTGGGGCACGAGACCGGAGGCAAAGGCGATGACGCCCAAGGTGACCGCAAGCGAGGCAAATGTCAGCGAGCGCCAGAAACCGGCGGAATTCCAGAGGCCGTGCGAAAAGCGCGGTTCACTTTCTGCATTGGCGAAGAGGCGCGCCTCGATCTGCTTGAAGGTCTCGCTGCTCGGAGCAGCCGTGCCATATTCGTCGTTGAAGCTGGAGAGGTTGACCTCCCAGCGGCTGACGATGGCAGCAAACTGCCGGTCGCGACGCATGCGCTCCTCAACGATCCTGCGATCGTGAAGAGAGAGGACGCCCAGCACATACTCGCCGGCGAGAACCTCATCCCGGGAGCGGTCTCCCTTGCTTTTGTCGGGCGATGTCATCGTTCCATGCACTCTCTCAGTTTCAGCAGGCTGCGTCTTAGCCATGTCCTCACCGTGTTCAGCGGGACACCAAACTGATCGGCCAGTTCCTGATAGCTCAGCCCTTCGACATAAGCCCGTTTCACCGCGACCGCACGATCAGCTTCCAACTCTTCCATGCAGGTGTCAATCCGCCTTCCTTCATCCTTAATCACGACTTGCGCTTCAGGATCGGGACCGGCATCGGCAAGATCGAGCGCTTTGTCGATTTCGTCGGCTACCGGCTTGCGCGCCCGCAACGCATCGATCGACTGATTGCGGGCAATTGCCGCAAGCCAAGCGACCGATGTCGAGGAGCCAGCAGTAAAGGCACCGGCGCGCTGCCATATCTTGATGTAGACCTCTTGCAGCACCTCTTCCGCCTCGTTCCTGCTTCCCAGAATACGAAGGCAGATCGCCAGAAGTTTCGGACTGGTCTGGTTATAGAGTGCGGCGAAGGCCTTGCGGTCGCCGAGCGCTACGCGGCCGATTAAATCTGCAAAATCCCCAGTCATGTCGCCCTCGAATGAACGATTTCCGATTCGATAGTTTCAATATGAGCTGGCAGGTTCCCAGGTCAGCCTTAGATACGAAAAACTATTGCGTGCCGGATTATTCCATCTGTCAAAAACTTGAGATAAAAGGCCGCGATCAATTCCGCGGGGTCCCCCATGAACGAGTCCGAAAGCGAAATCCAGGCGCGTCTTCTCGCGCAGGCGCTGCCCTTCATGCAGCGCTACGAAAACAAGACGATCGTCGTGAAGTACGGTGGCCATGCCATGGGCAATCCCGAGCTCGGCAAGGCCTTCGCCAGCGATATCGCACTTTTGAAGCAATCCGGCGTCAACCCGATCGTCGTGCATGGCGGCGGTCCGCAGATCGGCGCGATGCTGACGAAGATGGGTATCGAATCCAAATTCGAAGGCGGCCTGCGCGTTACCGACCAGAAGACGGTCGAGATCGTCGAAATGGTGCTTGCCGGCTCGATCAACAAGGAAATCGTCGCGCTGATCAACCAGACCGGCGAATGGGCGATCGGCCTCTGCGGCAAAGATGGCAACATGGTCTTCGCCGAAAAGGCTCGCAAGACCGTCAAGGATCCCGATTCCAACATCGAGCGCGTGCTCGATCTCGGCTTCGTGGGCGAAGTCGTGGAAGTCGACCGCACGCTGCTCGACCTTCTTGCCCGCTCCGAGATGATCCCGGTCATCGCGCCGGTTGCTCCCGGCCGCGACGGCGCGACCTACAACATCAACGCCGACACATTCGCAGGGGCCATCGCCGGCGCGCTGAACGCCACCAGGCTGCTGTTCCTGACGGATGTGCCCGGCGTGCTCGACAAGCAGGGCAAGCTCATCAAGGAGCTTTCCGTCGCCGAAGCGCATGCGCTGATTGCCGACGGCACGATTTCCGGCGGCATGATCCCGAAGGTCGAAACCTGCATCGACGCCATCAAGGCGGGCGTGCAGGGCGTCGTCATCCTGAACGGCAAGACGGCCCATTCCGTGCTGCTCGAAATCTTCACCGAGCACGGCGTCGGCACGCTGATCGTTCCCTGATTGAGAAAGGCGCCCTTCCGGGCGCCTTTTTCTCATGCTTCGGCAAAGCTCGTCGAGAGCGTCAGATCTTCCCAGGCATCGATTTCAGCGCTCAGGCTCTTCAGCTTGTCGCGAACAAGCGCCAGCGCATCGGCGCCGAGCAAGAGATGCACGGGCGGGTTTTCAGCCTCGACCAGCGCCAATACGGCGGCGGCCGCTTTGCGAGGATCGCCTGCCTGTTTGCCGCTCTTTTCCTCGCGGGCCCTGCGGATGGGATCGAAGAGCGAATCATAGTCGGCGATGCTCCTGTCGGTGCGGATCATCGATCGTCCGGCCCAGTCGGTGCGGAATGAGCCGGGAGCGACCGCCGTGACTGCGATGCCGAACGCCTTCACTTCCTTCGCCAAAACCTCGCTGATGCCTTCGAGCGCAAATTTGCTGCCGCAATAATAAGCGATGCCCGGCATGGTGATGAACCCGCCCATCGATGTGATGTTGGTGATGTGACCGGCCCGCCGTCGGCGCATGAACGGCAGAACGGCCTTCATCATTCCGACGGCGCCGAAGACATTGACCTCGAATTGCCGGCGCATCTCCTCGATCGGCGATTCCTCCAATGTCCCCTCGTGCCCGTAGCCGGCATTGTTGATGAGAACGTCCACCGGGCCGATTGTTCTCTCGATACCAGCAACGGCCGGTTCGATTGCTTCGATATCGGTCACGTCCAGGCGGACCGCCATTGCACGACCCGGCGCCAAGCTCTCGAACAGAGCTGCAGCTTCCTCATCCCTCACGGTTCCCACCACGCGATGCCCCTTCTCCAATGCGGCTTGCGCAAAGGCGCGGCCAAAGCCCGAGCTGACGCCGGTAATGAGAAACTGCTTTTCGATTGAACTCATCTTGAACTCCTGTCCTAGCGCAACCGTCACATAAAGGCGGCTCGTTCCGTCATGTGGCGGCGCAGGAGAGGTAGTTCCAATATATTGCACGGGTGAATACGATACTTTAAAAGTATCACATGGAGCTTCGTCATCTTCGCTATTTCGTTGCCGTCGCAGAAGAACTCAATTTCACGCGCGCAGCACGGAAGGTTGGCATCGGCCAGCCGCCACTCAGCAACCAGATACGTGATCTTGAAAACGAGATTGGCGCGGCCCTTTTCCGCCGCCTGTCGAACGGTGCTGAACTGACGGAGGCAGGCAAGGCTTTCCTGCCGGAAGCCCGGGCGATTTTGCATCAGGCGGAACAGGCCAAGCAATCCGCCATCCGGGCGGCGCGCGGCCAGAGCGGGCGGCTGCGGGTTGGCTTCACCGGCTCGGCGATGTTCAATCCGCTCGTGCCCGCCATCGTGAACGCCTTTCGCGAGAAATATGCAGCCGTCGAATTCAACCTGGAGGAAGCGCCTACCACGCAACTGCTGGAGCGGCTCGATGGGGAAGAGCTCGACGCCGTCTTTATCCGCCCGGGTAGTGGTGATGAGCTGCAGGCCCGATGCCAGCTGCTGGCCGAAGACCCCATGGTCATCGTGTTTCCAGCAAGGCACCCGCTGTCAGAGGCGCAGACATTGCGCCTCGACGCGCTGGCCGGAGAGAGCTTCGTCCTCTTTCCGCGCGAGGCGGGTGCCGGCTTCTTCGACGATATCATGGCCGCATGCCGGCGAGCGGGATTTGAACCACGGCTCGGCCAGTCGGCGCCGCAGATCACGTCGATCGCCAGCCTGATCGCAGTCGGTCTCGGCGTCTCGATCGTGCCGGCGGACATGGCGAAGATCAATGTTCCCGGCGTTCGCTACATTGCAATAGCGGGCGAAGCACCGACAGCACGATTGGCGCTCGCCACCCGACGCAACGAGCGCTCTTCCATCATTCGAAATTTCATAGCTCAGGCCATCGCCACACAGAAAAGCTTCGCCAACAACAATCAGATCGCCGAATAGATCGCGGCCGCGGCTTCCTTCAGCTTTTCCATCATGGCCCGATACGGTCCGGGACCGTAGCTGATGCGCGAAACACCGAGCCTTGCGAGATCAGCCGGATCGGGTGCACCCGGCTTCATCATGATATTGACCGGCAGCGTGGATCCCGCGCAGACTTTTTCGATCAAGGCCGGCTCGATCAGGCCCGGCACGAAGAAGCCGCTGGCGCCTGCCGCCGCATAAGCCTTGCCACGCTCGATCGCCGCATCGACCAACCCTGCATGCCTGGAGCCGTCACCTTCCTGAAGGAAGAGATCGGTGCGGGCGTTGATGAAGAAATCGATACCCCGTGCCTTGGCCATTTCCCTGATCGCGCGGATGCGTGCTGCTTGCGCTTCGATGGGATGAAGGCCGGTCTCGCCGACGCGCTGGTCCTCGAAATTGACCCCAACGGCGCCGGCCTCGATGAGCTTTGCGACATTGGCTGCGGCGCCGGCGGGTTCCGTGGAATAGCCACCTTCGAAATCCACCGAGAGCGGCAGGTCGTTGACGGCCGTGATCGAGCGCGCCGTCTCGATAAGCACATCCATCGGCAGCTTCTGGCCGTCGCCATAACCATTGGCGGCCGCGACGGACCAGCTTCCGGTCGCAAGTGCCTTCGCACCGGCCTCCGTCACAGCCTTGGCCGTTCCGGCATCCCAGATGTTGTAGAGAATAACGGGATTGCCCTTGCGATGCAGCGTGCCGAAAAACTCGGCCTTTTCAATCTGGTTCATGCTGTCCTCTCCATCTTATGCGCACTGATTTTTCCTCGTGCCGAAGCAGCCATTGCTTGCGCCAGAGCCCGCCGCCATAACCCGTCAATGAGCCGTCCGCGCCGAGGACGCGATGGCAGGGCACGATGATCGCGAGCTGGTTGGCGCCGTTGGCGCGGCCGACGGCACGCACCACCTCCGGCCTTTCCATCTCTCTTGCGAGCTCGCCATAGGCGCGCGTCTGGCCGACAGGGATTTCGATGAGCTTTGCCCAGACATGCTTTTCGAAGGGCGTGCCGCCAAGCGCCAGCGGCGTCTTGAACGTGGTTAGCCCCCCTTCGAAATAGTCCCTGATCTCCGTTTCGATCTGGTCGATAACAGGCGTGCGACCGATCGCGACCGAGGAGCGGACGCGCTTCTGTAGCGCTTCGAGTTCGGTCGGCAAGGCCCTGCGGTCGTGAAATTCGAGGAGATGCACATGCGACTTGTCGGCGACTGCTATCATCGGCCCGAGCGGTGTATCGAACCAGTCGGCAAAGAGCAGTTCGCGGTTTTGCGAGAGCGCCGGGGCCTTGCCGATCAATCGCTGAAAGGCGGCTCGAAAACCGCTCGGGGATTCATATCCCGCGTCGAGCTGCGCATCGATGACACGCGCACCATCGGCGAGCTGCCGCGCGGCCTCGCCCAGCCGGCGATAGCGGACAATATCGTGGAAGGTCATGCCGAGCGCTCGCTTGAAAGCGCGGCGGACGGTCGATGGATCATAGCCCCGGCACACCAGCTCATCTTCGGTCCAGCGCACTTCCGGTTCGCTGTCGAGCCGCGCCAAGAGCATGTCGACGATCGGCTCGCGGCCCGGCTGCTCCAGCGGCTTGCAGCGCTGGCACGGGCGGAAGCCCGAATGCATGCAGGCGGCGATCGTGTCGAAGAAGATGGTGTTTTCCCGCTTCGGCTTGCGCGCCGGGCAGGTCAGACGGCAGAAGATGCCTGTCGTCTTCACGCAGACATAGGCCTGGCCCTCATAATCGGCGCTGCGCGTGATCAGGGCATCATAGAGCGTGTCATCATCGGGGCGTTCGAAAAGCATGTTCGCTTTCTAGCACTCCACGCCTGTGTCGTCCGCCGAAAATCGGGCGTCTATTTTATTCCGCAGCGTCGAGGCTCTTCACATGCCGTTGCGGGCGCAGCATCGATTCCTCCTCCGCATCCTGGGGCGCACCCCAGAATGTCTCAAGCGTCGGACCTTCCTTGAGATGGCGGCGGCGGAAGAGGAATTCGAGGATCTCGTGAAACCAGACGCGGCGGCCCATCTGCGTGTACCAGCGCATGGAATGGCGCTGTTCCGGATCGCGATGA
Organism: Rhizobium sp. 01T444; assembly: GCF_056398305.1. Lineage (NCBI taxonomy): Bacteria > Pseudomonadati > Pseudomonadota > Alphaproteobacteria > Hyphomicrobiales > Rhizobiaceae > Rhizobium > Rhizobium sp. 01T444. The sequence goes on from NZ_JBFTPD010000001.1 coordinate 406,764, forward strand.
AAGAGGACGCGCAGCAGCGCCTTCGGCCGCGCCTGGACCGCGACCTCGATCAGCTTGACGCAGGCGACCAGCACGATCGGGTTGAGATACCGCATCTTCAGGACCTGATGTTTGTAGTCCCATTTGCGGATATCGGTCTCGATTACCTGCCGTTCGCGGGCGATACGGAAGAAGGGCGTCCAGCGATGCGGCGTCACATAGAGCGCTTGGATCTGATCAGGATCATAGGAGAGCAGCTGCCGGAAGCCGCGCCAGAGATCGCTCAGCTTCTCCTCCTCGAAACCAACCACCCAGGTCGCCATGGAAAGGATGTCGTGCTGGCGCAGGAGGCGGATAGCCTCGCGATCGGTCGTCTTGGCGCCGCCCTTCTTGATCAGGGCAAGCGTCGCCTCATCGGTGTTTTCCATGCCGAGCAGCCAGCGCACGACACCCGCCTTTCGGTAGAGGTGGATGATATCGGCATCGCGGACGATATCATCCGCTCGCGTCGAGCCGACGATCTGCACCGGCACGTTCTCGGCGATCATCGCTTCGAGAAAGGCAAGCCAGGCTTTTCGCGAGGATGTCGGGTTCTCGTCGGCGAGATTGATGAGCTCGATGCCCTCTTCGCGGTAGAGCCTGGCGATCTCCTGCGCGAAAAGCTCCGGCGAGCGGTGACGCCAGCGGGTCCAGAAACCCCGCTGGCCGCAATAATTGCAGAGATGCGGGCAGCCGCGGGAAAACTGCATGACGACGGCGCGCTTGCCGCCCCAGTAGCTATAGTTGCGATGGTCGATCAGTTCCCAGCCGACACGATAGGCATCGAGATCGGCGATCGCCTGTGCCGGCTGCGTTGCCAGGATTTCGCCATGGCCATCGCGAAAGGCGATTCCGGGGATGGTCGCGAGCGGGCGGTTCGTCGCCAGGGCATCGGCTAGGCGCCGCATGGTTTCCTCGCCCTCGCCGCGCACGAGGATGTCGAATGCCTCAGTCTCTGCCAGCACCTCCCGCCAATGATAGGTGGGGAACACGCCGCCGTAGATGATGGAGATTTTGGGATCGCCGCGCTTGATCGCTTCTGCGATCACGCGGGCAGTCGGATGCGCCGATGTCGAGCCGGAATGGCCGATCAGCACCAGATCGGGACTGTCAGCCATCACCCGGCTGACAATGTCTGCAACCGTCATCGGTCCGAATTCTGCATCGATGAGGCTGACGGCATGACCATCGTCGATCAGCGGACCTCCAACCGAAAGAAGCCCGAGCGGTGGAAGATGATCATCGGGAATACGACTGCCGATCGCCGTATGCGGCGGGTTTATCAGAACGATCTTCATGCGACTTCACCCTTGCGGGTCCCCCTGTCTGACGCAGGCAGAGGTCACCAGCGATCAATGGCGAAAGTCAGCCAAAATCTCTCTGAAGTTGTGAAAATCTGGCGGCATTTTTGGGAGAGCCTTGGCAAGCCGGACCTGCAAGCAAAAGCCTTTGGTTTCCCGCCGCGACCATGTCATAAGGGCGGCTATGACAAAGATCGACCGCACGCCTACCAAGAACGATTTCGAGCATGTGACCGAATGGGTCTTCGACCTCGACAACACGCTCTATCCGCATCATGTCAATCTCTTCGCGCAGATCGACAAGAACATGACGGCCTATGTCTCGGCGCTCCTGCAAATGGAGCAGGAAGAGGCCCGCAAGCTGCAGAAGCAGTACTACTACGATCACGGTACGACGCTGCAGGGGCTGATGATCCATCACGGGGTCGATCCCAACGACTTTCTCGAAAAGGCGCATGCGATCGATTATTCGGCACTGACCCCGCAGCCGGAGCTTGCCGAAGCCATCAAATCCCTGCCGGGCCGCAAGTTCATCTTCACCAATGGCAGCGTCCAGCATGCACAGGCGACGGCCGGCGCGCTCGGTATCCTCGACCATTTCGACGACATCTTCGATATCGTCGCGGCCGACTATCTGCCGAAGCCGGCACAGGCGACCTACGACAAGTTCACGGCGCTGAAGAAGGTCGAGACGGGCAAGGCTGCGATGTTCGAGGACCTGCCGCGCAATCTCACCGTACCGAAAGCGCTCGGCATGCAGACCGTTCTGCTCGTGCCGCGCAATCTGGAAGAGACTGTCGTCGAATGGTGGGAGAGAACGAGCGGCGAGGACGACCACATCGATTTCGTCACCGACGATCTCGCTGATTTCCTGAAGAAGATTACGACCTAACTTACCAAAGTTTCATCCATCTTACAGATGTTTAACTGGGCCGTGGCAGGGTTCGGTCCTACCTTTCGTATCGAGGGACATCCTACGAAAGGACGCACTGACATGTACCGCAACAAGCTTATCCTGACGGCGCTTTCCTCTGTTCTTCTTCTCGGCGCAGCCGCCGGGGCCAGCTTCGCAGCACCAGGCGATCAGGCTGATCATCCAGGCCACCATGGAAAAATGGAGCATGGCATGATGGGCGGTCCGCGTGGCGCGGCCTTCCGCGAAATCCTCTTCGTGCGCATGCTGAAACAGTTCGACACGAACAAGGATGGGCAGATTACCAAGCAGGAGGCGACCGATGGCATGGAGAAGATCTTCGCCGCCATCGACACCAACCACGACGGCTCGCTGACGCCAGGCGAAATCCGCGCGTACCGCGAAGCACAGTTCAAGGCGCGTCGTGAAGCGGTATCGGCCAAGCAGGGCGATGCGGATCAGAATGCGGCGCCGCAGGCAGGCGACGACAAGGACCATGGCCGTCACGGCCACGACGGTCACCATTGGATGCATGGCAATGCCCGCTTCATGGCAATCACCATGATGATGGGCCGCATCGACACTGACCAGAACGGCCAGATCAGCAAGCAGGAAGCGGAAACCGCCTTCAACAAATTCTTCGATCGCATGGACCGCAACAAGGACGGCGTGATCTCGATCGACGATATGCCGGACCAGCCCTTCCTTTGAAGGGAATAACAAAGCGTTCCCTGGATATCGCGAGGGGTTTGCCCCTCACCCGAAGCCCTCTTCCCGTACACGGGAGGAGGGTTTTTCGTTTGTACCGGGCGTAAAGCCGCTGACCAGTTTGGCTTGAACTGCTCTATTCGCGGTGTTCGTAAAAGTCCTGCACGATCTTCCAGGCCTCATCGGCAGTATCGACGAAGCTGATCAGGTTTACGTCCTCAGGCGCGATCGTTCCGAATTCGGCGAGCGCATCGAAATTGATAATGCTGTGCCAGAATTTCGAGCCGAAGAGCAACAGCGGGATGCGCTCCATGCGGCCAGTCTGGATCAGCGTCAGGCATTCGAAGAATTCGTCCAGCGTGCCGAAGCCGCCGGGGAAGACTGCGACCGCCTTGGCGCGGACCATGAAATGCATCTTGCGGATCGCGAAATAGTGGAAGTTGAAGCTGAGCTCGGGCGTCACATAGGCATTCGGCGCCTGCTCGTGCGGCAGCACGATGTTGAGGCCGATCGAAGGGGCTCCCTCATCCGCCGCACCACGGTTTCCAGCTTCCATGACGCCCGGGCCACCGCCGGTGACGACGACATATTCGTGGAAATCGAAACCGGCTGCATAACGCGAGCAGAGGCGGGCGAATTTGCGAGCTTCGTCATAATAGACCGATGCGGCTTCGAGGTTTGCACGCTGGGTCTCGTTGCGGGCTGCCCAGGCGCTCTGGCCGGGGGCCGGAATGCGGGCGCCGCCGAACATGACGACGGTCGATTTGATGCCGCGCTCGGCCATCATCATCTCGACCTTCAGAAGTTCGAGCTGCAGGCGGATCGGTCGCAGTTCCTCGCGGCAGAGGAAATCCTCATCCACATAGGCAAGGCGATAGGCCGGCGAGAGCGTCTGCGGCGTCTTCGGAACCGCTTCCGCGCGCTGCCTGTCGCTCGAACTGCTCTTCAACGGATCCCAGACACCGTCCTTGCGTCGTCCGCCACCGTTTCTTGCCTTTGCCATATCGAAATGCCTTTCAGTATCACCGGCCACGAATGACCGGATATGTCGCTATAACGCCTTGAATCCAGATATGATCTTGTCCGAAAAATCATTCCATTTTACGGGTGCATGCTATAGATCGGGTGACAACCCGCCAATCGCAATTCCGGAGACCTGCCGTCTCCACGATAAAGATCGAAGTTTAAGGAATTCCCATGAGCGCCACCGACCTCGTATCCCTTGAAAAGACCATCGAAACCGCTTTCGACAATCGCGACAATGTGAACACGTCGACGAAAGGCGAAGTGCGCGATGCAGTCGAGGCCGCTCTAAACCTGCTCGACGGGGGCAAGGCACGCGTGGCCGAGCGCGGCACCGATGGCGTCTGGAAGGTCAATCAGTGGCTGAAGAAGGCCGTGCTGCTCTCCTTCCGCCTCAACGATATGGAAGTGGTCAAGGGCGGTCCCGGCCAGTCGACCTGGTGGGACAAGGTGCCCTCGAAATTCGAAGGCTGGGGCGAGAACCAGTTCCGCGCCGCCGGCTTCCGCGCCGTGCCTAGTGCGGTCGTGCGCCGCTCGGCCTATATCGCTCCGAACGCCATCCTGATGCCGTCCTTCGTCAACCTCGGCGCCTATGTCGGCGAAGGCACGATGGTCGACACCTGGGCCACCGTCGGTTCCTGCGCGCAGATCGGCAAGCATGTGCATCTCTCCGGCGGCGTCGGCATCGGCGGCGTTCTGGAGCCCATGCAGGCCGGACCGACGATCATCGAGGACAATTGCTTTATCGGTGCGCGTTCGGAAGTCGTCGAAGGCTGCATCGTGCGTGAAGGCTCGGTGCTCGGCATGGGCGTCTTCATCGGCAAGTCGACCAAGATCGTCGACCGCGCTACCGGCGAGATCAGCTATGGCGAAGTCCCGCCCTATTCGGTCGTCGTTGCGGGCTCGCTGCCATCAGACAAGACGATGGCAAACGGCCAGCAAGCGCCTAACCTCTATTGCGCCGTGATCGTCAAGCGTGTCGACGAGCAGACCCGTTCCAAGACGGGCATCAACGAACTGCTCCGAGATTGATGACAGCCCGATATTGATTCGGTAAACAATCGGCGTCTTTTAGGCGAGGCCGCCTCACGCCTTGCCACGCCTTTGCCATTCCCACCGGATAATTCGACCGCCATGACCGCCACGAATCCTGTTGCCAATCTTCAGACCCTGATCCGCTGCCCGTCCGTGACGCCAGCAGAAGGCGGCGCGCTTTCCGCGCTGGAAGCGATGCTGGCCCCGCTCGGTTTCAAGGTCGACCGAGTGGTTGCGAAGGAAGCTGGCACGCCTGATGTCGAAAACCTCTATGCTCGCCTCGGCACCGAGGGACCGCATCTGATGTTTGCAGGCCATACCGATGTGGTGCCCGTCGGTGACGAAGCCGCCTGGACGCATCCGCCCTTTGCCTCCGAGATTGCCAATGGCGAGCTTTTCGGCCGTGGCGCAGTCGACATGAAGGGCGGCATTGCCTGTTTTGCTGCGGCCGTTGCCCGGCATGTCGAAAAGCACGGCGCACCGAAGGGCTCGATTTCCTTCCTGATCACAGGTGACGAGGAAGGCCCGTCGATCAACGGGACGATCAAGCTGTTGCAGTGGGCGGCGGAACGCGGCGAGACATGGGATGCCTGCGTCGTCGGCGAGCCAACCAACCCGAACAAGCTCGGCGACATGATCAAGATCGGCCGGCGCGGTTCGCTGTCCGGCAAGATCGTCGTGCACGGCGTGCAAGGGCATGCGGCCTATCCGCATCTTGCCGACAATCCGGTGCGCGGCATGCTGCAACTCACCCAGGCGCTGATGGATCCGCCTTTCGACGCCGGCACGGACAATTTCCAGCCGTCCAACCTCGAAGTAACGACTATCGATGTCGGCAATCCGGCAACGAACGTCATTCCGGCCAGGGCTTCGGCGAGCTTCAACATTCGCTTCAACGACACCTGGACGGCCGATACACTCCGAGCCGAAATTGTCCGGCGCCTTGATGCAGCTGCCACTGACGGCACATTACGGCCGGGCCGCGAGCCGGTGAAATACGAGATCATCTGGGCCGACCGCCCGAGCCATGTTTTTCTGACGCGCAACAATGCGCTGATCGCCTCGCTGTCGTCGGCGGTCGAGACCGTTACCGGCGCATCGCCGGCGCTGTCGACGACGGGCGGCACATCGGATGCGCGCTTCATCAAGGATTATTGCCCGGTCGTGGAATTCGGCCTTGTCGGCCAGACCATGCACATGGTCGACGAACGGGTCGCCGTTGCGGATCTGGAGACGCTGACGGTGATCTACGAGACTTTCATCGAACGTTGGTTTGAAAATGCCGGGCTTTAGAGAGGTTCAGTATTATCTCGCCGGCATCTGGTTGCTGATCAAGCTCGATCCGCGCGGTTTCCGCTTCCTCGACATATCGGATCGCGGCGTCAACCGATCCTTCTGGGCGATCATCTGGTGCTTGCCGCCGACAGGCATTTCCTGGCTTTGGTGGCGCAATGCCTATCTGCGCTCCATGCCGCCGGAGACGGACGTCGGACTTCCCTTTTACTTCCGACTTGGGCTCGTGGAGCTTGCGAACTGGTTCGTGCCGCTGGTTTTTGCCGGGCTGCTGCTGCTTGCCGTTCGTATGGGCGAGCGCTTTGCGCCCGTTATCGTCAGCGTCAACTGGCTCGGCGTGCCGCTTGCCTATATCAACGGGCTGCTGCTGGCGCTCGTCTTCTTCCTGCCGGGCTCGGTCGGCCTCGTGTCGATGCTGCTTCTCGTCTTCATGCTGGCACAGGTCTTCGTGCTGGCGCGCATCCTCAGGATGATCTGCCATGGTCATGCCGTTATGGTCGGCGCCCTGACGCTCGTGCTTCTGGTGCCATCGATGGTGCTGTCGGAATATCTGCAGAACTTCCTCGGCATCTATCCGGCTTGATCTGCGTGGATTGACGACTTCGCCATCACCTCGGCGGCGTCTTGAGATATTCGATGACTTCGGGGACTTCGCCGGCCTAGCGGATCATAGCCAGCGTGTTGTGCAACGTGCAGCGGGCCGGATTACGATAGATCGTCACCATCGCCGTTTTCATCCACCGCTTTGCGGCGATCCGTGATCACCTGGGGATAATCCACCTGCATGAAATAGAGCCCATCCGGCGGAGCCACGGGGCCGCAGGCCTTGCGGTCACGCGCCTCAAGTGCTGCCCGCACATCGTCAGGCGTCCACTTGCCTTCGCCTGCAAGCTTCAGAGTTCCTGCAAAGGAACGGATCTGATTGTGCAGGAAACTCTGGGCGGTGGCACGGATCTCAACCAGTTCGCCATTACGGGTCACATCCAGCCGGTCGAGCGTGCGCACGGGGCTGTTTGCCTGGCAGTGAGCCGAACGGAAAGTCGAGAAATCATTCCTGCCGACGAGGGTCTGGGCTGCTGCATGCATGACTTCATGATCGAGCGTCTTCGGCACCCACCATGCCTTGCCCGCCTCCAGCGCCAACGGCGCGCGACGGCTGATGATGCGGTAGAGATAATGCCGGCGGAGCGCGGAGAAGCGCGCGTCGAAGAATTCGCTCGCGGCCTCGACATCAAGGATCGCCACTTTCTCACCCGCAAGCTTCAGATGGGCATTCAGTGCATTCTGCAGCTTGAAGGGCGACCAGTCCTTCGAAAGATCGGCATGGATGACCTGCCCCATGGCGTGGACGCCGGAATCGGTGCGGCCCGCGCCGCGAGCTGACACGGTATCGCCGCTTGCCGAGAAGATCGCCTTTTCGATCGCGCCCTGCACCGAAGGTCCATTGTCCTGTCGCTGCCATCCGACATAGGGGCCGCCGTCATATTCGACGATCATGCGGTATCGCGGCATCAGACGAGCCTCGTGCCCGCAGCAAGCGGTGTGCCGCGCAGGAAATCGGCAGCGGCGAGCGGTTTGCCGCCGGCCTTCTGAAGCTTCGTGAGGCGGACGGCGCCCGCCCCGCAGGCAACCACAAGATCATCGGTCAGAAGTGCGCCGGCTGCGCCCTCACCCGCCGCAAGTTCGGAGCCGAGAACCTTGATGCGCTCCGCCTTGCCATTGCTCTCAAGCTCGAACCAGGCGCCCGGGAAAGGTGCGAGGCCGCGGATATGATTGTGAACATCTTTGGCGTCGCGGCTGAAATCGATACGCGTTTCCGCCTTGTCGATCTTGGTGGCATAGAGCACGCCTTCGGCCTGCTGAGGCGTCAGCGGCAGATCGTCCATCTCCAGCTTGACCATGGCCTCGGCCATCGCCTTCGCGCCTGTTTGCATCAGGCGGTCGTGCAGTTCGCCAGCCGTCATGTTCGGGCCGATCTCGACTTCACGAGTCAGCGCGACATCGCCTGTATCGAGGCCCTTGTCCATCTTCATGACCATCATGCCGGTCTTCTCGTCGCCGGCCATGATCGCCCGCTGGATGGGCGCAGCACCGCGCCAGCGCGGCAACAGCGAGGCATGGCCATTATAACAGCCGTAACGCGTGCCGGTCAGGATAGCCTCGGGCAGCAGCAGGCCATAGGCAACGACGACGCCGACATCGGCACCCAAGGCACGGAAGCGCTCACGCTCTTGAGGATCCTTAAAATTGACCGGCGTGAAGACCGGGAGGCCAAGCAGCTCGGCCGCCTGGTGCACCGGCGATTTCTGGAGATCGAGCCCGCGCCGTCCGCCCGGCCGTGGCGGTTGAGTATAGACAGCCACGATCTGATGGCCGGCGTCGACGAGCAGGCGCAGCGTCGGGACGGAGAAGTCGGGCGTTCCCATGAAAACGATACGAAGAGACATTCTATCTCGCCAATTGAGGATCAACCGTCTTCAAACGGGTTTACGAGCTTGAGATCAAGCCCTTCGAAATCTTTTGTGTTGCGGGTTGCAAGCGTCGCACCGTGCACAAGGCAGATGGCCGCGATCACGGCGTCTTTCGTCTCCATTCTTCGACCGCGCTTTTCACGCGCCGCCCTGAGTGCACCGTAACGATGCGCTGCGGCCAGGGTGAACGGAATTATCCTGCCCGAAAATGCCTCCTCAAGACGAAGATAGTCCTGCATCAGCGCCTCTCGCCGCTTGCCTTCTGGCAAGAGAGACAAACCGTAGTGGATTTCTGCAACACTGATAGTCGTCAGATAAAGGTCGGCTCTGTCAAAGCCGTTCAACCAATGCAGCAATCGCTCGCTATATTTACTGCCTTCCAACTCGGAGATGACGTTCGTATCTAGAACGACGCTCATTCGTGGAATTTCGGTGGAGCACGGTCCGCTTCATGCCGTGCAGTTTCTATCGCTGATAGCTCGTCATCGGTCCAGCGTTCAGCCCCGAGAAGACCACGCAGCCATTCTCCTGCCGGCTGCCGATCTTCGCGCAAGGTGCTGAGTGAGCGACGCAGATGGATGATCGCTTCCTCCGAAAGGCTGCGTCCGTTCTCCCGCGCGCGATTTTGAAGCTCGTGCTTCAGGGCATCATCCAAGTTTCGGATCAGAAGATCACCCATTAACAGCTCCTATGATATCATCGATATCATAAGGCGCGGCCGCAACATTTTCAATGCTGCAACTCAGAGCGCCTTGGACTTGGAAGCCTTGGTGAACTTCTTGATGACCATTTCGCGCTTCAGCCGCGAGATGTGATCGATGAAGAGCACGCCGTTCAGATGATCGATCTCATGCTGGAGACAGGTAGCGAGCAGACCGTCGGCCACCACACTCTGTTCTTTGCCTTCACGGTCGAGATATTTGACGGTGACCTGCGCTGGCCGCTCCACTTCCGCATAATAGTCGGGAATGGAAAGGCAGCCTTCCTCATAGACGGAACGGTCATCCGAGGAGCTGACGATCTCCGGATTGATGAAGACGAGCGGCTGTTTTTCCTCGCCTTCCTTCGAAAGATCGATGACGAGCATGCGGCGTGGAACGCCGACCTGGATTGCGGCAAGGCCGATGCCCGGCGCGTCATACATTGTTTCCAGCATATCGTCCGTAAGGCGCTGGAGATCGGCGTCGACCCGCTCGATCGGCTTGGAAACCTGACGGAGAACGGGATCGGGAAGAATGATGAGTGGCTTGATGGTCATGGCGTTCCCATAACCCATCTTTTCAAACTAGGGAATTATCCGCCGGGCAGGGATTGCGGTTTTTTGCAGCGCCTGCCCGGATTTTGCCTGGATTATTCAGGCTGCGCGGCGGGCGGTACCGGCAACCTGCCGACCTTCAGTACGAGCGCGGAAACGCTGCAGCAGTTCGATGAGGTTCTCGACCCCATCCTTCAGCCTGCGGGTTTCGGCAGACGTACGCTCGACCATGCCGGAATTCTGCTGAGTGATGGTGTCCATGTTGCGGATCGCCACGCTCACCTCGTTGACGCCAGTCGCCTGATCGCGGGCGGCAGCCGCAATATCGGCGACGAAGCTGTTGATGATGTCGATACGGCTGATCATGTCGCTCAGCGCCTCACCAGTGCTGCTGACGATGTTGACGCCCTCGTTCACCTGCGTCGAGCTTTCGGAGATCAGATTCTTGATCGCTTTGGCGGCATCGGCCGTGCGCTGGGCAAGCTGACGGACTTCCTGTGCGACGACCGCAAAGCCCTTGCCGGCATCACCGGCACGCGCAGCTTCGACGCCGGCATTCAGTGCCAGCAGGTTGGTCTGGAAAGCAATCTCATCGATGACGCCGATGATCTTGGCGATTTCGGTGGAGGACTTTTCGATGCCCGCCATGGCCGAAACGGCGCTGGTGACGAGTTCGCCGGAATTCTTGGCTTTCTCCTGCGTTTCGCGCACGGCGCCGGACGCCTTTTCGGCGTTGGCGGCGGTCTGGCTGACGCTGACGGAGAGCTGTTGCAGCGCAGCCGAGCTCTCTTCGACGCCGGCTGCCTGCTGCGCGGTGCGCAAGGCGAGATCGTCCGTTGCCTTGGACATCACATCGGCACCTTCGAGAATGTGGCCGGACGTGGTGCGGACAGATGTGAAAGATTCGCGAAGAGCGTTGACGGCCCTGTTATAGTCTTCAGCCATTTGGCGAAAATTCCCGGGCAGATCGGCAGGAAGGGTCGCTTCGAGATCGCCACGCGAGAGTGCTTCGAGGCCGCGGCGCAGATGTTCCAGTGCCAACGCCTGATCGGCTTCTGAGCGGGCGCGTTCTTCTTCCAGCGCGTGGCGCTTTTCCTCGAGCGCTTCCAGATAGACGGAGATGGAATAATCCATGTCGAGCATCGCCGCCTTGATGACGGCGGTCAGCTTTTCGGCAAGCGCCTTTCCCTGCTGACGGGCAAAGAGCGATGGCCACTGCTTTTCCATCAGGCCCCGGACGAGCTCAGACATGACAAGCGCATAGCCGCCGATATACCAGCGCGGCTCCAGGCCGATGCGGGCATGGGTGCGGCCGACGGCAGTAACACCATTCACATAGCTTTCGTCGAAATTGCCACCCGAAAGATTGCCCCAATGTTCCTGCTGGCGCTTCTTGGCGTGGCCCATATGGGCCTTGTTGGAGAAGAAGCCTGCGACCGCCGGGGTCTTTGCGAGCTTGCTGTAGAACTTGTCGAGTGCGCCGCCGAGAAGCTCCGAGATCGCCGGCCGTAGCTCCCGCAGGTTCTTGCGCGCCTCATCGTCAAGCTCAATGAAGTCAAGGCGCTGCCTGAGGGCATTGTCGGTCTGGTGGGAAGTCATGGGGGATCTCTATCTGGCGCGAATGCGGAGGGAAATTGCAGCGCCAGATTTGGCGAATATGGTTTAGCAATCGTTAAGTGGGCGGCTGATTTTTCTTCCGTTACAGCAAATTAGCGTCGTTCGTATTGGTGATACGGTGTGGATTGTTCACGTTTTGATCTGGATATCGCCGCTTATTTTGTTATGGTGCAGCATGACCATGACATCCGACTCACTCACTATTTCCCTGCCGATACTGAGCCCCGGCGTGCTTGCACTTGCCGGCGGCGCACTCGCCGTTCTCATTCTGGTGACAATCGTGTTTGCCTTGCGCAATGCCGGCATCCGTCGCGAGCAAGCCGAAGAAGCCAATCTTCGCGCCGCGGAAAGCGAGGCGCGCATGGCTGAGCTTCTGAAAATACAGGCGGAGATGCAGGGACGCATCTCGACCATGACGGAAGTCTTCGGTGCACGGCAGGCCGAGCTCAATCACGCGATCAACCAGCGGCTCGACGGCATGTCACAGCGCATGAGCTCGACGCTGACCGAGCAGACGAAATCAACGCACGACAACCTGCAGAAACTGCAGGAGCGCCTGGCGGTGATCGATGTCGCCCAGAACAATATCCAGACGCTCGCCAAGGATGTCGTCGGGCTGCAGGCCATTCTTTCCAACAAGCAGACGCGTGGGGCTTTCGGCCAGTCGCGCATGGAAACGATCGTCGCCGATGGCCTGCCGATGGGCGCCTATGCCTTCCAGCAGACGCTTTCCAACGGCTCGCGCCCGGACTGCACGATCAGGATGCCGAATGGGGCACCGCCGCTCGTCATCGATGCCAAATTTCCGCTTGAGGCATGGAACGCGATCCGCGATGCAGGCGGCGCGGACGCCGGTAAGCTTGCTGGTCAGCAGTTTCGCCGTGACATGGAAGTTCACATCAAGGATATTTCCGAGAAATATCTGATCCAGGGCGAGACGCAGGAGACGGCTTTCCTTTTCGTTCCCTCAGAATCGATCTTCGCTGAAATTCACGAAAATTTCGAAGGGATCGTGCAGAAGGCGCACCGCGCACGCATCGTTATCGTCTCGCCTTCGCTCTTGATGCTGTCAATCCAGGTCATTCAGGCCGTGCTCAAAGACCAGCGCATGCGGGCGCAGGCGCATGTCATCCAGGGAGAAGTCGCCCTCCTCATGGACGATCTCGGCCGGCTCGACGAGCGCGTACGCAAGCTGCAGGGACATTTTTCCCAGACGCAGCGCGACGTGGACCAGATCATTACCTCAGCGGACAAGCTCACCAAGCGCGGCGCGAAGATCGAGGCGCTGGAATTCGAAGCAGGCGGCGACGGCAAGCCAACCCGCGAGAACGAGCCGGCGGCGAAATCCGTCGAAAGCCGAACTGGTTTGCTCAAGCTCAGGGTGGTTGACGAGGAGTGATCGCTTCGGCAGTGTCGCGGCCCGAAGCAAGGGACGGACATGCCATGATCACAGTTTTCGGCTCCATCAATATGGACCTTATCGCCACCACCGAGCGCCTGCCGAAGCCCGGCGAAACAGTTGCCGGCAACAGCTTCGCAACGGCTGCCGGTGGCAAAGGCGCCAATCAGGCGCTCGCCGCCCGGCGAGCAGGCCGCTATGTCCATATGGCGGGCGCTGTCGGCAAGGATGCCTTTGCCCAGGGCGCCCTTGAACTGCTCGACGGCGCAGGCACCGACCTTTCCCGCGTCAGCCATGTCGAGGGGCCGACGGGCACAGCTCTCATTCTCGTCGGCGGCGACGGCGAGAACATGATCGCGGTCATTCCCGGCGCGAACGGCAAGGTGAGCGGCGACAATGCAGAGGCCGCCGTCAACGCCATGAACGAGGGCGATATACTCATGCTGCAGCTCGAAGTTCCCGTCGAGGCGGTCGAGCGCGCGCTTGCTGCCTCTCGCGCCAAGGGCATCACTAGCATTCTCAATCTCGCGCCGCTTATTCCGGATGCGCCGCGCCTCGGCCGGCTGGCCGATATCGTCATTGCCAATGAAACCGAGTTCGAGCGGCTGGCGGGACAGGAAAACATGAGTGCCGGTGACCGCGAGGCGGCGTTGGAGCGCCTGCATGCCGAGACCGGCCAGACGCTGATCGTCACGCTCGGCGGCGATGGCGTCATCGCGATCCGGGATGGCCAGATTTCCCGGGCGCAGGGCCTCGTCATCGAACCCGTCGATACTGTCGGCGCCGGCGATACGTTCTGCGGTTACTTCGCAGCAAGCCTCGATGAGGGGCTGGATTTCGACTCGGCGCTGCGCCGTGCAGCGGTCGCCGGCTCACTCGCCTGCCTGAAGCCGGGGGCACAACCCTCCATTCCGCTCGCAGCCGAAGTCGCAGACAGAATATAGTCCAGTCCAGCCGCGAACAATCGATAAAAAGCCACCCCTAGTTTTGGGGTGGCTTTCCGGATTTGCTGCCGAAACATAGCGAATTTCATTCAAATTTAAGAGGTTTCTGGCGATCCTTCGGGCGATCGCCACCTCGTTCATCTTCGAGGCGGTCAACCCCACGGCTGCTCCATGATAGAGCGTGCCTTACCCGCTGCGCCGGAGAATGGCCCTTCGGTGCCTCCTTGCCCCGAGGAATCTATGTTCATTTTCAGAATGAAATCGCTTGCGGCGAAGCTCATCGTCATTACCGGTGCCGCCATTGCACTGGTGCTTGTCGTTTCGAACCTCTTCCTCATCGACCAGACCCGTAACCGCGTCCAGACCCTGACGCTGGATCAGGCCAATTCGGAAGCCAAGTCGATCGCCAACGAGATTGCAGCCAATGTCGGCGAGCTTGCGAGTGCTGCCCGCACCATGTCGGGCGTCGTCGGACGCGGACATGAAGGCAAGATCCTCGATCGCAAGGGCATCATCAGCATTCTGAAGGCCAATCTCGAACAGAACGCTTTCGCCTTCGGCAGCTGGTTCTGCGAGCAGCTTGGCGCCTTCGACGGCAAGACCACGGAAATCGCCAACAACAATGATGAAGGCACCAACAAGGTCGGCGCCTTCACGCCTTACTGGTCGAAGAACAGGACCGGTGACATCCAGTTCTCGACCTTCGACAATGACTATACCGCAGAGTGGTGGAAGCTCGCCGCCGACAGCGGCAAGGGTGCGATCACGGCGCCCTACCTCGCCGAAGGCACCGACGTTCCGACCCTGCTGACTTCGATTGCCTATCCGATCATGTCCGGTGGCAAGATGATCGGTGTGGAAGGCGTCGATATCTCGCTGAAGTCGCTCACCGACAAGGTGCAGGCGCTGCGCCCCTTCGGCTCCGGCCGTGTAACGCTGATCGCCCAGAACGGCAACTGGATCGTCGCTCCGACCCCCGACCTAATGTCGAAGCCTTATGGCGACAATCCTGGCTCGGCTGACGTAAAGGCTGCGCTTTCGTCCATGAAGGTCGGCCTCGTCAAGAACCTCAGCTTCGACGGCCTCGATCCCTTCGACCGCGTCGTCTATCCCTTCGCAGTTCCCGGCCTGAACGCCAACTGGGTCGTGCTGGTCGACGTCCCGCACACGGCGATCAATGCTCCGGTTCAGGACCAGACCTTCATGATGGTCATCAACGGCATCATCGTCCTCGGCGCCGTGCTGCTCGCCCTCTACTTCGCCGTCCGCGCGCTTGTTCAGCGTCCGCTCGCTGGCCTCGTTTCCAGCGTCAAGGCGCTGAGCGACGGAAAATACGACGAAACGGTTGCCGGCCAGAACCGTGCCGATGAAATCGGCTCGGTCGCCAAGGCTCTCGAAGGCTTCCGCTTCGCGCTTGCCGATACGCGGCGTCTCGAAGCCGAGGCCGACAACCAGCGCCTTGCCGCCGAAACCGAACGCGGTCGCTCGGAATCGGAACGCCAACAATCGGTCAACCTGCAGCGTCACATCGTCTCGATCGTCGGTGCAGGCCTTTCCGAATTGTCACAGGGCAATCTCGGCCACCGCATTACAGAGGAATTCCCCGGCGAATACGGCAAGTTGAAGCAGGACTTCAATGCCGCTCTGGCAAGCCTCGAGGAAACCATCAACACGATGAGCCTCAGCGTCATCAATATCGGTTCGGGTACGGGCGAAATCAGCAACAGCGCCTCCGACCTTGCCAAGCGCACCGAGCAGCAGGCGGCAAGTCTGGAAGAGACGGCAGCGGCGCTCAACGAGCTGACCGCCCAGGTCAATTCCAGCGCCGAGAACGCCCGCACCGCAGCTGACAACGTCAATCTCGCTTGCGAAGACGCCGAGAAATCAGGTGAAGTGGTGCAGAAGGCGATTGCCTCCATGCACGGTATCGAACAGTCCTCGACGGAAGTTTCGCGCATCATCGGTGTTATCGACGAGATCGCCTTCCAGACGAATCTTCTGGCTCTGAACGCCGGTGTCGAAGCGGCCCGCGCCGGTGAAGCAGGCAAGGGCTTTGCAGTCGTCGCACAGGAAGTCCGGGAGCTCGCTCAGCGTTCGGCGAATGCCGCCAAGGAGATCAAGACACTCATCAACACCTCGGCCGTCCAAGTCAAGGAAGGCGTCGATCTCGTCGGCCGCGCCGGCGACACGCTGCACAAGATTGCCGAGCAGGTGATGGGCATCAACGGCCTTATCCGTCAGATCTCGGCCTCGGCCAGCGAACAAGCCATCGGCCTGAAGGAGATCAACCAGGCCGTGAACCAGATGGACCAGGTCACGCAGCAGAACGCCGCGATGGTGGAAGAAACCACTGCTGCCAGCGTGACGCTGAACGACGAGGCCCAGACGCTGAAGACACTGGTCACCCGCTTCCGCGTCTCCGGCCAGCGAAATGCCGCGACAGCACTGCGCTCCACCGCACAGCAGATGCGCGCACCGGCTGCGCCGGCGCCACGCGCGGCTGCTCCGGCACCGCGTCGGGCCGTTGCACAGTCTCGCGGCTCAGCCGCTGTTGCCCAGGACAATTGGGAAGAGTTCTGATCGCTGATCGCATGACAAGAAAAAGGCGCCTGAGCGATCAGGCGCCTTTTTTTGCATTCCGGGTAGATCGTCAGGCAGCGTTCGACGTCTGCTCTTCATTGAGGAAGGCATAAATCGCCGAAGCGGAATCGGTCGCGCGCAGCTTGGCGACCAGATCGTGGTCGCGCAGGACACGGGCGATGCGCGAAAGCGCCTTGAGGTGATCGGCACCGGCGCCTTCCGGCGCCAGAAGCAGAAACACCAGATCGACCGGCTGGTCGTCCAGCGCTTCGAAATCGACGGGCTGTTCCAGCCGGGCGAAAATGCCGACGATGGAGTGGATATTGACGAGCTTGCCGTGGGGAATGGCGATGCCGTTGCCGACACCGGTCGAGCCCAAGCGTTCGCGCTGCAGGATCACATCGAAGATTTCCCGTTCGGAAAGCCCCGTAGTCCTGGAGGCTTTTGCTGCCAATTCCTGAAGCAACTGTTTCTTGGAATTTACCCTGAGGGCGGGAATGATCGCATCCTGGTGCAGCAAATCTGCCAATGCCATTTCTTTTTCCTTCTGTCGCCGAGAGCACGGGTCCGGGGGAGCGGCGCCCGGCGCCGCTCCCCCGCCCTGATCTCAGCCTTTGATATTGGCCGAATCGATCCAGCCAATATTTCCGTCGTGACGACGGTAAACGATGTTGAGCTGTTCCTTGCCGGGGCTGCGGAACAGGAGAAGCGGCTCGTCGGTCATGTCGAGCGCCATGACGGCGGTTGCAACAGACATCGTCTTGAGCTGCTTGGTGCTTTCGGCGACGATGGCCGGAGCGAAATCGTCCGGAACCTCGTCTTCATGATCGGGAACCGCGTCCATGACGGTATAGGCAACTTCTGCAAAGCCGTTACCGTTCAGATGATTTCCGGCGTGGTGATCCTTGAGCTTCCGTTTGTAGCGGCGCAGCCGCTTCTCGATACGCTCGGATGCCGCATCAAAGGCAATCTGCGGATCCATGGCCTCGCCTGCCGCATGCAGCACGACGCCGCTATCGAGATGAAGCTTGCAATCGGCGGAAAAACGGGAGTTCGACTTCTCCACGATCACCTGACCGGAATATCCCCCGTCGAAGTATTTCGTGACGGCCAAACCGATTTGGTCCTCGATCTTTTGACGGAAGGAGTCACCAATTTCCATATGTTTACCGGATACACGCACACTCATGGAGTTTCCCTTCTTATGGTAGTTTGCGAGTATCAGTTTACGCCAAGCCTCAACCTCATCCAAGCACTTCGCGCAATCTCAAGCAAGATGAGCTCAAGTCTGCGTGTCCTTGGTGCCTTGAGGATGATGGGGATAATGCCCGGATGCCCTTCGCTGCTCCGATTGCGGCGGGCTTCTAGCGACAGCCTCCCGGAAAGTCAATAGCCCGGCACAGCGAGGTCTAGCATACGCGGAAAACGTGCACTGAAAATCCCCTGAAATTGGGATGTCTCCGCCATCAACGGTTCCAGGCGGCGATCATTGGCTCGCCCCGACGTTGCAAGTCAGAAACCGGCGACCTTGGCCAGTGCGCGCTTTTCCCTGCGGCGCTGGACGGAAGAGGCGATGTTCATCGCCTCGCGGTATTTGGCGACCGTACGACGAGCGAGATCGATGCCGCCCTTTTTGAGCATATCGACGATATCATCATCGGAGAGTACCGCATCCGGGCTTTCCTGCAGGATCAGCGTCCGGATCTTGTGGCGAACTGCTTCAGCCGAATGACTGTCACCGCCCTCGACGGCGCTAATCGAAACCGTGAAAAAGTATTTCAGTTCGAAGAGGCCGCGCGGCGTCAGCATGTATTTATTCGACGTGACACGGCTGACCGTCGATTCATGCATCTTGATCGCCTCGGCCACCGTCTTCAGGTTCAGCGGCCGCAGATGATCGACGCCGTGCAAGAGGAAGGCATCCTGCTGGCGCACGATCTCGCTTGCGACCTTCATGATGGTCTTGGCGCGCTGATCCAGGCTGCGCGTCAGCCAGTTGGCGGTCTGCAGACATTCGGAGAGGAAGGCGTGATCCTCGCCGTTCTTCGCGACGCGCGAAAAATAGGACTGATTGACGAGGACCCGCGGCAGCGTATCCGGGTTGAGCTCGACCAGCCAGGCGCCATCCGAGGAGGGGCGGACCACGACGTCAGGCATGATCGCCTCTGAAACGCCAGCCTCGAAACCGCTGCCGGGCTTCGGATTGAGTTGGCGGATTTCGGCGAGCATGTCGAGCAGGTCTTCCTCATCGACGCCGCAGAGGCGTTTCAGGGTGACGAAGTCGCGGCGCGCCAGCAATTCGAGATTTTCGACCAGCGCCTGCATGGCGGGATCGAAACGATCCTTCTGGCGAAGCTGGATCGCCAGGCATTCGGCAAGGCTACGGGCGAACACGCCGGGCGGATCGAGCGTCTGCAGCGCTGAGAGCACGCGCTCGATGTCATCTGCATCGGTACCGAGACGCTCGCCGGCTTCCGCGACATCGGCCTGCAGATAGCCGGCATCGTCGAGCTGATCGACCAGATTCTGGGCAATCAGGCGATCGGCCATATCGGGCAATATGAAGGGTATCTGCTGGGCAAGGTGGTCGCGCAAAGAGACCTGACCGGCGACGAACTCATCGAGATCGTAATTGCTGTCAGCACCTTCGGCGCTGCCCGGCATGGATTTCCACTGGCTGATGAGTTCGGGGGCGTCGAGGCGCTGCGGTGCGCCGTCATCGGGGAAGACATTGGTGTAATTGGCATCCAGCTCGTCACTCAGCCGGCTTGAGCTGCCATTATCGTACCAGTCGCCGGACAGCGTTTCGCCGCGATCCTCATATTCGCCGTCCCCCGCACCATCCGTTTGCTGCGGGTATGGTTCGTCCGCAGCCTCGCCGCGTTCCCCGGCCTCGCCCTCGTCCGACGGAAGTTCCAGAAGTGGGTTCTTCTCCACTTCCTGGGCGATGAACTGAGTGAGTTCGACATGCGTCATCTGCAGCAACTGGATGGATTGCATCAGTTGCGGTGTCATCACCAGGGACTGGTTCTGTCGCAGAAAAAGATTGGCAGACAGGGCCATGGCGGACGCGAAACTCCCTCGACTCCTCCAGGAAACCGCGTCTGATGAAGATTTCAGGCCACGGAATTCCGAGTTGGCCCAAAAATTGCTTTTTTATCCTACTTGGTCAAGCGGAACCTATGCCGCAGCCGCAATTTTCTGTCGTCCAGGACCGGTTCAGAGACTGAAATTGTCGCCCAAGTAAAGCCGGCGCACTTCCGGATTGTTGACGATGTCGTTCGCGCGTCCATGGGTCAGCACTTCGCCAGCATGGATAATATAGGCCCGGTCGATCAGCCCCAACGTCTCACGCACATTGTGGTCGGTGATGAGAACGCCAATGCCGCGTGCCGTCAAATGATGCACGAGGTTCTGAATATCGGCAACCGAGATCGGGTCGACACCTGCAAAGGGCTCGTCGAGCAGCATGAAGGTCGGGTCGGTCGCAAGTGCGCGGGCAATTTCCAGGCGTCGGCGTTCACCGCCCGAGAGAGCCACGGCGGCACTCTTGCGGAGCTTCGCGATGTGAAACTCCTCAAGCAGTTCGTCGAGCTTGCGCTCACGCGCCGTCTTGTCCTTTTCATGCACCTCAAGGACGGCGCGGATATTCTCCTCCACCGTCAGCCCACGGAAGATCGAGGCTTCCTGCGGCAAGTAGCCGACGCCGAGGCGGGAGCGACGATACATCGGCATCGTCGTCACGTCGTTGCCGTCGATTTCGATCGTTCCCTCATCAACAGGCACGAGGCCGGTGATCATGTAGAAACAGGTCGTCTTACCGGCACCGTTAGGCCCCAGCAGGCCCACAGCCTCACCACGCCGCACGACTAGCGAGACGCCATTGACGACACGCCGCGTCGCATAGGTCTTGGTCAGACCGCGTGCGATCAGCGTTCCCTGATAACGAGCCTTGTCGACAGGAGCCGCGGCTTCCGTCGCGGCTCTGCCGGACTTGGTGGATAGAGAGAATAGCTTCACGTGAAAGGCCGACTTCTCAGTTCTGCTTTGGCTGCTGACTCGGCTGCGATTTTGGATCGAGCTGAATCTGGACACGACCACCGCAGC
Source organism: Rhizobium sp. 01T444 (assembly GCF_056398305.1). Taxonomy (NCBI): domain Bacteria; kingdom Pseudomonadati; phylum Pseudomonadota; class Alphaproteobacteria; order Hyphomicrobiales; family Rhizobiaceae; genus Rhizobium; species Rhizobium sp. 01T444. The sequence goes on from NZ_JBFTPD010000001.1 coordinate 427,428, forward strand.
TTTCAAGCTCCGCCTGACCGGTCGCCATGTGAACCGTGAGCTGGCAGCCGGTAAAGACGTTCGGGCCATCGGTCAGCACGACCTTCTTGCCCGTGAGGATAAAGACCTGCGAGGTCATATCGAAATTGCCATCATCGGCGGTCGCCGTCTGCGTACCCGACGTCAGGTAAACCTTGTCGGTCACCAGGATCTTATCGATATCGGCACTACCCGAGGCAAGCGAGCTCGACTGTTCTGCAGCGACCGGAGCCGTCTCGGCAGCAGGTGCCGGCTTGGTGGCAGCATCGCCCGCTGCCGGCTGCTTCGCCTTGTCTTTGTAATAGACCGTCATCTTGCCGGCCTGCAACGTCGTCGTGCCCTGAACAACCTTGACGTCGCCAGTGAAGAGCGCCGTGTGTTCCTGGTCATGGATTTCCAGCTTGTTGCTTTCAATCTGGATCGGCTGATCGCTGGAAAGCTTCATGCCAGGCATCGTCGTCGACTGGGCGGCCGCCCCCGCGACCGACAGGACGAAGGCAAGCGCGCCTGTGATAAAAGCTACGCCAGTCTTGCGAGTTGAAATGCGACAATCTTTTGTCATGTGACCCGGCTCTTTAGGTGCCCTGTTTATGGATGGTGGATGAATCAACATTCATGCGAACGTTCCCCTCGAATGTGATCACGCGCCCCTTATCGGTTATATTCATCGACCGCGCAACAATCGAAGCATTGTCCTTGGTAATTCTGACGGGATCATCCGTCGTCATGTTTCCACCCTTGATATCAAGGTGTGCAGACTGAAAATTCGCAACGAGACCGCTGCTCAGAACAAGCGTGAACGGCGCCGTCATATGCAGGCTATCCGTGGCACGATTGAAATCCGCCGTCGCCGCGGTAACGCGGGCCATCAAGCCGTCATTCATCGGCACGGCAGCCTTGATCGTCTCCAGCGTGATGAAGTCGGGATTGCGGATATCCTGCAGCGCGCGTTCGGCGAGCATCGAATAGTTGATGCCATCGGAGTTGCGGCCGGCGATTGCCGGCTTTTCCATCACGACCTTACCGTTCTCAATTTTGGCGCCCTCGATCTTGATGGTTTCCGGCAGGTAAGTGCGGATCACCGAGACGGCGATGAAGATGAGGGAAATGATGAGGGCTGCGCCCGGCAGCAAGAACTTCAGGCGGCGGACACGCGCGGAATGGAACCGGGCAAGGCCATAGGCACTGTCCTTTGGCCCCGCGTATGCGGGCTTCCCGTTGTTCCTGAGGGTATCGAGCATATGCCTGGTCCGTGTGTGATGATCGTGCCGCTTATATAGCAATGCCGGGCGCCAATCACAGTTCGTTTCGCATTATTACATTGGCTTGCCAATATGGATTTTTTTCTGCAACAAGCAACTAAACCGAAAATAGCAGGTTCCCGAGGCATTTTCTCGCGGCAGCGTGCGCCTTATCTCCCCAGCGGCGGAGTACCGCCGTTGGGTTTCGTCTCTGGAGGTTGGAATGGACAGCTCGATCATCGCAGACCGCCGGCTGCTGCGCCGCAGGCTTGGCTTCTGGCGCCTTGCCGCGGTCGTGCTGCTCGTCGCGCTCGGCTTTGCGCTTTATAATTTTGCCTTCAGCGAAGGCAGCACCGCGCGGCCCCATATCGCCCATGTGACGATCTCCGGCCTGATCACCGATGATGACGAGTTGCTCGAGCGACTGGAAAAGATCAAGGACAATGATCAGGTCAAGGCAGTCGTGATCTCGATCTCCTCGCCGGGCGGCACGACCTATGGCGGCGAAAAGATCTTCAAGGCGATCCGGGCGATTGCGGAAAAGAAGCCCGTCGTCTCCGACGTCAGGACGCTTGCAGCCTCCGCAGGCTATATGATTGCGACGGCCGGCGATACGATCATCGCGGGCGAAAGCTCGATCACTGGCTCGATCGGCGTCATCTTCCAATACCCGCAGATCCAGCCACTGCTCGACAAACTCGGCGTCTCGTTGCAGGAGATCAAATCCTCTCCGCTCAAGGCCGAGCCCTCGCCGTTCCACGACACCAGTGAAGAAGCCAAGGCCATGATCCGCAACATGGTTCTCGACAGTTACGACTGGTTCGTCAACCTCGTTGCCGACCGGCGCAAATTGCCGCATGACGAAGTGCTGAAGCTTGCCGACGGAACGATCTACACGGGCCGGCAAGCGCTGAAGGTGAAACTCATCGATGCGGTCGGTGGACAGCCGGAAATTCGCGCCTATCTGACCTCCCGAAACGTCAGCGACAAACTGCCGGTCGTCGACTGGGACAAGAAGAGCAATACGCCCTTCTTACTCGCTGGAGCTGTTTCCCGGTTGATTACGATCCTTGGTTATGGTGATCTTGTCAAAAGTCAGGATCTCAACGGCATCCTGCCCCCAAAGTTGCTTCTTGACGGGCTGCTTTCAGTTTGGCAGGTTGGCCAGGATTGAACAAGAAATCAATAATTTAAGGGGGCGACCGTGATCAAGTCCGAATTGGTGCAGATTGTTGCGGCACGCAATCCGCATCTCTACCACCGCGATGTTGAAAATATCGTCAATGCGGTCCTCGACGAGATCACTGATGCGCTTGCCGCCGGCAACCGCGTCGAACTGCGCGGCTTCGGTGCATTTTCCGTAAAGAACCGCCCTTCCCGTTCCGGCCGCAACCCGCGCACCGGCGATACGGTCTTCGTCGAGGAGAAGTGGGTCCCCTTCTTCAAGACCGGCAAGGAACTGCGCGAGCGCCTGAACCCCGGACAAGCCGACGAAGAGGATTGATCCTCGGCATCAGGCATCAAGCCGCACTTGAACTTCTCCGCCGCACTTCTATTCTGGCGTCAACGAAGCTTGCCTTCGCTAAACCGGCGCGGAGACCGACATGACCAAGAAGATCATCAACCTTTTGATTTTGCTGCCGCTTGGCGTCATCCTGATCATCTTCTGCGTCGCCAACCGGCAGAGCGTAACGCTTGCCTTCAATCCGTTCCGGCCGGAGGATCAGGTTCTTTCCCTGGCCGCGCCTTTCTTCGTTTTCCTGCTGATCGCTTTCATCATCGGCATGCTGGTGGGCTCTGCTGCGACCTGGTTCAACCAGGGCAAGCACCGCAAGCGCGCACGCGTCGAAGCCAAGGAGGCTATCCGCTGGCAGGGCGAAGCAGATCGTCACAAGACGCGCGCGGAAGAGATCGTCGGGCAGTTGCCCTCGCGATGATTGCCGTTATTCCACTGGCGCCGGGGTGAAACTCAGCTCTTCATAATCGCCTTCGGGTGAGGCGCCTCTGCCGGTGACCTGAAAGCCATGTGCCAGATAGAAGGCCTTGGCGTCGCGGTTGTTGACGAGACATTTCAGCCGATAGTTATGCTCTGGCCAGCCGGGGAGCGATTGCAGCAGGGCGGTTCCCGCGCCTTTGCCCTGGAATTCGGGCAGGATATAGAGCATGTGGATGAAATCATCCGCCGCCCAGATCGAGATAAAACCGGCGATCTTCCCGTCGAGTGCCTCGCAGACGGAAACGACCTCGCCGTTGGTATGGGCGGCAAAATCCTCCCGATGAAACTTGCCGGGATCAACCCAGGTGAAGGTCTGGCGCCGGACAGACAGGTAGATGTCGGCAAGCTGCGTCACGTCTTCGGCGCAATTGGGTCGGATTTTCCAGGTCATCGGTCTTGCGTAAAAGGGATTAAGGAGGATGCCAAGCCCATGTGCCTAGCCTGCGGCCTTTTCGATGACGGCCGCATTGAAGCTCCCCCAGAAGCGTCGCGCGAGCTTTTCCAGCGTGGTGCGGATCAGCCGGCCGCCGAGCTCGGCAATCCGGCCACCCGTATCGCCGTCCGCACTATAACGCAGCAGGGTGTGCAGCCCCTCATCCACCAAGGTGACATCGGCTTCGCCCCTGGCAAAGCCAGCAATGCCGCCCCGCCCTTCCGCGGCGATGGTGTAACTGCGCGGCGCATCGACATTCGAAAGCTTGATCTCGCCGTGGAACGTCACAGAAAACAGGCCGAAGCCGACTTTGACGGTTGCGAGGAATTGCGTGGGCGACAGCTTTTCTACGCTCTGGCAGCCGGGAATGCATTGCCTGATGATATCAGGATCGTTCATGGCCGCCCATACAACATCCCGCCGCGCGGCGATGCGTTCCTCCCCGATCAGATCCATCAGCAATTCCCCATTTCCATGGTCTGACCATATCATAGCGGGAAAGCGCTTTGCCAAGGTCGGGCGGAATGCTATTTGCACTGGCTCAATTGAATTAAGACGCGGAAGACCACGTTGAAACAAAGAGAACGCCGGCCTGGCGCGAAGGTAGCGACAGGCCCTTCCGGCGGACGCCGCTCCGATGTGCGGCCTGCAAAGCCGGAAAAGACGCCCGCTAAGGCGACACCAGCGCGCGAACAGCGCCCACCGGCAGCCGTTCCAGCGGTAATAGAACGCCCGCTGACCGCGCGCCACGGCGAGCGGCCTGCAGAGCGCGTGCCTGTCATCCTCGAATCGACGGGTGCCGGCGATTTCCATCTGATCGACAGCGGCAACGGTCAGAAGCTTGAACAATACGGCCCCTATCGGATCGTGCGGCCCGAGGGACAGGCACTTTGGCAGCCGTCGCTGCCCGCCCATGTCTGGGAGAAGGTCGATGCTGCCTTCACCGGCGATACGGATGAAGAAGGCACCGGCCGCTGGCGTTTTCCGAAGGAAGCGCTTGGCGAAACCTGGCCGCTCAACCTGCTCGGCGTCGATTTCTTCGGCCGCTTCACCTCTTTCCGGCATGTCGGGGTCTTTCCAGAGCAGATCGTTCACTGGAGCTGGATGAAACAACAGGTGGAAAGCGCCGGACGGCCGCTGAAGGTGCTGAACCTTTTCGGTTATACGGGCGTTGCCTCGCTGGTCGCCGCGGCTGCCGGTGCGGAAGTCACCCATGTCGATGCCTCGAAAAAGGCGATCGGCTGGGCGCGTGAGAACCAGGCGTTGGGACGCATGGAAAAGCTGCCGATCCGCTGGATCTGCGAAGATGCGATGAAATTCATCCTTCGTGAGGAACGGCGCGGCAGCCAGTACGACATTATCCTCACCGACCCGCCGAAATTCGGCCGCGGTCCGAATGGCGAGGTCTGGCACCTTTTCGAGCACCTGCCGTTGATGCTGGATATCTGCCGCGAGATCCTGTCGCCGAAGGCGGTTGGCCTCGTGCTGACGGCCTATTCGATCCGGGCAAGCTTCTATTCCATCCATGAACTGATGCGCGAGACGATGCGCGGCGCAGGCGGCGTCGTCGAGTCAGGGGAACTCGTCATCCGCGAGGGTGGCCTCGACGGCAAGACGCCGGGCCGCGCACTCTCCACATCTCTCTTTTCCCGCTGGGTGCCGAAATGAACGAATTCCACGATCGCGGCCCTCGCAAGGTCGGGCAGGTGAAGGAAGTCACCTCGCTTGCCAATCCGATCATCAAGGACATCAAGGCGCTGACCAACAAGAAGTCGCGCGAAGAGAGCGGCACCTTCATGGCCGAAGGGCTGAAGCTCGTCATCGATGCGATCGAGCTCGGCTGGACGATCCGTACACTCGTCTATGCCAAGGCCGCCAAGGGCAAGCCGCTGGTCGAACAGATGGCAGCAAAGACCGTCGCATCCGGTGGGCTCGTGCTCGAGGTCAACGAAAAGGTGATTTCCTCCATCACTCGGCGCGACAATCCGCAGATGGTGGTCGGCATTTTCGAAACACGCTGGGCGAAGCTTAGGGATATCAGGCCGAAGGATGGCGAAACCTGGGTAGCGCTCGACCGCGTGCGCGATCCCGGCAATCTAGGAACGATCATCCGCACGGCCGATGCGGCCGGGGCTTCTGGCGTCATCCTTGTCGGCGAGACGACCGATCCCTTCTCGCTGGAAACGGTGCGGGCCACCATGGGCTCGGTCTTTGCCGTTCCGGTTGCCCATGCGACGGCAGAGGAATTCACCGCCTGGAAGAAGCATGCCGGCGTTTCCGTTGTTGCGACCCACCTTGCCGGCTCGGTCGATTACCGCACGATCGATTACAAGAAAAAACCGGTCGTGCTGTTGATGGGCAACGAACAATCCGGCCTGCCGGACCAGCTTGCCAAGGAAGCCGATGCGCTTGCCCGCATTCCCCAGCAGGGCCGCGCCGATTCCCTCAATCTCGCCGTTGCCACCGCCGTCATGCTTTTCGAGGCACGCCGCCATCTCCTCTCACTGTCCGAGGGCAAATGACTGATCTTGCGACCGCACGCCCGGCGCTCTTCTCGCGACCGCTGCCGATCCTGATCTTCATCGTGATCGCCGTCATCCTCGACCAGATCGTCAAGATCGCCGTCGATCATTACCTGCCGCTGCAGGAAGCGATTCCCGTCATTCCGATGCTGGCGCTCTACCGCACCTACAATCTCGGCGTCGCCTTCTCGATGCTGTCGGGTATGGACGGCTGGTTCATCGTGGGGATGCGTCTGATCATCGTCGCTTTCGTGCTTTATCTCTGGCATCGCACCGCCAAGGACCGCTGGCTGGCGCATCTCGGATATGCGCTCATCATTGCGGGGGCGATCGGCAATCTCATCGACCGTTTCACCTATGGCCATGTGATCGACTACATCCTCTTCCACACGGAAACCTGGTCTTTCGCCGTGTTCAATCTCGCTGACAGTTTCATCACTGTCGGCGCCGGCTGCGTCATTCTCGATGAGATGCTGCAGAAGCCGAAAAAGGCGGATCACTAAATTTTTAGCGGATTCCTGAAAACATTCGGAACGGGCAATATGTTAGCTGAACTGCATGCAGAGTATGGCGCAGCTACAGGAACGATTGTCCGCCGCGTTTGGCGGAGCCGCCGTTAGGGCCTATCGAGGCCGGACGGCGGGTGAATTGACGTCGCCGGCTACCCTTCGCTCCCTGCATCCATTGCTCTTTCATTGGCTCGGCGGAGCAGGTCTCATTTCGGCGATCCTGCTGCTATTGCTTTCTCATTGGGGCAGTCCGCTCATGGCAGTCCTCGGCCTCATCCTGATCGCCGCGATTGCAGGCTATCTTGCCCTTCTTTTCAGGAACGGAAACCGGCCCGGCGGCCGTAGCCCGGAGACGACGGAACGCGTCGATGCAACCGGCCTGCTCGGCACGGTCCATGACGTGCTCGGCGATATCGTCGTCACCCGCATGATGGACCGGCGCATCATCGGCACCAACGAGACGTTCCGCAGCCTTACCGGGCGCGCCAAACCCGAAGGCCAGACCTGTGAGGAGATCGGCCTTGCCTTCCGTCCCGGCCCGCAGCCGCATCGATACGATGTGGAGATTTCGACACCGGCAGGACAGCGCATCTTTCTCTGGCACGATGTCGTGACCCGTGATCCGGCAAACGGACGCCTGCTTCTGCAGAGCATCGCGCGCGACGTGACCGAAGAGCGGCTTGCCGCCGAAAGCCGCGAGGAGGCACGGCAGAAGGCAGAATATAACAGCGCCGCCAAATCGCGGCTGCTCGCCACGGTCAGCCACGAAATCCGCACGCCTCTGTCAGGCATTCTCGGCATGGCGCATCTGATTTCTGAAACGAAGCTGACGCAGGAACAGCAGAACTATCTGACCAGCATCCGCCAGTCCGGCCATGCGCTGACGCAGCTGGTCGAGGATCTGCTTGACTTCTCCACCATCGAGGTCGGCCGTTTCGAACTCCGCCCGAGATCGGAATCGCTGCGCAAGCTCGTCGAAAGCGTCGTGGAAATGCTGGCGCACCGCGCCCATGAAAAGGGTATCGAGATCGGCGCTACGGTCTCTGCCGATGTGCCGGAGCTGATGAGCTTCGATCCGGCGCGGCTGCGGCAGGTGCTTTTCAATGTCATCGGCAATGCGGTGAAATTCACGCAGACCGGCGGCGTCTTCATTCGTGTCTCCAGGGCGGCTGGCGAGCTGTCGATTACCGTCAACGATACCGGGCCTGGCATGACGGCGGAGGAACAGGCGCGCATATTCGGGGAATTCGAACAGGGCGGCCCGCTTGCCCAGAAGAGCAACGGCACAGGCCTCGGCCTTGCAATCTCCGCCCGCATCATGCGTGAATTCGGCGGTTCGCTGACAGTTGCAAGCGAGAGGGGCAAGGGCAGCCAGTTCACCATTCGCTTCCCCGTCGAACTTTCGGAAGAGGATAAAGCCACCAGGAATGCACTGCTGGCGGGAAACAGTATCGTGCTGCTTGCCCCGGCGGGTGCAGCGCGCACGGCGATTGCCGAGACGATCACGACGCTCGGCGGGCGCTGCCACCTCGTCGCTGGCGGCGAGGCGGCGCGCGAGAGCCTGCTGTCGCTCGCCCGCAGCGGCGAGCGGCCGACCGATATCATCGTCGATCACCGCATGTCCGAGGAATTCTCGCTGCATATCGCCGACCGCACGGAGATCGCGGCACTCGGCCTGCGCAAGGTGCTGCTCGTCAATCCGGAAGAGCGTAACTCCTATTCGCTCGACCTCTTCGATGCGTGGCTGATCCGACCGCTGCGCGAGCAGTCGCTGATCGACGTGCTGCGCGGACGCATGCGTGGCATGGAGAAGCGCGATGCTCTGAACGACAACCAGCCCGGCCTCGGCCCGTCCATTGCAGAACGGACGGCGGTGGGCGACGGCCTTTCCGTCCTCCTCGGCGAGGACGATCCGATCAACGCCGTGCTGGTGCGCGTCATGCTGGAAAAAGGCGGCCATTCCGTCAGGCATGTGGATGATTTCGAAACCCTGCTCGATTGTGCGCTTGGTGACGACAGGCCCGACATCATCATCAGCGATCTTTCCATGCCCGGCGGCAACGGTATCGACATGCTCGGACGCCTGCGCGGACACGAACGTCGGCTCGATCTTCAACCGATTCCGGTCATCGTTTTGACTGCGGACAAGAGCGACGAATCGCGGCGACAGGTCTTGCTCAACGGCGCCAATCGCGTCATGGTGAAACCGGTGGATCCGGTCAGGCTGCTCACCGAAGTACAGGCGGTTGTTGCTCTTTCAGCCCGCCGGGCTGAGGCGCGCTAAAGCTGGGGAAAACGGCACGTTTCTTGCGTGCACAATTTCGGTATGTCACTTTCCTGTCGTACATAAGTGTTTTATGGCGTGTGATAGGCCGGAGACGGGAGAATCGCCATGTCTGTTGACATCCTTAATTGTGACGCCACTGCCGAGGCCGCTCGGCCATCGACGGCCGCCGCCCCGAAGGAAGGCGACATTCTCGGCCGCATCGGCAATTTAGAGACCCGCCTTGCCCGCAGCGCGCGTGAGATCGATGCCGCGCAGGCCGTGCGCTACCGCGTTTTCGTCGAGGAAATGAAGGCTCAGCTGCCAGCGGACGCCATGCGCCGCGAGCGGGACTTCGATGCCTATGACGCCTTCTGCGACCATCTCCTCGTTCTCGACCGCTCGATCGAGGGCGATGCCGAAGACCAGATCGTCGGTACCTACCGCCTGCTCAGACAGGACGTCGCCATGTCCAATGGCGGTTTTTACTCGGCTTCGGAATTTGCGATCAACGAGCTCATTGCCCGCCACCCCGACAAGCGCTTCATGGAGCTCGGCCGCTCCTGCGTGCTGCCGGAATACCGCACAAAGCGCATCGTCGAACTGCTATGGCAGGGCAATTGGGCCTATGCGCTGAAGCACGGCATGAGCGCCATGTTCGGCTGCGCTTCCTTCCCGGGCGTTTACCCGGAAAGTCATGCGCTGGCTCTCTCCTTCCTCTATCACAGCGTCCTCGCCAAGGATGAATGGGCCGTCAGCGCGCTGCCGCATCTGGCGCGCGACATGGACCTGATGCCGGCTGAAGGTGTCAACCCGAAAAGAGCGCTGATGGCGCTGCCGCCGCTCATCAAGGGTTACCTGCGCCTCGGTGCAATGGTCGGCTCCCACGCTGTCGTCGATCAGGCGTTCAACACGACCGACGTGCTGATCGTGCTGCCGATATCAAGCATTTCCGACCGGTATCTCAATTATTACGGTGCGGATGCAGGCCGTTTTGCAAGCTGATGGCTGCCGCTTGACGGCGGTGCCTCGCCAATTCATTCTCTTTCGGCGTTTTCAGTAGGGCGCATCGGCAATGGTGCCGGCTGGGCTATGCCCGCCTACAACATCAAAACCTTGCGCCATGCCGAATTTCGAAAATCTCAGGAAGAAAGCTAAGCGGTTCAAACGGTGGCATCAGGATCGTTATTATCCTGTTGCAGCGGAAATCCGCTATTGGCTTGCCCGCTACCGCCATCTCAGTGACCGGCAAATCCTCGAGCTTGAGTTCAAGCTTGCGGATGCGCAGGAACTGGTGGCGGCGCAGGAGGGGTTCGAAAGCTGGGCGGCGCTGAAAAAGGAACTCGCCGACATGAGTGGAACAGCCGAACAAAAATCCACATCCCAACCGACGCTGCTCGATGCCCAGCCGCAGCTTTTCGTGAGCGATATCCAGGCCGCCTGCGATTTCTACACACAGAAGCTCGGCTTCGCCCTCGCCTTCATTTATGGCGAACCGCCCTTCTACGCACAGGTCGTTCGCGGTGCGGCGAGGCTCAATCTCCGGCACGTTGACATGCCGGCCTTCCATCCGGAGCTTCGCCAGCGCGACAGGGATATCCTCTCGGCGACGATTACGCTTGATGACGTGAAGGCGCTTTTTCTCGAATACACCGCAAACGGCGTTCCGTTTCATCAGCCGCTGAGGCTGGAACCCTGGGGCGCGCGAACATTCATCATATGCGATCCGGATGGAAATCTGATCGCTTTTGCAGGCTAAGCTCGTCTGAGGCGGACCACACTAGCGGTCCGCCTCTATTACTTATCAGGAACCGGCAGCATAGGCCGCAATCGCAGCCATGTTGACGATATCGCTGTCCTTGGCGCCCATCGAGGTGATCTGCACCGCCTTGTCGAGGCCGACGAGGATGGGTCCGATGACTGTCGAGCCGCCGAGTTCCTGCAGCATCTTCGTCGAGATCGATGCCGAGTGGAATGCCGGCATGACGAGGACGTTGGCCGGACCGGAGAGGCGGCAGAAAGGATATTGCTCCATCACCTTACGGTTCAGGGCAACGTCGGCAGCCATTTCACCGTCATACTCGAAATCGACGCGACGCTTGTCGAGGATCTTCACAGCTTCGCGGACACGCTCGGAACGCTCACCCGAGGGATGGCCGAAGGTGGAATAGGCGAGCAACGCGACGCGCGGCTGGTAGCCCATGCGGCGTGCGAGACCTGCAGCCTCCTCGGCAATATCGGCAAGCTCCTCGGCCGTCGGCATATCGTGAACCGCAGTGTCGGCAACGAAGACCGTGCGGCCGCGGCAAAGCGCGATCGACACGCCGATCACTCGATGGCCCGGCTTATGGTCGATGCAGCGGCGCACATCTTCGAGTGCCGTCGAATAGTTGCGGGTGATGCCCGTCACCATGCCATCGGCATCGCCAAGCGCCACCATGGTGGCAGCGAAATGGTTGCGGTCATTATGGATCAGGCGCTGCGCGTCGCGGTGCAAATAGCCCTTCCGCTGCAGGCGGGCATAGAGATAATCGATATAGGCCTCGACGCGGGTCGAGATACGGGCGTTGACGATCTCGAGGCCTGGACGATCGAGGTCGATGCCTGCGCGTTCGGCCGTTGCACGGATCAGATCCTCGCGGCCGAGCAGGATCGCGGTGCCAAGCTGCTGATTGGCGTAAGACATGGCGGCGCGCATCACCTGCTCTTCTTCGGCCTCGGCAAAGACCACGCGCTTCGGATGGCGGCGCACGCGCTCATAGAGGCTGGCGAGTGTGGAGGCGATCGGGTCGCGGCGGGCCGACAGCTCTCGCTTGTAGCCAGCCATGTCGGTGATGATCTTGCGGGCGACGCCGCTTTCGATCGCCGCTTCGGCAACGGCGGCCGGAATGGCGGATATCAGGCGCGGATCGAAGGGAACCGGGATGATGTATTGCGCACCAAAACGCGGACGATTGCCCTGATAGGCAGCCGCAACATCATCGGGCACGTCTTCACGGGCAAGGCTGGCGAGTGCCTTCACAGCGGCAATCTTCATCGCATCATTGATGGTCGAGGCGCGGACATCGAGGGCGCCGCGGAAGATATAGGGAAAACCCAGCACGTTGTTGACCTGGTTCGGATAGTCCGAACGGCCGGTCGCCATAATGGCGTCATCACGAACACGAGCAACTTCCTCGGGCGTAATTTCCGGGTCGGGGTTGGCCATGGCGAAGATGATTGGCCGGTCGGCCATGGAGCGGATCATCTCCTCGGAGAAGGCGCCCTTCTGCGACAGGCCGAAAACGACGTCTGCGCCCTTCATGGCTTCTTCGAGCGTGCGTGTATCGGTCTTTGCCGCATGCGCCGATTTCCACTGATTCATGCCTTCGGTACGACCCTGATAGATGACGCCCTTGGTATCGCAGAGGATGATATTCTCAGGCGCAAAGCCCATCGACTTGATGAGCTCTACGCAGGCGATGGCGGCAGCGCCAGCACCGTTGCAGACGAGCTTGGTGGTCTTGAGATCGCGGCCGGTCAGTTCCAGCGCGTTTATGAGGCCGGCGGCGGCAATGATCGCGGTGCCGTGCTGATCGTCATGGAAAACAGGAATATCCATCAGCTCGCGCAGACGGCTTTCGATGACGAAACAGTCCGGCGCCTTGATGTCTTCCAGATTGATGCCACCGAAGGACGGACCGAGGAAACGCACGCAGTTGATGAATTCGTCGACATTTTCCGTATCGACTTCAAGGTCGATGGAATCGACATCGGCGAAACGCTTGAAGAGTACGGACTTGCCTTCCATGACCGGCTTGGAGGCAAGCGCGCCGAGATTGCCGAGACCGAGAATGGCCGTGCCATTGGAAATGACGGCAACCATATTGCCGCGGGTCGTATAATCATAGGCCGTGGCCGGATCGGTGGCGATGGCTTTGACCGGCACCGCGACACCGGGAGAATAGGCCAGCGAGAGGTCGCGCTGCGTCGCCATCGGCTTGGTCGGGTTGATCTCCAGCTTGCCGGGCCGACCCATCGCGTGAAATTCGAGCGCTTCCTGATCGGTAACAGAGGTCACCGGCCGTTCTTTCTTCTCCATCTGGGACATGCCTCCTCCAAACGTCTGTGGGTGACGTTTTCCTCTTCCCCAATTGCTGTTGTCATCTATAGCGGCGCGCGGATAGGGTTGGCACCTGTTTTTTTGGGAAAAACTGCACCTCCGTGAACGCACGAATAGACATCAGAAACGAAGCCTTCTCGGCAGCCGAGCTCGCGACTGAAGAAAGCCGCGCCTCGGCGACGCCGATGATGGAACAGTTTATCGAGATCAAGGCGAACAATCCGGATTCGCTGCTCTTCTATCGCATGGGCGATTTCTACGAGCTGTTCTTCGAGGATGCGCTCGAGGCTTCGCGCGCGCTCGGCATCACGCTCACCAAGCGCGGCCAGCATATGGGGCAGGATATTGCGATGTGCGGCGTGCCTGTGCATGCGGCCGACGATTATCTGCAGAAGCTGATTGCGCTCGGCTATCGCGTCGCCGTCTGCGAGCAGGTGGAAGACCCGGCGGAAGCCAAGAAGCGGGGGGCGAAATCCGTCGTCAAGCGCGATGTCGTCCGCCTCGTCACGCCGGGCACCATTACCGAGGAGAAGCTGCTTTCGCCCTCGGAATCGAACTATCTGATGACGCTGTCGCGTATCCGCGGTTCTTCCGAGCCGGTGCTGGCGCTTGCCTGGATCGATATTTCCACCGGCGTCTTCCGGCTGGCGGAAACCGATGCATCGCGACTGCTCGCCGATATCCTGCGCATCGATCCGCGCGAACTCATCGTACCGGATACGATGTTTTATGACGGCGAACTGAAATCGGTCTTCGATGTACTCGGCCGCACCGCCGTTCCACAACCGGCTGTGCTTTTCGACAGCGCGACGGCAGAAACCCGTATAGCGCGCTACTTCGACGTTTCGACGCTCGACGGTTTTGGAAGTTTCTCACGCGCCGAGCTTGCAGCCGCGGCAGCCGCCATCGCCTATGTGGAGAAGACGCAGATTGCCGAACGGCCGCCGCTCGGCAGACCGGAACGGGAGAGCGGCGCCTCGACGCTGTTCATCGATCCGGCCACACGCGCCAATCTGGAACTTGTGCGTACACTCTCCGGTGATCGCAACGGTGCGCTGCTGAAGGCGATCGACCGCACGACCACCGGTGGCGGAGCGCGGCTGCTTGCCGAACGACTGATGTCGCCGCTCACCGATCCCGCCCGCGTCAACGAGCGCCTGGATTCGATAGGCTTCCTGATGCAGGAACCCTCGCTCTGTGGCGACCTGCGCGATGCATTGAAACACGTACCCGACATGCCGCGGGCGCTCTCCCGCCTGGCGCTCGACCGCGGCGGTCCGCGTGATCTCTGGGCGATCCGCCAAGGGCTTGGCGCTGCGGCGCATATTGCCGATCTGCTGGGAAGCGCGATGCTGCCGGAGGAGCTGGAACAGGCGCGTACGGGACTGCAGGCTCTACCGTGCGAGCTCGAAACCTTGCTTGCCGAAAACCTCGCCGAGGAACTGCCGCTCTTAAAACGCGATGGCGGCTTCCTGCGCGACGGTGCCAATGCCGACCTCGACGAGGTTCGGGCGCTGCGCGACCAGTCGCGCCGGGTCATTGCAGGCCTGCAGCTGCAATATGCCGAAGAGACCGGCATCAAATCGCTGAAGATCAAACACAACAATATCCTCGGTTACTTCATCGAGGTCACCGCCGGCAATGCCGGACCGATGACCGATACGGCGGAGGCGAAGGCCCGCTTCATCCACCGCCAGACGATGGCAAATGCCATGCGGTTCACCACGACGGAGCTTGCCGATCTCGAAAGCCGCATCGCTAACGCCGCCGACCGCGCGCTGCAGATCGAGCTCGAAGCTTTCGACCGGATGAGGGAAGCGACCGTTGCCGAGGCTGAAGCGATCAAGGCTGGCGCACGGGCGCTTGCCGTCATCGATGTCGCTGCAGGTCTGGCACTCCTTGCCGAAGAGCAGGCCTATTGCCGGCCGCTGGTCGACGGCTCGAAGATGTTTGCGATCGAGGGTGGGCGCCATCCCGTCGTCGAACAGGCCCTGCGGCGCCAGTCCATCGGTCCTTTCGTCGCCAATAATTGCGATCTGTCGCCCGTCTCCGATGGTAAGGATGGCGCGATCTGGCTGCTGACCGGCCCGAACATGGGCGGTAAATCGACGTTCCTGCGCCAGAATGCGCTGATCGCCATTCTTGCGCAGATGGGCTCCTTCGTGCCGGCGACGTCAGCGCATATCGGCATCGTCGACCGGCTGTTCTCGCGCGTCGGCGCATCCGACGATCTGGCGCGCGGGCGTTCCACCTTCATGGTGGAGATGGTCGAGACTGCGGCGATCCTCAATCAGGCGAGCGAGCACTCGCTGGTTATTCTCGACGAGATTGGCCGGGGTACTGCGACCTTCGACGGTCTTTCCATCGCCTGGGCTGCTGTCGAGCATCTGCATGAAGCCAACCGCTGCCGCGGGCTTTTCGCGACGCATTTCCATGAGCTGACCGTGCTTTCCGAAAAGCTTGCCCGGCTATCGAACGCAACGATGCGCGTGAAGGAATGGGACGGCGACGTGATCTTCCTGCATGAGGTCGGTCCAGGGGCAGCCGACCGGTCCTACGGCATTCAGGTCGCGCGGCTCGCCGGTCTGCCAGCTTCGGTCGTGGCGCGGGCGCGCGACGTGCTGACCCGTCTTGAAGATGCCGACCGCAAGAACCCGGCAAGCCAGCTGATCGACGACTTGCCGCTCTTCCAGGTCGCAGTGCGCCGCGAGGAGGCGACCCGCGGGCCGTCCAAGGTCGAGGAAGCCCTGAAGGCGATGAGCCTCGACGATATGACACCGCGCGAGGCGCTCGATGCGCTCTACGATCTCAAGAAAAAGATGAAGTAGGAATTCCCCGATGTTCATGGAAAAACTGCTTCAGGAAACCCAGCGCCTCTCCGTCATCGTCTCGATGCTGGAGATTATGAAACAATCTGATGCTAATCTGGAGGCGCGCGGCTGGAATACGCCGATCGGCATGGCGAAGATTACCGGCTCCTGCTTGAAGATAGGCGAGCTCAGCGGTGCAATCATTGACGCTGGATACCGCGAATGCGACAAGGCGACGCTCAATGGCATCATGAGTGAAACGCGGCAGGTTCTCGATACGCTGCTGACGCAGGCTTCAGCCTAAGGACTTGCGGCAAAGCGTCCGCGGCCGACGGCTTGCCAACACCATTTCGCCAAATTTAAAGGTTCATGGAATATGGAGGCCTGTGTCAATCCGCGGGCAAAGAGGCTATAGCGCATGCAGATCAAACAAGAGGCGCGCCATGAGCAAGCGACCCGGACCGAAGAGGTAAGCCCCCGGCCGATGGCGACGCACGACATCGATTTCTCTGAAATCCTCGATGTGGAATTGCTGCAGGGGCAATGTGACGCCATTGCCGAAGCCAACCGCAACCGTCCCGACGTGATGCGGAACGATCTTCTTGCCGCTCTGAAGAAAGCCAGCGTCGAAGGACGCAAGAAGGCGCGCGAACTGCTTGACGCCCAGGGCGGCGGGCTTGATTGTGCCCACCGCATTTCCTGGCTGCAGGACCAGATCATCACCATTCTCTACAATTTCGCCACGGCGCATGTCTTTCCGAAGCAGAAGGACAAATTCGCGGTCACCGCAGTCGGCGGCTACGGGCGCGACACACTGGCACCGGGTTCCGATATCGATCTGCTCTTTCTCTTCCTGCCGAAGCCAGCGGAAGAGACGCATAAAGCCGTCGAGTTCATGCTCTACATGCTGTGGGACATGGGCTTCAAGGTCGGCCACGCGACCCGCACCATCGAGGAATGTATCGCGCTTTCCAAATCCGACATGACGATCCGCACCGCCATCCTGGAGATGCGCTACATCTGCGGCCTGAAGTCGCTGGAGACGGAGCTGGAAGCCCGCTTCGACAAGGAAATCGTCACCGGCACGGGGCCGGAATTCATTGCCGCCAAGCTTGCCGAACGCGACGAACGCCACCGCAAGGCCGGCGACACGCGCTATCTCGTCGAGCCGAACGTCAAGGAGGGCAAAGGTGGCCTTCGCGACTTGCATACGCTCTTCTGGATTTCGAAATATTATTATCATGTTCGCGACCCGGCGGATCTGGTGCCGCTCGGCGTGCTGTCGAAGCAGGAATACCGGCTTCTGGAGAAGGCCGACGACTTTCTCTGGGCCGTGCGCTGCCACATGCATTTCCTGACCGGGAAAGCGGAGGAACGTCTTTCCTTCGATATCCAGCGCGAGATCGCCGAGGCGCTCGGCTATCATTCCCGCCCCGGCCTTTCGGCCGTCGAGCGTTTCATGAAACACTACTTTCTGGTGGCTAAAGATGTCGGCGACCTGACGCGCATCCTCTGCGCCGCGCTCGAAGACCAGCAGGCGAAGTCGATCCCCGGTCTGACGGGCGTCATCAACCGCTTTACCCACCGCAATCGCAAGATCCCCGGCAGCGTCGAGTTCGTCGAAGATCGCGGCCGCATTACGCTTGCCAATCCCGATGTCTTCAAGCGCGATCCGGTCAGCATCATCCGCCTGTTCCATGTGGCCGATATCAATGGGCTGGAATTCCATCCCGATGCGCTGAAGCGCGTCACGCGTTCGCTCGGCCTCATCAACAACGACCTGCGCGAGAATGACGAGGCCAACCGGCTTTTCCTGTCGATCCTCACCTCCAAGCGCGACCCCGCACTCATCCTGCGGCGGATGAACGAGGCCGGCGTGCTTGGCCGCTTCATTCCCGAATTCGGCAAGATCGTCGCGATGATGCAGTTCAACATGTATCATCACTACACAGTCGACGAGCACCTGATCCGCGCCATCGATGTTCTCACTGAGATCGATAAGGGCAAGGCGGAGGAGCTGCATCCGCTCGCCAACAAGCTGATGCCGCATATCGAGGATCGCGAGGCGCTTTATGTCGCCGTGCTGCTGCACGATATCGCCAAGGGCCGCCAGGAAGACCATTCGATCGCCGGCGCGCGCGTCGCCCGCAAGCTCAGTGCCCGCTTTGGCCTGTCGCAGAAGCAGACCGAGATCGTCGTCTGGCTGATCGAAGAACATCTGACGATGTCGATGGTCGCCCAGACGCGCGACCTGACGGACCGCAAGACGATCACCGACTTTGCCGACCGTGTTCAGTCTCTCGACCGCCTGAAGATGCTGATGATCCTGACGATTTGCGACATCCGCGCCGTCGGACCGGGTGTGTGGAACGGCTGGAAGGGCCAGCTGCTGCGCACGCTCTATTACGAGACGGAACTGCTGCTTGCCGGCGGCTTCTCCGAAGTGTCGCGTAAGGAGCGCGCCCAGGCTGCCGCCGAAGCGCTTTATGCGGCGCTTGCCGACTGGAGCCAGAAGGACCGGCGCACCTATGCCAAGCTGCATTACCAGCCCTACCTGCTCTCCGTGCCGTTGGAAGACCAGATCCGCCATGCGCATTTCATTCGCCAGGCGGACAAAGCCGGCCAGGCGCTGGCAACCACGGTGCGCACTGACAGCTTCCACGCGATCACCGAAATCACCGTTCTCTCGCCCGACCATCCGCGCCTGCTCGCCGTCATTGCCGGAGCCTGTGCGGCAGCCGGCGCCAACATCGTCGATGCGCAGATCTTCACGACCTCGGATGGCCGGGCGCTCGATACGATCCATGTCAGCCGCGAGTTTCCGAACGACGAGGACGAGCTTCGCCGCGCCGGCACGATCGGCCGGATGATCGAGGACGTGCTGTCAGGCCGCAAGCGCCTGCCCGATGTGATCGCAACCCGCGCGAAGAACCGCAAGAAGAGCAAGGCCTTCATCATTCCGCCGTCGGTGGCGATCACCAATAGCCTGTCGAACAAGTTCACGGTCATCGAGGTGGAATGCCTCGATCGGCCCGGCCTGCTGTCGGAAATGACTGCCGTCCTGTCCGATCTGTCGCTCGACATCCAGTCGGCCCGCATCACCACCTTCGGTGAAAAAGTGATCGATACTTTCTACGTCACCGATCTTGTCGGCCAGAAGATCTCCGGTGACAGCAAGCGCGCCAATATCACTGCCCGTATGAAAGCGGTCATGGCCGAGGAGCAGGACGAACTGCGCGAACGCATGCCATCAGGGATCATCGCCCCTGCCGCTACCGCCGCCGAAAAGAAAGCCGATTTCCCCGCATGAGCCTCGTCAAGAAATTCGCCACGGTCGGCGGCGCCACGCTCGGAAGCCGCATCTTCGGTTTTGCCCGCGAAACGCTGATGGCCGCCGCTCTCGGCACCGGGCCGATGGCCGACGTCTTCTATGCCGCCTTCCGCTTCCCTAACCTCTTCCGCCGGCTCTTTGCCGAAGGCGCTTTCAACGCCGCCTTCGTGCCGCTCTTCGCCAAGGAGATCGAGGCGAACGGCACTGATGGTGCCAAGCGCTTTTCGGAAGAAGTCTTCGGTGTTCTGTTCTCCGTCCTGCTGCTCATCACCATCGTGATGGAGCTTTCCATGCCGCTGCTTGTGCGCTTCGTCATCGCGCCCGGTTTTGCTGATGACCCCGAGAAATTCGACATCACCATCCGCATGGCGGCAGTGATGTTCCCTTATCTCATGTGCATGTCTCTGACTGCGATGATGAGCGGCATGCTAAATTCGCTGCATCACTTCTTCGCCGCGGCCGTCGCGCCTATCTTCCTCAATGTGGTGATGATCGGCGCGCTGTTCTACGCGCTCTATACCGGCGCCGAACCGTTGACGACGGCCTGGTATCTTTCCTGGGGCGTGCTGGCAGCCGGCGTTCTGCAGCTCGCCGTCGTCTATCTCGGTGTCCTGCATGCCGGCATGAGCATCGGCTTCCGCTTCCCGAAGATGACACCGAACGTCAAGCGGCTGCTGATCCTTGCCGTCCCAGCGGCCGTCACAGGCGGTATTACGCAGATCAACCAGCTCATCGGCCAGGCAATCGCCTCTTCGCGCGAAGGCGCTATTGCAGCCCTGCAATATGCCGACCGAATCTACCAGCTTCCCCTCGGCGTCGTCGGCGTCGCCGTCGGTGTGGTGCTGCTGCCCGAACTCGCCCGCGCACTCAAGGGCGGGGCGTTGCGCGAAGCGGGCTATCTGCAGAACCGCTCGATCGAATTCGTCCTGTTCATGACGATTCCTGCCGCCTTCGCGCTCTGGATTCTCTCCGACGAGATCATCCGCGTGCTCTATGAGCGTGGCGCCTTCCACCAGGAGAACACGTTCATCGTCGGCTCGATTCTCGCCATCTACGGCATCGGCCTGCCGGCTTTCGTGCTGATCAAGGCACTGCAGCCGGGCTTTTATGCCCGCGAGGACACCAAGACGCCCATGCGTTTCTCTGCGGTTGCCGTCGCGGTCAACTGTGCAACGGCGCTGACGCTCTTTCCCTATATCGGCGCGCCCGGCATCGCGGTGGCCGAAGCCACGGCCGGCTGGATCAGCACCGTCCTGCTCTTCACGACACTTCTGCGCCGCGGCCATCTCACATGGGAATGGGCGCTTGCCAAACGCGCCGTCCTGCTGGTCGTCGCCTCTGCCGTCATGGGCGCGGTCATCTTCTACCTCAAGCAGCACTGGGCGCCCTGGCTTGCCTCGGGCGCACCGCTTCTGACCAAGGCCGGCACGCTTGGTCTGCTGATTGCGATTTCGATGGTCGTCTATTTCGCGACCGCCTTCCTCATCGGCGGGGCGGACCTCGGCATGATCCGCCGCAACCTCAACCGCAAGCCGGCGCCGGCGAAAGATGCCTAGCGCCCTTTTTTCGCAATTCCGGACGCAAAACCGCTGCGCACTTTTGCTGGAATTGCTTTAGCAATCCACCCATCGTCGCTGCGGCCCGACATCGACGTGGACGATGCCATTGCAATAGGTGCCGATCCCTCCGATGCCGGGTGCGGTTTTCGCAGCGGCGACGATCGTACGCTCTGACACGCCGGGAATCCGGATATCAGCCGCAAGGCATTTCCCGTGCATGGAACCGTGGCGGCGGGGATGTGGCCGGAAGCCCGAAGTTATCATCGGCCGTCGTCCGGTCTTTGCCGCGATGTGCGACAAGACCACCCGCAATCGCTCCGGGAAGCAGCCGGCGCGAACGCTGACGGTCTGCATCGTGTAAGCAATACGCGTCTCGTATTTGGGAAGCTGACTGGTCTGCCGTCGATTATCTTGACCGACGGCCGTCGTTGCTGATTGTAGGGCGAAAAGGCCTGCCATGGCGAGCAAACTAGCGTTCTGCATGGTCCCTCCGATCGGTTATCCCGACGGCCCCTTGGGCCGCCAGCCCGGCGAGAGGATTTTCAGTTCAAAGAAAGCTTTTCTGTGAAATTTTATACTCAGTTTTAGCTAAACACACTGATCAATTTGGCGTAAAACCGGGCACTTTTCTGCATATAAATGGAATAAACGTCCGAATCTGGAGATCTCATGATCCAATCTCTGTTTCTCGTCACCCTCGTTGTCGATGATTATGACCGCGCCAAGGCCTTCTATTGTGAGGTCCTCGGCTTCGAATGCCTTCAAGACGAAGTACAGCCGGAAGGCAAGCGCTGGCTTGTCGTCAAGCCAAAGGGCGGGGATGGCGCGGCCTTTCTACTGGCGCAGGCGGCAAATGAAGCGCAGCGAGCTGCTGTCGGAAATCAGACCGGCGGGCGTGTCGGCTTCTTCCTCAAGACCGACGATTTTGAGCGCGATCACGCAGCGATGCTTGATGCCGGCGTTCACTTTCTGGAGGAGCCGCGACACGAGGTTTACGGCACCGTTGCGGTCTTTTCGGATCCTTACGGCAACACCTTCGACCTCATTCAACACGCTGCACCCACCGCCTCTTGATTGCGACCGGGAGCGCGTGCATAAGCGCCCGCGTTAGCAACATGGGCCTTTGGCCCTGGGGCCCTCCACCAGCCTAATCGAGGACAACATCATGGGCGAATTCAAGAAGCTCGTATTCTCCGGCGTTCAGCCGACGGGCAATCTGCATCTCGGCAATTATCTCGGCGCGATCCGCCGCTTCGTGCAACTCCAGGACGGCAACGACTGCATCTATTGCGTCGTCGATCTTCATGCGCTGACCGCGCAGCTCGTCCACGAGGACATGCTGTCGCAGACGCGCTCGATCGCAGCCGCCTTCATCGCTTCCGGCATCGACGCTGAAAAGCATATCGTCTTCAATCAGTCCGCCGTACCACAACACGCCGAACTCGCCTGGATCTTCAATTGTGTCGCCCGCCTCGGCTGGATGAACCGCATGACGCAGTTCAAGGACAAGGCCGGCAAGGACCGCGAGCAGGCCTCGCTCGGTCTCTACGCCTATCCGAGCCTGATGGCTGCCGACATTCTCGTCTACCGCGCCACGCATGTGCCCGTCGGCGAGGATCAGAAGCAGCACCTCGAGCTGACGCGCGACATCGCGATGAAGTTCAATCTCGATTACGCCTCGCATATCCACAAGACGAATTACGGGATCGACATCACCGTCGGCAACGAGCCGGTACATGCCTATTTCCCGATGGTCGAACCGCTGATCGGCGGACCGGCACCGCGCGTCATGTCGCTGCGCGACGGCACGAAGAAGATGTCGAAGTCCGATCCGTCGGATCTTTCGCGCATCAACCTGATGGACGATGAGGAGGCGATCTCCAAGAAGATCCGCAAGGCCAAGACCGATCCAGATGGCTTGCCGAGCGAAATCGCCGGTCTCGAAAACCGCCCGGAGGCTGAAAACCTCGTCTCGATCTATGCCGCACTCGCCGACAAGACGAGGGAACAGGTGCTCGCTGAATTTGGCGGCCAGCAGTTCTCCGTCTTCAAGCCGGCGCTGATCGATCTCGCTGTCCAGGTGCTGTCGCCGATAACAGGCGAAATGCGCCGCCTGATGAACGACACGAGCCATATCGACGCGATTCTGCGCAACGGCAATGAACGCGCAAGGGCACGCGCCGACGTGACGATGCGCGAACTTCGCGAGATCATCGGTTTCCTCTACTAGTCCGATCGACATGCAGAGCTCCCGTGCAAAACGGGGGCTTGCAAATTTTTGGTCTCAGGTGTCAGAGTTCGCATCATGGTATCAAAGCGACTCTCACGGCTCGAAGGTCATCGCCGCAAATTTATGGCGGTGATAGACGGGACACCCGAATGCCAACGCGCCGTCCATTATGCCGGACGGCGCGCCAAGAATTCCAATGGCGGCCTCGTTCTTCTCTATGTGATCCCGGAAGGCGATTTTCAGCAATGGCTTGGCGTCGAGGAGATTATGCGGGCGGAAGCCCGCGAGGAGGCGGAAGCCACTGTCGCCAAGATCGCACAAATCGTGCGCGAGACGATCGGCATCGAGCCTGAGATCGTCATCCGCGAGGGTAATTCGGCTGAGCAGATCAATGCGGTGATCGAGGAAGACAGGGACGTCGCCATCCTCGTGCTTGCCGCAGGCTCCGCTAAGGAGGGACCGGGACCGCTGGTTTCGTCCGTCGCAGGACGTGGAGCTGCCTTTCCCATTCCCGTCACCGTGCTTCCCGACACGCTGACGAATGAAGAAATCGACGCCCTCTGTTAAGCCATTTCTTGAGTATCAGTCTCTTGAATCGGTCGGGCAATAGGCTTATTTTCTTTTGAAGAATTCTAAAGACGGCAGAGGCCACGGCCCGCCGCATGGAGAGCGAGATGTTCATTCAGACCGAAGCCACACCGAACCCAGCAACGCAGAAGTTCCTTCCCGGCAAGGTCGTAATGGAAAACGGCACGGCCGAATTCCGCAATGCCGATGAAGCCCAGGCTTCGCCGCTCGCCGCTCGCCTTTTCGAGATTCCAGGCGTGACCGGCGTCTATTTCGGCTACGATTTCATCTCCGTCTCCAAGGACGATGCCGAGTGGCAGCATCTGAAGCCGGCTATTCTCGGCTCGATCATGGAGCATTTCATGTCGGGCAAGCCGGTCATGGGCGATGCCTCCATCCTCTCGGAAGACATTGATGCCGGCGATGAATTCTTCGATGAAGGTGACGAATCGATCGTGCTGACCATCAAGGAACTGCTGGAGACCCGGGTGCGTCCGGCTGTTGCCCAGGATGGCGGCGACATCACCTTCCGCGGCTTCAAGGACGGCAAGGTTTACCTCAATATGAAGGGTTCCTGCTCCGGTTGCCCGTCTTCGACGGCAACGCTGAAGCACGGCGTCCAGAACCTGCTGCGCCATTTCGTTCCGGAAGTGCAGGAAGTGATTGCCGCTTAAAAATCTTTGATACGTCCGGCCGTTCATTTAGGGTTCGGCCAGACGGATTTATGGATAGGCGACAATAGTTTATTCGGAAATTGATGGCATGATCGTTCTGGCGCTCGACACGGCAGGTGTGGATTGCGCTGCCGCCATTTATGATAGCGGCAGGAATACGGTGCTGGGGGAGGCATCGGACATGATCGGCAAGGGGCATGCTGAACATCTGATGGGTATCGTCGACCGCGCGCTGGATCAGGCGGGCGTCGCACTTTCGGATGTCGACCGCCTTGCGGTCACCATCGGCCCCGGCTCCTTTACCGGTATCCGCGTCGGCGTTGCCGCAGCCCGCGGCTTTGCGCTTTCCCTCAATATTCCCGCCGTCGGCATCACCACGCTGGAAGTGATGGCGGCCGCCCAGCGCGAAAAGACGCCTGGTCACGCAGTGCTCGCGGCGATGGATGCCAAGCGGGACGAAATCTATCTCCAGTCTTTTACAGCCGACGGCTCACCGCTTGATGAGCCCCGGGCGGTCAGCATTGCCGAAGCGCAGGTTTTCGCTGCCGGTTTCGACGGCGAGATCACCGGTTCGGCGACCCCGATCCTGAAGCCGGATGCAACGGGCGAATACGCCAACTCCTTCCCGATCTCCATCGTGGCGCGTCTCGGTGCTGCCGCGAACCCGAATACCGGAAAGCCGAAGCCCCTTTATCTGCGCGGACCCGATGCCAAACCGCAGGCCGGGTATGCGATTGCAAGAGTATGACGATGCTGGAAGCCTATCTGACGCTGAAACCGGAATTCGAAATCGTCGCCATGGAGCCGGAGGATTGCCTCGATGTTTCCGTCCTGCATGGCGAGCGCTTCGCCCGCCCTTGGGGTGACGGCGAATTTCACAGCCTGCTTTCGCAGAACACCGTCTTCGGCTTTGTCGCCCGCCAGACCAATGCCATCCTGAAAAAGACGCTGCCGGGCTTCATCCTGGCACGCGAGGTGGCGGGCGAGGCGGAAATCCTGACGGTCGCCGTGCAGGCGAAGGTCGCGCGTTCCGGCCTCGGCTGGCGGCTGATGCAGGCCGCCATGCGCGAAGCACGCCTTCGTGGCGGCGAAAGCATGTTCCTGGAAGTCGATAACGGCAATACCGCCGCCCTCTGCCTTTACCGCAAGCTTGGCTTCGAGGTGGCTGGTGAGCGCAAGGGCTATTATAAGGATGCCAATGGGGCTACCTCCACGGCGCTTGTCATGAAGCGCGTTCTTCGGTAGTTCCCTTCTCGGCAGGAATAGCGAGAAGGCAGCCATGACTGAGGTAGCCAAAACCCTTGAGGAGCTTTGCGCTGAACGCGGCATGCGCATGACCGAGCAGCGCCGGGTGATCGCGCGCATTCTCGAGGACTCCGAAGATCACCCCGATGTCGAGGAACTCTATCGCCGCTCCGTCAAGGTCGATGCCAAGATTTCGATTTCGACGGTTTATCGTACGGTGAAGCTATTCGAAGATGCAGGTATCATCGCCCGCCACGATTTCCGTGACGGCCGTTCCCGCTACGAGACGGTGCCTGAAGAGCATCACGACCATCTGATCGATCTGAAGACAGGCGTCGTCATCGAGTTCCGTTCGCCGGAGATCGAGGCGCTGCAGGAGCGGATCGCCCGCGAGCATGGCTTCAAGCTGGTGGATCACCGCCTGGAACTCTACGGCATCCCGCTGAAGAAAGACGAAATCTGATATCATGGCAGTCCGGGAGCGCCGCATTTGATCGTCTGGCTGCGCATCGCCTTCGCCACTACCGTCATCATTGTCGTCAGCATCCTGCTCATGCCGCTACAGGTGCTGGCGCTGCGTTTCGATTGGAGACTCAGGCGTACCCTGCCCCGGCGCTGGCATCGTATCGTCTGCTATTGTCTCGGCATCCGCATTCAGGTGCGCGGCACGCTTGAGAGCCGCCGGCCGCTGATGCTCTGTTCCAACCATTCTTCGTGGATGGACATCATGGTCATGTCGGCCGTGGCCGACGTCGCCTTCATCGCCAAGATCGAGGTGCGCGACTGGCCGATTTTCGGCACGCTCGCCAAGCTGCAGAAAAGCGTCTTCGTGGTGCGGGAGGAAAAGCGCCGCACCGGCCATCAGGCGAGCGAGATCGCCGGCCGCATGGCAGACGGTGAAATCGTCGTGCTTTTTCCCGAGGGAACGACCTCGGATGGTAATCGACTGCTGGAGGTCAAATCGTCGCTCTTCGGCGCTGCCGCAATGGCCGTGCCCCATTCCCCGACCGGCGGCGTCATGGTCCAGCCGGTTTCTATCGCCTATACGCAGGTGCATGGTATCGCCATGGGCCGCTATCACCGCCCGCTTGCGGCATGGCCCGGCGATATCGAGCTCCTACCTCATCTGACCGACATCATGAAATGCGGCGCGATCGATGCCGAAGTCTCCTTCGGCGAGGCGATCGAATATGGCGAAAAGACCAATCGCAAGGAAGTCAGCGCGACGATCGCTGCCCGCATCCGCAACCTGCTGAACCGCAGCCTGCGCGGTCGCGCGATCGACTGATCCGAGATACCCTTTTCTCCCGCGTCAAAAACCACTAGATAACGGGCCATGACCCAGGACAGCGCCCTTCTTCAGGCCCCGGAGGCTTCTCTCCGCGATGGCTCCAACAGCCGCAAGGTTTTCATCAAGACCTATGGCTGCCAGATGAACGTCTACGACTCGACGCGCATGAGCGATGCTCTTGCCCGCGACGGCTATGAGACGACCGAGGATATGGAAGAGGCCGACCTCGTCTTGCTCAACACCTGCCACATCCGCGAGAAGGCGGCCGAGAAGGTCTATTCTGCGCTTGGGCGCCTGCGCGAGATGAAGAAGCGCAAGGCCGCCAACGGCCGCGAGATGATGATCGGTGTTGCCGGTTGCGTAGCGCAGGCGGAAGGCGAGGAAATCCTGCGCCGTGCGCCGGCTGTCGATGTGGTCATCGGCCCACAGACCTATCACCGCCTGCCGGAGGCGCTGCGCCGCGCCAAGGAAGGCCACCGCGTCATCGATACGGAATATGCAATCGAGGACAAGTTCGAGCACCTGCCGATCGCCGAGGCACCGAAGATCCGTGCCCGTGGCGTGACCGCCTTCCTGACGGTTCAGGAAGGCTGCGACAAGTTCTGCACCTTCTGCGTCGTGCCCTATACGCGCGGCTCCGAAGTGTCGCGGCCAGTCGCACAAATCGTCGAGGAGGCGATGAAGCTCGTTGATGGCGGCGTGCGCGAAATCACCCTGCTTGGGCAGAACGTCAATGCCTGGCATGGCGTCGGCCCGAAGGGCGAAGAGTGGAGCCTTGGCGACCTGCTCTACCGGCTTGCCGAAATCCCGCGCCTTGCGCGGCTTCGCTACACGACCAGCCATCCGCGCGACATGGACGACCGGCTGATCGAGGCCCATCGCGACCTTCGCACGCTGATGCCTTATCTGCACCTTCCGGTTCAGGCCGGTTCGGACCGCATTCTAAAGGCCATGAACCGCCGGCACACGGCAGCCGAATATCTTTCCCTCATCGAGCGCATCCGCAAAGCCCGCCCCGATATCGCACTCTCAGGCGACTTCATTACCGGCTTTCCGGGGGAGACAGACCGGGAATTTGAGGATACACTAAAACTCGTTGAGGAGGTTCGTTATGCACAGGCCTTCTCGTTCAAATATTCGACGCGGCCCGGTACGCCCGGAGCGGAATTGAAGGACCAGGTGCCGGAAGACATCAAGGCAGAACGGCTGGAACGCCTGCAGGCGCTGCTTCTCAAGCAGACGCAGGAATTCAACGAGTCTTGCATCGGCAAGGAAATCGATCTTCTCCTGGAAAAGCCCGGCCGTATGCCCGGCCAACTTATTGGCCGCTCACCGTGGCTGCAGTCCGTGAATGTTGATGCAAAAGCATCGCAAATCGGTGACATTATTAAAGTGCGAATCACAGGAACCGGAACCAACAGCCTGTTTGCCGAACGCGCAGAGGCTGAGGTCTAACCCAAGGAGCTCGACCGCTTGAACGGACAGGAATTGGTTTCCACTTCACCGCGCCACCCACGCATTGCGAGCGACGCCAATCACTTCGTCCTGACGTTCGAGAACAACCGGTTCGCCAGCGAACTTTTCGGACAGTTCGATCAGAATCTGAAGCTGCTGGAACAGCGGCTCCATATCGATGCGCGGGCGCGCGGCAACTCTGTTGTCATCACCGGCGATGTGCTGGCCACCAATCAGGCGCGGCGCACACTCGATTACCTCTATGAAAAACTCCAGAAAGGCGGCAGTGTGGAGCGTTCAGACGTTGAAGGCGCAATTCGCATGGCGGTTGCCGCCGACGACCAGCTCACATTACCGACGATGGAGAAAAAAGCCAAATTGACGATGGCGCAGATTTCGACGCGCAAGAAGACGATCATCGCGCGCACGCCAACACAGGATGCCTATATGCGGGCGCTCGAGCGCTCAGAGATGGTGTTCGGCGTTGGTCCGGCCGGTACCGGCAAGACCTATCTCGCCGTCGCCCATGCGGCCCAGCTGCTGGAGCGCGGCGCGGTCGAAAAGATCATTCTCTCCAGACCGGCCGTCGAAGCCGGCGAACGCCTGGGCTTCCTGCCGGGTGATATGAAGGAGAAGGTCGATCCCTATCTGCGCCCGCTTTATGACGCGCTCTACGACATGATGCCCGGCGATAAGGTGGAACGGGCGATTACCGCCGGCGTCATCGAAATCGCGCCGCTTGCCTTCATGCGTGGACGCACGCTCGCCAATGCCGCCGTCATCCTCGATGAGGCGCAGAACACCACGGCGATGCAAATGAAGATGTTCCTGACGCGCCTTGGCGAGAACTCGCGGATGATCATTACCGGCGACCCGAGCCAGATCGACTTGCCGCGTGGCGTCAAATCCGGCCTTGTAGAGGCGCTGCATCTCTTGAACGACGTCGAGGGTATTTCGATCGTGCGCTTCAAGGATGTCGACGTCGTTCGCCATCCGCTCGTCGGCCGCATCGTCAAGGCCTATGACGCGACCTATACCGCAGCAAACGAAGAGGCCAGCCGGCAGGACTGATGGCCGAGCTCGACATACAGATCAGCATCGAGGACACGGGCTGGCCCGCCGAAGATGTATTGCATGCTCTTGGCGAACGCGTGTTGGGTGCGGCTGTCACTTACCTGCGGGAAGAGGAACAGCAACCCTTCCCGAAGATGCCGCCGGAAGTTTCGCTCGTCTTCACCGACGATGCCTCCATCCAGGACATCAATGCGGAATGGCGCGGTAAGGACAAGCCGACCAACGTGCTGTCGTTTCCGGCCTTTCCGGTCAAACCCGGCAAAATGCCCGGTCCGATGCTCGGCGACATCATCATTGCCCTGGAAACGGTCGAGCGCGAGGCGCAAGAGCTCGAAAAGAGCTTTGACGATCATCTGACCCATCTTATGGTGCATGGTTTCTTGCATCTGCTCGGCTACGACCATATGAATAATGACGAAGCCGAAATTATGGAGGGGCTGGAGACTCGCATTTTGGCAGTACTCGGCCTATCTGACCCCTACGAGGGTCAAGACCTTAAAATGGAACCATGAGCGACTTTTCAACGAAGCCGGCGTCAGACGCCAGGGACTCCGAGCAATCCTCCTCTTCCGATGAGGGTGGCAGTAGTCGACACCGACCGCAATCCTTCTGGTCACGCGCCGCGCGCATCTTGAGACCGCAACAAGGCTCGCGCCTGCGCGAAGACATCGCCGACGCGCTGATGACCGACCCGGCTGCAGCCGACGCCTTTTCGCCCGACGAGCGGGCGATGCTCCACAATATCCTGCGCTTCCGCGAAGTGCGCGTTGCCGACGTGATGGTGCCGCGCGCCGATATCGAGGCGGTCGACCAGAACATCACGATCGGCGAACTGATGATCCTCTTCGAGGAAAGCGGCCGTTCGCGCATGCCGGTCTATGCCGAAACGCTCGACGACCCGCGCGGCATGGTGCATATCCGCGATCTTCTTTCCTACGTCGCCAAGCAGGCGCGCAACAAGCGCCGCAGCGGCACAAAGCCTGCGGCAAGCACGCCCGCAATCGAGGTCTCTCCGGAAAATATCCAGAAGGCGCCGCGCTCGGCCAAGCCGAACTTCGATCTCGGACGCGTCGACCTGCAGAAGACGCTCGCCGAAACCGGCATCATCAGACAGATCCTCTTCGTGCCGCCTTCCATGCTGGCATCCGATCTTCTGCGCCGCATGCAGGTGAACCGCACACAGATGGCGCTGGTCATCGACGAATATGGCGGCACTGACGGCCTCGCCTCGCACGAAGATATTGTGGAGATGGTGATCGGCGATATCGACGACGAACATGACGATGAGGAAGTCATGTTCAAACGCATTTCGGAGGACGTCTTCGTTGCCGACGCCCGCGTCGAGCTCGAGGAGATTGCCGAAGCCATTGGTCCGGATTTCGACATCAGCGAGCAGATTGATGAGGTCGATACGCTGGGAGGCCTGATCTTCTCGGCACTGGGGCGCATCCCCGTGCGCGGAGAAGTCGTTCAGGCCCTGTCGGATTTCGAATTCCACATCCTCGATGCCGATCCGCGCCGCATCAAGCGAGTGCGCATCACGCGCAAGCGCCAGGCAATCCGCCGCCGCGCCAAGGCGGATGGTGACGGGCCGCCCATCGGCGACGGAAACGATGATCGGTCGGCGGAATCGACCGCAAACTGACCTTTCCGTAAGACGACAAGCGCACGCTTTTTTGAAAGACTGCGATTGGATTGATTCGCGGCTTTGATGGGAGTGCGCATGGAGCGGCTTGCGGACAGGATTATCCTCGTCTGGGGTTTCAAACGGTCATTGCTTGCGATCGCAGCAGGCGCCTTTGGCGTCCTGGCGCTGCCTCCCATCGGCTTCTTCGCCGCGATGTTCGTTTCCTTCACGCTGCTCGTCTGGCTGATCGATGGGGCGGCCGCCTCGCCGGAAAGCAGCCTTCCCGGCAGGCTCTGGCCGGCATTTGCCACGGGCTGGCTGTTCGGCTTCGGTTACTTCGTTGCGGGGCTCTGGTGGGTTGGGCATGCGCTGCTGATCGATTCAGAGGAGTTTGCCTGGGCCTTGCCGCTCGCGATCCTCGGCCTTCCGGCCTGCCTTGCGACCTTCTACGGCTTGGCTGCGGCGCTTGCCCGTATCTTCTGGTCCGATGGCATGGGGCGGATTGCAGCACTTGCTGCCAGCTTCGGCCTGCTTGAGTGGGTACGCAGCTTCATCTTCACCGGTTTTCCGTGGAACGCCATCGGCTACGCCATGATGCCCATGCCTGTCATGATGCAGTCCGCGCATGTGATCGGCACCATGGGGGTGACGGCTCTCTCGGTCTTCGTCTTTTCTGCCCCTGCCCTACTTGGAACGCGGCAGGGAGCGAAACTCGGCGTCAGCCTCGCGGCAATCCTCTTTGCGGCGCATCTCGGTTACGGCGCCTATATCCTTTATCTCACGCCGAAGCCCGAAGCGTTACCCGAGGACAAGCGGCCTGTGGTTCGCCTGGTCCAGCCGGCGATCGATCAATCCGTCAAGATGGACAATGATGCGGATCGCGAGGCGATCTTCGAGACACATCTCAAGCTTTCGACGGAGCCTCCCAAGGAAGGCGGCAAGAAACCTGACATCATCGTCTGGCCGGAAACCTCGATCCCCTTCATCCTCGCCGACAACAAGGATGCGCTGACGCGGATTGCCGATACGCTCGACGACGACCAGATCCTGATCGCAGGCGCGGTGCGCGCCGAAGAACTCGGCCCCGGCTATCCCACCCGCTATTATAATTCGATCTATGTGATCGACGGACGGGGGCAGATCGTCGCCGCCTCCGACAAGGTGCATCTCGTTCCCTTCGGCGAATATCTTCCGTTCGAGGACATGCTCAACGAACTCGGCATCCAGAATGTAGTGGAGATGCCGGGCGGCTTTTCGGCGGCCGCCAGCCGTCATTTGCTCGAGCTTCCGAGCGGGCTGAAATTCTACCCGCTCGTCTGCTACGAGATCATCTTCCCAGACGAAATGACCGGCGACATCGGCCAAGCGAACGCCATTCTCAACATCACGAATGACAGCTGGTTCGGCTCAACACCGGGTCCCTACCAGCATTTTCAGCAGGCTCGCGTACGGGCGGTTGAGACCGGTTTGCCGCTGATTCGCGATGCGAATAGTGGAATTTCGGCGGTTGTAGACGCGCGCGGCGAAATCGTTTCAGGTCTAAAATTAGACGAAATGGGCTTTATTGATGCAACCCTCGATGGATTCGGAAAAAACACGGGAAGCCCATACCCCCGCCAAACGTACTTCTGGTTGACTGAAACGTTACTGATGATCATTGCGCTAATTTCACGCAGGGGTTTTATTTTCAGGTTGAATTGACCGAAAACCCCTAAAATTGCATAGTGGTCGCAATCGGCGTTAGTAACGTATGCTTCAAGGTGGGTTATCGCGACTTGCAACGTGGCGTTACGGAATGAGGTCAGGGCATGCCGGTTAGAACAGAGTTGAATTTTTCTTTGCTAGGGCACGACCATGATTGAAAATAAGAAGAAGCCGAATCCTATCGACATCCATGTCGGTAGCCGCATCCGGCTTCGCCGTACTATGTTGGGCATGAGCCAGGAGAAGCTTGGCGAAAGCCTCGGCATCACCTTTCAGCAAATCCAGAAATACGAGAAAGGTACCAACCGCGTTGGTGCCAGCCGCCTCCAGAACATTTCAAGCATCCTCAACGTTCCCGTTTCCTTCTTCTTCGAAGACGCTCCCGGCGAACATTCCGGTGCCTTGACCGGCATGTCGGAAGCCTCGAGTTCGAACTACGTCGTCGATTTCCTCTCCTCTTCGGAAGGACTCCAGCTCAACCGCGCATTTGTGAAGATCACCGATCCCAAGGTTCGTCGCAAAGTCGTCGAACTGGTGAAGGCACTGGCGGCGGAAGCCGACTCCGACTGAGCGTCCCCACGCTCGGAAAAGCTTAAGGCGGCTCAAAAGGCCGCCTTTTTGCGTTTTTGGGGCAAAATTTGTCATTTCGCCGCAGATATAAAGATATATTTATGTCCTTCTGTGCTTGTCATCGGGGCACGAAGTGAGTACCTACTAGACCGCTTTTATTCTTTGAGGGGAATCCCGGAATGCGCGCGAACTATCTCTTTACCAGCGAATCTGTTGCCGAAGGTCACCCGGACAAGGTGTGTGACCGCATCTCCGACGAGATCGTCGATCTGGTCTACCGCGAAGCGGCAAAGACCGGCATCAATCCGTGGGGCGTGCGCATTGCCTGCGAAACCCTCGCGACGACCAACCGCGTCGTCATCGCCGGTGAAGTTCGCCTGCCGCCGAGCCTGATGAAGAAGGACAAGGACGGCAAGGACGTCATCAACCCGTCGAAGTTCAAGGCTGCGGCCCGTCGCGCCATCAAGGACATCGGTTACGAACAGGACGGCTTCCACTGGAAGAAGGCCAAGATCGACGTGCTGCTGCACTCACAGTCGGCCGACATCGCCCAGGGCGTGGACAGCGCCGCCGACCAGCAGGGTGACGAAGGCGCCGGCGACCAGGGCATCATGTTCGGCTACGCCTGCAAGGAAACGCCTGATCTCATGCCGGCGCCAATCTACTATTCCCACAAGATCCTTCAGCTGCTCGCTGTCGCCCGCAAGAAGGGCGAAGGCGAAGTCGCCAAGCTCGGCCCCGACGCCAAGAGCCAGGTGACCGTCCGCTATGTCGACGGCAAGCCGGCGGAAGCCACCTCGATCGTTCTTTCCACTCAGCATCTGGACGACAGCTGGGATTCGAAGAAGGTTCGCAGCGTCGTCGAGCCCTATATCCGCGAAGCTCTCGGCGACCTGAAGATCGCCGACGATTGCAAGTGGTACATCAACCCCACCGGCAAGTTCGTCATCGGCGGCCCGGATGGTGACGCCGGCCTCACTGGCCGCAAGATCATCGTCGACACCTATGGCGGTGCTGCTCCGCATGGCGGTGGCGCATTCTCCGGCAAGGACACGACGAAGGTCGACCGTTCGGCTGCCTATGCTGCCCGCTACCTCGCCAAGAACGTCGTAGCTGCCGGCCTTGCCGACCGTTGCACGATCCAGCTCTCCTACGCCATCGGTGTTGCCCAGCCGCTGTCGATCTATGTCGACCTGCACGGCACCGGCAAGGGTGTGACCGAAGATCAGGTCGAAGCCGCGATCCGCCAGAACATGGACCTGTCGCCGTCGGGCATCCGCCGCCACCTCGACCTCAACAAGCCGATCTATGCCAAGACCTCCGCTTACGGCCATTTCGGCCGCAAGGCTGGCCGCGACGGCTCGTTCTCCTGGGAGCGCACGGATCTCGTGAAGGGTCTCAAGGACGCGGTCAAGACCAAGGCTGCTGCATGACGGATATGGAACGCCGGGGCCGGGCGACCGAAGCGTTTTTCGGTCGCCGCAAGGGAAAAGCCCTGCGTGAACAGCAGGCCGATCGGCTTGCTACACTGCTTCCGGCATTCATCATCGATCTCTCGGCGGCTCCCCCGAAGCCGCCGAAGGACATTTTCGCTGTTCCGGTCGAGAAAATGCGGCTGGAGATCGGCTTCGGCGGTGGAGAACATCTCATCCACCGCGCGCTGGAAACGCCTTCGACGGGCTTTATTGGCGTGGAGCCTTTTGTAAACTCCATGCAGAAGCTGCTTGCACGCGTCGACGAAACGGGTGCGCGCAACGTGCGTGTCTATAACGATGACGCGACGCAGCTTCTCGACTGGCTTCCCGATCATTGCCTCGATCAGATCGACCTGCTCTATCCGGACCCCTGGCCGAAGCGGAAGCACTGGAAGCGTCGCTTCGTCTCCAAGACCAATCTCGACCGTTTTCACCGGGTGCTGAAGCCAGGCGGGCTGTTCTGCTTCGCCTCAGACATCGACACCTATGTGAACTGGACGCTGCTGAAATGCCGCGACCATGGCGGCTTCGAATGGATGGCGCAGAATGCCGCCGACTGGCTGACGCCCTATGAGGGCTGGCCGAGCACCCGCTATGAAGCCAAGGCTCGCCGCGAAGGTCGCTCCTCGGCCTATCTCACCTTCAAGTGTGTCTGACCTACCTAGGTGTGAGCTTTCAGGGCAGATCAGCCATCACGACATCCTCGACGCCTTCGACGGCTTGGCCGATGACGGAGCCGTCGGGCGCGATGATGGCTGTGCAGCCATAGCCGAACCACCGGTCTGGGCCTTCGTCGACTGCGCCTACGGCGTCGCAACACATGTACCAGCGCTTCGTCCGCCGCGCGCAGGAGCGCATATGCTCCAGTGATTCCTCACGCCAGATCTCGGCCTTGAGGGGCCGCAGTACCATATTGATCGGGCAGCAGATCAGATCCGCGCCCTGTGCAACGAGCCTGTCAGCGGCATCGGGATAGTTGTTGTCGTTACAGATATTGATGCCGAAGGTGCGGCCGGCGCGGCTCCAGACAGGGAAGTCCGTTCCCGGAGCACAGCCGCTCTCGATGGGGTAAGCCTTGGCATAGGTGCCACGCAGCACGCCGGCTTCGATCACGACAGCACTGTTGAAGACCGCTTCGCCACGGCGTTCGAAACAGCCTATGACGGCGGTTGCCCTTGTCGGCGCGAGCTTTTCCAGAATTGAACGAAATGCAGGGCTGTCAAGCGAGAGCGCCCGTCGTTCAACGCGATGCTGCCGGTAGCTATGTCCCTGAAGGTAGGATTCCGAAAAAAGAGCGAGATCGACACCATGTGCATCGGCCCAGAGCAGGTCGCTCAATATGACTTCGGCCGCGGCCTCCGTGTCGTCGAAAATGGGAAAACGCTGGAAGGCGGCTATACGCATGGGCAAGGGACTAGCATGAGTCCCTCGCATCGCCCATTATCATTCTTCACACATGCATTCTTACGGTCGGCCTTGCGGCAGTCCGGTCGTGATCAATGCAGGCTGACTGTCTTCAGCTCGTCTTCGGCAGCCTTGAAGAAGGTGCTGGAGCGGTTATCCGTAAGCAGGATCGGTGTACCATCAGCGCCGAACAATGCCCAGAGATCAACGCTTGGATCGATATCCGGCGCCTCGGGGAAGCACCTGGCAACCTCTTCATTGCGTATTTTGCGGATATAGGCGACCTCGCCATTGCCGATGCCGGCAAGTTCGGACTTGGTCAGACGCGACGTAGCTTCTTTCATCAACATTCCTGTTCCTCCGAGAGAAGGGACCAACGGTTCAACAAACCGTTGTGCTACTGTGAAACCGAAATGTTAATTTTCTTGACCATGCGCGCCGGTTCCGGGCGAATTAGATCCACCGAGAGCAGACCGTTCTTGAGGCTTGCGCCTAAGACCTGCATGCCATCCGCGAGAACGAAAGTCCGCTGGAACTGTCTCGCCGCAATGCCACGATAGAGATAATCGCGCTCGCCCTGATCGATCTGCCGGCCACGGATCAGAAGCTGGTTTTCCTCGGTCGACACATCGAGCTCTTCTTCGCTGAAACCGGCTACGGCAAGCGTAATGCGAAGCCGCTCAGGCGCGTCGTGGCCTGCGGCGATGCGTTCGATATTATAGGGTGGATAACCATCGCTCGCCTTGGAAATCCGCTCGAGCGTCTTTTCCATGGCATCAAAGCCCAGAAGCAGCGGGCTGGCGAAAGGGGTGATACGGCTCATATTCCAAAGTCCTTGATGCAAGCGACCTCTCCGGACCTCAACACGCAGCATCCGGGTACCGCTAATATGGGAACGACAGTTGCTCGCTGCAAGGCGTGATGGCCGCCGGCCAGGCCTCCCGCATTGTAAGGTAAAGCTTCGTAGGACCGCTTCCTTGACAAAGGACGCAGTGCCCCGCATCAAAACATGCCCCGGTGCACTGTGTTGATTTGCGACGGGAGCGTGAAGACAATGAAAAGGTGCATGCTAGAGCGACACGCACCAGAGGATGGAACTACCCGGATGGCAGAACCGAGAAAAATCATTATCGACACCGATCCCGGCCAGGACGATGCTGCCGCGATCATGCTGGCCTTCGGCAGTCCGGGAGAGCTTGATGTCCTGGGCATCACCACTGTCGCCGGTAACGTGCCGCTGTCTCTGACAAGCCGCAATGCGCGCATCATCTGCGAGCTTTGCGAGCGGACCGATATCAAGGTCTTTGCCGGCGCCGACCGGCCGATCGCCCGCAAGCTCGTCACCGCCGAGCACGTGCATGGCAAGACAGGTCTCGACGGCCCTACCCTTCCAGAGCCGACGATGCCGCTGCAGGCACAGCATTCCGTCGACTTCATCATCGAAACGCTGCGACGCGAGCCGGAAGGCACCGTTACGCTCTGCACGCTCGGACCGCTGACCAATATCGGCCTGGCCTTCCAGAAGGCGCCCGACATCGTGCCGCGTATCCGCGAACTTGTCATGATGGGCGGCGGCTTCTTTGAAGGCGGCAACATCACGCCGGCTGCTGAATTCAACATCTATGTCGATCCGGAAGCCGCCGATATCGTGTTCCGCTCGGGCGTGCCCGTCGTCACGATGCCGCTCGACGTGACGCATCAGCTTCTGACCCGCAAGGACCGCGTCAAGCGCATGGCCGAAATCGGCACGGCGCCCGCCAAGGCGATGGTGGAGATGCTGGAATTCTTCGAGCGCTTCGACATCGAAAAATATGGCTCGGATGGCGGCCCGCTACACGACCCGACGACGGTCGCCTACCTTCTGAAGCCTGAGCTCTTCAAGGGCCGGGACTGCAATGTCGAGATCGAGGTAGCGTCGGAGCTGACCGTCGGCATGACCGTTGTCGACTGGTGGCATGTGACCGAGCGCAAGCGCAATGCGAAGGTCATGCGCTACGTCGATGCCGACGGCTTTTTCGATCTGCTGATCGAGCGCTTTGCGCGGATATGATCCGCCAAAATTAGACAGGAGCCAGAAAGGCCGCTCGCGCGGCCTTTCTTAATTGTCCAGCATTCTTATTGTCTTAGGCGTCCTTCTCGTCCAGAACCGAGTTGGCCTCGGCTTCCACGAGTTTCGGACCACCCTTGGCGACGCCGACCATGGCCGGGCGAAGCACGCGCTCACCGATGGAGAAACCGGCCTGTACGACCTGCACGACCGTATTGTTCGGCACTTCGGTATTCGGCACTTCAAACATTGCCTGATGGAAGTTCGGGTCGAACTTCTGGCCGACCGGCTCCAGCTTGCGAACGCCGTGGCGCTCGAGAGCCGAGAGCATGGAACGCTCGGTCATCTCGACACCCTCGATCAGCGTCGTCAGGCCAGCGTCGGCGGCAGCCTTGACCTCGGGCGGAATGGCGTCGATCGCACGGCGCAGATTGTCCGAGACGGCCAGCATGTCGCGGGCGAAGCCTGCGACGGAATAGGACTTGGCGTCCTTGACCTCGCGCTCTGTACGGCGTCGCAGATTATCCATTTCAGCGGCAAGCCGCAGATAGCGGTCGCGCAATTCGGTATTCTCGGCCTTCAGAAGCTCAAGCGCATCCGGTTCGCCTGCAGCTGCTTCCTTCACGGCTTCATTCTCGACGTTTGCGGCGGCGTCGGCTGTGGCTTCCGCCGCAGCCGCGTCAGGTCCGTTCTTCGTCGTTTCATCAGTCATGACGGTCTCCGGTTCGTGTATTCTCAGATGCGCCCGATATCGATGTTTGGCCGGAAAAAATCAAGTCTGCGTGACGAAGAAGCTAAAATTCCGCCGGTTTCGCGCAAGGGATCAGAGAGATCCGCGCGAAAGGCGCGACACGAGCTGGGCCGTATAGTCCACCATCGGCACGATGCGGGAATAATTGAGCCGCGTGGGACCGATCACGCCCACCGCGCCGACGATACGGTCGTCGTCATCACGATAGGGCGCCACAATGAGCGAGGAGCCGGAAAGTGAGAAGAGCTTGTTTTCCGAACCGATGAAGATGCGCACGCCCGGCCCGCTTTCGGCAAGGTTCAGGAGTTCGATCAAGCTGTCCTTCTTCTCGAGGTCATCGAAGAGCAGGCGCAGCCGGTCGAGGTCTTCCGCCCCACCTACGCCTTCCAGCAGGTTTGCTCGGCCGCGGATGATGAGCTGTGCCGGCTTGGTCTCGTCCGAGCTGCCGGCCCATACGGCGATGCCGCGCTCCACGAGATCTCGTGACAGCGCATCAAGCTCGTGGCGAACTTCATCTTTCAGCCGGCTCAATTGCAAGCGCAATTCCGGCAGCGTCTGGCCGGTCATGTGCGCGTTGAGAAAATTGGCGGCTTCGGTGAGCTGCGAGGAGGTAACGCCCGCAGGCAGCTCGATGATGCGGTTTTCTATCTGATCATGATCGCCGACGAGCACGGCCAGCGCCTTGGTAGGCTCCAGGCGGATGAACTCGACATGTTTCAGAACCGGGTCGCTCTTGGACGTGATAACGAGGCCGGCACCGCGCGAAATGCCCGAGAGCATGCGGCTTGCCTCGTTCATCATCGATTCCACCGGATTGTCGCGGCTTCCGGCCCGGACCTGACGGTCGATGCTGGCACGCTCCTCGACGGAGAGATCGCCGACCTGCATGAAGGCATCGACGAAGAAGCGCAGGCCGATCTGAGTCGGCAGACGGCCGGCGCTGACATGCGGAGAATAGATAAGCCCGAGCTCCTCCAGATCGCTCATGACATTGCGAACGGAGGCAGGCGACAGGGACATGGGCAGAAGACGCGAGAGATTGCGGGAGCCCAGGGGCTCGCCATGCTCCAGGTAGCCTTCGACGATGCGCCGGAAAATTTCCTTCGACCGTTCATCCAGCGCAGCCACGGCATCCGAAATTGATGTCGACCTGTAGCTCATGAACTTTTCGCACCCGCACTGAATGATGTCAGGGAAATATAGCCAATATGATCCCCGTGGCAAAAGGGAATTTGCAAATGCACGCAGCCAATCGTAGAAGCGGGCGACGATACAATGCATGCATGACATTGCCCGAGAAGCGCTTACGCTTTTCGGCATCATGTTTCAGGAGAAGAGAATGCGGCCTTCAGGCAGAAAAACAGACCAGATGCGCAAGGTCTCCTTCGAGCGCAATTTTTCCAAGCACGCGGAAGGTTCCTGCCTGGTAAAGTTCGGCGACACACACGTGCTCTGCACGGCAAGCCTCGAAGACAAGACCCCGCCGTGGCTGCGCAACACCGGCAAGGGCTGGGTCACCGCCGAGTATGGCATGCTGCCGCGCGCAACCGGCGAGCGCATGAAGCGCGAAGCTGCTGCCGGCAAGCAGGGCGGCCGCACGCAGGAAATCCAGCGCCTCATCGGCCGCTCGCTGCGTGCCGTGGTCGATCTGACCGCGCTCGGCGAACGCCAGATCACGCTCGACTGCGATGTCATCCAGGCGGATGGCGGCACGCGCACGGCCTCGATCACCGGCGGCTGGATTGCGCTGTACGACTGCCTGCGCTGGATGGAAACCCGCAACATGATCAAGGCCGACCGCGTGCTGAAGGATCATGTCGCGGCGATCTCCTGCGGTATCTTCGCCAATCAGCCGGTGATCGACCTCGACTATCTCGAGGATTCCTCGGCTGAGACCGATGCCAATTTCGTCATGACGGGCGCCGGCGGCATTGTGGAGATTCAAGGCACGGCAGAAGGCACGCCTTTCACCGAGGAAGAATTCTCCTCGCTGATGGGCCTTGCGAAAGCAGGCATTGCCGAACTGGTGGATCTGCAGAAGCAGGCGATCGCCTGAGGCCTATTCAAGCCTCGCTATTGAATTTCCTTGTCCCTGCTCCCGGGGGCAGGGCCGGACAAGGGGCGGGCAATGGCGCAACCCATCGAAGGCATTCTTGAGACCGCGCTCTACGCAACCGATCTTGATGCGGCCGAAGGCTTCTACGGAACTGTGCTGGGCCTTGAGAAGATCGCACGTTCGGGCAACCGCCATGTATTCTTCCGCTGCGGACCGGGCGTGCTCCTGATCTTTAACCCGGAGGAAACGGTGAAGCCACCGGCACCTGACAGCCTGCAGGTTCCGCCACATGGCACCATCGGAAAAGGCCACGCCTGCTTCAGGGTTTCGGGAGATAATCTCGATGCGATGGCGGAGAAGCTGAAAGCTGCCGGCATCGGCATCGAATCCGAGGTTCACTGGCCGCAGGGCGGCCGATCGATTTATTTCCGCGATCCTGATGGCAATAGCCTGGAATGCGCGGAGGCGAAAATCTGGGGCATGGGATAAGGATACTTTATGCGTAAGCTTGAAACCAAGACTATTGTCGTCGCCAGCCATAATCAGGGCAAGATCCGCGAAATCCAGGATCTGATCGGGCCGCTTGGCTTCACCGCCAAATCGGCTGCCGAGCTCAATTTCATCGAGCCCAAGGAAACCGGGACGACCTTCGAGGAAAATGCCACGATCAAGGCAATCGCCTCGGCCAAGGCCTCCGGCATGCCCGCGCTTTCTGACGATTCCGGACTCGTCGTCGATGCCCTCGGCGGTGATCCCGGCGTCTACACGGCCGACTGGGCGGAGACAGGCAACGGCCCCCGTGATTTCAACATGGCCATGGAAAAGGTCGAGAAGGCACTGGAAAAGGCAGGTGCCACGAAGCCGGAGCAGCGCACCGCGCGTTTCGTCAGCGTGCTCTGCCTTGCCTGGCCGGATGGCCACACGGAGCTTTTCCGCGGCGAAGTGGAAGGCACCGTTGCCTGGCCGCCGCGTGGAACGCAGGGTTTCGGCTATGATCCGGTCTTCCAGCCAGAAGGCTATGATGTGACCTTCGGCGAGATGAGTGCGGAGGAAAAGCATGGCTGGAATATCGGCAAGCCGCAGGCGCTGTCGCACCGCGCTCGCGCCTTCAAGCTCTTTGTCGAAACCTGCCTGGAAGCATAAGGCCAAGCTTAGAACATGATCGATTCGCCTGCGCTGATGTCCGACACAAAGCTTCTGCCTGATACCGGCGAACCCGGTTTCGGGATCTATGTGCATTGGCCTTTTTGTGCGGCGAAGTGTCCCTATTGCGATTTCAACAGCCATGTCCGCCATCAGCCGGTCGATCAGGAGCGCTACGTCGCAGCTTTCCTGAAGGAGATAGCCACGGCCCGCCAGATGAGCGGGCCGAAGACGGTGACCAGCGTCTTCCTCGGCGGCGGCACGCCCTCGTTGATGAAGCCGGAAACGGTCGACGCGATCATGAACGGCATTTCTCGACACTGGCATGTGCCCGACGGTATCGAGATCACGATGGAAGCCAACCCCTCGAGCGTTGAGGCCGAACGCTTCCGCGGCTATCGCGCCGCCGGAGTCAACCGCGTCTCGCTCGGTGTGCAGGCGCTGAACGATCGCGATCTCAAATTCCTCGGACGACTGCATGACGTTGCCGACGCGCTGAAGGCGATCAGGCTGGCGCGCGACATCTTCCCGCGCATGTCCTTCGATCTGATCTATGCCAGGCCGAACCAGACGGTTGAGGAATGGGAGAGCGAGCTGAAAGAAGCGATCTCCTATGCAGTCGATCACCTTTCGCTCTACCAGCTTACCATCGAGGAAGGCACACCCTTCTACGGCCTCCACAAGGCCGGAAAGCTGATCGTGCCCGATGGGGACCAGTCCGCCGCACTCTATGAGGCCACGCAGGAAATCACCGAGCGTGAAGGATTGCCGGCCTATGAGGTATCCAACCATGCCCGGCCCGGCGCCGAGAGCCGCCACAACCTCACCTACTGGCGCTATGGCGATTATGCCGGCATTGGCCCCGGCGCACATGGGCGCCTGACGCGCGGGCCAGAAAAGATCGCGACCGCTACGGAGCGCAAGCCGGAAACCTGGCTGGACCTCGTCGAAAGCGACGGGCACGGTATCATCGAGCAAGAGCGCCTCGGTTTCGACGAGCAGGCCGATGAATTGCTGCTGATGGGACTGCGCCTGAAGGAAGGCGTCGATCTTGCCCGCTGGCAGCAGCTTTCCGGCCGCGATCTCGATCCGAAGCGCGAAGAATTTTTACTGGAACACGGCTTCATCGAGCGGATCGGTAATTCCCGCCTGCGCTGTACGCCGGCAGGCATGCTGATCCTTGATTCCGTCGTCGCGGACCTCGCCTGCTAGAGCATTCCCGTTATTCTTCGAAACAGGAATGCTCTATCTCTTTGTTTTTACACAATTCCGGGCGAAAAACCGCAGCGCACTTTTGCTGGAATTCTCTAAGCCGCGTCAAGCAGCGCGCCTCTTTCTGAAATTGACGAGCCTTCCATCGATCGCCGCAAGGCCGACCGCGATTAAGGCCATGCCGATCAGATGCTTGAACTGCAGTTGCTCGCCGAGTGCTGCAGCGCCAAGCAGGATCGCGCTGACGGGGATCAGAAAGGTCACAAGCATCAGATTCGTAGCGCCCGCCGCCGCCAGGATGCGGAAGAAGAGCACATAGGCCACGGCAGTCGAGAGGATCGCAAGGCCTGATAGCGCCAGCCAAGTTTCGGCGGAGGGCATGGCGAGCGTCCAGGGCTGGTCAACAATCAGCGCGATCGGCAGCATCAGCACGGTGGAAGCAGTCACCTGTCCGGCGGCCGGAATGAGTGGCGCAAGGCCCATCCGGCGGAATCGCCGTCCCCAGATGCCGGCCAGCGAATAGGAGAAGGCCGCACCGAGGACCGCGAGCTGGGCAAGCACGTTCGATCCGAGATCCTTCAAGGCGTCAAAACCGATCATATAGGCCACGCCGGCAAACCCGACGACCACGCCGACGAGACGGTTTGCCGTCAGCTTTTCATCCGCCGTCAGCACATGGGCAACGACCACGGCAAAGAGCGGCGTCGTGGCGTTGAGGATCGAGGCGAGACCGCTCGCAATATGTGTCTGGCCCCAGACGATCAGGCAGAAGGGAATCATATTGTTCAGAAGTCCCATGCCGAAGAAAGCGATCCAGCTCTGCCTGTCGCGCGGCATGGTGTGGCCCATGGCGCGCACGATCAGATTGAGTGCGATAGCGGCAAGCAGCACGCGCCCGGTCACGATGGTGAAAGGTGGCAGCGCCTTTACGAGAATGCCGTTGAAGAAGAAGGAGCCGCCCCAGAGAAGCGACAGCACGATCAACATGGCCCATTCTGCAGCTCCCATGGACTTCTGAATGGACATGACAGTCTCCTTTGTCGATTTTTGCTAAAGTGTCATTTCCAGCTCACCCGTATCGATTTGCCAGATGTATCAGTTTTTATTAGTATTCCCTGCATCTGACAAACGAGCATTTCTGGCCGCATGATTGAGTTGAGCTAATGCATGATTGATCCTCTGCCCTCACTGTCGGCGCTGCGCGCCTTTGAGGCGACGGCGCGTCATCTGAGCATGACGCAGGCGGCGCACGAATTGCACGTCACGCCAGGCGCCGTCAGCCTGCAGATCCGCGATCTCGAAGCCTCGCTTGGCGTGTCGCTGTTCGAGCGGCGAACCCGGCAGATTCTGCTGACGGCCGAAGGCCGGGACTATTTCGCGACACTGCGCACCGCCTTCCAACTCGTACGCGAGGCGACGGCATCGCTGACCGCACGGCGGCGCGGCAATGCGCTGGCGCTCACCTGTACGGCAGGTTTTGCAACGCACTGGCTACTGCCACGGCTTCAGCGGTTCGAGGACATGCATCCTGATATCGATGTGCGCATCAGCGCCTCCCATCGCATGTTCGATTTCGAGCGCGATGGGATCGATCTCGCCATCCGCCACGGGCTTGGCGGTTATGAGGGATTGATCAGCGAGC
The DNA here is from genome assembly GCF_056398305.1 of Rhizobium sp. 01T444. Lineage (NCBI taxonomy): Bacteria > Pseudomonadati > Pseudomonadota > Alphaproteobacteria > Hyphomicrobiales > Rhizobiaceae > Rhizobium > Rhizobium sp. 01T444. The sequence goes on from NZ_JBFTPD010000001.1 coordinate 472,379, forward strand.
GGCTGGTGGATGACGAACTGGTGCCGATCTGCACGCCGGCGCTTGCGGCGACCCTTGGCGCCGATCCTTCGCCTGATCTGCTCGCAGGATATCAGCTCATCCATGACGTCTACCGCCGCGACTGGCAGCTCTGGCTGGCCGCAGCGGGCGCCACCAAGGTGGATGCCTCCCGTGGCCCGATCTTCAGTGATGGCAACGGCGCCTTCGAGGCGATGAAATCAGGTTTCGGCGTGGCGCTGATGCGCCGTTCCTTCATCGAGAAGGAACTTGCCGAAGGCCGGCTCATCGCTCCGTTTCCGCTGGGGCTGACAAGCAAACTTGCCTACCATCTCGTCTATCCGGGCACAGCGCTGGAACGGCCGGCGGTCGCGGCCTTCCGGCGCTGGCTGCTTTCGGAGGCTAAAACTTAGAGCCTTTCCGTTTTTCTTCGAAATACGGAAAGGCTCTATCTTTTTGTTCTAACGCAATTCCGGACGCAAAACCGCTGCACACTTTTGCTGGAATTGCTCTAATCCCTGCTCGTAGCACCCGCCTTGAACAGGCTGCCCGTCGGTGTCTTCAAGAACATGTCCAGTGGAATGTGCTCCTGATGCAGGAAGCCATTGGCGGGCAGCAGGCTGTCGCGGACCATTTCGATGACAGCAACCACCGAGGCAGACGTCGTCCAGGCGATTGCCGTACGCCGAGCGCCGGCAATCTCGATCGGATAATAGGCGCGGACAAACTCCTTCCGGCGCAAGGAGCCGTTGATCGTGCCTTCGGCCGCGACATGCACATAGACGACATCATCATCGACCGGCGGCTTGGCGTTGGTCAGGATTTCGCCGGCGAGCTGGCGTTTGTCACGCATCAGAAGCTCATGGAAGAAGAAATTCATCAGCTCCATGTGGCCGGGATAACGCATCGTCTTGTAATCGAGATTATCGACCTTGCCGAGCATGGTGTCGCACATGGTGCCGAGGCCGCCCGAGGTCGTAAAGGCCTCCAGCTTGACGCCGCCGACATAGATCGTTTCGTGCCATTCCATCGGCGAGACGAGCTTACGAACCCCCCCCTCGATGACCTCGCAATCGTTCAGATATTCATTGACCACACCTTCCGGCGACCAGTTGAAGGCATAGCCCAGAAGCCCGGTCGGATGCTGTGGCAGAGCGCCGACGCGCATGCGGATCGAGCGGCAGCGGTCAAAACCATCGGCAAGGCTTGCACCGACGATGCCGACGAAGCCAGGCGCCAAACCGCATTGCGGCGCCATCAGCCCGCGGGCGGTCTTGGAAAGCTCGATGATGAAATTGGTGGTCGGCACATCCTCGGTCAGATCGAAATAATGGATGCCGGCGAGATGGGCCGCCCGCGCCAACTCGATATTCAAATGATAGGGCAGGCAGGACAGCACCGCCTCGACGCTCGACAGCAGCTCGCCGATGACAGAGGTATCCGTGATATCGCCGGCCCGGCATTTGAAGGGCAGGTCGCCCACGGGCAGTTGTGCATCGACGCCGATGACCTCGAAGCCGCCCTCATGCAAAAGCGTCGCCGCCAGCCGTCCGACCTTGCCGAGGCCGATCACGGCAATCCGTTCAAAACTCATTGATGTCCTCCCGAACGCCGACGTTCTTCACCGGCGCATTTTTCTCACGTGGGGGCTGTATAGAATAAAAAGCTTATAAAAGAAAACAGCCGGGATTGCTCCCGGCTGCTGAAACGCGGTGGATGTGCACTGCTTATTCGTTGATGAGGCGCTTCAAAAGCTCGATCTCATGCGACAGCTTCGTGTCTCCCGAGATCAGTTCCTCGATCTTGCGCACGGCGTGCAGAACCGTTGTGTGATCGCGTCCGCCGAAGCGGCGGCCGATCTCCGGAAAGGAGCGCGGCGTCAGCGTCTTCGACAGATACATGGCGATCTGGCGCGGCTTGACGATGACGCGCGTGCGGCGGTTCGAGACCAGTTCCTGACGCGAGACATTGTAGTGACGCGCGACGATACGCTGGATATCCTCGATACGCACACGACGCGGCTCGCCGGAACCGACGAGATGGGCCAGCAGCTCATCCACGCGCTCGATCGAGAGGTTCGGCTCGAAGGAGCGGCGGAAGACCAACTGGTTGAAAGCGCCTTCCAGTTCGCGACCGCTTGCCGTGATGTTGCGGGCCACATGCTGCATCAGCTCGGCCGGGATCTCCAGTGACGGATCTTCCAAGCGGGCAGCAGCAAGGCGGCGCTTCAAGATTTCGAGACGCATCTCATAGTCGGGACCATCGAGTTCGATCGCAACGCCGCCCTGCAGACGCGAACGGACGCGCGGATCGAGCGATTCCAGTTCCCACGGCGCTCGGTCGGCCGCGACGACGACCTGCTTGGCGCTGTCGAGCAGCATGTTCAGCAGGTGGCAGAATTCGTGCTGGATCATCTTGCCCTGCAGGAACTGCATGTCGTCGATGATCAGAAGGTCGATGTTGCGCAGCGAGTCCTTCAGCGTCAGCGCGTCATTGTCGCGGATCGCTGTCGCGAAACGCCACATGAAATATTCGGCCGTCAGATAGACGACGCGCAGGCCACGCGGGTTCTGCACCGCGGCATTGGCGATCGCCTGCAGCAGATGGGTCTTGCCGAGGCCGACGGTCGCATGGACGAAGAGCGGGTTGAAGCGCACGGCGCCCTGACCTGCTTCCGCAATGGTCTTTGCGGCGGCGAGCGCCACGCGGTTGGAGCTGCCCTCAACGAAAGTGTCGAAGGTGAAGCGGGAATCCAGCGGCGAGCCAAAGAGCGGCGAACCGACACTTGCCGGGCGCGCCGCAGCGGCGGCCGAAACAGCCTGCTGGACGATCTGCCCCGCCGGCTGGGCAGATGCCGGGCGGCGAAGCTGGGTGGGTTGGGTGACCGGCTCGACGGAGACTGCATCGTCCAGCGCCTTCGTGCCGGCGCGCGTTGCCGTGCGCACAAGGATCTCGACTTTCAGGATTTCGGGGTCTTCAGCCTGGAACAGGCCGACAATGAGATCGAGATACCGGTTGTTGATCCACGACTTCAGAAAGGTCGTGGGAACGGTGAGACGGACGACACTCTTGGAAACCGAATGAAGCTTGAGCCGTGCAAACCAACTTGCATAGACGTCAGGACCGACTTGTGCCTTCAGACGCGCGCTGACGCGTTCGAAGAGAACACCATGCTTCATCTCGCCCTTTTCTTCCGTTGCGCTCAGGTGAATGGAACCGAAAGACTGCTGTGCAGCTTCCCCGTTATCCAGTGCACCCGTCGTCATCGAATTCATCTGCATAATGCCGCCTTTCATTTCCTCGGGCGGTCATTCGTTGACAGCCGCCCGATCATTCCCCGCTTTGACAAAGCCGGCGGCATCTTCATGAGCCGCTCTCGCATGCCGGTTCACTCAAACACTGTCCCTTTTGGGACTGACAAAGAAACCCTGCGGTGGTCGCGATCATGCGACAACCGTCTCAAGGCCTCTATGTCAGGCTGGCGGCCGATCCTCGTTTTTCGCCCGCAAGCCCGAACGCAATGCTACACTTTCCCCTGCCCTTCTCCTGGCCTCACGCAAAACGTGTGGCCGCGGAGCGCACAAAACGTCCCCGTCCCGTGACAGCCACGTCACGGTACAATGCCGTCGAGTGCGTGAGAAAACGGAAGCTGTCCGCTCCGTTGCAAATGACACAGAGCCATCATCCTGCCGACTTGGCAGTTTGGACTGACTTCTGCAGGTGATGTCCGCGCCCTTTGCTGGACGCCATTTAGGCAGGATCAAAAGGCAAGATCAACGATGAATTTTACGCAAAATTAAGACGCGGCCATTGACTCCGGCGGGGCCTTTAGGGCGTCACACCAACGTCAAAAAAGAATCGCTTTTGAATCAAGGAGATTCCCCGACCGGGTTATTTTGGACACGCATAAAAAGAAAAAAGAAAAAATCTTCTTGACTCATTTGAGGCCACGGGTTGCGTGACCAGAGTCGCAAGCCTTAAAAAGATCCTTGCGTAAACTATTGTTTTAAAACAATTTTTCCTGTCATGCCCCTGACACGAAATCGTCGCAGGATTAACCATACCCACGGCGGGCGGCGGAATCGAAAAAGCCCGGTAAAATTACCGGGCTAATCATAACGAGCAATTCGTTAATGAGATATTTAGGCGTTCGCAGAAGCCGAAAGCGCCTTCACACGAGCAGCGAGGCGCGAGACCTTGCGGGATGCCGTGTTGGCATGCACGACGCCCTTGCTTGCGGCGCGCGCCAGCTCGGGCTCAGCGGCGATGAAGGCTTCCTTTGCCTTGGCGGCATCACCAGCGGCGAGTGCCTCTTCGACCTGGCGAACGTAGGTGCGAACGCGCGAACGGCGAGCCTTGTTGACTGCGGTGCGGCGTGCGATCTTGCGGGTCGCCTTTTTCGCCGAAGTTGTATTGGCCATGGATGCCTCTCTCAAGAATTCGAACAAAACTCCGCCATTGCCGCGCTGGCCCTGCGGCCACTCAATTCAGCAATGCGGGAGCATTAGCGGAAAACCTGAGCGGCTTTCCGAACCGTGGGCGGGCATATAACGCTAAAGCCGCGCCACGTCAACGCGCATTTTCAAGGAAAAGCCCCTTTCCCGCCGCCGTCCGCTCACCTGTTCTTGAAGGCCGGTTTGCGCTTCTCGATGAAGGCGGCCATGCCCTCTTTCTGGTCCTCGGTCGCAAAGAGGCTCTGGAACAGACGGCGCTCGAAACGCAGGCCCTCTTCCAGCGTCGTCTCGAAGGCGCGGCTGACCGCCTCCTTGGCCATCAGCACCGAGGGGCGCGACAGCGATGCGATCCTGGTAGCGGCCTCCATCGCTTCGTCCAGAAGCCGCTCAGGGGCCACCACACGCGAAACGAGTCCCGCGCGCTCGGCTTCCGCCGCATCCATCATCCGGCCGGTCAGGATCAGGTCCATCGCCTTGGCCTTGCCAACCGCCCGCGTCAGGCGCTGCGAGCCGCCGATGCCAGGAATGACGCCGAGTGTGATCTCCGGCTGGCCGAACTTTGCAGTCTCGGAAGCAATGATGAAGTCGCAGAGCATGGCAAGCTCGCACCCACCACCGAGCGCAAAGCCGCTGACGGCGGCGATGATCGGCTTGCGGGCCTTGGCGATCTCGTCCCAGCCGCTGATGAAATCGCTCTTATAGACTTCGGCGAAATCGAGCGGCTGCATTTCCTTGATATCGGCGCCCGCGGCAAAGGCTCGCTCGGAACCGGTCAGCACGATCGCGCCGATGGCATCATCCGCATGAAAGGCCGCATAGGCCAATTTCAATTCCTTGAGCACGGTCGAATTCAAGGCGTTCAGCGCCTGCGGCCGGTTCAGTGTGATCAGGCCGACATTGCCGCGGGTTTCGACAACAAGAGTTTCATAGGCCATGGCGCTCTCCTATTTCTGGCAGGTGGCGCAATAGAAGGTGGAACGGCCAGCCTGCACGATGCGCGAGACCGTACCGCCACAGCCCGGCGTGCGGCAAGCTAGACCTTCGCGATCATAGACGGAAAAGGAATGCTGGAAGTAGCCGAGCGAGCCATCCGTCTGGATATGGTCGCGCAGCGACGATCCGCCGGCGGCGATCGCATCGGCGATGACATCGCGGATGGAGGTCACAAGCAGGTTCAGCGCCTGCTTCGGCTTGCCCGTCTTCGTCACCAGCGTGCCGGCAGCGCGCACGGGCGACAGATGCGCCCGCCACAATGCCTCGCAGACATATATATTGCCGAGCCCGGCGATGGTCTTCTGATCCAGGAGCGCGCTCTTTAGTGGCTGGGTCTTGCCGTCGAAACGCTCGGCCAGATAGGCGGCTGACAGTTCGTTGCCGGTCGGCTCCGGCCCCAGGCCGAACAGGAAAGGGTTGGCATCGAGCTCGGAACGGTCGGCAATATCCATGAAGCCGAAGCGGCGCGGGTCATTGTAGATAACGCGGCGCGGGCCACCCTCGCCGTCCAGATGGAAGATGGCGTGATCGTGTTTCTCGTCCTTGGAGCGCTCGTGGTGAAAATCGCCCGGCGTGGCAGTCAGTGGCCCCTGTTCGATCCGGAAGGAGCCGGACATGCCGAGATGGGAAATGATCGTCTTGCCGCTGTCGAGATCAATGAGCAGGTACTTGGCGCGCCGTCCGAGGCCGATGATCTTGCGGCCGGACACCTGCTGCTCGAAATCCTGAGGAAAGGGAAACCGCAGGTCGCCGCGGCGCAATTCCAGCCTCTGAATGCGCGCGCCTTCCATTGCCGGCGTCAGGCCACGCTTCACGGTTTCGACTTCTGGCAATTCCGGCATCTTAACCCATCTATATCTAACGTGTTTCAACCGCCCGCGATGTGCGCTATAGCGCCAACGTGCCGCGGGCGGACCGTGGCCCACAGATAGCGCCGCAGCCACGCTTTCGCTATGGTCGCCGCGCCGAATTCTTGATGTGAACGGAGTAGCTTGATGTCAGACAGCCGGACCTCCGCCGATGGCGGCATGGAAACGTCCTACGGCTTCCGCGAAGTGCCGACCGGTGAAAAGCAGGGCCTCGTCAACGAGGTCTTCCACAAGGTCGCCAAACGCTACGACATCATGAACGACGTCATGTCCATGGGCATGCATCGCGCCTGGAAGGATGCGATGATTACGGCGCTGAACCCTCGCAAGGAGCCGGGCTACAAGGTGCTCGACGTGGCCGGTGGCACTGGCGACATCGCCTTCCGCATCGTTGAAGCCTCGAACCGCCAGGCACATGCGACCGTGCTCGACATCAACGGCTCGATGCTTGGCGTCGGCGCCGAGCGGGCGGAAAAGAAGAAGCTTTCGGACAACCTTACCTTCGTGGAAGCCAATGCCGAGGACCTTCCTTTCGAGGCAAACAGCTTCGATGCCTATACGATCGCCTTCGGCATCCGCAACGTGCCGCGGATCGAAGTGGCGCTCTCGGAAGCCTATCGCGTCTTGAAACGCGGCGGCCGTCTGTTGGTGCTCGAATTTTCGGAAGTGGAACTGCCGCTTCTCGACAAGGTCTATGAGGCCTGGTCCTTCAATGCCATTCCGAAGTTCGGCAAGGCGATCACCGGTGATGCCGAGCCTTACCAGTATCTCGTGGAATCGATCCGCAAGTTCCCGAACCAGGAGAATTTCGCGGCGATGATCCGCACCGCCGGCTTCTCGCGCGTGACCTATACCAATTATACCGGCGGCATAGCAGCGCTGCATTCCGGCTGGAAGCTCTGATCCGCATGAGTGCTTTCGGGGCATATTTCAGGCTCGTAAGGGTCGGCTGGATTCTGGTGCGTGAAGGCGTCATTTCGGCGCTGCCTTCGGAAGGCCTGCCGCCATCCGTGAGCCTGGCAAAATCCTTTGTCGGCATGTTTGCGCGCAATCGCAGCAAGTATCAGAAGCGCAGCGACCGGCTGGCGCAGGCCGTCGAGCGGCTTGGTCCATCCTATGTGAAGATCGGCCAGTTCCTTGCGACGCGCCCTGATGTCGTCGGCGTCGAGTTTGCCGACGACCTGTCACAGCTTCAGGACCGGATGGCCTTTTTCCCGGCGGCAGCCGCCAAGGCCAATATCGAAGGCTCGCTCGGGCGATCGATCACTGATCTCTACGCGAGCTTCGGCGATCCGATTGCAGCGGCCTCCATTGCGCAGGTGCATCCAGCCGAGGTCGATACGCCGACAGGACCCAAGAAGGTCGCCGTAAAGGTCGTGCGGCCCGGTGTCCGGGCGCGGTTTGCCCATGATATCGAGGCGATGTATCTCGTCGCCCATATGCAGGAACGCTTCATGCCGGCCAGCCGACGCCTGCGGCCGGTCGAGGTGACGAAAACCCTGGAACAGACCACCAAGGTAGAGATGGACCTGCGCCTTGAGGCGGCTGCCCTTTCTGAGATTGCCGAGAATACCGAAAAGGATCCTGGCTTCCGCGTGCCGAAGGTTGACTGGGAGCGCACCGGCCGCGACGTCATCACCATGGAGTGGATCGACGGCGTCAAAATGTCCGATGTCGAAGGGCTGCGGGCTGCCGGCCACGATCTCAATGAGCTTGCGGACACGCTGATCCAATCATTCCTGCGCCATACACTGCGCGATGGCTTCTTCCATGCCGACATGCATCCGGGCAACCTCTTCGTCGATTCCGACGGTATGATCGTCGCTGTCGACATGGGCATTGTCGGGCGTCTCGGGAAGAAGGAGCGCCGCTTCCTTGCCGAAATCCTCTACGGCTTCATCACCCGCGACTATATCCGGGTGGCGGAAGTGCATTTTGAGGCGGGCTATGTGCCCGGCCACCACAATGTCGAGAGTTTTGCCCAGGCGATCCGGGCGATCGGCGAGCCGATCCACGGCCAGCCGGCCGAGACGATCTCGATGGGCAAGCTGCTGACGCTGCTTTTCGAGGTCACCGAACTCTTCGACATGCAGACACGGCCCGAGCTCGTCATGCTGCAGAAGACGATGGTCGTCGTCGAAGGTGTCTCGCGCATGCTCAATCCGCGCTTCAACATGTGGAAGGCGTCCGAGCCGGTCGTCGGCGACTGGATCAAGAACAATCTCGGGCCCAAGCGCATTGTCACCGATCTCAAGGACGGGCTTAAGGCTGCCGTGAAGCTCGCCGAAACCGCGCCCGAAATCGCCGCCCAGACAGAGAAATTCCACCATCAGCTTCTGCATATGAGCGAACACGGATTGCGCTTCGATGAGCAGACGGCCGAGGCCATCGGCAAGGCGGAAGCGCGCCACAACCGCTCGGCCAAAGCGGCCCTCTGGATCATTGCGCTCACGCTTCTCTATATTGCCTGGATACTGAGCTGATCGGGAAGTAACAAAAGCATGATGTGTTCGGCATTTGGGATATCCCGCCAGACATGAGGCTCGCTTAGTCTCGCCTCCATGGAGATGAGCACATGAAGCATGAACGCCCCGGAATCGAACTGAGCGGCCAGCCCTTCAGCTTTGCCGAGATGATGAGGATCGGCTCCGGCAAGGTTGCGCTTTCGGCCTCGGAGATCGGTATGCAGCGCGTGAAGATCGCGCGTTCGATCGTCGAGGATGCCATCGAATCCGGCATGCCGGTTTACGGCGCGACCACGGGCGTGGGCGCCATGAAGGATGTCGAATGGTCGCCCGAAGATCTCGAGGTCTTCAATCTCGGCCTGGTGCGCGCCCACCACTTCGGCACCGGCACACCTTTTTCCTGCAATGTCGTGCGCAATGCCATGGCGATGCGCGTCAACACGGCCCTGACCGGCCAGGTCGGCTGCACGCCCGATCTCATCGACGCCTATATGCGCATGCTGAAGGCAGATCTCATTCCGGTCGTGCGCCGCACCGGCTCGATCGGCTGTGCCGATATCGGCCTGATGGGCCAGATCGGCGCAGTGCTGACGGGCGTCGGCGAGGCGATCTATCGCGGCAACCGCATGCAGGCCGCTGAAGCCTTCCAGGCCGCCGGCATGGAGCCGGTGAGGATGGCGCCGCGCGACAGCCTCGCCTCGCTCAGCGTCAATGCCGTCAGTTTTGCCGCCGCCGCGGAAACGACACGCAATGCCGCCGCATCAATCCGTGTGCTGCTGGCAACCGGCATGATGGCCTCAGGTGCGCTTGGAGCATCGCGCGATCCCTGGCGGGCCGTGCGCCATGTCGGCACCGCGCGAGAGGCGCTGATCGGCGCCTGGCTGTGCAATGCTTCTGACGAATGGGAATGGCCGGTCGCGACCCATGTGCAGGATGCGCTGAGTCTCCGCATGATCGCCCAAGTCTTTGGTGCCGTTATCGAGAACCTGCTTTCGACGGGCCATAAGATTCTCGCCGCCACCGGCCGCTCCGACGACAATCCCGTCGTCGTCGAGGGACGGGTGATGACATCTGGCGGATCGCTGCCGCTCGACGTGACCATCCTGCTGGAATCCGCGGCACTCTGCATGGCGCATGCGGCGCGCAACGCCTTCAACCGCTGTGTCCTGCTCGGCAACGGGCAGCGGCGCGGCCTGCCGGTCAATCTCGTGCCTCCGGGCCGTATCGCCACCGGCTTCGGACCAATCATCAAGCTTGCGGGCGAAATCTTTTCGCGCGTACTCTCCATGTCGAACCCGGTTTCGGCGCAATCGCTCGTCGTTGCGGCGGGCCTTGAGGACGAGGCAGCCTTCCTGCCACTCGTCATCGAACGCTTCGACCGGCAGATGCGGGCGCTGAAGCGTCTCGCCGCACTGGAAGCCCTGCTTTCGGCACAGGCGATCGATATTATCGGCGATACGCCGAAGGGCGTTGCTGGCATGCTCTATGAGGTCGTGCGCAAACATGCGGCCTTCTATACGGTCGACCGGCCGCTTTCGGCCGAGGTCGAGGCGATCGAAGAGGAACTCGGCTCGGATGCATTCCTCTCCAAGCTGATCGAGCAGGTACCGATTGCCTCCTTCGACGATTTCTTTGCACTTGGGTCGCTCGAGCGCATCGAGGAACGGCTGACGCGGGAACCGGCCATCATCTGAATTTCGACCTATCGAGGGAGACGCGGCATGGATTTCGATCTCGTTCTGCAGGGCACGGTGGTGCTGCCGGAGCGCATTGTCGAGGGCGGGTATGTCGCCGTTTACGACGGAAAGATCGCCGAAGTCGGTATCGGCGTTCCGCCTGCGGCCAAAGAACGGCACATGCTCGGCAAGGCACTGATCCTGCCGGGCGCCATCGATGCTCAGGTCCACTCGCTCTCCCAGAAGGACCAGGAGGATTTCATCTGGTCGACTCGCTCGGCCGCTGCCGGCGGCATCACCACCATCGTCGACATGCCTTATGATGAGGGCAATCTCGTCTGCTCGGCTGCTGCGGTGAAGAAGAAGGTCGATCATGCCGGCCCGCAGGCGCGGGTCGATTTCGCACTTTACGGTACCGTCGATCCCGAAGAAGGTGCTGCCCGCATCGCCGAGATGGTGGAGGCAGGCGTTGCCGCCTTCAAGTTCTCGACCTTCGGCACCGACCCCAAACGTTTCCCGCGCATTCCGCCCGCCCTGCTCGACGCCTGCTTTGCGGCCATTGCCCCGACCGGGCTGACGGCCGGCGTGCACAACGAGGATGACGAGGCTGTCCGCACCTATATGGAGCAGGTGAAGGCAAGCGGCATTACCGACTGGCGCGCCCATGGCCTGTCGCGCCCGCCGATCACCGAGCTGCTTGCCATGCACACGATCTTCGAGACCGGCGCCAATACCGGCTGCCCGTCCCATGTCGTGCATTGCTCGCTCGGACGCGGTTATGATATCGCGCGGGCCTACCGCCGCGACGGCTTTGCGGCGACGGTGGAATGCTGCATTCACTATCTGACGCTCGATGAAGAAAACGATGTGAAGCGGCTCGGCGGCAAGGCGAAGATCAATCCGCCGGTGCGGCCGCGCGCCGAAGTCGAGACGCTCTGGCGCAAGGTCGCCGAAGGCAATGTCTGGCTGGTGTCGACCGATCACGTGAGCTGGTCGGAAAACCGCAAGACCAATCCCGACATGCTGGTGAATGCATCAGGTGTTCCGGGTCTGGAAGTCATGGTGCCGCTTTTCGTCAAGGGCGCGCTGGAACGGGGCGTTCCCCTGACCTGGGCAGCGACGCTTATGGCCGAAAATCCGGCGAAGCACTTCCGTCTCGACCATATCAAGGGCGCATTGACGCCGGGCAAGGATGCCGACATCGTCGTGCTGGAGCCGAGAGAGATGGTCTACGACGCCTCGTCCAGCGGCAACAATGTCGTCGGTTGGAGCCCTTATAACGGCATCCGCCTACCGTGGACGATTTCTGCCGCCTGGCTGCGCGGCGAAAAGATCACCGAGGGGTCGAAGGTTCTGGCCGAGCCCGGCGCCGGCCGCTTCGTGCGCCCGCTTCCACGACAGGTGCTGGCATGAGCCGCAACCTGCCCGTCAATCCCGGCCGGATCTCCGCCGATATCGAAGCCCTTTCCGCCATCACCGAGCCGGGGCATCCCTGGACACGACGGGCTTTTTCGCCGCTTTTCCTCGAAGGCCGCGCCTATCTTGAGGCACGCATGCGGGCGATCGGTCTCGATACCCGCATCGACCCATCAGGTAATCTGATCGGCCGGCGCGAAGGCGCAAAGCCAGGCTCGGGCATCATCATGCTCGGCTCGCATTCCGACACTGTCCCCGACGGTGGGCGCTTCGATGGTATTGCCGGTGTTGCGGCGGCACTCGAAGTTGCGAGGGCGCTGCGCGAACAGGAGATCCATCTCGACCATGATCTGGAGATCGTCGATTTCCTGGCCGAGGAGGTCAGCATTTTCGGCGTTTCCTGCATCGGCAGCCGTGGCATGACCGGCCAATTGCCGCAAGCATGGCTCTCTCGCACAGTCGAAGGTCGCGATCTCGCCGAAGCGATTGCCGAGGTCGGCGGATCGCCGGGTGTGCTTACTCATGAGAACAAGCCCGATATTGCCGGTTTTCTGGAACTGCATATCGAGCAAGGTCCTGTGCTTGAAAACGAGCGCAAGGATATAGGCATCGTCACGGCGATCTCGGGCATCACCCGCATCGAAATCACCGTCGAGGGTCGGGCCGACCATGCCGGCACGACGCCGATGGATTCGCGCGCAGATGCGCTGGTTGCCGCTTCGCAAATCGTGCTCGATATCCGCAATGCCGCAAGCGAGCTTGCCAAGACGCCCGGCCATTTTGCAGCGACCGTCGGCGAATTTCGCATCGAGCCGAATGCCGCCAATGTCGTGCCGTCGCGTGTCGTGTTGCTGATCGACGGGCGGGCCGAAATCCGCGCCGACATGGAAGCCTTCTGCCGCTGGCTGGACGGCCATACGGAAAAGCTCGCTCTGGCCTTTGGCGTGACGATCGCGCCCCCGAACCGCATCTCCGACAATTTTCCGACACCGAGCGACAAGGGCCTGCTCTCGACTCTGGAACGGGCCTGCGAGACTGTCGGCGCCAAACACCGCTTCATGGCCTCGGGTGCGGGTCACGATACTGCCTGGATCGCCCGCGTGGCGCCGGCTGCGATGATCTTCGTGCCTTGCCGGGAAGGCCGCAGCCACTCCCCGGATGAATGGGCTGAAAATGACGACATAGCGCTCGGGGCGGCCGTGCTTTTCGAGGCGGTGCGCGAGATGGACAGGACACTTACGACGGAGAAGGATAATGGGACGCATACTGGTTGAGAAGGACGTGGAAGCCGCCGTCAAGGGCGGTTCCGTCTATGCCGCCGGCGGTGGTGGCTGGGCCGATCACGGCCGCATGCTCGGTTATGCCGCCGTTAATGTCGGCAAGCCCGAACTCGTCTCCATTGAGGAACTCGGCGACAACGACTGGATCGCGACGGCCGCGGCTATCGGCGCACCGGCCTCGACCACGCCCTGGGAAATGCAGGGCATCGACTATGTGAAAGCCGTGCAGCTTCTGCAGGAGGCGCTCGGCGAAAAGCTCTCCGGTCTCATCATCGGCCAGAACGGCAAATCCTCGACACTGAACGGCTGGCTGCCTTCGGCCATCCTCGGCACCAAGGTCGTGGATGCCGTCGGCGATATCCGCGCCCATCCGACCGGCGACATGGGATCGATCGGCATGGCAGGGTCGCCGGAACAGATGATCCAGACCGCCGTTGGCGGCAACCGGGCTGAAAACCGCTATATCGAACTGGTCGTCAAAGGCGCGACGGCGAAGATCTCGCCGGTGCTGCGGGCGGCGGCCGACCAGTCCGGCGGCTTCATTGCCAGCTGCCGCAATCCGCTGCGCGCCTCCTATGTCCGCAAGAATGCCGCGCTCGGCGGCGTCTCGATGGCGCTGAAGCTCGGCGAAGCGATCATTGAAGCGGAAAAGAAAGGCGGATCGGCGATCATCGATGCGATCTGCAAGACGACGGGCGGCCATATCCTCGCCGAGGGTACAATCACCGAGAAGGATGTGGTCTATACCAAGGAGGCCTTCGACATCGGCACGATCACGGTCGGCGCCGGTGACAAGGCCGTGACCCTGCATGTGATGAACGAATATATGGCGGTCGACGATGCCGACGGCAGGCGCGTCGCAACCTTCCCCGCCGTCATCACCACGCTTTCCGAGGAGGGCGAGCCGCTCTCCGTCGGGCAGCTCAAGGGTGGCATGCATGTGTTTATCCTGCACGTGCCGAAGGACATCATTCCGCTGTCGGCCAGCGTGCTCGATCCGACCGTCTATCCGTCTGTCGAAAAGGCGATGGGCATCGAGATAGCACGCTATGCACTGGAGATGAGGGCCTGAGCCATGGCGCGCGATCCCGGCCTGGAAGAACTGATGCGCGAGGAACTCGGCGACCGACCGGGGCTTACCGAAAAATCCATGTTCGGCGGCTGGGCCTTTATGCTCAACGGCAACCTGCTCTGCTGCGCGCGTCAGGATGGCATGTTGCTGCGTCTCGGCAAGGGAAATGACGATTGGGCACTGGCTCTGCCGGGCGTGATCCAGATGCTGTCGGGTGAGCGGATCATGCATGGCTGGGTACGCGCCAACGCCGATGTCTATGGCGACGATGCCATGCGGCGGCGGCTCATCGATGCGGCGCTTGCCTACGTGGAACCGATGCCCGCCAAGTAAATGAACCGGTGCCTTCAAGGCGCCGATGACGAAACGACGAGGAACCCAAGATGCCGAAGGCCAATCCACGCCATCCGAAATTTCCGATTCCCGGCGGGCCGGAGCTGCGCGCCAAGGGCTGGCGGCAGGAAGCGCTGCTGCGGCTTCTGGAAAACGTGCTCTCGGTCGGCGAAGATCCTGATAATCTTGTCGTCTATGCCGCTCTCGGCAAGGCGGCGCGCAACTGGGCGGCGCATCGGGGCATCGTCAAGGCGCTCACCGAAATGGATGAGGACCAGACGCTGCTCATCCAGTCCGGCAAGCCTATCGGCCTCGTGAAGACCCATGCCAAGGCGCCGCTCGTCATCATGGCGAATTGCAACATCGTCGGCCAATGGGCGAAGGCCGAGGTCTTCTACGAGCTGCAACGCAAGGGCCTGATCTGCTGGGGCGGGCTGACGGCCGGCGCCTGGCAATATATCGGCAGCCAGGGCGTCATCCAGGGTACCTATGAGATCTTCATGCGCATCGCCGAGCGTCGTTTCGGCGGCGATCTCGCCGGCCGCTTCGTGCTGACGGCCGGGCTTGGCGGCATGGGCGGCGCGCAGCCGCTTGCTGGCCGCATGGCGGGGGCAGCGATCCTCTGCATCGACATCGATCCGGAACGCGCCCGCAAGCGCCAGCAGATCGGTTACCTGCAGGAGATTGCGCCCGATCTCGACAGCGCGCTTGCGATGATCGATGCCGCGGTCAAGGAAAAGCGGGCACTCTCCGTCGGTCTCGTCGGCAATGCGGCCGAGATCTATCCGGAAATTGCCCGGCGCGGCATCGTGCCCGATGTCGTCACCGACCAGACCTCGGCGCATGATCTCGTCTATGGCTATGTACCGAAGGGCATGAGTATCGATCAGGCGAAGGGCCTGCGCGATGACGGCCAGGGCCAGCTGATGGCCGCCAGCCGCGCCTCGATCGTCGAACATGTTACCGCGATGCTGGAATTCCAGAAGCGCGGTGCCGAGGTCTTCGACAACGGCAATCTCATCCGCACCCAGGCGCGCGAGGGCGGCGTCGCCAATGCCTTCGACATTCCGATCTTCACGGAAGCCTATCTGCGCCCGCTTTTTGCCCGCGCCATCGGCCCGTTCCGGTGGATGGCACTTTCGGGCGAGGAGAGCGATATCGCCCGTATCGACGATCTGCTGCTCGAGATGTTTCCCGACAACAAGATCATCACTAACTGGATCCGGCTGGCGCGCGAGCATATTCCCTTCGAGGGACTGCCGGCCCGTATCGCCTGGCTCGGCCACGGCGAGCGAACGGCGCTGGCGCGGCGAGTCAACGAGCTGGTCGCCAATGGCGAGCTCAAGGGTCCGGTCGCCTTCTCGCGCGACCATCTCGATGCTGGCGCCATGGCGCATCCGAACATCATGACCGAGCGGATGAAGGATGGTTCGGATGCCATCGCCGACTGGCCGCTCATCGATGCGATGTTGCTATGCTCCTCGATGGCCGATCTCGTCGTCGTCCATTCCGGCGGCGGCGGTTATGCCGGTTACATGACGAGCTGCGGCGTCACGGTCGTGGCCGACGGCTCGGAAGCCGCCGACGAGCGCTTAAACCATGCGCTGACCAACGATACGGCTCTCGGCGTCATGCGTTATGCCGATGCTGGTTATGACGAAGCGCTGGACGAGGTGACGAAGAAGGACGTGCCCTATATCCGGCTTGACTGATCGCCGTCGTCACAGATGCCGCGTTTCGGCCGGCGCGGCGTCATAGCGATCGTGCATGCCATCAAAATAGGCGACCGGGGCGGCGGCAAGCTCTTCGGCGCTGGCATCGTCGAGGCAACTGACGGCGATGGCGATGAAGGGGCCGATCGTCTCGTTGTCGTTGCGGGCAAAGGAAGCCACGCCGCAATTCTCGCAGAAAAGATGATGGATCGAGCCGGAGCCGAAAAGATATTCACGCAACCCGTCCCTGCCCGACACCAGCCGGAAGTCAGCGGGCTGAGCGATCGCCAGCCAGCTGCGTTTCTTGCGGCAAACAGAGCAATTGCACTTGAAAGTGCCAGCCGAAAGGTCGAGCCCGGCCTCATAGGCGACGGCGCCGCAATGGCAGCTTCCATGATAGATCTTCTTCACAATGCTCCTCCGACTCTTATTTAACCTAAAAGTTAAATTAATCGTCACAGGCCGGAAGTCAAGACGGGCGTCGAGCGAGCCGGCGAGCGGCGAGTGCTGACAGGAGAGCGAATGCCATCATGACCAGCGTGAAGATCACGATCGCCGCCCATCCCTCCATCGCCCAAAACCAGCCGCCGGCCGAGCCCATGACGCTGGAGCCGACGTAATAGGCAAGCATGTAAAGCGAGGAGGCGTGGCCCTTGGTGCCGGCGGCGAGTTTACCGACCAGACCACTTGCTACCGAATGGCTCATGAAGAAACCGCTGGTCAGCACGACGATGCCGAGGATGATGAGCGGCAGGGAGGCCGCCAACGTCAGAGCGCAGCCTGCGGCAGTGATGACGATACCGGCCAGGAGCACGGTAAAATGGCCGAGCCGATCGCCCAGAATGCCACCGACGGAGGAGGCGCCGATACCGAACAAGTACACGGTGAAGATCAGGCCGAGTTCGGTCTGGTTCAGCTCATAGGGCGGCGCGACGAGGCGAAAGCCGGCGTAGTTGTAGATTGTCACGAAGGATCCCATCGCGAAGAAGGCAATGGCGAAGATGAAGGGTAGCGCCGGATTACTGAGATGCCTCATCCATGCCTTCAAGTGGAACTGAGGGTCAAAGCCGGCGCGGCGCACGAAATTGCGCGAGGGCGGCAGCAGCGCGATAAAGCCGATCGCGGCGGCAAGGCCGATTGCGCCGATCAGGAACAGAGCCGGCCGCCAGGAGAGATATTCGGCGAAAATGCCCGTCAGCACCCGCCCCGACATGCCGCCGAAGGCCGTGCCGCCGACATAGAGGCCCATGGTGGCGCCAAGGCCGCGCGGGTCGATTTCCTCCGCGAGATAGGCCATAGCGACGGCCGGAACGCCGCCGAGCACGAAGCCCTGCAGGGCGCGGATGACCAGCATCAGATGCCAGTTCGGCGCAAAGGCGGTGGCGATCGTCAATACGGCAGCGCAGACCAGCGAGATCGACATGAGGCTGCGACGGCCAAGCCCTTCCGAGACAGCGGCGGCGCAGACGATGGCGATCGCCAGGAAACCGGTGCACAGCGACAGTGCCAACGAGCTTACGGCAGGGCTGACGGCAAATTCCTGCGCGAAGATCGGTAGCAGCGGCTGCACGCAATAGAGCAACGAGAAGGTGGCAAAGCCCGAGAGGAAGAGCGCCAGGCTGGCGCGGCGATAGGCCCCGGTGCCGCGGGTCAGATATTCCTTGGACTGTTTCCTGTCGGCCGTTTTCAGGTCGGCAACGTCTTGGATTGCAGTGTCGGACATTCTCAATTCCTTCCTGCCCTCCGATTTAGTCAGGACGCCTCTATTTGTCCAATATATGAAACAGGCGATCTTGATAGGTTTTGGAGATAGCAATGGAGCTGCGGCATCTGAGGTATTTTCTGGCAGTGGCCGAAGAGGGCAATTTCACGCGGGCGGCCGCGCGCCTCGGCATCGGCCAGCCACCGCTCAGCCAGCAGATCCGCGATCTCGAAACTGAAATCGGCGCCATGCTCTTTCATCGCGTGCCGCACGGGGCGGAGCTGACGGCGGCCGGCACGGCCTTTCTGCCGGAAACCAAGGCCGCGCTCGCAGCTGCCGAAAAGGCACGGCTTGCGGCGCAAAGCGCCAATCGTGGCGAGACCGGCCGGCTGTCGCTTGGCTTCACCGCCTCCTCCGCCTTCAATCCCATCGTCAGCACGACGATCCGTCGCTTTCAGGCCCGATGGCCGGATGTGCAGCTGTCGCTGACGGAGATGAACACACTCGGCCTGATGCAGAAGCTGGAACGCGGCGAATTGGATGCGACCTTCATGCGGCCCGGCCTCAACGATCCCGATGGCATCAGGCTGAAACGCCTGCCGGACGAGCCGATGGTCGTCGCCCTACCGGCCAGCCATCCACTGGCCAAGCAGAAGACGCTGCCGCTTGCCCTGCTGGCGAAGGAACCTTTCATCCTGTTCCCGCGCCTTGTCGGCCTCAGTCTCTATGACGACGTGGTGCGCGCCTGCCGCGAGGCGGGTTTCGACTTGAAGGTCGCTCAGGAGGCGCCGCAGATCTCTTCGGTTGTCAACCTCGTTGCCGCCGATCTCGGTGTCTCGATCGTGCCTGCATCGATTTCGCAGATCAAACTTTCCGGTGTCGCCTATCGCCCGATCGAGGGGCCGCCGGCCGTGGCGCGGCTGGCGCTTGCGGTACTGCGCAGCCAGCGCTCTCCGGTGACCGAAAACCTGATGGGCCTTCTGAGTTAGCAGTCCGGATCCCAATAGGGCGGATCACCGAAGGTCTTTTTCAGATGATCGGCGATGGCGCGCAGCTTGGCGGAGGGGTTTCGGCCTTCGGGATGGGCCATGTAGATGAATTCCGGCTCCGGCTTTGCGCCGACATCGATCTCCATCAGGCGACCTGCGCGAACGGTGGGGCCGGCAATGAAGGCCGGCAGGAGTGCGATGCCGAGGCCTTCGATCGCCGCATCATGCAGCATGTCGCCATTGTTGATGCCGAGGCCGAGCATCGCGCGGATGATGACCGTGCCCTCATCCGTCTGGAATCGCCAGTCGGCTGCGCCGCGGTTGGTATAGAAGACGCCACGATGATCGTTGAGATCGGACAATGAGGCAGGCTTGCCCTGACGCTCGATATAATCGGGCGAGGCGACCAGCAGCCTGCGGCTGCGAGCGAGCTTCCAGGCGACGAGCCTTGTATCCGCGATGGCGCCGTGGCGGATGATGGCATCATAGCCGTCCGAAGCCGGATCGACACGCCTGTCATCCATGTCGAGCGTCAGCGCGATCTGCGCATGCGCCTTTAAAAACGGATAGAGGGCAGGCCCGAGATGCAGGCGACCGAAGGTGACGGGGGCTGCAATGCGCAACGGGCCTGAAAGCGTGCCGCGGCGCTCGGCCATATCGGCCACGGCGTCTTCCATCTCGCGGACGATGCGCCCAGCGCGCTCCAAAAAGGCGGCTCCATCCTCCGTCAAGGTCAGCTTGCGTGTAGTGCGATGGACGAGCATGGCGCCCAATGTCTTTTCGAGCTCCGCCAGTCTTTCGCTGACGACCGATTTCGACAGACGCAGCCGCCTCGCGGCTTCGCTCACCGAGCCCGCCTCGACTACGGCAACAAAAGCCGCGATCCCTTCGATTTTCATCATCGTTCGGCTTTTCCGAATTCGAACTCCGCGATCAGGAGACTAATCCGAACGAAAGAAGAATGCCATCTTCCAGTCATCGAAACGGGACGGCAATGCCGATCCAATCAAATTCAGGAGATGGAACAATGAATCGTCTGATCAACAAAGTCGCAATTATCACCGGCGCAAGCTCGGGCATCGGGCGTGTTACCGCCAAGCTCTTTGCCGCCGAAGGAGCCAAGGTCGTGGTCGGTGCCCGCCGCCAGGCCGAGCTTGAAAGCCTCGTTGCCGAAATCAAGGCTGCCGGCGGCGATGCCGTGGCCGTTGCCGGCGATGTCCGCTCGGAAGACTATCACAAGGCACTGGTCGCAGCCGCCGTTGAAAATTACGGCAAGCTCGACATCGCCTTCAACAATGCCGGCACGCTCGGCGAAGCCGGCCCAAGCACCGAAGTCTCCGAAGCAGGCTTCAGCGACGCCCTGGCAATCAACCTGACGGCCTCCTTCCTTGCCGCCAAGCATCAGATCGCCGAAATGGTCAAGCATGGCGGCGGCTCTGTTGTCTTCACCTCGACTTTCGTCGGCTACAGCTTCGCCTTCCCGGGTGTTGCCGCCTATGCCGCCAGCAAGTCCTGCCTCATCGGCCTGACGCAGGCGCTCGCCGCCGAATACGGCCCGCAGAACGTCCGCGTCAACGCGATCCTGCCAGGTGCTGTCGATACGGACATGTATCGCGAAATGAATGATACGTCAGACAAGCAGGCCTTTATTACCAACCTGCATGCGCTGAAGCGTGTTGCTGCACCGGAAGAGCTCGCCCGGTCGGTGCTGTACCTCGCCTCCGACGATGCAAGCTTCGTCACCGGCACGGCGACATTGGTCGACGGCGGCGCCTCGATCACCCGCACCTGACAACTAAAGCGCGATTATCCGCCACAGGTTGATGATCCCTACTGAAACAAGCAGGTTATCGCGCCGACCTTCTTCCTGCATTCTCTCAGCATCAAAAGCGCCCAGCGCCAAACGGACACAGAAGGAATACGACAATGACTCGCCTCGCAAACAAGACAGCCCTGATTACCGGCGGCACCAGCGGCATCGGCCTTGAAACCGCCCGCCAGTTCATCGCCGAAGGCGCACGTGTGGCTATTACCGGCAGCAGTGCAAAGAGCGTGGAAGCCGCTCGCGCCGAACTCGGCGACAAGGTTCTAGTCATCCAGGCCGATGCCGGCAATGTCGCCGGTCAGGCCGCCGTCGCCGAAACGGTGAAGAACGCCTTCGGCACGCTCGACATCCTCTTCGTCAATGCCGGCATCGCCGAATTCGGCCCTGTCGAGGGCTGGAGCGAAGCTGCTTTCGACAAGTCTTTCGCAATCAATGTCAAAGGCCCCTACTTCCTGATCCAGGCCTTGCTGCCGATCTTCTCCAAGAAGGCTTCGATCGTGCTTAATACCTCGATCAATGCCCATATCGGCATGCCGAATTCGAGCGTCTATTCGCTGACGAAGGGTGCGCTGCTGACGCTTGCCAAGACGCTTTCCGGCGAGCTGATCGGTCGCGGCATCCGGGTCAACGCCGTCAGCCCCGGCCCGATCGCCACGCCGCTCTATGGCAAGCTCGGCATGTCGGAAGCCGATTCCAAGGCGATGGCGTCTCAGATCCAGTCGCAGATCCCGGTCGGCCGCTTCGGTGATGCTAGCGAAGTCGCCAAGACCATCGTCTTTTTCGCCTCGGATGAGGCTGCCTATATCGTCGGCAGCGAACTGATCATCGACGGCGGCATGAGCAACCTCTAAGCCCCTTGATATCAGGGTCTCAAGCAATGGCCGCGGTTTCTTTTGACCGCGGCCTTTTCGCTTATGCGCCAGCAACGAGGCCGCGGATCACTGTTTCGATGCTGGTCGTACCCTTCAGCGATTTCTCACGCCCGGCCTCAAAGTCGATCCAGCCTTCGTTGAAGCCGTCGAGCATGCGCATGCGAGGCTCGGGGTTCTTCATGCCCTGGGCACGGAACAGCTCTTCCCAGCTTTCCTGCGGCACGACTTCCGCCGTCACCGGCTCGCCGACCACCTTGGCGAAGGCGGCGGCAATCATGGCCGGGCTGACGCGCTCCTGCGCTTCCAATTCCGCCACGCGCGCACCCTGCCAGTTCTCGCGCAGCATCTTCGCACCGAGCGCGCCGATATCATCCACGGCAATCATCGGCACGGCACGGTCGAGCGGCTGAAGGAAGCTCGGGATGACGCCGGTTTCGCGTGCAGGCGCTACATCCCAGGCGGCGTTTTCCATGAACCAGGCGGCGCGCAGGAAAGCGACCGGGATGGAGAGTGTCGAAAGCTCCTTCTCGACGATGCCGAGCTGGCTTAACAAGTTCGGCTGCGTGGACTGTGCGCCGACCGTCGACAGGCAGACGAGCTTTCCGGGCCTTGCAGCCTCAAGCGCGGTCTTCAGTGCTGCCAGCATGCCTTTCGCCTCCGGGAAGCCCGGTGCGGGATCAAAAAGCGGCGGGATGACGAGAAAAACACCTTCCGCGCCTCTGAACGCTGATGTCAGCGATACAGCGTCGTTCATATCGGCGACAGCGATCTCGCAGCCCCGCTCTTTCCAGCCGGCGGCCTTTTCCGGATTTCTCACGACGGCACGGACCGTGGCGCCATTCTTCAGCAGATGATCGGCAACGGCGGCGCCGACCTGGCCTGTCATTCCGGTTACAGCAAACATGGGGCAACTCCTTTATTTGGGTTGGCCCACTATGCTGCCGCACAATCTTTGACTGAAGTGCGCTTACGTCATATGATTGATGACATGAAGGCAGCAATTTGGACTCGTTTTTGCCAAGCCTGTCTCCGCGATGTCGCAGGCAGACTCTTGTTTCCACCCGCGATAGGGCCTATCGGCTAGGCGATATCTCTTCGCGACCGCTCCACATCCCTTTCCTGCCGGAGCCCAGTCCCATCTCTTCGGAGTTTCACATGCTGATCGGCATCCTCTGCGGTCTGGCCACCTGTGCGCTATGGGGGCTAAGCTTTGTCGCCCCGCGCGTCGTTGCGCCCTATACGGCGATCGACCTGACCGTGGCACGCTACGGGCTTTTTGCCGTCGTCAGCCTTATCCTGATGATCAATCCGCGCTTTCGTCCGGTGGGATTGCGGCGGTCGCTTGTTCTGACCGGCATTGCGCTCGGCAGCATCGGTTATGTCGGTTATTTCATGAGTATTTCCTATGCCGTGCGTTACGCAGGCACCGCCATTCCACCGCTCGTCATCGGCACGATGCCTGTACTGCTTGCCATCATCGCCAATCTCAAGGACCGATCCATCGACTGGAGAACACTGGCACTACCGCTGATCCTGATAGCTGCCGGCATCGGCTGGGTGAATGTCTCGATCTTCGCCACGACATCCGCCAGCGATCAGCCGGAGATCCTGCTCGGCATCGTCGCTGCGCTGATCGGACTGGCGCTCTGGGTCGCCTATGGGATGATGAGCGCTGCGGTCATGCAGTCGCAGGATGCGCCAAGCGCCATGCATTGGACCGCCTTGCAGGGGATCGGCGCCGGCATCGGCGCACTCGTTCTCCTGCCCTTCACCTCGCTCGGGGAGACTGTCAGCTTCACCGGCACGCAGACCTTTCACTTCGTGCTCTGGGCGACAATCATGGGCATTGCCGGCTCGTGGCTTGCCACGCTGTGCTGGATGATTGCCTCGCGCCTTCTGCCGCTTGCGCTTGCCGCCCAGCTGATCGTCGCGGAAACCGTCTTCGGGCTGTTTTACGGCTTTCTGTTCGAACAGCGCATGCCGACCGTGCCCGAAGCCGGCGGTGCGGTCCTCCAGCTGATCGGCGTCGGCATGGCGATTGCGATCTTCACGCCGAAGCGGGTCAAACAAGCCTGAGTGCCGCGATTGCATGTTTTCCGCCAAAGGCTTAGGGTTTTGTCCGGTCAAAGAAGCGGCGGGAAAAACCATGGCTCTCAGCGGCAAACGCATCCTCCTCATCATCTCGGGCGGCATCGCCGCCTACAAGAGCCTCGATCTTATCCGACGCCTGCGGGAACGCGGCGCTTCCGTGCGGCCGATCATGACGAAGGGTTCGCAGGAATTCGTGACCTCGCTTGCCGTCGGCGCGCTCGCGGCCGACCATGTCTTCACCGATCTCTTTTCGCGGCAGGACGAGCAGGATGTCGGCCATATCCGGCTGGCGCGCGACTGCGATCTGGTGCTGATCGCGCCCGCCACCGCCGATCTCATGGCGAAGATGGCGCATGGGCTTGCCGATGACCTCGCTTCCACGGTGCTGCTCGCCACCGATCGGCCGGTGCTTGCCGCCCCTGCCATGAACCCGAAAATGTGGGCGCATCCGGCGACGAAACGCAATATCGAGACATTGCGGCGCGACGGCATCCGCTTCATCGGTCCCGTCTCTGGCGAGATGGCGGAAAGCCGGGAGACCGGCACAGGCCGTATGGCCGAACCGCTGGAAATCGCCGCGGCCGCCGACGCCCTACTCGATGATGGTCCGAAACCACTTGCCGGCAAAAAAGCGATCGTCACCTCAGGTCCGACGCATGAGCCGATCGATCCAGTGCGCTACATCGCCAACCGCTCCTCCGGCCGGCAGGGCCATGCCATTGCCGCAGCGCTGGCGCGGCTCGGCGCGGATGTGACGCTGGTGTCCGGCCCGGTAACCATTCCTGATCCTACCGGCGTCAGGATGGTGCATGTCGAGCGAGCCGAAGAGATGCGCGATGCCGTGCTCGCTGCCCTTCCCGCCGATGTCGCCGTCATGGTGGCTGCGGTCGCCGACTGGCGGGTGGCTTCGGCCGCCGACCAGAAGCTCAAGAAGCATCCGGGCGAATCCATTCCAACGCTGGCGCTAACGGAAAACCCGGATATTCTCAAGACCGTCGGCCATCACACAATGCGTCCTAAACTGGTGATCGGCTTTGCAGCAGAGACGCAGGATGTCGAGGCCAATGCCAAGCTGAAGCTGGAACGCAAGGGTGCTGACGTGATCGTGGCCAATGACGTATCGCCTTCAACCGGCATCATGGGGGGCACGCGCAACAGCGTAAAACTCATCCGCCGCGACAGCATCGAGCAATGGCCCGATCTTTCCAAGGACGAGGTAGCGGATCGGCTGGCGGCGATGATCGCCGAACGACTTAAGCAGGAATAGAGACAGGCTCTGGCCTTGCGGACGCGCGCTTTTCAGGCCGGAAGGACGTGATCTCAAGACCATCGGCGCTGACAATCACAGCACTGCCATCGGGTATTTCCTGCCAGGCATCACCATCGTCATTCAGCGGCTCGGACACGAGGCAGTAACCCTCGGCAAGCGGCGAGGCATAGAGTGTCGGCGCCTTCTGGTCGGTGGCATAGCGGACCGCGTAAAGAGACTTGCCGTCCGAGAAGGCCGCGGTGAAGCGCAGCAGCACGGAGCCGAGAATATTTTCCGCCAGGCCTTCGACGAAGGCGATGGTCTGGGCCACAGCGGCGATCGGCGCATCCCGCAGGCCGAACTGCAGAGCGAGCAGGAACAGAAGCTCGGAATCCGTCGTGCCACTGCGGGCATTGAAGAGTTCGTCATCCAGCATGGTCTCCATCGGCCGACGCAGCCGCTCGAAGCCGGAGATCTGGCCGTTATGCATAAAAGACCAGGTTTCATGCGTGAAAGGATGGCAGTTGTCGCGCCGTGTGCCGCCGCCGGTCGCTGCCCGCACATGGGCGAGGAATAGTGGCGAACGGATCTGCCGCGCCAGACTCTTCAGATTACAGTCGGACCATGCCGGCAGGATATCGCGGTAGCGGCCCGGCTCAGGCCGGTCACCATACCAGGCGATGCCGAAACCATCGCCATTCGTCGCCGTCTTGGCGCGGGTGGCGCAATGGGATTGCTCGATCAGGGAATGGGCGGGCGAAGATACCAGCTCCTCCAGATAGAGGGGGTCTCCGCGATAGGCAGCCCAGCGACACATGCTCTTGCTCCGGCCCACCGCCTGCTGCGGCAGGAATGCTGAAAACATCTTGGATAGTCTGATGCTACGGCTAACAACGACTTAACGCCCACCCGATTTGCAAGGCGAAGATGACAAATTCTTGACGCCGACCGAGATCACTTTCCGCAAAAACGATATGGATTTGCGTGATCGCAGCGGCAGAAAATCAGGTAATTGAATGAGATAACCAGACGTCGGCTAAAAAACAGCCATGCGTTTTCCTCTTGCATCTCGGAGGAATCGGGCTACTTTTGACCTATCGTCAACGTAACGAAAGGAAGGTGATCCAATGTCTAATGAGTTTTCGGACCTCGTAATGGGCATGGAAGTGGTGATGAAAGCGAGGCAGCCCTCGCTCTAAAACCCCACCTTCCTAGGATCGCACAAGACGGTCCGGGCCAGTTACAGGCCAAACCTCATGGAAAGGGTCGCGAAAGCGGCCCTTTTTTATTGCTTTCTTTGCCCCGTTGACGCTCGAGCGGAAGAGCATTATTCATAAAGTCATCTGATGACTTTATGAATAATGCTCATGCACCCTCTCAACAAGACCAATCTTGCCGATACGGCCACTGAAGAGATCCGCAGCGAGATACTCGCCAAGCGCTGGGCTGTCGGCGAGAAACTGCCGAATGAGGCCTCGCTTTCGGCTATGCTGTCGGTCAGTCGAGGCACTGTGCGTGAGGCCGTGCGCGTTCTCGTCTCGCAAGGCTTTTTGGAAACGCGGCAGGGCTCCGGCACCTATGTGCTTTCGACCACCGATAGCAGCCGACCGCTCACCATGGCGCGGCGCGCCAGCCTGCGCGACCAGTTCGAGGCGCGCTGCGCGCTCGATGTGGAAGGCGCGCGGCTCGTCGCCCTCCGCAAGACACCCGGCCTCATCGCCGGGCTTCGCGCATTGCTTGACGAACGTGGCAATTATGAAGGCGGCGATCCGGCAGGCTTCATCGAACGCGACCTTGCCTTCCACAAGGCCGTCATCGCCGCCTCCAACAACCGGGCGATGATCGAGATCTATGATTTCTTCTCCACCTCGATCGCGGAGACGATTGCCGCCACACTCGACAAGGCGATTCCCGAGCCTGACATGCAGGCGCACCAGTCGATCGTCGACGCCATCGAAACCGGCAGCCCTGACAAGGCCGATGCAGCCGTGCGCGACTTCATGGCACCCATCCTTTCCGCGCTCGACCGGATGCTTCTTTCATGAGGATGCCCATACAGAATGTCACATCCTCGTTCGACGCCGTCGACGAGACGATGATTGATGCCGAAATCGACAGCGTGCCTGTGCCACTGCCGCCGCAGAAGCAGAGCCCGACGGCTCGCTTCCTGCTCGGTGCCAGCCTCGTACTGATCGCCTTCAATCTGCGACCCGTGTTTTCCAGCGCTTCCGCCCTGCTGCCGGAAATTCGTACCGAACTCGGCCTGTCGCCGCTCGGCGCCAGTCTGCTGACGACCCTGCCCGTCGTCTGCCTTGGCGCCTTCTCGCCGCTGGCGCCGCGACTTGCCCAGCGCATCGGCTCGGAGCGGACACTGCTCGGCGTGCTCCTGCTGCTGACGTTCGGTACAGCGCTACGCGGTCTTTCCTCCGTCCCTTTGCTCTTTTTCGGCACCGCGCTTGCCGGTGCTGCGATCGCCGTCGGCAACGTGTTGCTGCCCGGACTGGTGAAACGCGACTTCGCCGCGAATACGGCTCTGATGACCGGCTTCTATACGATGGCGCTCTGCGCGGGCGCTGCCAGTGCCGCCGGCCTGACACTACCGATCGAACATGCGCTCGGCGGCTCGCTGGAAGGCGCGCTCGCCATCTGGGCACTGCCTGCCCTCGTCGTCGGGCTGATCTGGCTGCCGCAGGTCTTTGCGAGCAGTCGACAGGCGCGGCGCAGCGGTTTCCGTGTCGAAGGTCTGTGGCGGGACAAGCTCGCCTGGCAGGTCACACTTTTCATGGGCCTGCAATCGGCGCTTGCCTATTGCGTCTTCGGCTGGCTGGTGCCGATCCTGCGTGAACGCGGTCTTGACGGTGTTGTGGCCGGCGGCATCGTCTCGGTCTCCGTCATGGTACAGGCCGCCGCCTGTCTCGTCGTGCCGCATATAGCGGTACGCGGCAAGGATCAGCGCCTCATCAACGTGACGCTCTGTGCCTTCGCCGTCGTCGCACTTCTCGGCCTGCTCTTTGCGCCGCTTTCCACCGTCTGGGTCTGGGCCGTGCTACAGGGTATCGGTCAGGGCGGGCTGATCGCCGCGGCGATGACAGCCATCGTGCTGCGTTCGCGCGATCCGCATGTCGCCGCTCACCTTTCCGGCATGGCGCAGTGCGTGGGCTATCTGCTTGCCGCCATCGGCCCGTTCATCGTCGGTCTGATCCGAGGCTGGACGGGAAGCTTCGCCTGGTGCGCAGTGCTTTTCGTCGCGCTTGGCCTTGGTGCCGCCTTCAATGGGTGGCGGGCCGGTCGAGCGCTGCATGTGAATGCACGCACGATCGAGAAGGATGAATGAGCCAGGCTCACTTGCGTATCACCATCTCTTGATCTCCATCGAAGGAATGCGGCTGCTACCCTATCTCAGCCGCATTCTGGTCCACCGGAGGAAAATCCTTTGCGCTTCCGATCCCTGCTTCTGCTCGCCGCGCTGACCGCTACGCTCGCACCCACCTTCTCCTTTGCGCAGGAGGCTGGCGAACGCCGTGCCCCTGCAGCACAGGGTTCGTCCCGAGAGGGCGTCCTCAAGCTGCTGCCGGGCGATTCCGTTACCGAGCACGAGTTGACGACGGCCGATGGACGCAAGATCGCCTATACGGCCACGGCAGGCACACTTGATCTCTTCGGTCAGGATGGCGGGCAGAACGCTGCGATCTTCTACACCGCCTATGTTGCCAAGGATGCCGGGCCGGACCGGCCGGTCACCTTCGCCTTCAATGGCGGGCCTGGTGCGGCTTCCGCCTTCCTGCATCTCGGCCTTGTGGGGCCGAAGATACTCGACTTCGGGCCCGATGGCCGCGACGGCGCCAATGCGAAGCTCGTCGATAACACGCATAGCTGGCTCGATTTTACCGATCTCGTGCTGATCGATCCAATCGGCACCGGCTGGAGCCGCACGGTGAAGGCCGACGACGCCTCGAACTACTATAATGTCGGTGCCGACGCGCAGTCGATGGCGAAGACGATCGCCCTCTACGTGGCGCATAACAACCGCGGCAATTCACCGAAATATCTGCTCGGCGAAAGCTATGGCGGCTTCCGCGCCGCCAAGGTCGCTTCGGCCCTGCAGCAGAGCCAGGGCATCATCATCGCCGGCACCGTCATGCTCTCACCGCTGCTCGAAGGTCAGCTGATGTTCAATGCCGACCAGTTCGCGCTGGGTGCTGCGCTGGAATTTCCCTCATTGGCAGCCGCCGAAGCCGACCGGCGCAAAAGCTTCAGCGAATCCGGCCAGCGCGATGCCGAGAGTTTCGCGCTTGGCGAATATCTCACGACGCTTGCCGGCCCGACGCCGACGGGCGATGCGGCAACAGCCTTCTACAACAAGATCTCCGGTCTTACGGGCATTCCGCAGGATGTCGTTACCCGCAATCGCGGCTTCCTCGGCGATGCTTACGCCAAGCATTCCGGCAAGCAGGCGGGAGAGGTGATGAGCCCATACGACGCTGCCTTCGCCACGCCGGACCCTTATCCGGAATCCGATTACGACCGAGGCGACGATGCGATCCTTGACGGCTTTACCCGCGCCTATGGCGGCGCCTTCGCCGACTACGCCCGCAACGAGCTCGGCTTCAAGACCGAGATGACCTATACGCTGCTCGAAAATGATGTCAGCCAGCGCTGGGAGTGGGGCAGCGGCCGTGGCGGCGGTTCACGTTTCCAGGCGAGCGCCACCGATGATATCAGGCAGATGCTCGCCTCCAACCCATCTTTCCATCTGCTGATCGCTCATGGCTACAGCGATCTCGTGACGCCCTACGGCGTCAGCCGTTATGTGGTGGATCACTTGCCGCCGTCCCTAGCGGGAAATCGTGTATCGCTGAAGCTCTATCGCGGCGGGCATATGTTCTACACGACCGCCGGCCAGCGCGCCGCATTCACGGCGGATGCAAAGGCCTTTTATGCCGAGCATCCCGCCAACCCGCCGGCGGATTGAAGACGATCAAGGGTTGCCGGAGGGGCGTGCTGACCTATTTCTCCGGCATGGCAAACAGCAATCAGCTACCAGAAGCTCCGCCATCCGGCAGCGCTTCCCGGCAGGACGAAACCCTCTCTACACTCTCTTCCTATCTTCAAAACGGCGCACTCTTCCTCGATATCGACGGCACGCTCCTCGATCTTGCGCCGACGCCGGATGAGATATTCGTGCCGCCGTCGCTTCCTGCGCAGCTCGACACGCTGTCGCAGAGGATCGGCGGGGCACTGGCTCTGGTGACCGGGCGAGGTCTTACCTATGCCGACCGTCTCTTCACCCCCTATCAGTTTCCCATCGCCGGACTACACGGAGCCGAACGCCGCAACCCCGACGGCAGCATCTTCAAGGCGGAGCCAACGGCCGAGTTCGAGAGGCTGAAGATTGAACTTCGGGCAGAAACGGCGGGCTGGACCGGCATCCTCATCGAGGATAAGGGCGCGGCCGTCGCCGCCCATTTCCGTCTTGCGCCGGCGCGGCAGGCGGAACTGACGAAACTGATGCAGCGTTTCCTGAACCGTGCAGGACCGGATTGGGCCTTGCAGCACGGCAAGATGGTTCTCGAAATCCGGCCCGCCAGAGCCAACAAGGGCGATGCATTGGAAAGCTTTCTCGCAACTCCAGCCTTCCGCGGTCGTCATCCGATCGCCATCGGTGACGATGTCACAGATGAGGCGATGTTCGACATGGCGAACCGGCTTGGCGGTTACTCCATCCGCGTCGGCCCGCCGTCTGCAGACACTGCCGCCCGCGGCACTCTGCCTTCCGCGGAAGCGGTCCGCGAGATCGTCGCGCGTTTTGCCGGCTGATTGTATTTTTGCAGTTATTTCTAATGAAAGGAATTTGCCAT
Organism: Rhizobium sp. 01T444; assembly: GCF_056398305.1. Lineage (NCBI taxonomy): Bacteria > Pseudomonadati > Pseudomonadota > Alphaproteobacteria > Hyphomicrobiales > Rhizobiaceae > Rhizobium > Rhizobium sp. 01T444. The sequence goes on from NZ_JBFTPD010000001.1 coordinate 503,232, forward strand.
GAGCCGCCTTGTCGTCGTTTCAAACCGCGTGCCCGTTCCGGAGAAGAAAGGGGCGGCGTCTGCCGGCGGGCTCGCTGTGGCACTGGAGGCCGCCCTCGGGAAACGGGGGGGCGTCTGGATGGGCTGGTCAGGCAACGTCAACGACGAAGGCGAACCAGGCCCACTTGCGATCGAGCAGCGCGGCAACATCACCTATGCGCTGACCGACCTGACATCCAAGGATGTCGACGAATATTACTTCGGCTTCGCCAACCGCATGCTCTGGCCGATCTGTCATTACCGGCTGGATCTCGCAGAATACGGGCGCACCGAGATGGCCGGCTATTTCCGGGTCAACCGCTTCTTTGCCCATCGGCTGGCGCCGCTGATCAAGCCTGATGACATCATCTGGGTCCACGATTATCACCTGATCCCGCTTGCCGCCGAACTTCGGCAGATGGGCCTCAAGAACAAGATCGGCTTCTTCCTGCATATTCCCTGGCCGCCGGCCGACGTACTCTTCGCCATGCCCGTCCATGAGGAAATCATGCGGGGGCTTGCCGCCTACGATCTCGTCGGCTTTCAGACCGATCACGACCTTGAAAATTTTGCGGGCTGCCTGCGCCGCGAGGAGATGGGCGACATGATCAGCGAAGGGCGTTTCGTCGCCGGCGAGCGCACGTTCCGCGGCGGCGCCTATCCGATCGCCATTGAGACGGCCGCCTTCGCCGAATTCGCCAGGAAGGCCGGCACGCACAGCATGGTGCTGAAGGCACGCCATAGTATCGAAGACCGCAGCCTTATTATCGGCGTGGACAGACTGGATTATTCCAAGGGCATTACCCAGCGTATCGATGCCTTCGAGCATTTCGTCACCAACAATCCGGCACATCAGCGCCAGGTCACCTATCTGCAAATCACACCAAAATCGCGCTCTGAAGTGCCTGAATACGAGGCAATGCAGCGCACGGTCGCAGAACAGGCCGGCCGCGTGAACGGTGCACTCGGCACGGTCGACTGGGTGCCGATCCGCTATATCAACCGCTCGGTGAGCCGGCCGGTGCTTGCCGGCCTCTATCGGCTTGCCAAAGTCGGGCTCGTGACGCCGTTGCGCGACGGCATGAACCTCGTCGCCAAGGAATATGTTGCCGCACAGAACCCTGATGATCCGGGCGTGCTGGTCCTTTCCCGTTTTGCCGGCGCGGCGCGCGAGCTGAACGGCGCGCTGCTTGTCAACCCCTACGACATCGTCGGTACGTCCAATGCGCTGGCGCGCGGCCTCAACATGCCGCTTGAGGAGCGCCGCGACCGCTGGCAGCGGATGATGGACCATCTGCTGGAGCACGACGTCTCGCGCTGGTGCGATGACTTCCTCGGCGATCTCGCCGCCTGAGCAATTTGACGGGCGCGGCACCATGGGTCGCTCCCTCTGGAAGAACAGCACTATAGCAGTTGGGATGCAGCGTTTCGGCACTTCAGGCCGGCAACGGGTTCTCCGGCCAGTCCGCCGTCATGTTCGCCTGGACAGGCCGCTCCAGATAGGTGGAAAGCGCAACATAGCTTTTGGTAGCCGTCACGCCGGGAACGGCATGAACTTGCGAGAGAAAGGCTTCCAGTGCGCGCGGGCTTTCGGTCCGCACCTTGAAGATGACACTGGCGTCGCCAGCAACCGAGTGCATCTCCTCTACCTCGGGAAAGCGGCAAAGCTGCGTCAGCCTTTCGCTTTTGCCCCAGCCCGCAGCCTCGACATGCACGAAGGCCAGCAGCGGCTTGCCGAGCGCCGTGCCATCGAGCGCAGCGTGCGCGCCTTTCATGACGCCGGATCGGCGCAGCCGCTTGACGCGCTCATGCACGGCGGGCGGCGACAGATTGACGGCTTTGCCAAGCGCCGCATAGCTCTGCAGGGCATCCTCTGCCAGCGCGCCTAATATTTTTCGGTCGAAAAGGTCCAGTTGCTCGGCCTCTCGCCTGCGGCGTCGAATGCCATTCATTTCTTTTATCATTCGGAAAACTCGCCTTATCGCCAAAGAATATTCGGTGATAATAGCGCCAAGCTTTCAGATATTCGAGGGAGGGACTTTCAAATGGAACTGGTGAAGCACAGTCCGAGCAGCGGCATCTACGCGGCAACGTCAGATTATGTCCATGCGATGGAGGTCAGGAATCCCGCCCGCTTTCTGTTCGTGAGCGGCACAATGGGCCTCGACGCGGAGGGTGCGCCGGGCAGAGATCTGTCGGTCCAGCTCGACCTCATCTGGTCGAACCTGCGGGCGATCCTTGCGGATGCCGATATGGACGTCGGCAATATCGTGCGGCTGACCAGCTATTTACAGGACGCTGACTATGCCGAAGCAAACCAGAATGCGCGGCTGGCAGCGCTCGGCGATCATATCGTACCGACCACCGCCATCGTCGTTCAAACGCTTCAGAAAGACTGGCTGGTGGAAATCGAAATCATCGCTGCCGCGTGAAAGGCCGCCCTGTCTGGACAAGGCGGCACTATAGGATTTTCAGGCAGCCTGGCGCAGCAGGCCGAGCGCTTCTTCCAGATCGATTTCTCCCAGAAAGCGACCGGTGCTTTCCGCCTTTTCCTGGTGCTCGGTCGCATGCGCGAAGCGAACGGCCGGCTCCTGCAGCATGCGCTGATAGAGATCACTCAGCGCAGGAAACTGGCTGATATCGACGACCTTGTGGAATTCGTTCCAGCGGGCGATGCCGGTGAAATAGGCATCCGCAATGCCGGGCCTGTTGCCGAGCAGCCATTTCCGGCCGGCAAGCAGACCCTCCAGCATACGGTGCGCCTTTTCCACCTTGGCCGCGCCGTAGGCGACAAGAACGTCTTTCTCGGCCGGTTCCAGTTCATGCTCGACAGCGTGCCACAGCGAGCTGAAGGCGTTGAAGAAGCTGGTGTTCAAATAGGCGAGCATCTGGTTCAGGCGGTCGAAATCCGCGGTACCCTGCGCAAAGCCCAATCCTTTATCGATCGATTGCGCGCCTATGTAATTCAGGATCGCCATGCTTTCGCTGATCAGCCGGCCATCGGGCAGGAGCAATGACGGCGTTTCGCCGACGGTATTGATGCGCCTGTATTCGTCACAGGAGACGACTTCCGGCATCTGAACGCGGCACAGGCAGTACGGCAGGCCGGACCATTCCAGCGCAACGATCGAACCGAAGGAACAACCTTCCGGCACGCCGTAAAACAATATGAGGGACATTATCGGGTCCTTTCCATAGGAATTGTTGACCCGGCCAATATGATTTCGTGGACGATGAGGCAGTAGATGGCGATAATGCATCTTAAAGTCCACAAGCATGGAAGATGAATGTGACCGCCTTCAACCTCAACGACCTCCATCTCTTCGTACAAGCGGTGGAAAGCGGCAGCTTCACGGCGGCAGGACATCATCTCGGCATTCCGAAATCGACCATCAGCAAGCGCGTGGCGGAACTGGAGGAGAGGCTCGGCGTGCGGCTGATCCAGCGCACGTCGCGCAGCTTTGCGCTGACGGATATCGGCAGGGATTTCTTCGACCATGCGCAGGCCTCGATCATCGAAGCGGAAATGGCCGAGAGTATCGTGCGCAACCGCCTGGGAGAGCCGAGCGGTATCGTCAGGCTGACCGCAGCGGTGCCGACGGCACAATTCACGCTTGCCGACCATCTGGCCGAACTGACAGCACGCTATCCAAAGCTGAAGGTGTCACTGCATGTAACGGATCGCTTCGTCGATATCGTTCAGGAAGGCTTCGACATTGCGCTGCGCAGCCACCGCTTTCCACTCGGGGATTCGACGCTCGTGCAGCGCCGGATCGCGGTTCATCCGTTCCTACTCGTCGCTTCGCCCGATTACATAGCGCAATATGGGAAGCCCGAGCGGGCCGAGGACATCGCCGGCCACAGGGCAATCATGCCCAGTCTCTCCGAGGAGCAGTGGCGTCTCACCTCGGATAACGGCGCTGAGACTGTGGTAACGCCTCAGCCCATCATGGCGGCAGACGAGCCGATGGTGCTGCTGAAAGCGGCTGCGGCAGGCATGGGCATTACCATTCTGCCGACCTCGGTCTGCAACGACGCTTTGAAGAACGGCCAACTCGTGCGCCTGCTTCCCGGCTGGACGGCGGGCAGTATCACCACGACGATCCTGATGCCGCACCGACGAGGACAATTGCCCTCCGTGCGCGCGGTCGTCGAGTTCCTTGCCGAACGGCTGGCGGGGTGATCAGGCGGCCTTGGCCGCGTGATATTCCTTGATTGCCACCATCTTGATCGCCGGATAGCGCTCCGCCTCGTAGCGCAGCGAGAAGCCATCCTGTGCCAGGAAGACCGGGTCGCCATCGAGATCGCGGGCGATATCGCCGCGCTTGACGGTGAGAAACTTGTCGAGTTCAGCAGCTTGGTCGGACGAAATCCAGCGGCAGACGGAGAAGCGCGACATTTCGAAGGAGACCGGCAGGCCATATTCGGCCATCAGGCGCTCCTTCAGGACATCGAGCTGCAGCGCGCCGACGACACCGACGATGGCAGGCGAACCATCCTCCGGCTGGAAGAGCTGAACGACACCTTCTTCAGCCATCTGCTGCAGGGCTTCCTTCAGCTTCTTGGCCTTCATGGCGTCTTCCAGGCGCACGCGGCGCAGGATTTCCGGCGAGAAATTCGGCACGCCCTGGAAAACCAGGCTTTCGCCTTCCGTCAGCGTATCGCCGATACGCAGCGTGCCATGGTTCGGAATGCCGACCACATCACCGGCGAAGGCCGTATCGGCGAGCTGGCGCTGCGAGGCGAAGAAGAACTGCGGCGCGGTGAGGCCAAGCTGCTTGCCGGTACGTGCCAGCCGCGCCTTCATGCCGCGCTCCAGTTTGCCGGAGCAGATGCGGGCGAAGGCGATACGGTCGCGATGGTTCGGGTCCATGTTCGCCTGAATCTTGAAGACGAAGGCCGTCATCCTGTCTTCGGCGGCATGTACGGTGCGGATATCGGCTATCTGGTCACGCGGTGGCGGAGCAAAATCACCGAGCGCATTGATGAGATCGCGGACACCGAAGTTGCGGAGCGCCGAGCCGAAGAAAACCGGCGTCATATGACCTTCGAGGAAAGATTCCCGATCGAAGGGACGGCAGGCCTCGATTGCCAACTCGACTTCTTCGATGAAGGCATCCCGCTCGTTTTCCGGCAGGCGATCGGCAACACTCTGCGGACCATTGACGGCGGTGACGGCGATTTCCGTATCGGAGCCGCGAACGGTGTTTTCCTTCAGGTGATAGGAACCGCAGAAGGTCTTGGCGCGACCGATCGGCCAGGTGACCGGGGCCGTATCAAGCGCCAGCTTTTCCTCGACCTCATCCAGGATCTCGAAGGGATCGCGGCTTTCGCGGTCCATCTTGTTGATGAAGGTGATGATCGGAATGTCGCGCATGCGGCAGACTTCGAAAAGCTTCAGCGTGCGCGGCTCGATACCCTTGGCCGCGTCGATGACCATGACGGCGGCATCGACTGCCGTGAGCGTACGGTAGGTATCGTCGGCGAAGTCTTCGTGACCGGGCGTGTCGAGAATGTTGAAGACATTGCCTTCATATTCGAAGGTCATGACCGAGGTGACGACCGAGATGCCGCGTTCGCGCTCGATCTTCATCCAGTCCGAGCGGGTCTGAATGCGGTCCTTCTTCGCCTTCACTTCACCGGCGAGCTGAATGGCGCCGCCGAACAGCAGCAGCTTTTCAGTGAGCGTCGTCTTACCCGCGTCCGGGTGCGCGATAATAGCGAATGTGCGGCGGCGGGAGACCGCCTCGGCGAGACTTTCGGCCATGATGTAAATCCTGTGGAATTGCCGCGTATCTAGCGATTAAAGCGCGCCATTGCAATTGACCTTGCGGCACGAGGCACGAAGTAATGCCGCATGACCATTCACACAGATACTCGCCCCACCCTCAATTTGATCCGCCTGCCGAACGGCCAGGGCCTGGATCTGCCCGCCTATGAAACGCGTGGTGCAGCCGGCATGGACCTGCGCGCGGCGATCGACGAGGACAAGCCGCTGGTGCTGGCGCCTGGCAAACGCGCGCTCGTTCCAACGGGCTTCGTCTTTGAAATCCCTGAGGGTTTCGAGGGCCAGGTGCGCCCGCGCTCCGGCCTTGCAGCCAAGAACGGCGTCACCTGCCTCAATGCGCCCGGCACCGTCGACTGCGATTATCGCGGCGAAGTGAAGGTCATTCTCATCAATCATGGCGAGGAGGATTTCACCATCACGCGCGGCATGCGCATCGCGCAGATGGTGATTGCACCATTCATCCAGATCCGCATCGCCGAAGTCTCGGAAACGACCGAAACCGCGCGCGGCGCCGGTGGCTTCGGCTCGACCGGGGTATGAGCGTCGCCGATTCAGACGGGCTTACCTTCCGACAGGATTATTTCAGCGATCCGGCGGCCTGGAGCGCTCTCGTTTCTCTTCTCGATGATACGTTCGGCATCGATATTGATCCGCTGCGCGAACTTGGCGGCCCAGACCCGGCCAGTATGCCGTTCGGCTGGTTTACGGATGAAGGCCTGCTCGCCGCCAATCTCTCCGCCTTCGCTATGCCTTTTGTCCTCAACGGCAGGCTCGTCAATGCCGCCGCCTTTCAGTCCGGCGCAGTCCGTCCGCCATGGCGCGGCCGCGGCCTTTACCGCGATGTGACGGGCAAGGCGGTTGCCTGGTGTGAGGCGCGGGATTTCGAGGCCATCATCCTCTACACGGACAAGCCGGCGCTTTATGAGCCCTACGGCTTCCGCTCGCTTCCGCTTCACAAGTATGTCGGCGCTGCACCAATGTCTGAAGCTGCCGCCACCTCACGGCCTCTTCAGCCGCCCGATGCCGATGATCTCGCCCTGCTTCAGGGCCTGCTGAGGAACCGCAAGCCAGTTTCGGAGACGCTTGCTGTCGCCAGCAGCTCTGCGATGTTCCTCATCAACGCGCAGCTCGATTCCGACGTGCGCTTGAGCTATCTGGAAGAGAGCGAGGCCGTCATCGCATGGAAGATGCCGGCACCCGGCCACGTCGTTCTCCTCGATGTGGTCGCGCGTGAAATCCCGTCCCTCGCCGCCATCCTTGCCGGTCTCGGCATCCAGGCAACGTCAGTCGAAACGCTGTTCCGGCCGGACAGGCTCGGCTGGTCCGGCGAGGCGACGCCTTACGGAGGCGGAACACGGCTCATGCTGCGTGGACTGGAGGAGATGAGCCTCGATCATCCCGCAATGCTGTCGCCAATGGCGGATTTCTGAGGCTATTTTTTCCGTATCAGGGGCGGCAGGCGTCGCTTGACCGGCGAGGATTTGATCATCGAGGTATTGGTTTCCGCGCGCTCGGCGACCTTGTCGAGAATGTTGTCAAGCTCTCCCATGGAGCGGACGACGAGGCGGGCGATGAAACAATCGTCTCCAGTCACCTTATCACATTCGATGAATTCCGGCGTGTCCTGGATAATACGCTCGACGATGTGGAGCTGGCCGGGCAGCGGGCGCACCCGCACGATCGCCTGCAAGGGATAACCGATCGCCGCCGGATCAAGATCGATGGTGAAGAGCGTCACGACGCCGCGATCCTCAAGCCGACGCAGACGCTCTGCCGCGCTCGGCGAAGAAAGTCCTACAGCCTGGGCGAGCTCTTTTAGGGAAATACGCGAATTTCCTGCCAGCGCCTCTATCATTGCGCGGTCAATATCGTCGACTGCCTGCATCTCGTTAGCCAACATGGCAAAAACTCCTAACAAGATTAGGTTTATCCAGCCTTTCCCTTTTTCAGCTTATAGAAAATGCTGCGATGCCGCAATACAATTTCCCGCTAACGAATGGAGATGGCGATGCAGAGTGACATCAGAAGAGGCACAGCAGAGATGACGGCAGCGATGCTGATCTCGGGAACGATCGGCTGGTTCGTCGTCATGTCAGGTCAGCCGGTCAGTGGCGTGGTCTTCTGGCGCTGCTTCTTCGGCGCACTGACCCTGCTTGTTGTCTGCACTGCGCTCGGCCTGCTGAGGCCTGGCATCATCAGCCTGCGGTCGCTCGCTATCGCTGTCTTCGGCGGCATAGCGATCGTCTCCAACTGGCTGCTGCTGTTCGCCTCCTATTCGCACGCCTCGATCTCGATCGCGACAACAGTCTACAACACCCAGCCCTTCATGCTGCTTGCGCTCGGCGCACTCTTTCTGGGGGAGAAGATCACAGGCACCAAGCTCTTCTGGCTCGGGCTTTCCTTTGCCGGCATGGCTGTTATCGTCGAGGCGAAACCAAATACTGATGCCGTCTCCGGCAGCTACGGTCTCGGCATCCTGATGGCGCTGGGTGCCGCCTTCTTTTATGCGCTGGCAGCGCTTGCCGCCAAATGGCTGAAAGGCACGCCGCCGCATCTGATTGCTCTAATCCAGGTTTCCACCGGCATCGTCATGCTGGCGCCGATGACCGATTTTTCGAACCTTCCCGCCGATACCAGTTCCTGGATGATCCTGATCGCCGTCGGCGTCGTCCATACAGGTCTCATGTATGTGCTGCTTTATGGCGCGATCCAGAAGCTGCCGACGCATCTGACCGGCGCTTTGTCTTTCATCTATCCGGTCGCAGCGATCTTGGTCGACCGCTTCGCTTTCGGCCACGCACTGCAGCCGATGCAGATTGCCGGGGCGGCAGTTATTCTGCTCGCCGCCGCCGGCATGAATCTGGGCTGGTCGCCGGCGAGACTTATTCGCCTGCCGGCGGCCAGACGCTGAGCCATTACTTCGGCTTACCTGTTACTTCGCTTGGCGCGTCGTTTCGAACAGGAACCAGGTACGGCGCTCGCTCTGGTCGATCCAGTTCTCGATCAGGCTTGCGGTTGCGACGTCGTTATGCTCGTCGCAGACTTCGTGCACTTCGCGCAGGATTGAAACGAGGTGAAGGTTGTCTTCGCGTAGCTCGGAGAGCATATCCTCGGGGGTGACGTAGTCAGCATCATTGTCCGGAATGCGCTGCTGGCGGGCGATCTGGCCGATCGAGCGCAGTGTCGTGCCGCCGATCTTGCGAGCGCGTTCGGCAACCTCGTCCGTCATATCGAAGATCTGTTCCGCCTGCTCATCGAGCAGCAGATGGTAATCGCGGAAGTGCGGGCCAGACATGTGCCAATGGAAGTTCTTGGTCTTCACATAAAGCGCAAACACATCGGCGAGCAGCGCGGTCAACGCGGCCGAAATATCGGTGATCGCGTTGGTCGGCAGGTCGGAAGGGGTCTTGAGCGGTGAACGTCTGCGGGCTTCGGCTGAGGTAGTCGACATGCATTCTCTCCTTGGTGATGAAAACCTTCTGCGCCGACAGCCTCGGGAAGCCGCGGCGGGCCGTGTCTGCGGCCGCTTGCAAGGGAAAATAGCAAGGCCGGATTGGTTTCCAAGTAGATCATGGTTCAGCCGACCTATTCTTTATGGTTATGGACAGATCAGCGCCAGGCGATTGATGAGGCCTGGCTTGCGCGCCTATAGAGAGGCTGCGCAAGTCAGTGGATACGAAGATGAGCCTTACCGTCCTGATCGCCTATGCTGGAGCCCTGTTCATCGCCGCCGCAATTCCCGGCCCGGGGATCACGGCAATCGTGGCGCGTGCACTCGGTTCGAACTTCCGCGAGACCTTCTTCATGGGTCTCGGCCTCGTGCTCGGCGACATGACCTATCTCACCGCTGTCATTCTCGGTCTTGCCTTCGTGGCGCAGACCTTCACTGAGATATTCCTCGTCATCAAGATCGCCGGTGCTCTCTATCTCGGATACATCGCCTGGAAGCTCTGGACTGCCGGCCTGCTGCCGCAGGATATCGCCGCGAAGAAATCCAGCAGTGCCGGCATGTCCTTCCTGTCCGGCCTGCTTGTGACACTCGGCAATCCGAAGACCATGTTGTTCTACGTGGCGCTGGTGCCGACCTTGATCGATCTCGGCAGCATCGGCATGCGTGAGTATCTCATCCTGCTCGCCGTCACTTTCGTGGTGCTTATGATCGTGCTCATCCCCTACATGATGCTTGCGTCGCGCGCCCGCACGATGCTGAAGCAGCCGCGTGCATTGCAGGCGCTGAACCGCGTCGCCGCAAGCATCCTGGCGGGTACGGCAGCCTTCATCGCCACGCGTGCAGCCTGAAATAAACATTCGGCAACGGACGGTTCTCAAAGGATTTTTTCTCCGGCTCAAGCGGCCGACGGGTGAAGCCACTCTGGTCTCATCACCACTTTGACCCTATTCTCTCCACAGATTTCAGAATGGATTTCAAAGGGAGAGCACCATGTCGCACAAACCGGGCCGCGGCCGCATCTATTCCTCGATAACGGACACAATCGGCGACACGCCGCTCGTTCGCCTCGATAAACTCGCCAAGGAAAAGGGCGTGGTGGCCAACATCCTTGCCAAGCTGGAGTTCTTTAACCCAATCGCCTCGGTGAAGGACCGTATCGGCGTTGCCATGATCGATAGCCTGGAAACGCAGGGCAAGATCTCGCCCGGCAAGACCGTGCTGATCGAGCCGACCTCGGGCAATACGGGTATCGCGCTCGCTTTCGCCGCCGCTGCCAAAGGCTACCGGCTGATCCTTACCATGCCGGAAACCATGTCCGTCGAGCGCCGTAAGATGCTGGCGCTGCTCGGCGCCGAGTTGGTGCTGACCGAAGGACCGAAGGGCATGAAGGGGGCGATCGCCAAGGCGGAAGAACTCGCCGCCTCACTGCCCGACGCCGTCATCCCGCAGCAGTTCGAAAACCCGGCCAACCCTGAAATCCACCGCAAGACGACCGCCGAGGAAATCTGGAACGATACCGATGGCACGGTCGATATCTTCGTTGCCGGCATCGGCACCGGCGGCACGATTACCGGCGTCGGCCAAGTGCTGAAGAGCCGCAAACCGGGTATCCGGGTCGTGGCCGTCGAGCCGGCGGACTCGCCGGTACTGTCAGGCGGCACGCCCGGCCCGCACAAGATCCAGGGCATCGGCGCCGGCTTCGCACCGAAGATTCTCGATACCAGCATCTATGACGAAGTCGTCACCGTCAGCAATGACGACGCATTTCAGCAGGCGCGCCTCGTCGCCAAGCTCGAAGGCGTGCCGGTCGGCATCTCCTCGGGTGCAGCATTGACGGCCGCGATCGAGGTCGGCCGCCGTCCGGAAAACGCCGGCAAGAACATCGTCGTCATCATCCCGTCCTTCGCGGAACGGTATCTTTCGACGGCATTGTTTGAAGGCCTTGGAAGCTGATCGAACCTTCCCGGGTTCTTCCTCTCGCCCGGTACCTGGGGCGCTTCGGCGCCCCTTTATCATGCCGCAGCGGTAAGCCTCTCGCCGGCAACACGGTAGGAAATCGCCTCCGCGAGATGAATGCGGCCGACCATTTCCTTGCCGTCGAGATCGGCAAGCGTGCGGGCGACCTTGAGGACTCGGTGGTAGCCACGCGCCGAAAACTTCATCTTGTCCGCGGCATCTCGCAACAGCTGCAATCCTGCGGCATCCGGCTCTGCGAATTTCTCGATCATTGCGGTCGAACATCCGGCATTGGTGGAAATACCCACAGCGCCTGCAGCAGCATAGCGTTCACGCTGGATGTCACGGGCACGCGCAACGCGCCGGGCAACATCGGCACTCGCTTCGGCTACCGTCGGCCGGATCAGGTCGGCGGCGGAAACGGCTGGCACGTCGATGCGGATATCGATGCGGTCCATCAACGGACCGGAAATCCGGGCCTGATAATCCGTCATGCAGCGCGGCCCTCGGGCACAGGTGTGGCCGGGCTCGCCAGCCATACCGCAGCGGCAGGGGTTCATCGCCGCAATAAGCTGGATCCGCGCCGGATAGGAGACGCGGTGATTGGCGCGCGCGATGACGCATTCGCCGCTTTCCAACGGCTGACGCAAGGCATCGAGCACTTGCGGCGCGAATTCCGGAAACTCATCAAGGAACAGCACACCATGATGGGCAAGCGAAGCCTCTCCCGGCCTGGCACGCAGACCGCCGCCGATGAGGGCGGCCATCGTCGCCGAATGGTGCGGCGTGCGGTAGGGCCTGCGGTCGGAAAGCTTGCCGCCGGACAGCTGGCCGGCGATGGAATGGATCATCGAGACCTCAAGCAACTCCGCAGCCGAAAGCGGTGGCAGGATCGATGGCAGTCTCGAAGCCAGCATCGACTTGCCGGAACCGGGCGGCCCGACCATCAGGAGGTTATGGCCGCCGGCAGCAGCCACCTCCAGCGCCCGCTTGGCGCTTTCCTGTCCCTTGATCTCGGCGAGATCAGGCAGATTGGCGGCATTCGGGCGAATGGACGGTTCCGGGCGCGAAAGGATCTGCGTGCCGCGGAAATGATTGGCGAGTGCGATCAGGCTGCGCGGCGCCAGAATGTCGACCCCGGACCCTGCCCATGCGGCTTCCGATCCGCTTTCGGCCGGGCAGATCAGGCCTTTTCCACTCGCGTTGGCACCGATTGCGGCCGGCAGAGCGCCAGCGATTGCGGCAATTGTACCGTCGAGATTGAGTTCGCCGACGACGACATAGTCTGACAAAGCATCCGCCGGGATGGCGCCGAGCGCAGCCATCAGACCAAGTGCGATGGGGAGATCGAAATGACTGCCTTCTTTGGGAAGATCGGCGGGCGCAAGATTGACCGTCACACGCTTGGATGGCAGCGCTAGGCCGGAAGCGTGCAAGGCTGCCTGCACCCGCTCGCGACTTTCCGCCACCGCCTTGTCAGGAAGCCCGACGATCTGGATTCCCATTTTACCGGGAGCGACCATGACCTGGACCTCGACCGGCACACCTTCAATGCCCTGAAATGCAACCGTGCTGACGCGCGCGACCATGCCCCTGCCCCGTAACCCTGAACCCCAACCTATGAAGGCGGTCACAATCTGGCATGGAATCTGGAATAAAACAAGAACGATAAGCGAACGAATTCAGCTATCCGCTGCAATCAAATTGCAGCAGGTTGCAAAGCCGGAACGAAGGCGATCAAAGGCGGAACACTTGGAGCATTTCCGTTTTTCTTCGAAACACGAAAATTCTCTATCTCTTTGTTTTCACAAAAAAATCTCTGCGCAGTTTTGCCGCAATTCCGAACGCAAAACCACTATGCACTTTTGTTGGCATTGCACTTTTGCTGGTATTGCTTTAGCCGCGCTTGCGCTCGATCGCATCCCACAACAGGCTTGCGATATCGGCGCCACCGAACTTCTTCACTTCCCGAATGCCTGTCGGCGAGGTTACGTTGATCTCTGTCATATAATCGCCGATGACGTCGATGCCGACGAGCAGGAAGCCGCGTTCGCGCAGAGCCGGGCCGATGCGCTCGCAGATTTCCTTTTCGCGCGCCGTCAGTTCGGTCGGCTCGGCGCGGCCGCCGACATGCATGTTGGAGCGACTGTCATGCTCGGCCGGGACGCGATTGATGGCGCCGGCAAATTCGCCGTCGACGAGGATGATGCGCTTGTCGCCCTTGCGCACGTCAGGCAGGTATTGCTGAGCGATGAAAGGCTCGCGGAAGAGCTGGCCGAACATTTCGAGCAGCGAGGACAGGTTGCGATCGTCCTTGGTGGAATGGAAAACGCCGGCGCCGCCATTGCCGTAGAGCGGCTTCAGGATGATATCGCCCATCTCGTCGCGGAAGCGGCGGATCTCGCCCGGATCCTTGGTGATCAGCGTCTTCGGCATCAAGTCGGAAAATTCGGTGACGAAGATCTTTTCCGGTGAGTTGCGCACCCAGGCCGGATCATTAACGACGAGCGTCTTCGGATGGATGCGCTCCAGAAGATGCGTCGAGGTGATGTAGGACATGTCGAAAGGCGGGTCCTGGCGCAGCAGGACGACGTCCATGGTCGACAGGTCGATGCGCTCAGGGGCGCCGAGTTCATAGTGATCGCCCTTGACGTCGCGCAGCACCATCGGCTCGACGGCGGCATAGAGCTTGTCATCGCGGAAGCTCAGGCGATCGGGCGTGTAATGGAAGAGCTTGTAGCCACGCGCCTGAGCCTCAAGGCTCATGGCGAAGGTGGAATCGCCCGCGATATTGATGCCGGAGACATGGTCCATCTGGACCGCTACGTTCTTGATCTTGGCCATTTCCGTCCCTTGAGCTGATGCCGCCCAGATGTAGGTCGGTCAGGCGTCAAACGCAACGGCAATCAATGGCTTCGCGCGCCTCCGCCGGCGCAATTTTCAGGCCGCGATGCCGGTACCGCCGCCGTTGCGCAAGAGGTTGCGCAGGCGATAGGCAATGGCGAGCGGCTTCGGGAAAGGCTTGCGCAGGAAGGCGACCTTGCGGACATAATTGTCGACCCGCCAGTTCGCCCAGGTGCCGCCGGCAAAGAAAGCGACATCGCCCACCTGCAGCGTGCGCTCCAGGCCATCTTCGGTGGTGACGTGCACTTCGCCTTCGAGGATCATGACCGTCTCGTCCCAGCCGAAACGCCAGCGGAATTCGCCTGATGTGCAATCCCAGATCGCCGTCAGCGATGCTTCGTCATGGCCGCGGGAATGTTCTGCCGTGCGCGCCTGCGGATTGCCGCTGATGACCCAGTCCGGATTGATCGGCGTCGACTTCAGCACCATGCGGTCGCTTGCCTGCGCGACGAAAGATTTGCCGGCCGTTTTCAACGCGGCGTAAGGCACGGACCGCGCAGCCATGGCGACGGCGGTTGCAAGCATCATCTTCAAGGCCATGTATTACCCCCAGTTTGCTACCCCTAGCTGAGCCGTGGATAACAAAAGAGTCGTAAAAGCCCGTTCAAGCAGACGCTAAAATTTTAACGAAAGCTTATTCGTCAGTTTTTAGGTGCCTGTGGAATTTAGCGAACCCCTAGAAAGCATCCGGGAAATGACGAGGCAGTTTGCCCGGCAATATCGCAACGATGTCATAGCGCTGCGAGAGCCGGGCATAGTCCCTCTGGCGGGCGAGCCAGAGATCGCTCGCAGCCCGGATGCGTTTTTGGGAGGCGTAGGACACCGCATCCACGGCGCCCATTTCGTCAGCGCGCGCCTTGACCTCGACAAAGACGGCCAAGTCTCGCTTGCGAGCGACAATATCGATCTCGCCGAGCTTCGTTTTGTAGCGCATAGCGAGAATGCGATAGCCTTTCAGCATCAGGAAAATGGCGGCAATATATTCTGCCGCCGAGCCGCGACGCAGCGCCTTTCTCCTGCGGAGCGTGGCTTCGCCGTCAGCCATTCGCCGCCTTCATGTCGAGAAGCTTCTGGTAGAGCACCTTGCGCGGCAGGCCGGTCAAGCGGGCAGCCTCGGTCGCGGCCCCGGCGGTTGGCAGCGATTTTGAGAGATCGGCGAGAATGGCGTCGACATCCGCCGCGGTTGCCGGCTCGTCCTTCGGCGGGCCGATGACGAGAACGATCTCACCCTTCACATTGTCATGCTCTTCATAATAGGTGGCGAGCTCGGAGAGCGTGCCGCGGCGGAATTCCTCATAGGTCTTGGTCAGTTCGCGGCAGACCGACGCCTCGCGTTCAGCACCGAGCATATCGGCAGCGGCCACCAGCGTTGCGCCGATGCGATGGGGCGATTCAAAGAAGATCAGTGTGGCCGGTGCGTTTGCGAATTCTGCGAGACGGTCGCGACGGGCCTTGTCCTTGGTCGGCAGAAAACCGGCAAATAGAAAAGCATCGTTCGGCAGCCCTGAGCCGACGAGGGCCGCAAGCGGTGCGGAAGCGCCGGGAATGGGAATGACGCGGTAACCTGCTTCGATCGCCTGCTGCGCCAGGCGATAGCCGGGATCGGAGACGAGCGGCGTGCCGGCATCGGAAACCAGCGCCACCGACTTGCCGGCTTCGAGCGCCTGCAGGAGCCGCGGCCCGGCCTCATCGGCATTGTGTTCATGATAGGCAAAGGGGCGGTTCTGAATGCCGTAGCGATCGAGCAGGACGCGGGTAACGCGTGTATCCTCGCAGGCGAGGACATCCGCACCGGCAAGCGTTTCCAGCGCCCGCAGCGTGATATCGCCGAGATTGCCGATCGGCGTTGCGACGAGATAGAGAGCCGGTTCGAGCGGGCGCGCCGGCACCGCGATATTGTGCAGGCGAAAACCGCGCCGGGCGCCGGTTTCCGCTGTCGTCTCTTCCGTCATGTCATTCGCTTTCATTCCGCCGGGCTTTTCCCTTTATGGGCGAGCGGTGCGGCTTCGACAAGAGCCCGCAATTTCTGTGAGCATTGCACTGCAAAACGGCATTTGCGAGCCTGTGGGTGGCCATGCCTCTTGCAATCGCCGGCAAAGTTCTGCCATTTTGCCCGTCCACTCCCCTCTCCCGAAGGGGAAAGCAGTGACGCGGCGCTTCCTGGCGCCCGGACAATAAAGGTCGAAAGCGGTAGCATCCCATGCGTATTACTATTGAGCGGTCAAACCTTTTGAAGTCGCTGAACCACGTGCACCGCGTGGTCGAACGCCGCAACACGATCCCGATCCTGTCCAACGTGCTGCTGAAGGCCGATGGCCAGAGCCTCGACATGAAGGCGACCGACCTCGATCTCGAAATCACCGAAGCGACGCCTGCCAATGTCGAGCAGGCGGGTGCCACCACCGTTCCCGCCCATCTTCTTTACGACATCGTGCGCAAGCTTCCCGATGGCGCGGAAGTGCTGCTTGCCACCTCTCAGGATGGCGGCTCGATGACCGTTCAGTCCGGCCGTTCGAAGTTCTCGCTGCAGTGCCTGCCGGAATCCGACTTCCCGGATCTGACCGCCGGCACCTTCACGCATTCCTTCAAGCTGAAGGCAAGCGATCTAAAGATGCTGATCGACCGCACGCAGTTTGCGATCTCGACCGAGGAAACCCGCTACTATCTGAACGGCATCTTCTTCCACACGATCGAGAGCAGCGGCGACCTGAAGCTTCGCGCCGTTGCGACCGACGGCCACCGTCTGGCCCGCGCCGATGTCGACGCCCCCTCCGGCTCGGAAGGCATGCCCGGCATCATCATTCCGCGCAAGACGGTTGGCGAATTGCAGAAGCTGGTCGATACGCCTGATGCGATCGTCACCGTCGAAGTTTCCGATGCCAAGATCCGGGTCACCCTCAGCTCCATCGTCATGACCTCGAAGCTGATCGACGGCACCTTCCCGGACTACCAGCGCGTCATCCCGACCAATAACGACAAGGAAATGCGCGTCGACTGCACGAGCTTTGCCCAGGCCGTCGACCGCGTTTCGACCATTTCATCCGAGCGCGGTCGCGCCGTGAAGCTCGCGCTCTCCGATGGTCAGCTTCTACTCACCGTCAACAATCCGGATTCCGGCAGCGCGACGGAAGAAGTTGCCGTCGGCTACGACACCGATCCGATGGAAATCGGCTTCAATGCCAAGTACCTGCTCGACATCACCGCGCAGCTTTCCGGCGACGAGGCGATCTTCCTTCTGGCCGATGCGGGTTCGCCGACACTTGTGCGTGACACCGCCGGCGATGACGCGCTTTACGTGCTGATGCCGATGCGCGTTTAAACGCGCGTCGCTTTTGCAGTTGAAACTTTCCTGATCGCGACATCGCCTCTTGTTTTTGCTTCACCCTCCTGCAATTAAGGGAAAGTTGACCGGCAGGCATGGGAGGACGGCATGGCATTGCGGCTCAAGGAACGGCTCGGCAGGAAGTTTGACGAGGAGATCCGCTTCTTCAAGGGCATGATGCAGGGGCCGAAGACCGTCGGCTCCATCGTTCCGACTTCCTCGATCACTGCCCGCAAGATGGCAAGCGTCGCAAATCCGCATTCGGACCTGCCCGTGCTTGAACTTGGTCCCGGCACCGGCGCCATCACCAAGGCGATCCTTGCCCATGGCGTGAAGCCGGAAAAGCTCGTCGCTATCGAATATTCGACGGACTTCTACGAACACCTTATGCGGCTTTACCCCGGCGTGAGCTTCATCAACGGCGATGCCTTCGATCTCGACAAAACGCTCGGCTCACTCAAGGATCAGGAATTCGATTCCGTTATTTCGGGTATACCGCTCCTGAACTTCCCCATGCAGGCGCGTATTGCGCTCTTGGAAAGCCTGCTCGACCGCATGCCGGCAGGCCGGCCGATGGTACAGATCTCCTATGGCGCGGTCTCGCCGATCGTTGCCAATGCCGATCGTTACAGCATTCATCATTTTGATTTCATCGTGCGCAATATTCCTCCTGCTCAACTCTGGATCTATCGGCGCGGATAAATGTTTGGACTTTATATCACCCACCCTCAGGTCAAGATCGACCCGCAGGTTCCCGTTCCCAAGTGGGGTCTTTCCGAGATCGGCGCCGAACGCGCCCGCAAGGCTGCCTCGAGCGACTGGGCGAAGCGGCTGACCCGCGTCGTCTCCAGCGATGAGACGAAGGCGATCGAGACGGCGGAAATCCTTGCTGCGGCCTCAGGCGTGAAAATCGAGATCGTGCATGGCATGCACGAGAACGACCGCTCCGCCACTGGTTTCCTGCCGCCCGACAAATTCGAGGAGGCGGCCAACTGGTTCTTCGCCCACCCGCTGGAGAGCTTCAGAGGCTGGGAGCGGGCCGCCGATGCGCAGGCCCGCATCGTCTCCGCCGTCGAGACCGTCCTATCCTCGCATAAGGCAAATGCGCCGATCGCCTTCGTCGGGCATGGTGGCGTCGGAACGCTGCTCAAGTGCCATCTGATGGGCGCACCGATTGCGCGTGATCGCGACCAGCCAGGCGGTGGTGGCAATCTCTATGCTTTCGGCCTTGCGGATCGGCGCTTATCATGCGACTGGACACCCATTGAAGACTGGCGGGGATGATTGAGATGGACGCACGCGAGCGGTTGATCGTCGGGCTTGATGTTCCAACGATTGGCGAAGCGGAAAGATTGGTTTCCACGCTCGGCGACGACATTCTCTTCTACAAGATCGGCTATCAGCTCGTTTTTGCCGGCGGGCTGGAATTTGCCCGCGATCTCGCGGCCAGCGGCAAGAAGATCTTCCTCGACATGAAGCTGCTCGACATCGACAACACGGTCGCATCCGGTGTCGAGAACATCGCCAAGATGGGCATGTCGATGCTGACGCTGCATGCCTATCCGAAAGCGATGAAGGCCGCCGTCGAAGCGGCCAAGGGCTCCAGCCTCTGTCTGCTTGGCGTTACGGTGCTGACCTCGATGGACGCCGATGACCTCGTCCAGGCCGGCTATCAGTACGATCCGAAAACATTGGTCGCGCGGCGTGCGGAACAGGCGCGCATTGCCGGGATGGGCGGTATCGTCTGCTCTGCCGAGGAGTCCGCCAGCGTCCGCGAGATTGTCGGACCTGACATGGCGATCGTCACCCCAGGCATCCGCCCGGCAGGCGCCGAGAGGGGCGATCAGAAGCGGGTCATGACGCCTTCGGATGCACTGAAGGCCGGTTCCACCCATCTCGTCGTCGCCCGGCCGATCGTCAAGGCGCCGGAGCCGCGGGAAGCGGCTCGCGCAATCCTCAATGAAATGGTCGCCGCGCTCTGGCCGGCGAACCGCTGACACATCCGCTGAAGGGGAGATAAAAATGCCCAAGGGATACTGGATTGCTCGCGTCGATGTGCGCGACCTCGAGCGCTACAAGGATTACGTTGCAACCGCAAAGCCTGCCTTCGAGAAGTACGGCGCGAACTTCCTCGCCCGCGGCGGCGCGATCACCGAGCTTGAAGGCAAGGCGCGCGCCCGCAACGTCGTTATCGAATTTCCCTCGATGCAGCATGCCGTCGACTGCTATAATTCGCCGGAATACCAGGCCGCCGCAAAAATCCGCCATGAGGTGGCTGATGCGGAAATGGTCGTGGTCGAAGGCGTCTGAGCCAGTTTCGAACGGGTAAGAACTGCGGCGCGATGGCCCTTTTCGTCGCGTCGGTATTCGGCTAAGACGAAAACAATCACAGCATTCCAAAGCCTTTCGAGGAGCCTGCCATGACCCTTGCCAACCTGCCGCCGCTCGTTACCGTGTTCGGAGGGTCCGGCTTCATCGGCAGACATGTCGTGCGTGTGCTCGCCAAGCGTGGCTATCGCATCCGCGTTGCCGTGCGCCGCCCTGACCTTGCCGGCTTCCTGCAGCCGCTCGGCAATGTCGGCCAGATCTCTTTGGTCCAGGCCAACCTGCGCTACCGCAACTCGATCGACCGGGCTGTCGAAGGCGCCGACCATGTCATCAACTGCGTTGGTATTCTCTTCGAGAGCGGCCGCAACACCTTCGACGCCGTGCAGGAGTTCGGCGGTCGTGCTGTGGCGGAAGCCGCCCGCAATGCCGGCGCAACGTTGACCCACATTTCCGCCATTGGCGCCAACGCCGGTTCGAACTCCAACTACGGCCGTACCAAAGGCCGCGCGGAAGCCGCCATCCTGTCGATCAAGCCGGATGCGGTGATCTTCCGTCCGTCTGTCGTCTTCGGCCCGGAGGACAGCTTCTTCAACAAGTTCGCCGATATGGCGCGTACGTTCCCGGTCCTTCCGCTCGTCGGCGGCGGCAAGACGAAGTTCCAGCCCGTGTATGTCGAGGATGTCGCAGAGGCCGTTGCCCGTGCCGTCGACGGCAAGGTCGAAGGCGGCAAGATCTATGAGCTCGGCGGTCCTGAGGTCCTTACCTTCCGCGAATGTCTCGAAACCATACTCAAGGTTACGGTACGCAAGAATCGGCTCGTTTCCCTGCCCTTCAGCATCGCATCGCTGATTGGCAGCATCGCCTCGCTCGTGCCGTTCATCGCGCCGCCGATCACGCCGGACCAGGTCAAGCTTCTCAAGCACGACAACGTCGTTTCCAATGAAGCCGAAGCCGAGGGCCGCACGCTGAAGGGCCTTGGCATCACGCCGACGATGGCGACTTCGGTGCTCGACTCCTACCTCGTGCAGTATCGTCCGCACGGCCAGTATACCGGCTCCGGCAAAGCTGCCTGATCAATCGATAGAAGACAATTCAAACGCCGTTCGCGAGCTTTCGCGGGCGGCGTTTTCCATTTTCGCGAGGCGCCAATCCGGCACAAGCCTGGCGTGTTACGCTGCATCTCATGTTGTGTGACGTTGCATAAAAGACGCATAGGAAATTTAGTGGAATTAACACCAAATTTAGCAGGAACATTTATTGCTATTTGCTATTCCACTGACTAAACACCCCCGCGCGTCTCCAGACAGACTCAAGGCGCCTCGCAGGCGTGCGGCAATCACTGTGAAAGGCTATTTCTGATGGGTAAGTCAATCGCGCTTCTTTTTGCGTGTGCGGCACTGGTAATCCTCGCAGGCTCCTTCATTGCGCCGGGCTCCGTCGCAGCGGTGAAGGGCAGTTGCTCGCCGGCTTACGGCGTCGATCCCTGCTCAACGGCCTCCATCACCCACTAACAGAAAAGCCGGTCCTTTCGAACCGGCTTCATTTTTTCTCTCGGGGTGAGCGATATATATCGCTCACTCGCGTGTCCGGTCATTCAGTTGATCATGCCGGCCATCGCCATGCCGAGCAGCACAACACCCAGAATGATGCGATAGATCGCAAATACCGTGAAACGGTTGCTCCTGATATAGGCCAGCAGCCACTTGACGGCGACGAAGGCGACAATTGTGGAAACGACGAAGGCAATACCGAGCGCGGTCCAGTCCTCGTTTGCCGCACCGCCATCCTTGAAGGTTTTCAGCAGCGAAAAGGCGCTTGCCGCATACATGGTCGGAATGCCGACGAGGAAGGCAAATTCGGTTGCCGCGGCGCGGTTAGCCGTACCCGCCAGCATGGCGACGAAAATCGTGGCACCCGAGCGGGACGTTCCGGGGAAGACGCCGGCAACGACCTGGGCAATGCCCACAAGAATGGCGACGAGCCAGGTGATCTGAGTGCTCGGCGGGCGGCGGGCGGCAGCCCATTCGGCAAAGATCATCCAGATACCGCCGATGATCAGCGCCCAGGCAACCGGCGTTGCGTTCTCAGGCAGTTCGAAACCGAGCTTCTTGACCAACAGTCCGAGAACCGCCGTTATCAGAAAGGCGACAATCAGCTTAAAGGCATAATCGCGGTTTTGCGGATCGCGCCAGCCAAGCAGCAGATCGAGCAGACGACGCCAGTAGATGATCGTAACGGCGAGGATCGCTCCTGCCTGAATGACGATGTTGAAGGTGTCGCTACGGGCGCCGAGCCACTGCTCCGCAATGATCAGATGGCCGGTGCTCGAAATCGGCAGGAACTCTGTGATCCCTTCTATAATGCCCAGAATTATAGAGTTTATGTAGTCCATAAAGTGTCTCCGGTTTGGGGTTCGGTCGGACTGGAATGGCGGTCAGGCTATATTGCACTGCACAATCATCATTCGCCAGAGCGGGAGGCAAGAAAAGGCGAGCGGGGAGTTGCGATCGTTCAGGCAGCCATGTTTTGTCCCTTGTCAGGCAGGTGTGACCCGATTCGCTTGTATTGAAGGGGCCAAGCTCCTATAGCTTCAACTAATGAGTCATGACTAGGGCGGTATAATCGGGGCGCCCCTGAACCCATGCACAACAATCAAAAGTCCGAGTATCGATGCCCACGCTTTATCATCATCCCATGTCGTCCGCGTCTCGCTTCGTCAGGCTCATTCTGGCGGAATACGGCTATCAGGCAGAGCTGATCGAAGAACAGACCTGGGAGAAACGCCGCGACTTCCTGGCGCTCAACCCGGCTGGCACGCTGCCCGTCTATGTGGACGACAGCATGCGTGCACTCTGCGGCGCGACGGTGATTTCGGAATATCTCGACGAGACGCATGGCGTGCTGAAGCGCGACCGCAGGCTGCTCGCCGAAGATCCGTTCCAGCGCGCGGAAATCCGTCGCCTGACGGAATGGTTCATGCAAAAGATGGAAAACGACGTCACCAAGCCGCTGGCGCGCGAGCGCGTCTACAAGCTGCAAATGACGGCCGACCAGGGCGGCGGCGCCCCGGATTCCAAGATGTTACGCACGGCACGCGCGAATATCCGCCAACACATGCGTTATCTCACCTGGCTCGCCGGCTCGCGCCAATGGCTCGCCGGCGAGCGGATGAGCTATGCCGATCTTGCCGCTGCAGCCTCGATCTCTATTCTCGATTATCTCGGCGAGATCGACTGGTCGGAATCGCCGCTCGCCAAGGACTGGTACCAGCGGCTGAAATCGCGCCCCTCCTTCCGTCCGCTGCTCACCGAGCGCGTGCGCGGTCTGACGCCGGTTTCCCATTACGCCGACCTGGATTTCTGACGAGGGCGTTTGATGCCCGAACCGAAAACCGAAGATATTAAGGAGCGGAAGCGCCGCGACAATTTGACCGCCTTCCTGAAGAGGGAATCGGCCGCTCTCGGCTTCGATCTCTGTCGTGTCACCGGTCCGGATTCGATCCCTGACGCAAAACAGCGACTCGGCCAATTCATCGATGCCGGCCGGCATGGAACAATGGAATGGATGGCGGAAACGCGCGAGCGTCGCGGCGATCCGCGCACGCTCTGGAGCGATGTGCGCTCTGTTGCCGTCTTCGGCCTCAATTACGGGCCGGACGAGGATCCTCGCGGCATTCTCGACAGGAAGGATAGGGCGGCAATCTCCGTCTACGCCCGCAACCGCGACTATCATGACGTCATGAAGGGCCGACTGAAAGAGATCGCCACGCGCTTCGCAGCCAAGGCTGGCGCAGACGTGAAGGTCTTCGTCGATACCGCACCCGTCATGGAAAAGCCGCTGGCCGCGGCGGCCGGTCTCGGCTGGCAGGGCAAACACACCAATCTCGTCAGCCGCGAGCATGGCTCCTGGCTTTTCCTCGGCTCGATGTTCACGACTGCCGATCTCAATATAGATGCCTCGGAGGCCGATCATTGCGGCTCCTGCCGCGCCTGCCTCGATGCCTGCCCGACGGCTGCCTTTCCTGCGCCCTACCAGATCGATGCGCGCCGCTGCATTTCGTATCTGACGATCGAGCATAAGGGGCCGATCGATCCCGAGTTCAGGCCGCTGATCGGCAACCGCATTTACGGCTGCGACGATTGTCTTGCCGCATGCCCCTGGAACAAGTTCGCAAACGAAGCGTCGGAAATGAAGCTGAAGGCGCGTGAGGATCTGAAGGAACCTTCGATCGTCTTCCTTTTGACCCTCGACGACCCAACCTTCCGTACGTTCTTCAGCGGTTCTCCGGTCAAGCGCATCGGGCGTGACCGCTTCATTCGTAATGTGCTGATCGCTGCCGGCAATTCCGGCGATCGTAGCCTGATCGAGCAATGTCGTGCGCTCGCCGCCGATGCCTCTCCTGTCGTGCGCGGCATGGCAGTTTGGGCACTGTCGCGGCTCATGGAGGCTGGTGAATTCGAAGCCTTTGCCGCACAAAGGGAAAATGAGTCGGACGAAGAAGTCCTCAACGAATGGCGACTGGCGGGGGTAAGCTGATGCATGTGATGATCTTTGGCTGCGGTTATTCCGGTACGGCGATCGCCAGAGCTTTTGGTGACAGCGGCATGCGCATCTCCGGCACGACCCGTTCGGAGGAAAAGGCGGAAGAGCTGCGGAGATCCGGGATCGAAGCCTTCATCTTCGACGGCGAAACCCTGAGCGACGATCTGCGTGCGGCGATGGCCGGCGTTACGCATCTCGTGCAGTCGATCGCTCCGCGCGATGCCGATCCGCTGCTTGCATTGCTCGGCAAAGACAGCACGGTGCTTCTGCCGAAGCTGCAATGGATCGGCTATCTCTCCACGGTCGGCGTCTATGGCGACCACAAAGGCTCCTGGGTGACCGAGGAAACCCCTTGTGTGCCGGTCTCCGGCCGCTCCAAGGAACGTCTGGACGCTGAGGACGCCTGGCTTGCGCTCGGACGTGCCCGCGACGTACCGGCCGCAATATTGCGTCTTTCCGGCATTTACGGACCAGGACGCAACGCCTTCATTAATCTGGATCGCGGCACGGCGCGCCGCATCATCAAGAAGGACCAGGTCTTCAACCGCATCCGAGTGGAGGACATCGGCGCTTCCACCCGCTTTTTGTCAGAGCATGCGCTCGGTGGCATCTATAATGTCACCGACGACCAGCCCGGCCCGCCGCAGGATGTCATCGTCGAAGCCGCCCGCCTGATGGGCGTCGCACCGCCGCCAGAGCAATCTTTCGAGACGGTCGAGATGACGCCCATGGCCCGCTCCTTTTATGGAGAGAATAAGCGGGTTTCCAATGCCAAACTGAAGGCCACGGGCTTCCGTTTTGCCTTCCCGAACTATCCGATGTCGCTCGCCCAGCTCTGGCAAAATGAGGGGTGGCGGGGCTGACGATACCCTCCCATTCGGGTGAGAGGGCTATAATTCAAAAAGAGTAGAAATTTCCTACTTTCTTATTTTAGCGACGCGAATTTCGCTCCGCATTATGGTTAACGGCCTCTAAATTTGCGCAAATGTGGCAGCAAATATGGCGGTATGAGCAAAAATTTTTTGTGATTTCCGGCGGCCATCAAATGTTTACCGCTTTCCCGAAAAAATCGTTCGGATTTTAGCTGATTTCATTAGGTTTTTTCCACAATTCGTCAAAGCGGTGTCCTGCTACCGCAATGTTACCGGAATCACAAATGTTACAAGCTGTAACGTTCCGTGATCTCGATCGGCACTTTTTCGCCACTTTTCCCCGGATTGAAGCCCCACCGCCTGTGAAGGCGCAAGTTCAATAGTTGAGGGACAATCCGTTTTGAAGAAAATCTGCCGTTCTCTAATCACTACCGCAGCCATTGCAGCCTGCTCTTTCATCCTCCCGGCGGAAGGATTTGCTGCTAACGGATGTGGCGGTGCTTCGTGGTACGCACTTCGCTCCAAAACTGCTTCCGGGGAACGCATGAACCCGGCCATCTATACTGCCGCACATCGCTCTCTGGCGTTCGGCACCAAGGTGAAGGTCACCAACCGCAACAACGGCCGCAGCGTCGTCGTTCGCATCAATGATCGTGGTCCGTTCATCCGCGGTCGCGTACTCGACCTGTCACGCGCTGCTGCCCAGAATATCGGCATGGTCTCTACAGGTACTGCGAAGGTTTGCTACGAAGTCATGAGCTGAGGCTACGTCCTCCGCAAAATCCCTGCGCCGGATGCGGCGCTTGCTCTTGCCGTCAATCGCGGGTAACCACGCGGTTGAGACTTGTAAACAATCTGCCCCGCCATCAGGCTTCCTGAGGCTCTTTCCGCGCGGATCGTTCACTAGCCAAGGCAACAGGAGAAGTTTGAATGCGTTTGGGCGGCCGCCTCGAAGGGGCGATTTCGGTTCTGGCTGATATCGATGCCCGTAAAAGGCCTGTCGCCGATGCGCTGAAGGACTGGGGCCTCGCTCACCGTTTCGCCGGTTCCGGCGACAGGGCGGCGATCGGCAACATCGTCTACGATGCGCTGCGCATGCGACTGTCCCATGCCTATCTGATGGACGACGACAGCGCCGTTGCCATTGCCCATGCCGTCATGTTCCGCCAATGGGGTTTCACGCCGGAAACGCTGGCCGCCGAACTTGCTGACGACAAGTTCGCGCCGACGCCGCTTTCGGCCGACGCACTCGCGGCCTTTACGAGCCGCTCTCTTTCCGACGCAGCCCCGCATGTTCAGGGCGATATTCCAGAATGGGTGCAATCCTCCTTCGAACAGGCTTTCGGCGGCGAATGGCTTTCCGAGGCCCAGGCGCTCGCTGGACGCCCGACGCTTGATCTGCGTGCCAATATCCTGAAGGCCACCCGCGAAAAGGCCGTCAAGGCGCTGGAACGCGCCGGCGCCAATGAGGCGAAGATCGCACGCTACGGCATCCGGATTCCCGCCGGCGAGGGTGCCTCACGTTTGCCCAACGTGACGGCCGAGCTTTCATTCCAGAAAGGCTGGTTTGAAGTTCAGGACGAGGGATCGCAGATCGTTGCGGATCTGGTTTTGCCTGGGGATGGCGAGCAGGTGCTGGATTATTGTGCCGGCGGCGGCGGCAAGACGCTCGCCATGGCGGCTGCGATGCATAACAAGGGCCAGGTCCATGCCTATGATGCCGACCGCAAGCGGCTTGCGCCGATCATCGAGCGGCTGAAGCGCGCCGGCACACGCAATGTCCAGGTCCATGACGATATCAGAGGCCTGACCAGCCTGCGCGACCGCTGCGATAAGGTGCTGGTCGACGCGCCCTGCACCGGCACAGGCACGTGGCGCCGGCGCCCGGATACGAAATGGCGACTGACGGCCAAGAACCTCGACGAGCGCACTGCCCAGCAGCAGGACGCGCTGACGCAGGCGCGCAGCTTCGTGCGCCCCGGCGGCGAACTGATCTACGTTACCTGCTCAGTGCTACCGCAGGAGAACGAAGAGCAGGTGCGGCGCTTTGCCACCGACAACAGCGACTTCGAAATCGTCAGCGCCCTGCCCGCCTGGGACAGCCTGTTCGGCAAGGATGGGACGCGCCCACGCTCTTCCGACGGCAAGACGATCACGCTGACGCCGGCCTCGACGGATACGGACGGCTTCTTCTTCTGCCGCCTCAAAAGAACAGGCTGAGCCTTACGGCGACGGCGCCCGCAGCGGATATTGATGCCGCGGTGGGATGAAGTGATGCACGACGGCGATCGCGACCAGCAGGACGCCGCCGAACAGGACGACTGCAAAAAGCGTCAATCCGCCGAGATGCGAGCCGAGAGCAACAAGCGGCACGGCGCCTGCCGGCGGATGCGTGACCCTCAGCGCCAGCATGCCGGCGATTGCGATACCGACGGCGATTGCCGCGACCCACCAGAGACCCGGAAAGAAGAAAGCGGCTGCGGCGCCGACCGCCGCAGCAAGAACGTAACCACCAATGACATTTGCCGGCTGGGCGAGCGGGCTCTTCGGCTGCCCAAAGATCAGCACCGCCGTTGCGCCGAAGGGCGCAATCAGCAGCGGAATGCCTGTCGTAACAGCAAGGATGCCGACCGAAACCATGCCGATGACGGCACCAATTCCGGACTTCAGATGCGCATGGAACGCGCCCTTCGGCTCGTGGCGATGAATGAAATGCCTGATGTGATGACGCATGAAGGCCGGTCGGATGAGGTGTTCAGGAGGATCGGATGAAGAATTAAGCAGGGTGCGCAATTAATAGCGCGCCTCTTGCTGAATTTTCAAGCAAATGCTTTTCAAATAGACAGGCTCCTCGCGGAAATCCATCCTTAAAACCATTCCAAACTAGAGTGTTTGACACCAGTTTGCTTTTGGGCGAAGAGACGAATGCCGGATTCAGACGGAAATCCGTCACAGGAGAGGATTATGAAGCTCAACCGCACATTCCGAGCAGCTGCGCTGGCGATTGCCCCCGCCGCCCTGCTCGCCCTTCCCGCGTATGCGGCAACCGACGCAGCCGCTGTCGTGAAGCATTACGCCGAGGTCGCGCATGCCAAGTATGAAGATTCGCTGACAACAGCCAAGGCGCTCGACGCGGCCATCGACGCGTTTCTGAAGTCGCCTGATGATGCGACGCTGAAGGCCGCCAGGGATGCCTGGATCAAGGCACGCGTTCCCTATCAGCAGACCGAAGTCTATCGCTTCGGCAACCCTGTTGTCGACGACTGGGAAGGCAAGGTCAACGCATGGCCGCTCGACGAAGGCCTGATCGACTACGTCGATCCCTCCTATGGTACGGAAAGCGACGAGAACTCCCTCTATGTCGCAAACGTCATCGCCAACAAGACGATCAAGATTGACGGCAAGGATGTCGACGCCTCCAAGCTGACGCCGGAATTCCTCTCCGGTACGCTTGCCGAGGCCGGCGGTATCGAAGCCAACGTCGCGACCGGCTACCACGCCATCGAATTCCTGCTCTGGGGCCAGGATCTGCATGGCACGGGACCAGGCGCCGGCGAGCGTCCTGCTACTGACTATGATCTCAAGAATTGCACGCACGGCAATTGCGACCGTCGCGCCGAATATCTGAAGTCGGCTTCCACGCTGCTTGTTTCCGACCTGCAGGAAATGACCGATGACTGGGCGCCTGACGGAGAAGCGACGAAGCACGTCGAAGCCGATCCGAAGGCTGGCCTCGTCGCCATCCTGACGGGTATGGGTTCGCTCTCCTATGGTGAACTGGCCGGCGAGCGCATGAAGCTCGGCCTGCTGCTGCACGATCCGGAAGAAGAACATGATTGCTTCTCGGACAATACCTACAATTCGCATCTGAACGACGCGATCGGCATCGCTGCTGCCTATACGGGCGAATATACCCGCGTCGACGGCACCAAGCTGACCGGCCCGTCACTGCACGACCTCGTCGCCGCCAAGGATAAGGCTCTGGACGCCGAGATGACCGGCAAGCTCAACAAGACGCTGGATGCCATGCACGCTATGGCCAAGCGCGGCGAGACGGTCGAGAAGTACGATCAGATGATCGGCGAGGGCAACAAGGAAGGCAACGCCGTCGTTCAGGCCGCCATCGACGGTCTCATCGACCAGACGAAGTCGGTCCAGCGCGTTATTGCCGCACTTGACCTCGGCACCGTCGAGCTTGAAGGTTCCGACAGCCTGGATAATCCTAACGCCGTCTTCAAATAAGCAAAAAGGCGGGCCGCTCCGAAACCGGAGTGGCCCGGACCCTTGAAATGTCGCATAACCCGGCCAGACGTCTTTTTGTCAGCGCAGCTTTCTGCGCTCTGCTCGCCGGACTTCCCGTCGCTATTGCCGGTAGTTTCGATCTTCCGACGGGACGTACCGATCTTTCCGATGCGGATTTGAAGCGCGTCGTCGATGTCACGCGGCCGACCGGCGATTTCACCAAGGCCGAACCCTACGAGGCGATGCAGGCGGGTGCGGCAACCTCTATCGATCCGGTCACCGAAGACAGTTTCTCGCACATCTCGGCCAATATCCCTTTCGAGGAAGAGCAGAATTTTCGGCTCGGCAATGCGCTCTTCCGCAAGCTCTGGGTTTCCGCGCCCTCCTCGACGCAGGCATCCGATGGGCTTGGTCCGCTCTTCAATGCCCGCTCCTGCATGAGTTGTCACGCCAATGACGGCCGCGGCAAACCACCGGATGGCGGTCCGAGCGCTACCTCGATTGTCCTTCGCGTGGCCCGTGCGGCAAAGACACCAGAGGAAGAAAAAGCGATCGCCGACGCCGATGTCGTCAATTTCCCCGATCCGGTTTACGGCCATCAGCTTCAGGATCTCGCCGTTCCCGGGCTTGCCGCCGAGGGCAAGGTCGCGGTTACCTACACCGAAGAGACGATCACTCTTGCCGGCGGCGCGACGGTGAAGCTGCGCAAGCCGGCCTATTCCGTCAAAGACCTCGCCTACGGCCCGCTCGACCCGGCGACAACGATCTCGGCGCGCGTCGCCCCGCCGATGATCGGCCTCGGGCTGATCGAAGCAATTCCCGAGGCAGATATTCTGGCCCATGCCGATCCTGATGATCTCTATCATCATGGCATTTCCGGTAGGGCCGCGATCGTGCGCGATCATCGCACCGGCCAGATCGCACTCGGCCGTTTCGGCTGGAAAGCGCAAAATGCCACAGTGCGCGACCAGAGTGCGGATGCCTTCTCTACCGATATCGGCATCTCGACGCCGGATGCGCCGAACGCTGATGGCGACTGCACCGCGGCCGAGACAAAGTGCCTCGCCATGCCTGATGGCGTGCAAAAACGGCTCGGCAATGAGGAGGCGCCAGGCCCGGTGCTCGATCTCGTTACCTTCTATTCCGAGAACCTCGCCGTGCCGGCGCGCCGCAAAGCAAGTTTTGCCGGGACCCTGCGCGGCAAGCAGCTTTTCTACGAATCCGGCTGTATTTCCTGCCACGTGCCGAAGTTCGTCACCCGCCGCGATACGGCTGAGAAGGCCCAATCCTTCCAGCTCATCTGGCCCTATTCCGATTTCCTGCTGCACGACATGGGCGATGGCCTGGCCGACGGACAGCAAGTAGGACTGGCCGGTGGACGTGAATGGCGCACGCCGCCGCTATGGGGTATAGGACTGACCCGGACTGTCAGCGGACACAGCTTCTTCCTGCATGACGGCCGCGCCAGAAATCTCACCGAAGCAATTCTCTGGCACGGCGGCGAAGCTGAAAAAGCCCGTAGCGCATTCTCCTCGCTGTCAAAAGACGATAGAGAGGCCCTGATTACATTCCTGGAGTCACTTTGATGCGCCCCTGGCACACCCTGCTTTGCCTCGCTTTGACCGGCCTTGCCACATCGGCTGCCGCCCAGAGCGCCGCACCACCCGCTTCGGGCCTCAACGAGGATGCTGTGCCTTCAGTCATGCAGCGCGCTGTCGACGAGGTCATCCGCCCCGGCTATCGCAATATGCAGCAATCATCCGCGCGCCTGACGACGGCCATGAACGATCTCTGCGCCTCCGGGACGCAGCAGACGCTCGACCGCGCCAAGTCAGCATTCGACGATGTGATCCGTTACTGGTCGACGATCGAGATCGTGCAGACCGGCCCGGTCATCCAAGACAATCTCTTCGAACACATCCTCTTCTATCCCGATCGCAAGGGCGTCGGCCTCAAGCAGGTTCAGGCGCTGATCGCCAAGGCCGATCCGAAGGACGCGACCGTCGATGCCATTGCCGGCAAGAGTGTGGCGCTGCAGGGCCTGACCGCACTCGAATATGTGCTATATGGCAACGGCTCCGACGACCTCATCAAGCAGAAGGGCGGCTTCCGCTGCCTCTACGGCCAGGCCGTCGCCGGTAATATCCAGCGCGAGGCCGGCGAGGTGGTCGCCGCCTGGGAGAAGCCTGACGGTGTGCAGGCGAGCTGGAAACATCCCGGCCCGCAGAGCGACGATTTCATGGACAACAAGGAAGCCGTCACCGCGCTGCTCGGCATCCTCGTCCACGGCGCCGAGAATGTCCGCGACCAGCGGTTGGAGCAGTTCTACAAGGGCAAGGATACGCCCGCTCGCCCGCGCATGGCGATTTACTGGCGTTCGAAGAACACCTGGAAATCGATGGCCGCCAATCTCGAGGGCATCCGTACGCTCTGGCAGAAGGCCGGCATGGCCGAACTGCTGCCGCCAGAGAAGAAGGCGGTTGCCGATTCAATCGACGCTAAGCTGAAGACGATCATCGACGGCGTCTCGAAGCTGAACCCGGATATCGAAGTCGCGGTCAGCGATGCGGAAAGGGCCAAGCTCGATACGTTGCTGACCGAAAGCCGCGATCTCATCACCACGATCAGCGATCAGTATGGAGCGGCAATCGGCCTGTCGGCCGGCTTCTCCTTCTCGGACGGAGACTGAGCCGATGTGGCGCAGCGCCGCCATCGACCGACGCGGCTTCATCAAGGCCGCCGGTATCGGCTTTCTGGCAGCGCTGAAACCTGAAGCGCTGCTGGCGCTCACCCGCGCCGATGCTGTCTACGCCTCCGGTATCCGCACCGCCAACGGCTCCTTTGCCGTGGCGACGGTCACCGAGCGTGGGGAGATCGTCGATCAGGTGCCGCTGCCCGCTCGCGCCCATGGCATGGCCCATAGCAGCGCAACAGGGCGCACCGTCGCCTTCGCCCGCCGGCCGGGCACCTTCGCTATGATCTTCGACCCCTGGAACAAGGGCGAACCCGTCGTCATCACCTCGCCGGAGGGCCGGCATTTCTACGGCCACGGCGCTTTTTCCCCGGATGGCCGGCTGCTCTATGCCAGCGAGAACGACTTCGACAATGGTAGGGGCATGATCGGCCTCTATGATGCGACGAACCGCTTTGTCCGTATCGGCGAATATGAGACCTATGGTGTCGGCCCGCATGACATGACGGTTTCCGATGACGGCCGCATGCTCGTTGTTGCCAATGGCGGCATCGAGACACATCCGGATTTCGGCCGCACAAAGCTCAATCTCGGCAATATGCAGCCGTCGCTGGCGCTTATCGATGCGGCGACCGGCGTGCTGATCGAAAAACATACCCTGCCGCCGCAATGGTCATCCGTCTCGACACGCCATGTCGATGTCGATGCCGGTGGCCGCATCTGGTTCGCCTGCCAATATGAAGGCCACCGCAAGGACCTGCCGCCACTCGTCGGCCATTTCGCCAAGGGCGAAGACTTAAGCTTCATCGACCTGCCTGAGGAGACGACCCGACGACTTGCCAATTATGTCGGAGCGATCGCAGTCAACCGAAAGGAAGGTCTGGTCGGCGTCACCTCGCCGATCGGCGGCGCATCTGTCGCCATCGATGCGAAAACGGGCAAGGTGCTGCGTGAGGACAGCGTTCGCGATGCCGCAGGCATTGCGCCTGCTCCCCGCGGCTTTGCCGTTTCCTCCTATGATGGCGATTTCCTGTCGGCTCATAGCGATGTCTCCTGGGATCAGCATATCGTGCGGATCACTCAGCCGGTGCTGATGCGGTAGTCTTTCCATTCCTTTTCAATGACTTCGGCGGCTGCCCGCGCCGCCTCATAGAGCCAGTCCTCACTGCGGGAGTGCAGGTCATTGCGAATTGCCGCAGCACCTGCCGCGTCGTCTGAATGGCAATTGGCGATCTCGAAACCCATCAGTTCCAGCATGGCGCCGTCCAGGAGCGTCTTCGCATCGGTCGCGATCTCGATCTTGCGGCTGTTCGGCGAAAGCCGGCGAACAAGAATGCGGCCCGACACTGCGAAATGAGGATCTGGGCTGCGCATCCGCCCGGCGGCGATGACACCGGTTCTGATGACGCGATCTCCTGATCTTGCCAGCGACCAGGCCGAGGGCACAAGCGCCTTTGCTTCACGCAGCACAGGCCCACCGCGCCACTCCTTCACATAGGCGACGAAACGTGGCCGCCCGAGGCTGCCCGTTCCCTTCTTTTTGACTGGTAGGGGCGTAAAACTTCCTGCACCCCTCGGCAGGGCATTCCTCAGAGCATCAACGAAACGGCCGGGAGCCGGCTTTTCATCGGGTTTACGCTTCTCCCATTTCTTCCAGAACTCCTTCCGCTCATCCTCCGAAAGCAGCAGCTTGTCGCGCAGCCAGGGATGATCACGCTCCAGGACGATGGGATTCGCATGCTCAAGGCCGCGCACATATCCTGCGAGAATGAGCTCGGCGATCGCCCTGCCAGAAACCCCGGCGTCCGGCTGAGCGAGAATGGCGCTTGCCACCAGCCGCACGAGATCCAGCCCGTAGGGCATAATCGCTGCATCGTCGAAATCATTGGCGCCCCAGACGAGCCGCCCCTCGATATCCCGCCAGGTGCCGAAGTTCTCCAGATGCGTATCGCCGATCGACAGCACTTGCGGCATGTCCGCAAGCTCCGGCCTGACGTCGTAGATGATCTCCGCCCAGCGCCAGTAGGTAGCGCGCAAGAAGGAGAATGCCTCCTCGCGCATCTTCCGGTGTTTCTCGTCGATACCCTCCTGTACGAGCTCGCCCTGCAGCTCGTGTGCCAGCCACGCCTCGTAGTCGCTCATAGATTGAGAAAATCTCTTCATCGGCTCGCCCTCAGGTTTGATTGATCATAATCCTGCGGAGCCTTATTCAGAAGAGGTTTTAGGATGATCCCAAGACGGATGCGACACGGCTCACCATGCTAAGATGAACCGCGCCGATCAATGTGATCATACGGGAAGCGGAGCTTCGGCGTTTACGAGATCCGCCTTGCGAAGCTCTCGCCAGAAATCACCTGGGACCACCTCGTCGAGTGCGGCCCGATCCTCCGCTATGCGGTCCGGTTTGCTTGCGCCGGGGATGACGGCGGCGACAGCGGGATTGGCGAGCGAGAATTGCAGCCCGGCCGCTTTCATGCTGATGCCGTAACGATCGGCGATTGACTTGATACGCGCGACCTTGTCGAGGATCGCGGGTGTGGCGGGCGCATATTCGAAGTTCGGACCGCCGACCAAAGCGCCGGAACTGTAGGGGCCGCCGACGACGACGCCGAGACCACGTTCGGCAACCATCGGCATCACGCGCTGCAGCGCCCGATCATGATCGAGCAGCGTGTAGCGGCCGGCCAGCAGAAAACCATCCGGCCGCGGTTCTTGCAGGGCCAGCAGCAGTTCGATCGGTTCCACGCGATTGACGCCAAGACCCCAGGCCTTGATGACCCTTTCGTCGCGCAGACGATCCAGTGCCTTGAAGGCGCCCTTGCGTGCGCTTTCGAAGATAGCCAGCCACTCGTCACCGTAAAAATCCTGTGCCACATCGTGGACCCAGGCGATTTCGATATGGTCGGTCTTCAAGCGTTTCAGGCTGTCCTCGATCGAGCGCAGGGTCGCATCTTCCGAGTAATCGTTGACGATCTTGTTGGGGCGGCCGTATTTGAAGACTTCGCCCTTCTCGCCGAGATCGCGGGTGCTGACGTCTTCGATCTCATCAAGGATCACACGCCCAACCTTGGTGCTGATCGCATATTGATCCCTGGGCTTACCAGCGAGCGCCTCGCCCATGCGGAGTTCGGCAAGTCCTGCGCCATAGAAGGGCGCGTTGTCGAAATAGCGGATACCATCGTTCCAGGCGGCTTCCACGGTTGCCAATGCTTCCTGCTCCGGAATATCACGGAACATGTTGCCGAGCGGAGCGGCGCCGAAGCCGAGCTTGCCCGGGAGAATGTCTTTGAGTGTCATTGTCTAGTCCTCGAGATAGTTGGGAACGTTCATCGACCTGTCAGGCAATCTGTACGGGATCGAGCACCAGCGCCCTGCGTTCGGCGAGGTCATTGATGACAGCGAAATAATCCCGGAAATGCGGCGTCTCGCGATGGGCGGCCACGGCGGCGTTGTCCGCGTAAAGCTCATCCAAGATCAAGATGTCAGCATTGGCCTGATCTTGCCAGATATCCCAGCGCATATTACCGGGTTCTGCCCTGCTGGGGCCGATCATGCCGGTGAGAAGCGCCTTCAATTCATCGGTCTTGCCCGGTCGGGCGGTCAGGATCGCCACGATCTTTATGGGATTGGACATGATTGCTTTTCCTTCCTCAGATCGGGTTCCCGCGGGATACGGAATGGTCGCACCCCACGGATTTCTTCAGATCATGCCATGGCTAGCGAACGTTCGAGCGCTGCCACGAATTTTCCTGCGAGCGCACGGTCCGAGCGCGGATTCTGGCCGGTTATGAGCTCACGGTCTTCAACCACATACGGCTCGAAGTCGGTCGCTGTCGTGATGACCTTGCCGCCGGCGGTCTGCAGCGCGTCGACCACGTTGAAATAGAGCTTGGCGTGCAGGATGTAGTCCTCGACGACCTTTTCTTCGCTGTTGGAAAAGACGGTCATCCTGTATCCAGCGTATTGCCAGTCTTTGGCCCATTCCGCGGCCTTGGCAGGTACTCCGGCAATCAGAGCGGCACGGAACTCGCGGGCATGCGGCATCGCGGCTGCGACAGCTATCGGGCCGTGGCAGAGAAGTGCGGTCGGCTTGGAGCGCTCATGGAAATGGCGCAGGACTTCACCCATATCCGGATCCTGCATCAGATCGACTACCGGCGCCTGACCGCCCGGCACAAAGACACCGGCGTAATTGTCGAGACCCTCTTCAACGATGGAACGCAGCGCGCGAACCTCATTCATGGCGGGGTCATTTGCATAGAAGGTCTTGGCGCGTTCGTAGGCAGCCTTGTCGCCGCCGAAATGATCCGGCGTGTCCGAGGCCTCGTCGATATGGGGCTTGGTGC
Source organism: Rhizobium sp. 01T444 (assembly GCF_056398305.1). Classification (NCBI taxonomy): domain Bacteria; kingdom Pseudomonadati; phylum Pseudomonadota; class Alphaproteobacteria; order Hyphomicrobiales; family Rhizobiaceae; genus Rhizobium; species Rhizobium sp. 01T444. The sequence continues at coordinate 539,693 of NZ_JBFTPD010000001.1, forward strand.
CGTCAGGCGTTGCCAGAACGATTTCGTAGCCAGCCTCGACGATTGCCAGCGCCGGCACGACAGTCTCGTTGAGATACTGGCCGGTGGCTCCCGTGCGGCCGCCCTGGATTTCGATGCGGGTAGCGTTGGAGCCGATCAGAAGTACTTTTGCCTTGCTCATTGTCATCTCCGTTTGCTGTGGTTGGCATCCTTTTGGATGGCCTGATCATGCTCCGGGACAACATATTCCAGAAGTTTATTTCTATGATTTCAGATATTCATGTGACATTATAAGTCATGCGATATGACCTCAATCTGCTACCCGTCTTCATCACGCTGATGGAGGAGCGCAGCGTCACCCGCGCCGCCGATCGGCTGGGCATTACGCAGCCGGCGCTCTCCAATGCATTGGCCCGTCTGCGCGAGATGATGCAGGACCAGCTCTTCATCCGTGAGCGCTACGGCATTCAGCCGACGCCGATGGCGTTAGAGCTGGCGCCGGTCATCGCCGCGGCATTGGCAAGGATCGATGACGCCATCCTCGGCCAACAGGATTTTGATCCAAGGCAGGCTGAGCGGCTGATGACGATTGCGCCGAACAGCTATGTGGAGTTCGTGCTGGTGCCGGCGATCGTCGCGCGGCTTCGCGAGGTTGCGCCGGGCATCCGGCTTCGCCTCACGCCCTTCGGCACCGATCTCGGCGAGACCGGTGTGATGTCCGGCACCACGGCGATGGTGTTCGGCCGCATCATCGATCCGCCTGACAATCTGGTCGTGCAGCATCTGATGGATGAAGGCCTTGCCTGCGTGGTGCGTGCCGATCACCCTGAGGTCGGGGACAGCATTTCCCGAGAGCAGTATGAGCACGTGCGGCACGTCAACGTACTTCCGCCCGGGCGGCTGCGCGTCGGCCTGTTTACAGCACTGGAACAACAGGGGATCAAGCGCGAGGTTGCAGTCTCCGTTACCCATTTTCTGGCGGTGCCGGAGATGATTGCGGTGACGGATTATTGCGCGACACTGCCGAACAGGATCTGCCAGCGTCTCGCCGCAGACCGTCGTCTGAAAGTCCTGCCGACGCCTGTCGATCTCGGCACATTCCCGGTCGAGATGGCCTGGCATGTCCGCTACCGCAATGACCCCGCGCATCGCTGGCTGCGGACACTGATCAGCGACATCGTCAAAGAAGCCCCGGACGCGAAGTAGTCGGGACGAATAATTCCTTATTCCCGCAAGCAACACAGCTCGGCGCCGCGTGATCGAAAACTTGTATCGAAAGACAAAACCTTCGTCAGCCGGATTGAAACCTTGTCGAATCCAGCCGGCCATGCCACTTTCGCGATCGCAAGAGGGACCATGATGAACGACACCGACAGGGGCGATTTCCGCGAGCGGATCAGCCAGAGTTTTTCCCGCCAGGCGGCCATGCACACCATCGGCGCGGAGTTGACGCGTGTCGAGCACGGCATGGTGGAAATCGAGCTTCCCTTCGACGTCAAACTGACACAGCAGCACGGCATTTTGCACGCGGGCATCATTTCCGCAGCGCTCGATTCGGCCTGCGGTTTTGCGGCCTATAGTGTTATCGATGCCGAAGCCTCGATCCTCACGATCGAGTTCAAGGTCAACCTCATGTCGCCGGGGCGCGGCGAACGCTTCCTCTTCAGAGGCGAGATCACCAAGCCCGGCTCCAACATCATAGTCGCCGATGGGCGAGGTTATGCGATCAGCGACGGGCCTGCCAAGCTCATCGCGTCCATGACCGGGACGATGATGGTCATTCGCGGAAGAGAGGGAATTACGGGATGAAATTCGAACTGAAGTCGGTCGCAGGCAAGTCCATCCTGTTCGTCATGGCCGCGGAGGCCGAATACGGCCCGTTCCTGCGCTCGCGCATCGAGCCGCTGATGACCGGCGTCGGCCCGGTCGAGGCAGCAATCGCGATCACCAAGTCGCTCTCCCGTCTCGATGCATCAGACGACCTGCCCGATCTCGTGGTTTCGCTCGGCTCAGCCGGTTCGGCACGCCTGCAGCAGACCGAAGTCTATCAGGTCACCTCCGTTTCCTACCGTGACATGGATGCCTCGCCGCTCGGCTTCGAAAAGGGCAAGACTCCCTTCCTCGACCTGCCGGCGGACCTCGACCTGCCGCTGCGCATTCCCGGCATTCCCGAAGCCACCCTTTCGACCGGCGGCAATGTCGTTTCCGGTGCCGCTTATGCCAATATCGCAGCCGACATGGTCGACATGGAAACCTATGCGGTGCTGCGCGCCTGCCAGGGCTACAAGCTGCCGCTGATCGGCCTTCGCGGCATTTCCGACGGTGCGGTCGAGCTGCAGCATATTTCCGGCTGGACCGAATATCTGCATATCGTCGACCGCAAGCTTTCCTATGCCGTGGACAGCCTTTTCACCGCCCTGGAGGACGGCGTTTTCTGGTTCTGAGGGCTGAAAACAGGGACAATCGGGACAATAAAACCCGGCTGCGGCCGAATTCCCGCATTGCAAGAAGAGGCGCTTTTCATTAAAGGCTCGCCATGACCCAGACAGCACATCCCGACAGCGTTCTCATCGTCGATTTCGGCAGCCAGGTGACCCAGCTCATCGCACGACGAGTGCGTGAAGCCGGCGTCTATTGCGAGATCGTTCCCTTCCAGTCCGCCGAAGAAGGCTTCAAGCGCCTCCAGCCGAAAGCCGTGATCCTGTCCGGCAGCCCGGCTTCGACGGTCGATGAAGGATCGCCGAGGGCACCGCAGATCATCTTCGACAGCGGCCTTCCGGTGTTCGGCATCTGCTACGGCCAGCAGACGATGTGCATGCAGCTCGGCGGCTTGGTGGAAAGCGGTCATCACCGCGAATTCGGCCGCGCCTTCCTGGAAGTCGACGAGGACTGCGTCCTCTTCGAAGACCTCTGGTCCAAAGGTTCGCGCCATCAGGTCTGGATGAGCCATGGCGACCGCGTGACGAAGCTGCCCGACGGTTTCAAAGTCGTGGCGACATCCTCCAACGCGCCTTACGCCTTCATCGCCGACGAGAAGCGCAAATATTACGGCGTGCAGTTCCATCCTGAGGTCGTGCATACGCCCGATGGCGCCAAGCTGATCGCGAACTTCATCCACAACATCGCCGGTATCAAGGGCGACTGGACCATGTCGGCGTACCGTCAGAAGGCGGTCGAGGACATTCGCCGCCAAGTCGGTGACAAGCGCGTCATCTGCGCCCTTTCGGGCGGCGTCGACTCCTCAGTCGCGGCTCTGCTCATTCACGAGGCTGTTGGTGACCAGCTGACCTGTATCCTCGTCGACCATGGCCTGATGCGCAAGGACGAGGCAGCAGGCGTCGTCGCCATGTTCCGCGAGCATTACAACCTGCACCTGATCCACGTCGATGCCTCTGACCGCTTCATCGGCGAGCTCGAAGGCGTTTCCGACCCGGAAACCAAGCGCAAGATCATCGGACGCCTGTTCATCGAGACATTCGAGGACGAAGCGAAGAAGCTCGGCGGCGCCGATTTCCTCGGCCAGGGCACGCTCTATCCTGACGTCATCGAGTCCGTTTCCTTCACCGGCGGCCCCTCGGTCACCATCAAGTCGCACCACAATGTCGGCGGCCTGCCGGAGCGCATGAAGATGCAGCTCGTCGAGCCGCTGCGCGAACTCTTCAAGGATGAGGTTCGCGCCCTCGGCAAGGAACTCGGCCTGCCCGACAGCTTCATCGGCCGCCACCCCTTCCCGGGTCCGGGCCTTGCCATTCGCTGCCCCGGCGGCATCACCCGCGAGAAGCTCGAGATTTTGCGCGAAGCCGATGCGATCTATCTCGACGAGATCCGCAAGGCTGGTCTCTATGATGCGATCTGGCAGGCTTTTGCCGTGCTGCTGCCCGTCCAGACCGTCGGCGTCATGGGCGACGGCCGCACCTATGAATTCGTCTGTGCGCTGCGTGCCGTCACCTCGGTCGACGGCATGACCGCGGATTTCTACCATTACGACATGGAATTCCTCGGCCGCGCCGCGACCCGCATCATCAACGAAGTGCGCGGCATCAACCGTGTCGTTTATGATGTGACGAGCAAGCCGCCCGGCACGATCGAGTGGGAGTGACGGGAAGTACCGTGGAGTAGTATCGGATAGCGCAGTCGATAGATTCTAGGCGACCCGCAGATCTGCAGCTCTGTCGGGGTTCTCCCCGCTCTTCGTGCGGCGCTCATACGCCGTCAGGCCCGGCCCAACCTTCGCGAGTTTTTAGCCTTCAAATATTTGGTCGCGCGCCGCTCGAAGAAGTTAGCGCGCGCGACCAGTCGTCGGCGTCGATCACACGGTCGTAGATCGATTACTGCTCCTTCCTGAACAAATCCTGGAAGATGAGCTGGCCCCAAGTGCTGCCGCGTGCGTGCACCAGCGCGCCACCCTCGTTGAGCTTTCCCAGCGTGACTGGTGCGAACCCGAGTTGTTTGGCCAAGGCCGCCACGGGAGCGATCGCGTCCTCGTCGTCGCTCGACAGAAAGACCACCCGGTGCCCGCCCTCAACGATCGGATCGGCAGCCAGAGTGGCCGCAATCAGGTGATTGAAACCCTTCACGAGCTTGGCGCCGGTGAACGCCTTCGCAGCGAAGGCGGAGGACAGGAGACCGTCCAGCTCCTCAAGGGGAACCAAGGCGTTCATCGCGTCGATGACCGTCTTGCCTTTCCAGCTCGGCAGGATCTTCGCAACCTCGCGATGTTCCCCGAACGGGACCGCCAAGATGATCGTGTCGGCTTCGAGTGCATCCCGCAGCGACTTGGCGACGACCGTGGGTCCAATCGCCCGAGCCTGCGGCGCCAACGCCTCAGGCGTCCGGCGGCTCGCGACGGTCACCTCGATGTTTTTACGGGCGAAGGCGTGGGCGAGGGCCTGGCCTATCTTACCGAATCCTACAATCGCATAGCTCATAATGTTTCTCCGATCTGTGTTGATATTGATTCCCCGGCCTCAACGGCACTGGGTTATCCGTTTGGCTGCATGGCGACCTTCGCGTAGGCGTCACGCCGTGAACGACTTCGCGCGGCCGGCCCGGCCGTTCAGCGCCGAAGTCGTTCTACCATTCCCGCGATCCGACGCGATTTCAGATGGCCGAGAAGCCGCCGTCGACAGACAACTCCACCCCATTCACGAAGCTTGAATCGTCTGAAGCAAGAAACAGCGCGACCGCCGCAATTTCCTCAGGACGACCCATCTTTCCCCGCGGGATCAGAGATTCGAACATCTGCTTCGCCTCCTCTGTGAGAACTTGGTCCTGCATCGGTGTGGCGATCGGCCCCGGGCTCAGCACGTTCACCCGGATATTCCTGCCCTTCAGTTCGTTGAGCCAAGTGCGTGCGAATGAGCGCAACGCCGCTTTGCTCGCCGAATACACGCCGTAACCAGGAAAACCTTTCACCGAAGCAACTGACCCGGTCATGAAGATCGATCCGCCATCGTTGAACAGCGGCAAGGCCTTCTGAACCGTAAACAGCGTGCCGCGCGTATTCAGGCCGAAGGCCGCATCGAAATGCTGCTCGGTAATCTCGCCCAGTGGGACGGCTTCGCCCATGCCGGCGCTCGCGTACAGGACGTCGATCCTGCCCTTTTCCCGCTTGACCGTGTCGAACAGACGGTCGAGGTCGTCGAGATTGGACGCGTCGCCGCGCACGCCGGTCACGTTCCGGCCGATCAGCTTGACGGCCTCGTCCAGCGACTCCTGTCTCCGGCCCGTGATGAAAACATAGGCGCCTTCTTCAACGAACCGCTTGGCGCTCGCCAGCGCCATGCCGCTCGATCCACCCGTGATGACTGCAACCTTACCCTCAAGCTTTCCCATGACTTTTCCTTTCAGACTCCGTATTTGGTCCTTCGGGGAGACCCCCGAGACCCTCGAAATGGGTCTGCGGGCGTCGGGCGTTGAGTGCGGAAGCGCGCATATCGGTGGTGCGAAATCGATCCGGCTGGATGACTGACGCCAGCCCGCATATCGGTGTCCGCCGTTCGGAATTGCGCCCCGCTTGTCGGCATGGGCTATGATGACCGCCCGTGCTACTCACATACGAGATGCTGTTCGACGTATTGGACACGGGCTTTAGAAGGCGCACCCCAGCGGTGCTGGATTGCACCATGATCGACTGGGATGACGTTCGCTACTTTCTTGCCATCGCGCGCGGAGGCTCGGTGCGGGCCGCCGCCGAGCGCCTCGGGGTGAACCACTCGACCGTGCGCGGCGCGTCGCCCAACTGGAGGAACGGCTCGGAGCCCAGATGTTCGAAAAGCTGCCTTCGGGCTACCGCCTGACGGCTGCAGGGGAGGAGGTCCTCGAGCTCGCTGACCAGATGGAGGCATCGTCGCACCAGTTGGAGACGCGCGTCTTTGGCCGCGACCAGAGCGTGCGCGGGCTTCTGCGCGTGACACTGGCACCGCCCCTCGCGACACACCTGCTCATGCCGGACTTCTCCGATTTCGCGCGTCTGTATCCGGACATCGAGATGGAAATCTTGTCGTCCGGCGAGCTGGTAAATCTGACCAACCGAGAAGCCGACGTCGCGATCCGCGTCGTCTACGACCGCAAAACCCTGCCGCTCAATCTTCACGGCCTGAAGGGACCGGAGCTGTTCGGCGGCGTCTACATATCCCGCGATCGACTAGCCGCGTGGCGTGCGGGCGCGCCTGATCCCATCCGGTGGATCGTCATAAGCATTCATGGAATCCCGGACTGGGCCCACGAGGGTGAGGTTCGCACCGCCGAGGTTCCGTTCAGGGTCACGGACGGTGAGGCGCAGATCGTCGCGGTGCGGCAAGGGCTCGGGATCACGACGCTGCCGTGCTTCGTCGGAGATGCCGACCCCCTGCTGGTGAGGGTGCCGGGTACCGACCTGCACATGTACGGAACGCTCTTCCTTCTCACACAGGGGGAGACACGCAAGACGAAGCGCGTGCGGCTCTTCACGGAGTTCGTATCAGGCAGGCTCGCCGCGTACGCTCCGCTTCTCGGGGGGCTATCCATATCGCGCGACTGACTGCCCGCAGGTCGCCTCGCGACGCTTGAAGCGCCGTCGTTCAATCCGCGCTGTTACGCCGTGTCACAACCGACGCGAGGGCCACACTACTGACGGCGACGGACTTCACCATCGCTGACGGTCTTTTTGGCAGGATGGAGACGCCGCTTTTGCGGAGAACTCCGAGGCCCGGCCGCCCTATCGCCCGCCCCTCAATGATTGCACCCAGAAAAATCAACCTCAGACAGCATGGCTAAACAGCGCCACGCAAGGTTGCTGTTTGACCTTTTCATCTCATCACTGTGAAAGTCGCTGTTCCTTAAAGCCCGAGACGCGTCTCTCCCAGGGATGACTGCCGCCAACTCATCAACCCGAGGTAATCGATGCCAATCATTACATTTGCGAATACGAAAGGAGGGGCCGGCAAGACAACGGTCGCTCTCGTTCTTGCCACAGAACTGGCTCGCCGTGGCCATCGCGTTTCCGTTCTGGATGCCGATCCCCAGCAGTGGGCCGGCCGCTGGCATCGTCTGACCGGCGACGCAGCCGAATTCGCCGTCATCTCCGGTGTCAGCGAAGATACTATCGAACAGCAGATCAAGGACCTCAAGAAGCGCGGTGGTTATATCATCATCGACTTGCCGGCCGGTCTGAGCTCGCTGATGGCGAAGGCCATCGGCTTTTCCGATCATGTGATGGTTCCGGTGCAGGGCTGCGCCATGGATGCCGTCGGTGGCGCGCAGGTGCTTGAGATCATGAAGCAGCTTGCTGCCCAGCATGATATCCGCATCCCGCATTCGGTCGTGCTGACGCGCATCAGTTCGATCATCACCACGCGTGCATTGCTGGCGGTCAAGGGTCTGCTCGCAAAGCAGCAGGTCAATGTCATCGACACGGCGCTGATCGAGCGCGCCGCCTATCGCGATATGTTCGTTTCCGGCGGCAGCCTCTATACGATGGATCCTGCCCGTGTCAGCAATCTCGACAAGGCGCAAGACAATGCCCGCTTGTTGGCAGACGATGTTCTTCGTCTCGCACCGCCGAAGGCAGCCCGCGCCAAGTCTTCCAAAAAGGCGGCTGAGGTCCTCAAGAACGCCGCGTAAGGCATTCCTCAGCGCTTGATTGACGCCAGCAAACGGCTGCCGAAAAGGTAGCCGTTTCTGTTTTGAATATCCTCACAAAGCTATTTGTTCATGTTTTGTTCTTGACTAAAATGCCAATCCTGGTATGCTCCTCCTTGTCGAAACAAGGAGGCGGGCGATGTAGTCCGTAGTTCAAATGCCTCATTTTCCACTCGATCCGAATAGCGCAGGCCCCCAGAAGAAATCCAATCTTGGCGGGGAATTTCACGACAGGATTTTCTTCGCGCTTCGCCCAACCATCGAAGCTGCATCCGAGGCGCTGGACATCGCGCAAGTGTATCGCAATGGACATTCTCTGACCGGCCCCTCGCGGCCGAACGCAGTGCTTCATGTCACGCTGAACGGCATCGGCGCCTACCGTCGGCTCCCGGATGATATCGTGTTCGGCGCTGAACAAGTCGCCGCGGCAGTGCGTGCCCAGCCGTTCGAAATTTTGCTCGACGAAGCCATGAGCTTCAAGCATCCCGGCCAGCCGCAAGCCTTCGTCATCTGCGGCAGGCAAGAAAACGAAGGCCTGCTGGATCTTCGCAACCAAATTCAAGAAGGTCTCTACGAGGCTGGACTACCCTATAATGTCGGCGGACATCTGACGCCGCACATGACGATGCTCTATGATCGCGAGACCGTTCCGCCTGAAAAGCTTGACCGACCCGTTCGCTGGACAGTCCAGGAGTTCCTGTTGATCCACAGCATCTACGGGAAGAGCGAGCATCACGTCATCAACCGCTGGCCTCTGCTTGGCTGAACTGCGCTTGCACCGCGGGTGGGGATGCGCATAAAACTCCCCACTCAATATGCACATGCGGAGCAAGATAGTGGACGTTTCAGAGGTCATCATCCCCGGCGATACGCCCGGCATCGAATGGCGGTTGCCGGTCATGCGTTTCAAGGGAAGCGATCTGGCGGCGCCCAAGGTCTATATCCAGGCCGCATTGCATTCCAATGAACTGCCGGGAACCGCGCTTGCGCATTTTCTCTGCCTTCAACTCAGGCAAGCAGAAAGCGAAAGACGGATCGCCGGCGATATCACGCTCGTGCCGCAGGCAAATCCGATTGGTGCGGCGCAATCGCATTTCGGCGAGCTACAGGGTCGGTTCGATTTGGGATCGCGGACCAATTTCAATCGGGACTTTCCGCTGATCTCGGTCCGCGACCGGGAGGGGTTGCTTGACGGTCTTGATGATTATCCGGCTACGGATCGATTGAAGCGAGAGCTAATTCATATGGCGCTCGGAGCCGATCTGGTGCTCGATCTGCATTGCGATGATGAATCGCTGCAATATGCCTATATCGACGAAGCCTTCTGGCCGGAGGCAGCGGACCTTGCCAATGTGCTCGACATGGAAGCGGTGCTGCTTTCGGATGGCGAAAGCTCCGCCTTCGAAGAAGCGGTCGGTTTTGCCTGGAAATATCAGGTGCCGGGCGAGCGTAAGGCCAAGCTTCCGGGCAAGCTTTCGGTGACCGTGGAACTGCGCGGTCGCCGCGACGTCTATCCCGATATGGCCGAGAAAGATGCCGAAGGCCTGCTGCAATTCCTGATCGGGCGCGGTGTCGTCAACGGCGGGGCAGCCGGAGACAAGACCTTCTCCGGACCAGCCGTGCCGCTCGACAATGTCGAGATCCTGCGTGCGCCGCAGGGCGGTACCGTGCTCTTCCACCGCAATATCGGCGAGCGTGTCTCGGAAGGAGAGCTTCTGGCGACGATCGTCACCCGGCCCGGTTTTACCGAGGGCGATATCGACATCCGGGCGCCGCAGGACGGGCTATTTCTCACCCGCACTTCCGACCGGCTGGTGCGCCGGCGCGGCGACCTGATGAAGATTGCCGCCGACAAGCCGAGCAAGGCAACACGAAAGGCCGGCACCCTGGAAGACTGAACCGGCGTTCTTTTCCACACGCGGATGTAAGGCTCCGCGCAACTGTCACACAGGCTTCAAGAAAATCCGCCAAGCCGTTGCAGACATGTTGCGAAGGAGCTTTCATGCCGTATTACGACATTGCGATCGTCGGCGCGGGAATTGTCGGGCTGGCGCATGCGCTGGCGGCGGCAAAGCGCGGCAAACGGGTCGTCGTTGTCGACCGCGACGCACAGGCAAATGGCGCCTCGGTGCGCAATTTCGGCTTCGTGACGGTGACCGGCCAGCAGGCTGGCGACTGCTGGGACAAGGCACGCCAGGCCCGCGATATCTGGGCTGAAATTGTCGACGACGCCGGCATCGACGTCCTGCAGCGCGGGCTGCTCCTTGCCGCAAGGCTCGATGAATCCGAAGCCGTGATCGACGCCTTCCTGCGCACAGAGATGGGAGAAGGCTGCGAAAGACTGACGATCGAGGAGGCGCGGCGGCTTGTGCCGGCACTGCGGCCGGAAGCGGGGCGCTTCACACTCTATAGCCCACATGAACTGCGGGTCGAATCCCGCACAGCCATTCCGCTGCTCGCCCGCTATCTCGAAGTCAAATATGGCATCGAGTTCCGCCGCTCGACAGCAGTGAGCGCCATCGAGCCGCCGCGGATCGAGACGTCAGCCGGCCTGATCGAGGCGGAGACGGTGGTTGTTTGCCCCGGCGACGATTTCAAGAGCCTGTATGCGGATCGGATCGCTGCGTATAACGTCACACGCTGCAAACTGCAGATGATGCGTGTCGTGCCGGCTCAGCGTGTTTCGCTCAGCACCGCCGTCATGTCCGACCTCGGCCTCGGGCGTTATCTCGGTTATGCCGAACTGCCTGAGGCGACTGCCTTGAAGGCGCGGCTTGACCGCGAATTCAAGCCGGAGCGGGAAAACGGCATCCACCTGATCGTTACGCAATCGGAAGACGGGTCGCTGATCGTCGGCGACAGCCACCATTATTCCGAAACGCCCGATCCCTTTGGGCTGGAGCGGGTCGACCGGCTGACCCTCGACGAGATGGATGCCGTGCTCAATCTGCCGGGCCGCTTCATCACCGAACGCTGGATCGGCACCTATGCCTCCGCCCCGGACCGCTGGCGGTTCACCGACAAGCCTTCCGATGCGCTGCGCATCGTCGTGGTGACGGCAGGCTGCGGTGCCTCGACCGCCTTCGGTATCGGCGAGGAAACCATCGAAGATCTTTACGGGAGCGCAGCATGACGCAATTCAAGGCAGTGGTCTTCGACTGGGCCGGCACGGTCATCGATTTCGGCTCCTTCGCACCGATGGGCGCCTTTGTAGACACCTTCGGCAAGTTCGGCGTCGAGGTGACGATTGCCGACGCACGCAAGCCGATGGGGCTCCCGAAGCGTGCGCATATCGCAGCGATGTTGGCCGAACCGCATATCGCCGCCCGCTGGCAGGCGGCACAAGGCGCGCTTCCGGACGAGGCGGCCATCGACCGCGTTTACGACCTCTTCGTGCCGCTCAACGAAGCTGTCGTGACCGATTACTGCGCGCTGGTGCCCGGTGCGATCAAGACGATCGAATACCTGCGCGAACGGCAGATGAAGATCGGCTCGACGACAGGCTATACGCGCTCGATTATGGAGCGCGTGCTGCCGCTTGCCGCTGAACAGGGTTATGCACCCGATAATCTGATCTGTGCCGACGATCTGCCGCTTGGCCGGCCGACGCCGATCGGCATGTACAAATGCTTCCTCGACCTGATGGTCTATCCGGCCTCTGCCGTCCTGAAGGTCGATGATACCGAACCCGGCATTGCCGAGGGTGCCGCCGCAGGCTGCGTTACCGTTGGCGTGACGCTCTCCGGCAATGAGGCGGGTCTGACGCCTGAAGAGGTGGATGCACTTTCGCCGGAGGCGCGAGCCGAGTTGCACAAGCGGATCGGCGAGAAGCTGATTGCTGCCGGCGCCGACTACGTCATCGAGACCGTGGCCGACCTGCCAGCACTCATCGAAGAGCTCGAGGGATAAGGGCCAGACGGCGTTTGCAGCTTTCATCCAGCGTGATATCTCCCCTGAGAAATAGGGAGATCGAACCGGCATGGCCATCACCATCTACGGTATCAAGAACTGCGACACGATGAAGAAGGCCCGCAACTGGCTGGACGAACACGGCGTCGCCTACGACTTTCACGATTACAAGGCCGTCGGCATCGACCGGGCGCATCTGGAACGATGGATCGACGAGACAGGCTGGGAAACGGTGCTGAATCGCGCCGGCACGACCTTCCGCAATCTGCCTGACGCCGCGCGCGAAAATCTCGACCGCGAAAGGGCGATCGCCCTGATGCTCGACCAGCCATCGATGATCAAGCGACCGGTACTGGAAACCGGCGGCAAGCTGCTGATCGGCTTCAAGCCGGAGATTTACGCGCGGACATTCGAGGGCTGAGCCATGTCCAAGACCACCCGTGCCACCCAGGTTCTCACGCAGGCCGGCGTCACCTTTACGGTTCATGCCTATGACTATGATCCAAACGCCGAGCGAGTCGGGCTGCAGGCGGCCGAAGCGCTGGGCGAGGAGCCGCATCGCGTGTTGAAGACGCTGATGGCGGAGGTGGACGGAAAACCGGTCTGCGTGGTCGTGCCCTCCGACCGCGAGGTCAGCATGAAGAAACTCGCGAGCGCCTTTCATGGCAAATCGGCCAATATGATGAAACCGGCCGACGCCGAGCGGCTGACGGGCTACCATGTCGGCGGCATCAGCCCGTTCGGGCAGAAAAAGATCGTGCCGACAGCGATCGAGGAAGCCGCCCTTGCCGAACCGCTCGTCTATATCAATGGCGGGCAACGCGGGCTGCAGGTGCGGCTCGATCCGAAGGAAGCGTTGAAGGCACTGAAGGCCGCCGCAGCGCCGCTGATCGCCTGATCAGAGGAAGCGGTCCAGCAGGCCGGCAATCGTCTTCGCCTCGCCTTCGGCAAGCTTGCGGCCGATATGAGTTTCGATCGCTTTGCCATAGACGGTCCACATGCGCTCCCGAAGCTGCCGGCCGGCATCAGTGATCACCACCCAGCGGCCGCGCCCATCCTGTGCGAAGATCTCGCGGCCGACCAAGCCCTCTCTTTCAAGCCGGTCGATCAGGCGGGAAAGATTATACTGCGCCAACAATGTCCGCTCCTCGATCTCATAGGGGCGCAGCTTTCCTGATTGCGAGCGTGCCAATTCCCAAAGCACATCGTACCAGGCAAGCGGCGGCATGCCGGCCGCCTTCAGATCAGCTTCGATCATGCCAAGCAGTCGCTCGCGGGCGCGCATGAGGCGCGTCCAGGCTGAGACGACGGCTTCGCTCGGCTTCTTCATATTCTCAGACATAAATGCAACTACATCTATCTTGAATCTCATCGCAAGCGTTATTAGATGCATCTGCATTCATATTAAACCGGCCGATCCTTGCAAACCACCAGGAGACTTTCATGAGCAGGCTCACCCTCATCAGTCATCACCTCTGCCCCTACGTGCAGCGCGCAGCGATCGCACTCCTTGAAAAGGGCGTGCCATTCGAGCGCATCAACATCGATCTTGCCGACAAGCCGGATTGGTTCCTGAAAATCTCACCCCTCGGCAAGGTGCCGCTGCTCCGGATACATGAGGACGATGGCCGCGAAGAGGTGTTATTCGAAAGCAGCGTCATCTGCGAATATCTGGAGGAAACGCAGGCGGGTGCTGCCCTGCATCCCACCGACGCGCTGACCCGCGCTCGCCACCGCGGATGGATGGAATTCGGCTCTTCCGTGCTTTCCGATCTCTGGGGTTATGAGATGGCGCAGGATGCTGCGCAACTGGAAGCCAAGCACAAGGCGCTTGTCGCCAAATTCGCGACGATCGAGGGCGCGCTGTCGGAGGGACCCTATTTCGCCGGGGCTAACTTCAGCCTCGTCGACGCGGTCTTTGGGCCGATCTTTCGGTACTTCGATCTGTTCGATACACTCGGCGACAGCCCCATCTTTGACGGGCTCGAGCGGGTCAATCGCTGGCGCAAGGCGCTGTCGGAGCGGGCAAGCGTCCGGGGCGCCGTTGGCAAAGACTATCCGCAGCGCCTGATGGAATTCCTCGAGAAGCATGACTCGATCCTGCTCAGGCTGCCCGCCGCTGCTTGACGCGCACGCACAAGCGGCCGGCATGCATCCGGCCGCCTTCAAATCGGATTCGGCGCGCTTCATTTTCGCCGTAAAGGGGTCTAAGTCTTTCACCTCCCGTCGCAGATATCAGAAGGCAGGTTGACCCATGACGTTTATGCCCCAGAGCCACAGCTCCGTCGATCCCGGCAAACTCGAGAAACTTGCGGAAGTCGCCATCAAGGTTGGCCTGCAGCTTCAGCAAGGGCAGGATCTCGTCATTACTGCACCCGTCGTGGCGCTGCCGCTGGTGCGATTGATCACCAAACACGCCTATCTCTCAGGCGCTGGCTTGGTTTCGACCTTCTATTCCGACGAGGAGACGACGCTTGCCCGCTACCAGTATGGCAGCGACGAAAGCTTCGATCGGGCTTCCGGCTGGCTTTATGACGGCATGGCGAAAGCCTACGAAAAGGGTGCCGCCCGCCTCGCCATTGCTGGCGACAATCCGATGTTGCTTTCTGAGCAGGATCCCAGCAAGGTCGGCCGCGCCAATCGCGCCAATTCCACGGCCTATAAGCCGGCGCTGGAGAAGATCTCCAACTTCGACATCAACTGGAACATCGTCTCCTACCCCAACCCCTCCTGGGCGAAGGTCGTCTTCCCCGACGATCCGGAGGCGATCGCCGTTGCCAAACTCGCCAAGGCGATCTTTGCGGCGTCGCGCGTCGACGTGCCTGATCCGATTGCCGCCTGGTCCGAGCACAATGCCAACCTGCGCAAGCGCTCGTCCTGGCTGAACGGAGAGCGTTTCGCCTCGCTGCATTTCACCGGGCCAGGCACGGATCTGACCGTCGGTCTCGCAGACGGCCATGAATGGCATGGCGGCGCCTCGACGGCGAAGAACGGCATTACCTGCAATCCGAATATTCCGACCGAGGAAGTCTTCACCACGCCGCATGCGCTGCGCGTGGAAGGCCATGTGTCCAGCACCAAGCCACTCTCACATCAGGGCACGCTGATCGACAATATCCGGGTCCGCTTCGAAGGCGGCCGTATCATCGAGGCCAAGGCCTCGCGCGGCGAGGAAGTGTTGAACAAGGTACTCGATACGGATGAAGGCGCGCGCCGGCTGGGTGAAGTTGCGCTGGTGCCGCATTCCTCGCCGATCTCGGCAAGCGGCATCCTCTTCTATAATACGCTGCTCGACGAGAATGCCTCCTGCCATATCGCACTCGGCCAGTGCTATTCGAAATGCTTCCTCGACGGCGCTTCGCTGAGCCAGGAGCAGATCAAGGCGCAGGGTGGCAATTCCAGCCTGATCCACATCGACTGGATGATCGGATCCGACAAGGTCGATATTGACGGTATCAAGCCTGATGGCTCGCGGGTGCCGGTAATGCGACAGGGCGAGTGGGCGTAACAACGCCCGCCTTCGGCATCAGGCTGCGCTGGCTGAGCCAGACGCTGACCAGCACCATGGCAAAGCCTGAAAGCTGGGTTGGTGTCAGGCTCTGGCCGAGCGCCAGCCAACCGAGCAGGGTCGCGACAACGGGGCTCAGGAAGCCAAGCGACGCCGCAGCCGATGGCTCTATGCGCGAGAGGCCGCGGAACCACAGCAGATAGGTGAAGGCAGCACCGACGAGGCCAAGATAGGCAATGCCGAGGATATTGCCTGTCGTCGGCACAGGAAGCGCCGGTTCCAGGAAGATGGCCACTGGCACGAGCAGAATGCCGCCTGCGGTCAATTGCCAGGACGTAAAGGTGAGGCTGGAGACGGGCGGCTGCCAATGGCGGGTCAGCACCGTGCCGAAGGCCATAGAGACCGCGCCGGCGAGACCTGCGGTAACACCAACAGGATCGAGAGCCGCCTTCGGGGTCAGCACCAGAAGCGACACACCCGCCATGCCGATCAGGCCGGCAATAACGGCAATGAAGCGGATCGGCTTACCGAGAAAGAGACGCGAGAGCGCAATGACGATCAGCGGCTGCACGGCGCCGACCGTTGCGGCCACGCCGCCCGGCAGGCGATAGGCCGAAACGAAAAGCATCGCCCAGAAGAACGAGAAGTTCAGTGCGCCGAGAATGAAGGCGCGGCTCCACCAGATGCCTGTCGGCAATTTCCGGACAATCAGCAGCAGAAGCAGCCCTGTCGGCAGCGCCCGTAACATCGCGACCGTCAGCGGGTAGTCCTGCGGCAGGAAGGATGTGGTGACGAAATAGGTACTGCCCCAGATGGCGGGCGCAATCGCAGTCATCAACACATCGGCGACATATCGGGTATTTGTCTTCATTTCAAGAATCTCGACTTCAAGATAAATTCAGAATAGCGTGTTTTATCTTGACGTCAAGATACCTGCTGATATCGATGCAGCATGGATAAGGAGAAATCAGATCACGTCGACAGGATCCTGGCTCAGTGGCGGCGCGAGCGGCCGGAGCTGGATGTCGAACCCATGGGGATCTTCGGCCGGCTGAAGCGGCTGACGACGCATATCGGCCGCGAAGTAGAAGCGGTTCTGCTCAAGCACGGCCTCTCCTCCTCCGCTTTCGATGTGCTGGCCACGCTTCGCCGCTCCGGCGCGCCCTACCGGCTGTCGCCCGGAGAGCTGCTCGGCATGACGATGGTGAGTTCCGGCACGATGACGAACCGGATCGACCAGCTGGAAAAGGCCGGCTTCGTGGAGCGCCTGTTTAACCCCGAAGACCGGCGCAGCGTGCTGATTGCGCTGACCGAGAAGGGTCTGGCAACGGTGGAAGAAGCGGTCGGCGCGCATGTCGCAAACCAGCAACGGCTGACGCGCAACCTGACGGCCGACGACAAAGCCGAGCTCGACCGGCTGCTCAAAAAATTCCTGTCGGATTTCGAATAATCAGACGGCGGCGAGCGCCTTGCGGACGCGCTCCAGATAAGCCTTGCGCCTGGCATCCGTCGCGCGGTCCATGTCGTGCAGGCCCAGCATCCGGAACTTCAACCGCTTGGCGCAGAAATTGGCGATGCCGCGCTTCAGCAGGCGACAGACGGGATTGCCCATGTAGACATGCACCAGCCACCAGGGCGAACCAGTTGTCGTCAGCGCGTAGAGCAGCTTGATATTGGTGAGCCGCGGCACGATACGGCCGCCGGCAGCATCATGGGTGAAGGCGACGCCCGGCGCAAAGACGCGATCGATGAAACCCTTCAATATGGCCGGGAAGTTGAACCACCACTGCGGAAAAACCAGAATGAGACCGTCAGCCGCTTTCAGCCGTGCAACGATACCGGCGACGGCGGACGTATCGTAAGGCACATCGAAATAGCCGCCCCGCTCTGCCTTGGACAGCCGCGGGTCAAAATCCTCTTCATAGAGATCCAGAAGATCGACAGTATGGCCGGAGGCTTCGAGTGCCTCGCGGGCTGTCCGCGCCACAGAAGCGGCAAAGCTTTCCGACAGCGGATGGGCGAGAACCAGCAGAATGTGCATTGCTAGAACAGGCTTCCCTGCTTCGGTGGCTCGCCGGCCCTGACTGTGCGCTTCCTGGCTCCTGATGGCGCAGCGCCGCCTTCCGTCGTCATGGCGCCGACGCGGCCGTCGGCGAACTCAATGGCGATGCCCATGCCGGCAGAGAGTGCTGATGCCTGCGAGACCGGCCTGTTTTCCTCATCACGGATGACGGCATAGCCGCGCTTCAGCACGTTCTTGTAGGAGAGAGACTGAAGAATGCGGTCCTGCGCGGAAAGCTCGGCGCGGGCACGCGTCAGCTGATGACGGATTGCCGTATCGGCATGACGCGACAGATTGCCGAGGCGCTCACGACCGCGGTCGGTCTGTGTCTTCAGCCGAGCCGGAAGCGAGGCGAAGATAGCCTCTGCGCGTTCGATGCGGGACTTCGAGCGGTCGAGCAGGCGCTCGACGGTACGTTCGGCCCGGGCCATGCGTTCGTTCAGAAGCTGACGACGCTCTGTGATGCGGTTGGACAGCACATCCGGCCGCAGATGCGAGGCGACGCGTTCGAAACCGCGGCGCTTGTTGATGGTGTTGAGCTCCAACCCGCGGCCAAGGCCAGCGGCCGCCTCATCGAAGCGGCGGCGGGGCAGCGCCAGAAGCTGATCGAGCGACGGCAGGGCGCGCATCAGAGCACGGACGGACTGGCGTCGCTGATCCATCTGTCGGCTCATGCAGCCCTGCAGGCGGGCAGTGAGACCTGCACCCTGGGCCTCAAGCTCGGCCTTGACGGGCACGGCCATTTCGGCAGCACCGGTCGGTGTCGGGGCGCGGACATCGGCGGCGTAATCGATCAGCGTCCAGTCGGTCTCGTGGCCGACAGCGGAGATCAACGGAATCCGGCTATCGGCTGCAGCCCGCACGACGATTTCGTCGTTGAAGCTCCAGAGATCTTCGAGACTGCCGCCGCCGCGGGCGACGATCAGCACATCTGGGCGTGGAACATCGCCGCCAGGCTCCAGGGCGTTGAAGCCGTTGATAGCGTTTTCCACCTCCTCGCCAGAGCCTTCGCCCTGAACCTTGACCGGCCAGACGATGACATGGACGGGGAAACGATCGGAGATACGATGCAGGATATCGCGGATGACGGCGCCCGTCGGCGAGGTCACGACGCCGATTACCTTAGGCATGAAAGGCAGGCGCTTCTTGCGTGAGGGATCGAAAAGGCCCTCGGCGCCCAACCTACGCTTGCGCTCCTCGATCAGCGCCATCAATGCGCCGGCGCC
The DNA here is from genome assembly GCF_056398305.1 of Rhizobium sp. 01T444. Lineage (NCBI taxonomy): Bacteria > Pseudomonadati > Pseudomonadota > Alphaproteobacteria > Hyphomicrobiales > Rhizobiaceae > Rhizobium > Rhizobium sp. 01T444. The sequence continues at coordinate 558,498 of NZ_JBFTPD010000001.1, forward strand.
GGCAGGCTCCAGCGTCTCGATGACGATCTGGTATTTGGATGAGCCGGGGAAGGTCGTGACCTTGCCGGTCGCGATCACCTCCATGCCCTCTTCCGGGCGGAACTTCAGGCGAGAAAAAGTGCCTTTCCAGATGACTGCATCGATACGCGCGCGGTCGTCCTTCAGCGAGAAGTAAGCGTGGCCCGAGGAATGCGGGCCGCGGTAACCCGAAATCTCGCCGCGTACACGCACCTGATCGAAGGCCGTCTCGACGGTCCGCTTGATGGAACCGGAGAGCTCCGAGACCGAATATTCCGCAAGGTTAGTAGGCGAATCGCCGTCAAAGACATTGCTCATCCCCCCTTTCTATTTTGATCGCCCCTAAACGGAAAGGTCGGGGTAGGAGAAGGGCGAATTTTTATACAAAAATCGGTGGGAGACCCAAGAAATAGGGATATCGCTACTCCAAAAAAAATCTTAGTATCATTCACGTTCGTAGGGAGTGGCGAACACCGACCCGAAAAATGAGCATGCTGGTGACAGTGAGTATTCCCCGCCGATGGAAGGCGCGGGAGGGATCGCTTCTTTCATCGCCGCTATGTTCAACCATTATAGGTATCGGCTCGCCCTCTTTCCGAACAACCAGTCGATCAGGCGCCGATCGAATTGTCAGCGTGATGCTGCTTCGCTCTACGTCGTTGCCGTTGGGAGGGTTCCGTTTACGTAAATGAGAAAGTAACGGAACTTTTCAGCCTGTAACAGAGTTGACTTATATCGAAACGCATGCCCGGCGCAAGCCGGAGGAAATGCCGTCAGGTGAACGCATCCGTAACCATGGCTGCAATTGCAGCTTTCATTAAGGGTGGCCAATAAACTTTTGTTAGCGGAGGGCCCCTAGGCTCCTCGCAAACGACCTGAAGAAGAGGTGACGACATGATCATCCTGACAGCAACCACTCTGGGCCTCACCGCTGGCCTTATGCGCTCAGCCGGCGTCATTGCAATCGTCGCCATGCTGATTGCTGTAACCTTTGCCATCGCCGCGATTGTCTCGGGCGGTGCGGTTTCATTCCTGGCGCTTTTCTACACGATCATCGGTTACAATGCCGGCCTGCTGCTTTATCTCGGCGGCCTCTTTACCACCGATCGCCTGCGGGCTGTGCTCGTCCACTCCTGAAAGATAGGACGTCAGTCCGACGCCGGCCGGTAACGGAAGAACTGGACGCCGCTGCCCGCAGCTTTCGGCAGCGGGTCAAGATACGCAGGAATATTGCCCTTCCCCAGCTGCGCATAGAGCCCGTCGGGCTTCAATCTGGCGATTTCACTTGTCTGCAGATCATCCGGGCAGAAGGCAAGCACAGTGACGCCCGCTCCCTTCAGAAATGCCTCTGCTTCCTGCGGCTCGGCCAGACCGATATGCATCTCGGTCAGCATGCCGCCCTGGTTGCGATGATAGGGCGCCGACAAAACACGGTTGGCGGTGTAGCGCAGGATTGGCACACCCATCTCCGACGGCGCCGAGACGAGACCGGCAGGCAGGCCGCCGAGCGGCGCGAGCGCCTGCCGGGAGGAACATGAAGGCCTCTCTGCCTCGTCGGCATTCTTTGTCTTGTTGACTTGCATCTCGACGAGTGCGCCGCCGACGGCCCATACCGCCGGCACGCTTGCCAGAACCGTCACGATATAGACGAGGGCAGCTGCGGCATTTTCGCTGTCGCCGTTCGACATGCGGCGCACGTCAATAATCAGCAAGGCAAGCGGCAGGATGGACAGGAGGTTTGAGAAGACGGCTCCACGGACCTGTACCAGTGCGACGGCCCAGCTGACGCTCAAGAGCGCCAGAAGGACGAGATGGACCTGCACGCGATCGCCCTGCACGGAGCGGAAAATGCAGACGGCGATCGCGAGCAGGCCAGGCGCATAGAATGCGCCGATGGAAAAGGGATCTGTCCGGCTGAGCGCGAGAATGGATTGCGCTTCCGAGACATTGCGCAGCCAGAGCTCGACCAGCATAGGATCGAGATCGGCAAGCGGATTGCGCAGGCATTCAGGCGCAATGACCATAGCCGAATCGAAAACGGCGGCGCCGACCGCCGCAAGCATGGCGAAACGCAAGCCGCGGCCGAGACGGCTGGCAAAGACGGCGGAGGCGAGCAGCAGGCCGCCACCGATCGTCGCCAGGCTGTAGAAGCCGAGCGAGAGATTGTCGCAAGTCACCGCCGAATAGTGCTGTGGCGGCACCGTTGCAAAGAAGAGGATGCTGATCGCAACAGCGAGGCTAAGGCCGAAAGCCCTGGTGGCGGCGGCGAACGGCTCGCCTTCCCAGACCCAGAGAAATGCCACGACCAAGCAATAGATGGCAACGAAGGGCGTGGTTTCCGCACCGATCGCAATCGCCAATGCGGCTGACACGCCAGCGACGGCGTAGTTCCAGGCGCGCTGTTTTTCATCGAAGAGCATCGCCACCATGGTCGCGACGAGCGCGAGCTGGGCGTTGTGATGATCGATGGCGCCGGGCGCAAAACGATTGCCAGTATAGATCGCCATGCCGGCAAAGCAGAAAGACAGGTGCATGCCGGCAAGGCCGCCGACACGACGGCCGGCAAGGCCCATGGCAAGCATGGCAGGAAAAACGAGCGACAGGGGCCAGACTACGAGTGCAGCAGCTTCCGCAGCATCATGGCCGAGGAGGAGGCCGAAGAAGCGAATGAGCGCAGCGATCGGCAGGTCGATCAGCCGCGACCAGTGCATGAGCGTGCCTTCCCCCAGACCGAGCCGATACTGCATCAGATCGAACCAGCCCTGCCCGTTCAGGAAATCCCTGACCTCCACCAAGCGCATGCCGTCGTCATTATCGGGGCCGACATAATCGACCGGACCTCCGGCATATTTCATGACGGTGATAATGCCGATCAGGATAACGGTGTAGATGAGAGCGGATGGCAGGAGACGCGTCAGCATCTGCCGGATACTGCCGACGAATCCAGTCCTGGCTGATGCGGATTGCGCCTTGGCGATCGGCTGCACTGCGTTCATCATGATAGCCAGGTCGTTGCGTGATGGGCAAACCTTAGCCTTGGCTTGTCAAGAAAGTGTAAACCACGGGACGTGACAGCTTTCGTTTCTTATAGGGGCTTGTTAACGCTGCATGGCGTAAATTCGCCGCGGTTTCTTTGTAACGAGTGTAACCCCATGGCGCGATCGCTCAGCGAAAGTCCTGATATTGCCGTTCTGCTTCCCTGCTACAACGAAGCGGCGACGATCGGGGCTGTCGTCAGGGGTTTCCGGGCGGCACTGCCCGATGCGCATATCCATGTCTACGACAACAATTCCACCGATGGCACGGCGTTGCATGCCATGCTCGCCGGCGCGCATGTCGTGCGCGAGCGGCGCCAGGGCAAGGGTCATGTGGTGCGGCGCATGTTCGCCGATATCGATGCCGACATCTACATCATCGCCGACGGCGACGGGACCTATGCGCCCGAGGATGCCGAAGAGCTGGTGCGGACGCTGCTGACGGAACGGGCCGATATGGTGGTCGGCACGCGGCGCGGCGTGCATGACGATGCGGGCCGGCAGGGACATGCCCTCGGGAACCGGCTGTTCAACATCCTCTATCGCGCGATCTTCGGGCCTGACTTCACCGACATCTTCTCCGGCTATCGAGCCTTCTCACGCCGTTTCGTCAAGAGTTTCCCCGCGGTTTCCGGCGGCTTCGAGATCGAGACGGAAATGTCGGTGCATGCGTCGCGGCTGAAATTGCCTGTCAGTGAACTGGAACTGCATTACGGCAGGCGCCCGGAAGGCTCGCATTCGAAGCTGTCGACCTTCCGCGACGGCGGCAAGATCCTCTGGATGTTTGCCATGCTGATGAAGGAAACGCGGCCCTTCGCTTTCTTCGGCACGATCAGCGCCCTCTTCATGCTGGCAAGTCTCGGCTTCATGGGGCCGGTGCTGGCAGAATATTTTGCAACCGGCCTCGTCAGCCGCATGCCGACCTGGGTGCTTTCGACGGCACTGGCGATGATCTCCATCATGCTGTTTACTGCCGGTGTAATCCTCGATTCCGTTGCGCGATCGCGGGCTGAGCAGTTGCGCATCCATTATATGAGCCTTGCGGCACCGGTTTCGGTAAAGGATAAAACCTCAGCCATAACGCTTGATGGCAAGAAAGCGGATGCCGCATGAAGAAGCTCGTTCGTTTCGCGATCGCCGGTGGGCTGGGTTTTATCGTCGATGCGGGCGTGCTTGCGCTGCTTCTGCACGTGACGCCACTCGGTCCCTTCATCGCCCGGCTGTTTGCCATTGCGCTCGCGATGGCGACGACATGGGCCTTCAACCGGACTTTCACGTTCGACCGATCAGGCCGGTCGCTGGCCGCAGAAGGCTTCCGCTACGGGTCGGTCGGCGTGACGGCCGCCCTCGTCAATTATGGGCTCTACTCGGCGCTGCTTCTATCGCTACCGGCGCTGCAGCCGCTTGTCGCGATGGTGCTCGCGACCGCAGCGTCGATGTTCTTCAGCTTCTTCGGCTATTCCCGCTTCGTCTTCCGCGGCAAAGCCGAGAAAAATTAAACGGCTTCCCAACCATCCTGCTCGCTGGCGCGGTAGATGGCGTCGATGACCTTCTGGTTGAGCTTGGAATCTTCCAGCGTAACGATCTCTTCCTTTTCGCCTGCAGCAGCGCGGGCAAAAGCTTCCGCCTGGCACCTGTACTGGCGGCTGTCCTGGAAGCGGATGATCTGGGATTCGTTATGACCACGATTGGTCACTTCGATCTCCTCAGGGCCCCAGCGATTGGCGTTGAAGGGCGACTTGACCTCGATATAGCCGTCGGTGCCGTGGAAGACCATGATCTGGCGGCCGGCCATCTGGGTGGAAATATAGAAGCTCAGCTCGAAATCGCCGAAATCGGCCTTCACGCTGGAATAGATATCGGTGCCGAACTCGGCATCGCGCTCGGTGATCGCCTGGACCCAGGACGGCTCTTTGCCGGTGGAGAAGCGGGTGCTGATGACGGGATAGACGCCGATGTCAGGCAGGCCGCCGCCACCAAGCGCCGGGATGTTGCGCATGTTGCCGGGGTCGCGGTTGTAATAGGTGAAGGCGCCCTGCACATGCCGAAGTTCGCCGATCGCACCATCTTGCAACAAGGAACGGACCTTCCGCCAGACCGGCGAATAGGTGACCATGAAGGCTTCGCTGATAATGACCTTGTTGCGGTTGCGGGCGGCGATGAGATCGTCGATCTCGGAGGCCTTGAGCGCAATCGGCTTTTCGCAGAGTACATGCTTGCCGGCATCCGCAGCCTTGATCGACCATTCGATATGCTGGGAGGTCGGCAGCGGAATATAGACGGCATCGATCACGTCGGACGCCAGCATTTCCTCGTAGGAGCCGAAGGCATGCGGCACGGAGAAGCGGTCCGCCATGTCACGGGCGCGCGCAAAATCACGGCTGGCAATGGCGGAAATAACGCAGTTTTCCGCGTCCTGAATGGCGGGAACGACATTGTCCCGGCCGATCTTGGCCGTTGAAAGTATACCGAAACGCAACATGAAAGGTCCTCCTGAAATCCATCGGGCGCACCTTATTCAGCCCTCTCTTGCGGCGCAATGGCGCGACGGCCGATCACGGAAGTTTGGTTTCCTTCCAGGACACTCCGCGCTAGGTTACCGATGGACGGCGTTCTACCGTTTCAGATTTCAATCACTTCAGCATTTTGGGAGAGCGCCATGGAAATGCGCCGACTTGGAAAAACAGGTCTTTCGATCTCGCCGATCGTCTTCGGCGGCAATGTCTTCGGCTGGACGGCCGACGAGAAAACGTCCTTCGATATTCTGGACGGCTTCTTCGATGCGGGTCTCAACACGATCGACACCGCCGACGTCTATTCCGCCTGGGTGCCGGGCAATAAGGGCGGCGACTCTGAAGAGATCATCGGCAAGTGGCTGAAGAAGGGAAAGGTCTCCCGCGACAGGGCCGTGATCATCACCAAGGTCGGCTCCGACATGGGTCAGGGCAAGACGCTGAAGGCCAACTATATTCTGAAGGCAGTTGAGGACTCGCTGCGCCGGCTGCAGACCGACTATATCGACCTCTATCTGTCGCACTGGCCCGATGCCGATACGCCGCATGAGGAATCGCTTGGCGCCTATGCCAAGCTGCTCGAACAGGGCAAGATCCGCTCCGTGGGCTGCTCGAACTATGATGCGAGCCTGCTGCAGGCCTCCTTCGATGCCGCCGACAAGGCAGGCCTGCCGCGCTATCAGGCGCTGCAGCCGGAATATAACCTCTATGAGCGTTCGAGCTTTGAAGGCCCGCTTGCCGATCTCTGCGTGAAGGAGGATATCGGCGTTATCACCTATTTCAGCCTCGCAGCCGGCTTCCTGTCGGGCAAGTACCGCAGCAAGGCGGATACGGAGGGCCGGGCCCGCGAAGGCCGTGTTTCCCAGTATCTCAATGACAAGGGCATGCGCATTCTCGCAGCACTCGACACGGTCTCGGCCGAGACGGGCGCCATGCCGGCGGAAATCTCGCTCGCCTGGCTCCTGCGCAAGAAGGGCGTGACGGCGCCGATCGCCAGTGCTACGAGCCTTTCCCAGCTTGAAAGCCTGGTGAAATCGGCCACGCTCAAGCTCTCCGACGAGGCAATGGCGCTGCTCGACGAGGCCGGTGCCTAAAACGAGGTGATGACGTGACCGTGACAATCCGCGATGCGAGACCCGAAGACGAGACGCGCTGGCGTGCTCTCTGGGCGGACTATCTCGCTTTCTACGAGGTCACCGTCGATGCGGATATTACCGATTCCACCTGGCGCCGGGTCTTCGATCCGGCGTCGGCAATCTTCATGCGGGTGGCGGAACTCGACGGCGAAGTCGTGGGCTTTACACTCTGCCTGACACATGAAGGCACATGGATCCGCGGTAGGGACTGCTATCTCGAAGACCTGTTCGTATCAGAAAATGTGCGCGGCAAGGGTGTCGGCCGGGCGCTGATGGACGACCTCGTGGCCCTCTGCAAGAAGAACGGATGGTCGCGGCTCTACTGGCATACGAGCGAGCAGAACAAGACGGCCCGCGCGCTCTACGATACATACGTCAAGAGTGACGGCCACATCCGCTACCGCATCAATTTTTGAGTTGCGGAAAGCCCTCATACCATTCGGAATGATCACCTTCCCAATTGGCCATGCCCGGCTTGGTCAGGATGCCGCGCGGGCGCACATAGCTCTGGATCACCCGCTTCGGCCGCTCATGCCACTGGATGTTGAAGGCCCATAGTTTCGGGAAGAAGCAGAGCGAGGCATAGGGTAGGTGGTCATGGATCCACCAGGCGAGCCTCTGCCAATCGCTTTCGTCACTATAACGATCGACCACCCAGGGAACGGCGATGCAAGCGGCCGCTCCCATGCAGCCGTCGAAGTCGCGCATGTCCCAGATATGATGGGCGGCGGTGGCGGCATTGGTCGAGCAGTTCAGGTTGTTCTCATTGCCGAAGCGATTGACCGCAGGCGAGCGGTAGCCGGAGCGGATATGAAGGCGCCCGAACGTCGCTTCCAACGGCTCCAGCAATTCCTCGCAGAGACGCCGGCCCGTTTCGACGGCAAGATCGGGATCGTCGGGGATGTTCGGGATGCGATAGAAATCGGCGATCTCTGAATGGAGGAAATCGCGGAAGAAGAAGTTCCGAGACAGGCGCACCCGACCGAGATCCTCCAGTCCCTTCATCGATCCCGGTTTCTTCATGCACTGTCCTCCCCGATTGCTCCAGACATCATTGCCCGGAAAATGGAGCCGTTCCACCCGAAATGCGCCGGGAACAATTAGCGCGGTATTCGCTTCTAAGAGTGTCGCCGAAAGGGCGCGAATCCCCCAACGAAGGAACGGAACAATGGCCAAGGAAAAGACACTGGAAGATCTGTTTTACGATACGCTCAAGGACATCTATTTCGCCGAACGGCAGATATTGCGCGCCCTGCCGAAGATGGCGCGCGCTGCCCAGTCCCAGGAACTGAAGGCGGGTTTCGAGAAGCATCGCGAAGAAACCGAAGGTCATGTCGAGCGGCTGCAGCAGGTCTTCGAAATCATCGGCAAGCGCGCCCAGGGCAAGACCTGTGAGGCGATCCAGGGCATCATTGCCGAAGGCGAGGAAATCATCGAGGATTTCAAAGGTACTGCCGCGATTGATGCAGGCCTGATCTCCTCGGCTCAGGCCGTCGAGCATTATGAAATCGCTCGCTACGGGACACTGAAGACCTGGGCGCAGACGCTGGGCTTCAAGGAAGCCGTCACGCTTCTCGATCAGACGCTGCAGGAAGAAGGCAAGACCGACCAGCTTCTGACGAAGCTTGCAACGACTGCCGCGAACCAGAAAGCGTCTCGCGCAGCCTGATACTTGTCCTCATACCGGC